>JBBSMR010000082.1:0-11249 GCA_038233095.1 Euzebyales bacterium
AACGCTTCGACCCCGACGGCGAGTACGTCCGCCGCTACGTCCCCGAGCTGGCCGGCATCGCGGGCGCGGCGATCCACAAGCCGTGGGAGCTCGACGACGACGTCCGTGCCGGGCTCGACTACCCGGACCCGATCGTCGATCACGCCGAGGCACTGGAGCGCTTCAGGCAGGCCCGCGGACTCAACTGAGTACGCGCGCTGAGCCTCACGAGGGGCTGGCGTGCTCCCCGATGAGCGGCACGAAGCGCGCGCGCACCAGCCGGCGCTCAATCGCCAGCTCGCCGGACCGCTTGGCGTGGACGAGCACTGCGCCGTCGTGCGCGCGGCCCATGGGCTGCACGAGCAGGCCCCCCTCGACGAGCTGCTCCCCCAGCGGTGCCGGCACCTCGTGAAACGCGGCAGAGACGATGATGCGGTCGAACGGCGCCTGCTCGGCGAGCCCGAGCGTGCCGTCGCCGCACACCACCTCTGCGTTCTCCACATCCGCCGCCCTCAGCCGCTCGTCGGCGGCAGCAGCCAGCTCGGCGTGGCGCTCCACCGACCACACGTGCGCGGCGAGCCGGGCGAGCAACGCCGTCTGAAAGCCGTAGCCGGTCCCGATCTCGAGCACCCGGTCGGACCCGCCCACCTGCAACGCCTCGACCATCAACGCGATGAGGGAGGGCTGCGAGGTCGTCTGTCCCTCCGGCAGGCGCACCGGACGGTCCTTGTAGGCCTGATCGACGAGATCGTCGGGCACGAAGCGCTCACGCGGTGTCTCGCCGAGCGCAGTCAGCACCCGCTCATCGCTCACGCCGGCCCTCCGCGCGACCTCGACCAGTCGGCGGACTCCTTTGCTCATCACCCTCACCTGCCATGCGAGCCCGATCGCTCCCGGGGTCGGCTCGCACACCTAGGATGGCACGCATGGCACTCACCGTAGGAACCGGTCCCTTCGGCCGGCAGTCGTCAGGAGAATTCAACTTCACCCGCGAGGGCCCGGCCCACGTGCTCTATTGGGAGGACTCGCCGAAGCGCGTCCGCGTGCGGTTGGGATCCGAGACGGTCGCCGACTCGCGCCATGTGAAGCTGTTGCACGAGACCGGCCTCATGCCGGTCTACTACTTCCCCCGCGCCGACGTGCGCGAGGAGCTGCTGGAGGCCACCGACCACACCACGCACTGCCCGTTCAAGGGCGACGCGTCGTACTGGACGGTGCGGACGGGCGACGCCGTCGCCGAGAACGCGGTCTGGGGCTACCCCGACCCCCTGGAGCACGCCCCGCCGCTGCAGGACCATGTGGCCTTCTCCTGGCAGGCGATGGACGCCTGGTTGGAGGAGGACGAGGAGGTCGGCGTCCACGCGCGCGACCCCTACCACCGCATCGACGTGCTGAGCAGCTCACGCCACGTCGTCGTGAAACTCGACGGCGAGGTGCTGGCGGATTCGACGCGGCCACTCATCCTGCTGGAGACGGGGCTGCCCCCCCGCTACTACCTACCCCGCGAGGACATCCGCGTCGAGCTCGAGCCGAGCGAGACCCACTCCGGGTGTCCCTACAAGGGCACCGCGTCGTACTTCCACGTCGCCGCGGACGGGCAGCGCTACGACGACCTCGCGTGGACCTATCCCGACCCGCTGCCCGAGTCGCTGCGCATCCGCGACCTGATCTGCTTCTACGACGAGAAGGTCGACACCGAGCTCGACGACGAAGCTCAGCCCCGCCCCGAGACGAAGTTCGCCTGACCTACCGACCCAGCCCCTGTTGAGGGTGCGCACCACGCGCGCGACGCCGCGATCTCCTCGCGCCGCGAGCCTTCTCGCAACGGGTAGGGAAGGCACGGCATCATGCCCGGCGGATTCCTGGCCCAGTCTAACGACCCGCTAGCGTGCCGGTCGCACACGAGAAGTGGAGGTGGTATGCGCTGGCAGCGATCCGCGTTGCAGGCGGGTGCGAACAATCTGGCCGAGCGGCTGGTTCAGCACCGGCGCGTGCTGCACCGCTTCCCCGAGCTGGCGGAGGCGGAGCACCAGACCGTCAGCTACGTGGAGCGCACGCTCGAGACGCTGGGCGTGCCGCACCGAAGGCTGCTCCCCACCGCTGTCGTCGGCCTGATACGAGGCCGGGGCCAGCGCACCGTCGCGGTCCGCGCCGACATGGACGCGCTGCCCGTCGAGGAGGCTTCCGGCAGAGAGGGTTACCGCTCCGAGGTGGCAGGCGTCTCGCACGCATGCGGCCACGACGCCCATACGGCCTCGCTGTTGGGCGTGGCCGAGCTGTTCGCCGCCGTGGAGGATCTGCCCGGCAACGTGCTGCTGCTGTTCCAACCGGCGGAGGAGGGCCCAGGCGGGGCGTCGCCCATGGTGGCGGCCGGCGCGCTCGACGATCCGCGGCCGGACGCGGTGCTCGCGCTGCACGTCGATCCGCACCATCCGTCGGGGATGATCGGGCTGCGTCGCGGTCCTGTGACGGCCTCGCACGATCACATCCGCCTGCGTCTGCGCGGGCCGGGAGGCCACGCGGCCGATCCCCACCGGACGCCCGACCCCATCCCGGTCGCGGCGGAGATCGTCGACGCCAGCCAGCGCATCGTGACCCGCGACGTCGACCCGACGCAGCCGGCGCTCATCACGTTCGGCTCGGTCGTGGGGGGCACGCGCCCCAACGTGATCGCCGACACGGTGCTGCTGGACGCCTCGGTGCGCGCCACCAGCGATGAGGTCCGAGCGCTGTTGACCGAGCGACTCCCCGCGCTGGCGCGCAGCATCGCCGAGGCGCACCGTCTCGGCCTCGAGGTCGAGATCGCCCATGGCTACGACGCCGGCCACAACGACCCGTGGCTCACCCCGATCGTCGGGGCAGCCGCCGAGCGCGTGGTCGGGCGGGAACGGGTGCGCTGGGAGCCGCACCCCTCCCTCGGCTCGGAGGACTTCTTTGCGTTCGGCGACACCGGCGTTCCGGTCACGATGTTCCGTCTCGGCGTCGGCAACGCGGTGAAGGGCTGCACCGCACCGTTGCACAGCCCGGAGTTCGATCTCGATGAGGATGCTCTGCCCGTGGGCCTCGCCGTCTTCGCCGAGACCATCTACCGGCTCCTAGAGGGCGATCATGCCGAGCGCGCCTGACTTCACGCTCGGAGTCGAGGAGGAGTACCAGGTCGCGGATCCCACGACGACCGCGCTCGCGCAGTCCGGCGAGGCCATCATCGACCGGCTGGCGGAGAAGGACGACCAAGGCGACTACGCCCACGAGATCGCCCAGTCGATGATCGAGACCCAGACGGGCGTCTGCGAGACGCTCGGAGAGGTGCGGGACGAGCTTCGCGCCCGCCGCGCCGCGGTCATCCGAGCCGCGGCCGACATCGGCCGCGTCGTCGCAGCGGCCGGCACCTTCCCCACCTCGGACTGGTACGAGCAGGCGTTCACGCAGGCACCGCGCTACCAGGCGATGGAGGAGCTCCAGCAGCAGGTCGTCCGTGAGCTGCTCGTGTGCGGCTGCCATGTGCACGTCGGGGTCGCCGACCGTGACAAGGCGGTCGCGATCCTGGACCGCATGCTCCCGTGGATGCCGCTGCTCCTGGCGCTCTCGTCGAACTCGCCGTTCTGGCACGGCATCGACACCGGCTACGCGAGCTACCGCGCGATGATGTGGGATCGGCTGCCGTCCGCGGGGATGCCGCAACAGCTCGGTTCAGCGGCCGAGTACGACGCGCTCGCCGAGCGTCTGCTCGCCACCGAGGTGATCGTCGACTACGGACAGATCTACTGGGACGGGCGGCTCTCGCGCGATCACGACACGCTCGAGCTGCGCGTAGCCGACGTCTGCCTGCACGTCGACGACGCGGTCCTGCAGGCCGGACTGACCCGCGCGCTCGCACGCACGTGCTACGAGGAGGCCTGTCGCGAGCTGCCGGTCGTGACGCGGCGTCCCGAACTCGTGAAGGCCGCGAAGTGGCGGGCCGCCCGCTTCGGCATGACCGCGTCCTTGCTCGATCCGTTCGAGGATCGCTTGGTCGACGCGCCTGCTCTCCTGCGCCGCCTGATCGACTATGTCGGCGACGCGCTCGCCGTATTCGGAGACGCCGAGGACGTGCTCGCCATGGCCGAGCGCGTCCTGCGACGGGGCACCGGGGCCGAGGAGCAGCGACGCGCCTTCGCGCGGCGCGAGCTGGTCACCGACGTCGCCGAGTTCGTGGTGGCCGAGACCGCCGCAGGCTGAGTGCCCTCTCAGACCTCCATGAACCGCGTCTTCACCTTCTCGTCCTCGTCCGAGACGTAGAAGAAGCGTCCGTCGGCGTCCGCAGCGATGCCCTCCACCCTGGTCAGCTCACCGAAACCGCGGATGAACTGTGCGGTCACCGACCCACCGCGACGGTCGGTTGGGAAGACAGCGCGCCAGTGCGTCGAGACTGCCGTGCCGCCCTCGGGATGCTCCTCCAGGATCAGGCTGCCCTCGCCGACGGCCTCGATGTTGCCGACCAGCAACTCCACGGTGTCACCTCGGCTCTGCAGGTCACGGATGCCGACGTACTCGTGCGCGGAACCGAGGTTGTCCACGGTCCAGACCCCTTCGATGACCGGCTCGGGCGCGTCGCGCTCGAAGAACCCCTCGATGTGCTCAAGCTGCACGATGATCGGGTTCCCCCGCTCGGTGACGGGATTGCGCAGACCCAGCAGCGCCGATCCGTCGTCGCGGAAGGTGACGCCCTCGATGTTGATCGGATGGTCGTCGTAGCGGATGCGCCAGTACCACTCCTCCTCGTCCTCGATGGCCTCCTGGCGGGTCTCGGTGATGAACTCCTCACGCGATTCGGGACCCAGGGGGAAGAGGTCGATCCCCCGCTCACGCAGGGCGATGTTCACCATCTGGTGCAGCCGGAAGGGCAGCGCGGCGACTTCGAGCTCGACGCGGGGCTCTCCGTCCTCGATCGTGATCTGACTCTCGTCGAAGCGGGCGATGAAGTGGCGCTTCGTCTGCAGCGGACCGTCCTTGGAGCCGAACTGCGAGCCGAAGACGTAGATCATCTGACCCGAGCGCGCGACGGACTCGCAGTCCTCGAACTCCTCTTCCTGCTCCTCGCACTGCAGCCGGTGAACCTGCCAGCCCTCGTCCGGCTGGTCCGTGGCCTGCTCGCGGCCGATCAGCGCGATGCAGTTCTCGACCCGCCCCTCGTCGAGCACGACCCAGAACCCGATGTGCCAGCCGAGACGTTCGAGCAGGTCGTCGTCATGGTCGACCGTCGTCATGCCGGAGGCTTCGTTGGGGTCGAGTTCGAGGTCGACGTTGTGCAGGTCGTCGGGGCTGCCCAGATCCAAGGATTCGCTCATACGGGAGCCCTTACCCGCGAGGGACGTCGGTCAGACCACCGCCTCAGAGGGCCTCTCCTCGACCAGTTCATGGATCGACGCGACGACACCGGGCAGCTCATCGGCCGGGACAGGGCGGGCGAGGTAGAAGCCCTGCGCCGAGCGACAGCCGAGCACTCGCAGATGGCCCAGCACGGCCGCGGTCTCGACGCCTTCGGCCACCACGCTGAAGCCGAGGTTGCGCGCCAGGTCGATGGTGGACCGCACGATCACCGCGTTGCCCTCGGAGCTGTCCATGTCGAGGACGAACGACTTGTCGATCTTCAGCGTGTCCACCGGCAGCGCGCGGAGGTAGGCGAGCGATGAGTGACCCGTGCCGAAGTCGTCGATGGCGATGCGGATGCCTTGGGCGTGGAGGCGCTCCAGCACGCTCCGCGCCCGAGCCGGATCGACCATGACGCTGCTCTCGGTGAGCTCCAAGGAGAGATCGTCGCCCCGCAGCCCGTGCTGAACGAGGAGGCGAGCGACGAGCTCTGGCAGCTCGGGATCGACGAGGCTGCGGGCCGACAGGTTCACCGCCACCCGCAACCCCCGGCCCTCATCGCGCCAGCGTGCGCACTGCGCGAGCGCGAGCTCGAGCACCCGGATCGTCAAGGGGCGGATCAACCCGGTGTGCTCCGCCATCTCGACGAACTCATGCGGACCCAACAGACCGCGCTGCGGGTGCTGCCAGCGCACGAGCGCCTCGACCTCGCTCACCCGACCGCCGACCACGTCGAGCTGCGGCTGGTAGTGCAGGACGAGCTCGCCGGCGTCAATGCCGCGCCGGAGCTCACCGAACAGGCTGAGCCGCTCCGGGGTGTAGGGATCGTTCTCCGCGGTGTAGACACTGGTCCTGCTGTGCGTGGTCTTCGCGGCGTACATCGCCACATCCGCGCTCTGCAGCAGCGCGTCCGACGAGTTCGCGTGGAGCGGATAGCAGGCCACCCCGGCGCTCGCTCCGATCTCCAGGCAGACCTCTCCCACTTCGAACGGCGCCTCGAGGGCCGAGAGCAACCGCTCGGCGACCTCCATCGCCGCGTCCGGGGCGCCGATCTCGTCCAAGAGCATGGCGAACTCGTCACCGCCGAGCCGGGCGACCGTGTCGCGCTGTCGCAGCTGCTCACGGAGGCGGTCCCCCACCTGAGCGAGGAGAAGATCGCCGATGTGGTGACCGAGCGTGTCGTTGATGTCTCTGAAGCGGTCCAGGTTCAGCAACACCACGGCCATGCCCCCGTGCGTAGCGTGTGCCCGCTCGACCGCAGCGTCGAGAGCCCCTTGGAAGAGCGCACGGTTCGGCAGGGTGGTGAGCGTGTCCTCGTACGCCAGACGTCGGTTCTCCTCCGCCTGCGAGCGCAGCCGGCGCGAGGCGGTGGCCACGGTGCGAAAGAGCGCCAGGAAGAGCGTCCCTAAGCCGACCGCGAGGCCGACGCTCAGGCGGCGCACGTCCTCGTTGACGTTCTGCGCGATCGGCTCATAGGGCAGGTGGAGCTCGAAGGCGCCCACGACAGGCCCGTCATCGGCGGTCACCGGCACGTAGACCTCGACGAGCCGACCGGCGTCCTGGCCGACATCGGCGAGGTCGACGTCCGCGTCCTCATCGCCGTCCGCGTGCTCGCCCTCTTCGATCTCTGACCAACGCCGACCAGCGAGGGCTGTCCGCAGCCCCTCCTCGATCTCGACGCGCTCACCCCGGTCGTCGTGGCGGCTGTCCCACAGCACCGTGCCGTCGGGTGAGAAGAGCAAGGCTGCCTGCACCAACTGATCGCGCGCGATCGCCCGCATCCGGTGATTCATGAGTGCTCGCTCACCGGGCGCGAGCCCGTCAGCGAAGACGTCGGAGGGCACACGGGCGCCCACAATGAAGTCCGCGACGACCGCCGCCGTCTGCTCCGCGTGCTCTGTGGCTCGACGCTCGATGGCCGCTCGGGAAATGGCAGCGAGCGCAAAGCCCAGTGCGCTGATGAGCACCGCACTGATGAGCGCGAAGCGCTGCAGCAGGCTCAGACCCCGCACACTCGTCCCTTTCCGACCGATATTGCCCGTACCGGGCGTCCATCGGCACGGCCGTCGTCTCCCTTGAGGATCTGACAGGCCTAATGCGCGCGCACTAGTTTCATTTTACGTACAAGCGTACTATCATACTCGGTATGCAGGAGGACCCCGACATCGGTGCGCGGATCACCGCCCTCCAGCGGCGCGTCGAAGCCCTCGAGGCGCGTCAGCGAGGCGGTGGCGACCCCGTCGTCGGGGCAGCCGACTCCACGGCCGAGATCTTCGACGACGATCCCGCCGATGCCGAACGGTTCTGGGCGTTGCGGGGGTTGCAGCGACGGATCACCGATCCCGGCGGCGTCCTGCTCACGGGCAGCGTGCGCCTGCCGGGCGGCGAGCGGTATGTCTGGCAACAAGGGGCGCTCGCGAAGGAGCTGCTGCAGGACGACTGGCACGAGTTCGCATCCGCGCTCGACGCACTGGGCCATCCCATGCGGCTGACACTGCTGCAGCAGGTCCTCGATGGCCGGGCTACGACCGCCGAGCTCGCCGACCACGACGACGTCGGCACGACCGGGCAGCTGCACCATCACCTGCGGCAGCTCGTCGCCGCCGGATGGTTGCGGTCGCGAACCCGCGGGCGGTACCACGTCCCCGCTGAGCGGGTCATTCCCCTGCTCGTCATTCTCGAGGCGGTCCGGCGATGAGAGCTTGGCGGATGCGGCGGGGCTCCCAGTGGCGCCCCGGCCGCGCGTCGCGCCGTGCCGCCCTTGCGGGGCTGCTGGGTCTCGCGGCGGCGGGTGCGCTCCATCTGCTCGTCGGGCCGCGCCCGCCCCGGCTCGCCGTTCAGACCAGCGGCGACGAGCGGCTCGGCCTCCAGGTGCGAGCCGCGCTGGGGAGCGACCTCGCCGGTCTGGACCGCATGAGCGTCGCGCTGATCGAGGACGGGCAGGTGCGCTTCGCCGGGTTCGGTCGAACCGAGCCGACGGGTTCGCTCTCTGCGACCGCCGTGGATGCGGACACCGGCTTCGAGATCGGCTCGGTGACGAAGGTGCTGACGGGCATGCTGCTCGCCGAGCTGATCGCGTCAGAAGCGGTGCGGCCCGATGCGACGGTCGCGGCGCTCGCGGACACCGAGCAATCCGCCGAGACCGGCGGCCAAGCAAGCCTCCAACGACTCGCCAGTCACCGTGCGGGGTATCCGTCGCTGCCCCTCGCGCCCCGATTGCTCTTGCGGCTCGCAGCTTCACGACTCTCCGACGGTGACCCCTATCTCGGTGACCGAGCCTGGGTGCTGCGCCAAGCCGGCGACGTAACCGCGCAGCCGGCGCCGTTCGACTACTCCAACCTCGGCGTGGCCACGCTCGGAAACGTGCTCGCCGTGAACCAGAGGTCCACCTACGCACGGTTGGTACGGGAGCGCATCCTCGGACCGCTCGACCTGGACGCGACCCGGTTCGCCACCGATCGCGGAGGTCTCCCCCCGTTGCGGGTCCAAGGAAGGTCTGTCGCATGCTTCGCCGCCGAACCCTGGCTCGCTGTCGGTTGGCAGCCCGCCGGGGTGGGAGTCTGGTCGACGTCAACGGACCTGAGCCGGCTGCTCCAGGCGGTGATGGCTGGGTCAGCCCCAGGCTCGCAGGCCGCCCGCCCACGCTGGCGCGTGGACGAGGACACGCGCATCGGGCTGGGGTGGTTCACGAGCCGCACACGTGAGCACCGCGTCACATGGCACAACGGCGGCACCGGCGGCTTCAGCTCGTGGGTCGGCTTCGACCGGGCGCAGCGGCGGGGCGCTGTGGTGCTCTCGAACACGACGCGCTCCGTCGACGGACTCGGTGAGCGCCTCGTTCTCGGCGCTGCCGGCGGACCGGTCGACGATGACGTCGGGCTCTACGGCTGGGCGCTCGTCGCCGTGATGCTCGTCCTTCCCGCGCTCTGGCTGCGCCTGGCGTACCGGTCGCGGCAGGGCCGGGAGGTCGACCGTACGGCGCTGATCCGCGCCGGCGGCGAGGCGCTTGTCGCCCTTGCGCTCGCCCGCCGCCTCGTGCCGTGGGACGCTGTTCCGACGACGCTCTGGACCGCCGGCGCCGCGCTCACGCTGGGCGGGGCGGTCCTGACTGCGATGGTCTGGCCGCGGCTCTCCCCCGGCCGGTCGCGTCGATCCGTCGTCTACACCGTGGCGCATGGCGCGCTCGTCGTCCTGCTTGTAGCCGCCAGCGTGTGACCGGCTACCCTCCACCATCTGCTTACGGGAGGGCGCATGGAGGAGCTGGCTGGCGCGGTCGGACGGGTGATCGGCACCGAGGACGCCACCCCGCTGGAGTTCTGGGTGGCCGTGGCGCCCGAGCGGTTCCTGCAGCTCGACGACGTCGTCGCGCTCGAGCGCACGCCGCCCGGTCGTGACGAGGTCAAGATCTACGGCGTCGTCTCGCAGGTGCGCGCCCGCCACGAGGGGGCGCGCTTCGACTCCGACGTCTTCCTCGTCGCCGCCGGCCTGCTGCCCGCCGAGGTCAGCGAGGCTGCGCTGGTGCAGGCCACCCGCTTCGAGCCGGAGCTGTTCGTCCCGCCCCTGCCGGGCACGGCCGTCCGGCGCGCGGCGGGCGCCGACCGCGACGCGGCGCTCTTCTTCGACCAGATGCGGGCGCGGCTGCCGATCGGCATGTCCCGCGACGACGAGCCGCTGTACGCCAACCTCGAGTTCCTGGACGGCACGCGCGGGGCGCACGTCAACATCTCCGGCGTCTCGGGCGTGGCGACGAAGACGACGTACGCCACCTTTCTGCTGTACACGCTCTTCTCCTCAGGCGTGCTCGGCGCCGACGCGCTCAACACGAAGGCGCTGATCTTCAACGTGAAGAGCGAGGATCTGCTCTTCCTCGACCACGCCAACACGCGGCTGGACGACGCCGAACGAGCGCGCTACGCCAAGCTGGGCCTCGCACCCGGCGCCTTCGCCAGCGTGGAGGTCTTCGCGCCTCCGCGGCGCGGCGCGAGCTCCGCCGCTCCGGACGTCGCCAGCCGCACGGCGGGCGTCACGTCGTTCTTCTGGACCTTGGAGGAGTTCTGCAGGAACGACCTCTTGCCCTTCCTCTTCGCCGACGCCGAGGACGACCGGCAGCAGTACACCATGGTCGTGCACAACGTCATGGCGCGGCTGCGCGAGGCGGACGCCGTCGGCGAGGGCGGCGTGCGGTTGGACGGGAGGACCTGCCGGACCTTCCGTGACCTGGTCGAGGTGATCGTCGACCGCGTCGACGACGAGGCCACGAGCTTCGACTGGGCCGGGCGCTCCATCGGCCGCGGCACGGTGAACGCGTTCATCCGGCGGCTGCTCTCCGCCGTGCGGCACATCGAGCACCTGGTGCGCGGCGACGTCCCGCGCGCGGACCGCCACGCGGTCGACCTAGATCGGCAGGTGAGCGTCGTGGACCTGCACAACCTGCACGACCGGGCCAAGCGCTTCGTGGTGGGGGTGGTGCTGCGGAAGGCCTTCGAGGAGAAGGAGCGCTCCGGTCAGCGCCGGCCGCTCACGTTCGTCGTGCTCGACGAGCTCAACAAGTACGCGCCCCGCGAGGGCTCCAGCCCGATCAAGGAGATCCTGCTGGACGTGGCGGAGCGCGGGCGGTCACTCGGGATCGTGCTCATCGGGGCGCAGCAGACGGCCTCCGAGGTCGAGCGGCGCGTGATCGCCAACTCCGCGCTCCGCGTCGTGGGTCGGTTGGACTCCGCCGAAGCGGCGCGGGAGGAGTACGGCTGGCTGCCGACGGTGCAGCGCCAGCGCTCCACGATCCTGAAGCCGGGCACGATGTTCGTCTCCCAGCCCGAGCTGCCGATCCCGCTCGTGGTGCAGTTCCCGTTCCCCGCGTGGGCGACCCGTCCCGACGAGGCCGGGGCGTCGGCCTCCCCAGACGCCGTGACCATCCCCGACAA
>JBBSMR010000083.1:0-11183 GCA_038233095.1 Euzebyales bacterium
CGCCCGCGGGGCCGGACGGGTCGACGTCGCCTCGCTCGCCGAGCAGTTCGACGTCACGACCGAGACGGTGCGCCGAGATCTGACGGCGCTCGAACGGCAAGGGCTCCTGCGGCGCGTGCACGGCGGGGCCATCCCGATCCAGCGGTTGGGCTTCGAGCCGGCCGTCGCCCAGCGCAACGAGTACATGGTGGAAGAGAAGCGGCGCATCGCCAAGGCGGCGCTCGACGAGCTGCCCGACGAGGGCGCGGTCATCCTCGACTCGGGGACCACGACCGGCCGGCTGGCCGAGGTCCTGCCCTTCGATCGCGAGCTCACCGTAGTTACGAACAGCATTCCGATGGCGCTGCTGTTGTCCAGCCGGCCCAACGTCACGGTGCTGATCCTGGGCGGGCGCGTGCGCGGGCGCACGCTGGCCGCGCGGTCGACGTCTGGGCATTGAACGCGCTCGCGGAGACCTTCGCGGAGGTCGCGTTCATGGGGACCAACGGCGTCTCGGCCGAGCGCGGGTTCACGACGCCGGACCCGACCGAGGCGGCGGTCAAGCGGGCGATGATGGCGGCTGCCCGTCGCGTCGTCGTGCTCGCCGATCACACGAAGCTCGGCAACGACCATCTCATCCGCTTCGGTGAGCTCGCCGACGTCGACACGCTCGTAACCGACACCGCCGCCGACAGCGGCGTGCTCGCTGAACTTGAGAGCTCGGACATGAAGGTGAGAGCCGCATGATCATCACCGTCACCCCCAACCCGAGCGTCGACCGCACGCTGGAGATCGACGAGCTCACCCACGGCGCGGTGTTGCGGGCGACGACGAGCCATGTCGACCCGGGCGGCAAGGGCGTGAACGTCGCCCGCGCGGTGGCCGCGAACGAGCACGCCGCGATCGCGCTCTTCCCCTCGGGCGGCGCGGAGGGTGACCACCTGGCCAGCTTGCTGGATGCGGCGGGCGTGCACGTGACAGCCGTCCCGATCTCCGGCTCGGTGCGCTCGAACGTCGCGCTGGTCGAGCCGGACGGCACGACCACGAAGATCAACGAGCAGGGCCCGACGCTTTCGACCGACGAGATCAAGCAGCTCGTGGAGACCACCGCTCAGGCCGCCGAAACCCACGGTGCCCGCTGGGTCGCCCTGTGCGGCAGCCTGCCGCCCGGCGCTCCTGATGAGTTGTACGCCCAGATCGTCGAGCGTCTCGGCGCGCTCGACGTCCGGGTCGCCGTGGACACCAGCGGTCCCCCGCTGGGTCGCGCCGTCGACGCCGGCGCCGGCCTCGTCAAGCCGAACCGCGAGGAGCTCGAGGAGGTCACCGGGCGCACGCTCTCCACGCTCGGTGACGCCTTGGAGGCGGCTCAGACGCTGCGCGAGCGAGGCGCTGACACGGTACTCGTCAGCCTCGGCGCCGACGGCGCCTTCCTCGTCACCGGTGACGCGGTGGCGTTCGCGAGCGCGGCAGTCAGCGATCCGCGCAGCACCGTCGGCGCAGGTGACGCCCTGCTCGCCGGCTACCTGAGCCACCCCGAACCCGGCAGCGAAGCGGCGCTCGTGCAGGGCGTCGCCTGGGGCAGCGCTGCCGTCAGCCTGCCCGGCACGACCATGCCGGGACCCGACGACCTCGACCTCGACGCCGTCGAACGCGGCGACGTTGACACGCAGCGTCCCTTGCGTGACTGATGCCCATGCAGCACGCTTCAGCCCACCGGAGCAGCCAGCACCACCGCACTCTGCAACCGGAAGAAGGGGAATGACCATGCGCGTCGCGCGTTTCTACGAGCCAGGCGATCTGCGCGTCGAGGACGCGGACGAGCCAGAGCCGGGACCGGGTGAGCTGCTCGTCAAGGTGCACGCCTGCGGGACCTGCGGCACGGACGTGAAGATCTTCCGTCACGGCCACCACAAGATCGATCCGCCACGGGGGTGATCGGCCACGAGCTGGCGGCCGAGGTCGTCGAGCTCGGCGAGGGTACCTCCGGCTTCGATGTGGGCGACCGCGTCCAGAGCATCGCGGCGGTGCCCGACGGCACCTGCGTCGAGTGCCAGACCACCGCGATGACCGTCTGCAAGAACCTGCGGGCCATCGGCTACAACTGGGACGGAGCGTTCGCCGAGTTCATGGTCGTGCCCGAAGCCGTCCTGAAGGTCGAGGGGCTGGCTCACATCCCCGAGTCGCTCTCGTACGTGGAGGCCTCCGTCGCCGAGCCGCTGGCGTGCGCCCTCAACGGTCAGGAGCTCGCCCGCGTCGGCGAACGGGGAGGCTAGACCGTCGTGGTCACGGGCGCCGGCCCGATCGGGGGCATGCATGTGCGCCTCGCCCGGGCGCGCGGCGCCGGCAAGGTCTTCCTCATCGACATCAGCGCCGAACGCCTGCGCGCGACCGCCGAGCGGGTGGAGCCCGAGGAGACCATCGACGCCTCTTCGGTCGACGCCGTGGAGCAGGTGCACAAGCTCACCGACGGCCGGGGTGCCGACGTCATCATCGTCGCCGCCGGCTCGGGTCAGGCACAGATCGAGAGTTTGGAGATGGCCGCCCCGCGCGGGAGCATCAGCTTCTTCGGCGGCCTGCCGAAGGACAACCCGACCATCGAGCTGAACGCCAACACGGTGCACTACAAGGAGCTGACGATCACCGGGACGTCGGGCTCGACACCGCGGCAGAACAAGAAGGCGTTGGAACTCATCGCCAGCGGCGACGTCCCCGTCGCCGACCTGGTCACGGACCGCCTGCCGCTCGAGGAGGTAGTGGAAGGCATTCAGAAAGTCATCGACGGCGAGGGCATCAAGATCGTCATCGAGCCGTAGGATCACGAGACGCAGCACTCGCGACGCGATCAAGGAGTCCTCCATGGCAGACGGCACAGTCGAACGCAAGACCAGGGTCGCCTCAGAGGTGGGCCTGCACGCGCGGCCCGCGAAGCTCATCGCCAAGAAGGCGGCCGAGCAGCCCGTCACCGTCTACATCGGCAAGCCCGACGCCGAGCCGGTGAATGCCGGCAGCCTGCTCAGCCTGCTCTCGGTCGGGGCTGAGCACGACGAGGAGGTCATTGTCTCCGCCGAGGGCGAGGGCGCCGAGGAGTCAGTCGACGCTGTCGTCGAGTTGCTCGAGACCGACCTCGACGCCGAGGAGTAGCGCACCGCGAACGTGCTGCTGCCGAGCAGTTCGCCGAGCGCTTCAACGGGTTCTCCAACGGCAACGACCTCACCCAGCTCGTCTTGGGAGTCGACCGCGACTCCGGCGATCTGGCGCATCTGTTCGACGAGCGCAACCCGGTGGTGCTGAAGGCGATCTGCATGGTGATCGGCATGGTGATCGAGGCGGCGCTCGAGGCCGGCCGCAAGGTCGGCATCTGCGGCCAGGGCCCCAGCGACCACCCCGAGCTCGCCGAGTTCCTCGTCAAGAAGGGCATCGACTCGATCGCCCTCAACCCCGACGCCTTCGTCGCCACCCGCCAACACGTCGCCGACCTGGAGTCCCAGCGCTGAACCCGCTGGGGAGCCGGCGCGCGATATACCGCACGCTCGCTCCCCAACCGGGGCCGCGAAGGAGGCTCAGGCTGACATGTGCAGGCCGCCGTTGACCGAGTAGACGGCGCCGGTGATGTAGGAGGAGTCCGGGTCGGCGAGGAACTCCACGACGCGAGCGACCTCGTCGGGCTGCCCGAGGCGGTTCGTGGGTATCTGGCTGACGATGCCGTCGAGCACCTTCTCGGGCACGCCGGCGACCATGTCGGTCTCGATGAACCCGGGCGTCACCGCGTTGACGGTGATGGCCTTCCTGCCGGTCTCCAGCGCCAGGCTCATGGTGAGCCCAAGCAGGCCGGACTTCGCCGACGCGTAGTTGGCCTGCCCGACACTGCCCTTCTCGCCGATCACCGAGCTGATGTTGATCATGCGGCCGTATCCGGCCTCGAGCATGTGCGGCAAGGCGCTCTGACAGAGATAGAAGGCGCCGTTGAGGTTGACCTGGATCACGCGGTCCCAGTCGTCCGGGCTCATCTTTCGCACGGTCTTGTCGACGGTAATGCCGGCGTTGTTCACGAGGATGTCGAGCTGGCCGTGCTCCTCGAGGACCTCATCGATGACGCGCTGGCAGTCCTCAGCGTTACCGATGTTGCCCTGATGGATGGTGATGTGGGCGTCGGGATGGTCCTTCTGCAGTTGCTCAGCGGCCTCGGTGTCGCGTGAGTAACCCGCGGCGACCGAGACGCCTCGTCCGATCAGCCGCGCGCTAATGGCGCGGCCGATACCGCGGGATCCGCCTGTCACGAGGGCTACTTGTCCTTGCATATCGGCCATGCCATGCTCCTTGGTCGTGAGATGGGGGTCGCTCGTGATCATGCCTGGTGGACTAGAACCGTAGAAACCGGCAGACCCTACGTCAACGGCTAATACTGCTCGTCGCCTTCTTGTTCGAGCACCAAACCCTCCAATTCATCGCGCACCGTGTCGCGATCATGATCGCTGGCTTGCTGTTCCTTGAGAGCGTCTCGCGCGACCCGGCGGAGATCCTCCGGGTCGATGCCCTCATCGGCGAGGGCCCGCAGCTCCTCCTGGGAGAGCTCCAGCTCGGGCTGCTCGGCGAGGCGGCGCCGGATGCGGTCGCTGTCGGTGGGCTCGACGCCGCGCCGTCGGCGCGCCGGCGGCTCGGCGGGGGCGTTGATGCGATTGCGGGACATGAGGCCTCTCCTGTTGTGGCTGCCGTGGACGCTACTCGGAAGCCAGGCTCGCCACGTCGGACTGCTTCTCGCGGACGGCCTCTGCGGCCTCGTGCAGGTTGCTGCGCTCCTCCTCGGTGAGGTCGAGCTCGACGACCTCGGCGACGCCGGTGCGGTCCAGCTTGGCCGGCACACCCAGGTACACGCCGGTGATGTCATACTCGCCGTCCACCCAGGCGCAGACGGGCAGGACGGCGCCCTCGTCCTTGGCGACCGCCTCGACCATCCGAGCCGCCGCGGACGACGGCGCGAAGTAGGCCGAACCGTTCTGCAAGAGCCCCACGATCTCGGCGCCGCCGTTGCGGGTCGCTTCGACCAGCTCGTCGATCTCGTCCTGCGAGAGGCGCTCGCTCAGCGGCTCACCCTCGACCTTCACCTGCGACGGCACGGGCACCATCGTGTCGCCGTGGGAGCCCAGCGTGATCGCCTCGACGTCGAGGGGTGAGACGCCCAGCTTCTCGGCGGTCTTGTCCGTGAAGCGCGCCGTGTCGAGCATGCCGGCCTGCCCCATCACCCGCTCGGTGGGGAAGCCCGACACCTGCTGGAAGAGCGCCGTCATCTCGTCCAAGGGGTTCGAGACCACGATGACGACGGCGTCGGGTGAGCTGTCGGCGATCTCGCGCGCGACCCCTCCGACGATCTGGGCGTTGTCCTGCAGCAAATCCATGCGGCTCATCCCCGGCTTGCGGGGCTTGCCGGCGGTGACGACAACGATGTCGCTGCCGGCTGTCTCGGCGTAGTCGTTCGTGCCGACGACGGGCGTGGTGTAGCGCTCGACCGAGCGCGACTGATTCATGTCGAGCGCCAGACCCTGCGGCAGTCCCTCGACAATGTCGGTCATCACGACCTCGTCGGCGTAGCCGCCCTGCGCGACCCGCAGCGCGGTCATCGACCCGTACTTGCCGGCACCGACCACGGTGACCTTCATCGTGCGCTCCTTCGTAGGCAGAGAGTTCTGAAGTGATGTCTCGTAGACAGCTCGGTCCGACGAGGTGGAGAGGTTACCCTGCCCGGTTCGTGACTCCCTCACGCGCCTGGAGGCGGGCCGCGAGCAGGGTGTTGTGCAACAGGAGCGTGACGGTCATCGGTCCGACTCCTCCTGGCACTGGTGTGATCGCGCCCGCGACTTCGGCGACCTCGGCGAAGGCGACGTCGCCGTGCAGCTTGCCGTCATCCCCGCGGCTGATGCCCACGTCGAGCACGCAGGCGCCAGGCTTCACCATGTCGGCGGTGATGGTGTCACGGCGCCCGACGGCGGCGACGAGGATGTCCGCCCCGCGTGTGTGGTCCGCCAGCTCGCGGGTGCCGGTGTGGCAGATCGTGACCGTGGCGTTGGCCATCGGGCCCTTCAGCGAGAGCAGCATCGCCAAGGGCCGTCCCACGAGCTGGGAGCGGCCGACGATGACGACCTCGGCCCCGTCCGTGGGCACGTCGTAGGCGCGCAGCAGCTCCTGGCACCCGAGCGGGGTCGCGGGGACGAAACGGGGATCCCCGCGCAGCAGGCGGCCGGCGCTCTCGGGACCCAGACCGTCGACGTCTTTGAGCGGGTCCACACGCTCCTGCGCGGCGACGGGGTGCAGATGATCGGGCAGGGGCATCTGCACGATGATTCCGCTGACGCGCTCGTCAGCGTTCAAGCGGTCGATCTCGGCGTGCAGATCGGCCTGGCTGAGATCGGCGGGAAGGCGGGCACCGAACGAGCGCATCCCCACCTGCTCACACATGCGCTCCTTGGAGCCCACGTAGACGTGGCTGGCCGGATCGTCGCCGACGAGCACGGCGGCCAGTCCCGGCACGACGCCTTCTTGCCCCAGCTCCGCGACCTCTTCGGCGATGCGCTCGCGCAGGGCGGCGGCGGTGGCCTTGCCGTCGATGATGCGCGCGCTCATGGTGCCTCCCAGTTGTAGGTGTTGAGATCTCGCCTCACGAAGCCGGCCGCGCTGCCTACCGTCCGGGCAAGCAGCCGCAGCGTAGCGGCCGCCTGTCCCATGACCGCGACGACCGGCAGGGCGATGATCGATCCGAGGATGAGCAGGAGCGCCCCCATCAGCCAGCACGGGCCGAGCACCCATCGCAGCGCCAACCCCAAGCCGCTGTCGTCGGCAACGGCGGCCACGGACAGCGCGGTCGTGATCCACCCGGAGGCCAGCGCCGCCGCCGCGAATTCGGGGGTCCCCGCGTTGTCGAGGATGGCCAGTGCGGCTCCGACCGTGGCGGCAGTGAGCGCTCCCGCCGCCGCGGTCCGCAGCCAGGCCCGGCCGCGGCGCGGCGCCGACGAGCGAGCCGACAGCAGCAGTGCCCACGCCACCGGGGGCAGCAGCACCGCGGGCAACAGTCGCCGGCCCGCGAACTTCTGCGCCCCGAGGTGCGTGACCGCCGCGATGCCCCAGAGGAACAGCGGGTCCGTGGCGGCCAACCTGAGTGTCGGCGCGGCGACCGCCGCGAGCGTCGCGCCGAGCGGCAGGAGCCACCACGCGGCCGTACCCCTCACGCCGCTCCGGCCGCCGTGCAGAGCAGGCAGATCGGTGACCAGGCCAGAGGGCTCGTCAGAGTCGATGGACCATGCGTCCACCGGCGCGAACTGGATGGTCGCTCCCGACTCCAGCACCTCGGTGCACGAACGCGGCCGCTCGTGCGGATCGGGCGAGAGCGCCCACGCGACAGCCGGTGGCAGCTCCAACCGCCACGGCTCGGCCAGCAGCTCGACGAGCTCGGCGCCGCGAGCACCGGTCACCAGCGCGACCACCGTCACCGCGAAGGAGTAGACGTCCGCCGCCGGCCCCGAGCGGCCCGTGAACGCCTCGGGCGCGGCGAAGACCGGCGTGCCGATGCGCGTCATGTGGGTCACGTCGGCGTCGCGCAGGGTGGAGCAGTCGACGAGCACGACCTCCCCGTCGGGACGGACGATCAGGTTGGCGGGCTTCACGTCGCGATGGACGAGCGGCACCCCGTCGGACCACTCACCGTCGTGCAACAGATCCAGCGCCTCAGCCAGCGGCTCCAACCGTTCCAGGGTGTGCGGGTCCGCCGGGGCGCGCTCCAGCGGCTCGCCGGTGACGAACTCCATCTCAACGAAGCCCCAGCCCTCCAGCGACGAGCCGGTCAGCAGCCCCGTCCGGTAGACGCGCACGAGCGCAGGGTGATCGATACGGCGCAGAAGCGTGCCGCGGCGCTCGACCGCGTCGGGATCAGCCAGCATCGCGGGGCGGATGAGTTTCAGCGCCCGACTGCGGCCAGCCTGATCGCGCGCCTCCCAGACCTCGCCCTCGCCCCCGGAGCCCACGAGCCGCACGAGTCGCAGCCCCGCGACCAGCCGGGGTCGGGTCGACGCGCTCACCGCCATGCCCTCCTCGCCCTCCCTCGGCACGCCTCCACGATGCCACAACGGATCCCCGCCCTTCGTTGACCAGCCTGAGTCCTGGCCGCCATCCAAGATACGCGCCACCATGTGGAATCCGGAAAGCTAGAAATCGGGCGCCGAGCCCTCAAGGGCGAAAAGCGAAATTCTCCCGCGAATCCCTGACATGGACCAACTTGCCGTGTAGACCGAGAGAAGTCTTCCTCGGGGAGGCGATGCAGGGCCGTCCTACACAACAGGGCCGTCCTACACAACGGGCGGTCTTGCTTTTCGGGCGGGGCAGCCCCACAAAGGGGACGCCATGAGGACGCGCTCGCAGCCTGTTCGAGTCGCTCTATTCGTTGTAGTCTTGGCGTTGGCGTTGGCGGTAGTGGGAGTCTATCCAAACTCCGTTTCTACGGCGCAGTCTTCGCCGCATGTGCTAACGGGTCAACTCTTGAATGAGAGTGGAGAACCGATATCCGAAACCGATATCCGAATCGAGGTCATGCCGAACACCGCCACCGTCGCCTCTTCCGACAACCCTGACGTGGTCGTTCCCACCCTCCTCGGAATCGCAACGACGGATAGCGAAGGACGGCTTTCCCTCCGAGCTAAGCTAGGCAACTACAAGCCCTTTCCGGGCTCCTCGCTAGATCGTGTGGATTGTGGGCAGGGGGAGCCGGCCGGCGATGAGGTAGGTGATGGTGATCATCTTGGTCTTGCTGCGGTAGCCGCGGGCCTTGCGTTTGGCCGCCTGCACCAGCGAGTTGGTGCCTTCCAGGATGCCGTTGGAGGACCGGGTCTGGTGCCAGCGCACGATCCCGTCCCAGTGCGAGCGCACCATCCTCACGAACGCCTTGATCGGCTCCAGCCGCGAGCGGATCGCCCCGCGACACCAGCGGGTCAGGTAGGCCTCGGCCAGCTCGTCCGGCTGGTCGTAGAAGGCGTCGAAGTCCATCCGCCATCGGTACGCCCGTGCGGTGGCCAGCTGCGAGGAGGGCCGGGTCAACCACACCAGCGTCTCGGCCTGCCGTGCGCTGAGGTTCTCGGGACGTTTGAGCCACAGGTAGCGGGTGCGGGCCAGCTCCGGTGCCGTCTTGCGCTCGCCACGACGGACCTGGTCGACCGCGTCGCCCAGCTGGCTGATCACGTGGTAGCGGTCGAAGGTGATCTCGGCTTGCGGCAGGTGGTCGGTGACCCCACGGATGAACGCCGGGGACATGTCACAGCACACGCTGTCGACCTGCGCGGCGGCGCCGCCGTGGACGGCCAGATCCTCGACGAACCGGCCCACGGTGGCCGCACCGCGGCCCTCGGTGGCAAACATCACCCGTGGGGTGTCAAGGTCCATGAACAACGAGATGTAGTCCTGGCCGCGTCTGGCCGAGGTCTCATCCACCCCCACCCGGGTCACCCCCGAGAAGTTCAACTCGGCGCGGGCGACTCGCACGTAGTGCTCCAGCACCCGCCAGATGCGGGTGTCGTGCTCGCCCACCATCCGGGCGAGCGCGGCTACCGGCATGTGCGGCGACAGCTCGAGCGACAACGCCTCGAACAGCAGCGTGAACCCGCTGCCCGGCCGCGCCCACGGCACGGCCACCTGCCGGACCCCGTGGGCTTGACAGCGCACCCGTGGCACCCGCGCGTGCAGGTGAGCCTGGTGTTGGAAGAAGTCCAGATGCCGCCATGTCTTCGTGTCGGTGTCGTGCACCGGGCAGGCCTCGTCGTCGCCCTCGGGACACGCAAACGGCGTCCCGCGAGCGAAGTCCAGATGCACATCCAGCCGCCCCGACTCGGGATCGAAGGACGCCTCGGTCACCTGCCACGGCTCGGCGATGCCCAGCGCCGCCTGAAACAGTCCCAGCTTGTCCATCCCACGCTCCTGGTCACGGTCAACAGATCGCCGAACCGTAACCCGTAACCACACCGCTGCCAGGAGCGGCAGAGGCCACCCCCCTCACCCACTCAAATCAGCGAAGAGCCCCTTTCCGGTACCACGACGGCTCAGTATCGCTCTCGCTGCGCTCAATCTCTTCCGATCACGAGTTGTTGTACGAGGTCCTCGCTTTCCCTCCCACTCGCGGCCGGCCCTGGACCTGGGAGGCTGACGATGAGGACGTTCTTCCCGGCGCGAACGGACGGGAAACGGCACCCGGCCAAGAGCGAAGCTCGCCTGGCCAACGCAAACATGCCATGTACGATCTCACGTTCACGGCGAATACAAGTGAGCAGAACTCCCCTGCTGCAGAGCCTCGTCCGGACTCGTCGGCAGGGAGGACGGGGAAGTCACCCGCCCTCCCCGCCGGCGTCATCGCTACCGCGGCCGTGGGTGGCGATCCATGCCGCAGCGGAGAGGGCACGGCGTTGGTCGCTACTCAAGAATTCAGGAAGGCCTATGTACCTGTCCAACGAGTGAAACCCTTGGCCGGTCAAGAATTAAGTACGAGTGGGAGACAACCAAAAAGACAAAGCTGGGCGTCGCCATCACCGGATCACAAGGAAGCAGTGCAGGTGGTCTGTCCTACTCCATCAGACACGATAATAGTGCCGGCCTAAGCAAGACGCACCCGAACAATATTCACAAGATCGTCAAGGTCCAGTGAGAATATCAGAGATATAAGCTCTACTGTACTGTGGCTGCTAACATTTGGTATGACTCCGGTGTTCGTAAGTGGAGGCCCAAGAGATGGACCGGTGGAAACATAAATGTTAACAATGCGAACGGTTGGGGGTGCAACACGAGTCATGCCGCCTTAATTAATGGAAAACGATACTTGGGTTGCCAGAACTAGCCTAGCTAGTAACCTGGTTCGGGTGGTTTTCCGTCGCAGGAGTGAGTCTAAAGGATAAGCAGACTAACTAATTCCACGCTGGGCCACCGGCTGGGTGTGCTGCGCGCCGCCGAGCAGTCGGGGGTGTTGCAGCGTGACGGGTTCGCCAACCCCAGCGTCTGGTTGCGCCGCTCGACCAGCCTGACCCACGCGGAGGCGGGCCGGCGCGGCAAGGTCGTCCGACGGCTGCACGCGCTGCCCGAGATCGCCTTGGCGTTGGAGGACGGGCGCATCGGGGTCGCGCACGCCTCGCTGATCGACCGGCTCGCCGGCGACGTCGGCGTGGACCACGTCGCCGCGGTGCAAC
>JBBSMR010000084.1:0-11148 GCA_038233095.1 Euzebyales bacterium
ACCGCCGCGGCGTGTGGGGGTCGTCCTTGGGCATCCCGGACGGCGTCCTGCAGAGCTGGCCGGGCGCGGCCTTACAGGCCGGGCACGGCCGGTGGGCCCAGCTGCGCGCCGCGTGAGTCCGCGCGGCGGGCGGCTTGCGCTTGGCTTGGCTTGGCTTGGCTTGGCTTGGCTATGAATATCGCGGCAGCGTAAGCCGGGGCGCGCCCCGCAGCGCGGACAGGTGAAGTCAAGGGGCGGACGCGGGTCGCCAAGGCGATTCAGGGCGCAAGCGTGGCGAACCAGCGGTCGCGCAGGGCCGTGAGCTGGTCGACTTCGAGCTGCTCGCAGGCCAGCGCGCGTTCGCGGGTCATCGCGTCGACCTGACCGGTGGATCGTTGCGCGGGGACCGCCACCACGCCGAGCGGTCTGGCCCGCGCCCAGTCGGCGAGTTCCTGCCGCGAGCGTCGCGGCAGGGCGGGGTCGTAGCGCACGATCAGGAAGCTGTCGCCCAGGACGTGGCGCAGATCCTGCTCGTCGGGTGCCTGGCCGGGCGGGTAGAAGGATCGCTCGGGGTGGGCGCCGTCGAGTCCGGCAGGCTGAGGAGCGGCGGGGCGCTCGATACAGGTCTCCCCGCGCGGGGTGCTGGCCTCGTCCCGGCTCGCGTCGGCCGCGGTGGGGTCGGGCCGTGCCGCGAGGAAGGTCAGCGTGAAGGAGGCGATCAGGCCGGTGGCCACGAGGCACGCGGCGGTCAGACGGCGGGCGGCGTCGAGGTCGCGGATCCCGCGCACGACGAGCAGCGCCGCGGCGCCGATCACCGCGAGCGCGGCGAGCTGACCCAACTCCACGCCGACGTTGAAGGCGAGGATCCGCGCCACCAGCGCGCCCCCGGCGGGCAGGTCGAGCTCCTGCAGGCGCGTGGAGAGGCCCAGGCCGTGCACCAGGCCGAAGGCAAAGATGGCGACGAGGGTGGGTCCCCAGCGCTGTGGACGTCCCACCAGGATGCGCCAGCCGACGAACGCCACGCTCGCGGCGATGAGGACGTCCACGCCGGCGGCGTCGAGCTGCCAGCCGGCCAGCGTGGCGACCAGCAGGGTGAGGCTGTGGCCGGCGACGAACAGCGAGATGAGCTTGGCGGCCCCCTTGGCCGTCTGGGCCAGGACGACGAGGCCGGCGATGAACAGCAGGTGGTCCCAGCCGCCGATCATGTGCGTGATCCCCAGCCAGAGGTAGCCGGGCACCGACTGGTCGCCCGAGCCGGCGTGCAGGCCGTGCGCGACCGCGGGGGCGGGCAGCGCCAGGAGCCCGAGCGACGCGGCGAGCGGGGGCGCGACGCGGTGGCGCATCCCGAGCACCGTAGCGCCTGAGTCCGGGGGCACCCGAGCGCCCTGATCCGGCAGCGCGGTGGACTTCACCGCCATCGGCGCCCCCGTCCTGTGGGCCAGCGGGGGTGGTGGAGGTCGATGTGGAAGGTGTGGGCGTGGACCTGGCGGGGGTGGCGGTGGCGGTGGGCGTGCCCGGTCGCCTCCCGGGTGTCCTGGTGGTCGTGGGGGTGATGGTCGTCGTCGTGGGCGTGGAGGTGGTCGTGGTCCTGGGGCTCGTGGGTGTGCTCGAGGGTGGCGGGGTCATGGGCCGGCCAGGCGCGCGCGGCGATCAGCAGCGCCCCGGTGGCCAGCGCGGCGAGCAGCGCGGAGGTCGCGGGCAGGCCCAGCGTGGCGCCCAGGAGCCCGGCGAGCGGGTAGGTGAGCAGCCAGCAGGCGTGTGAGAGCGAGAACTGGGCCGAGAACACGGCGGGGCGGTCGCTGGAGCCTGCCGACCGCTGCAGGAGGCGGCCGGCCGGGGTCTGCACGAGCGAGAGGCCGACGCCGAGCACAAACCAGATCGCCAGCAGCGCGGCGAAGCTGGGCGTCAGCGCGCCGAGCGCCAGGCCGGCGGCGATCAGCCCGCCGCCGGTGAGCATGACCGGACGATCGTCGATGCGGTCGAGCACCGCGGGCAGCGCGAGAGCGGCGATCATTGCCCCGGCGCCCGAGGCCGCGAAGGCGATGGCCACGTCGGTGGAGCCACGGCCGAACAGCTCGCGGACGTAGACCACTGTGTTGACGATGATCATCGCGCTGGCGGCCGCCACGGCGAGGTTGAGTCCCAGCAGGCCGCGCAGGCGGGGCGTGGCCAGGTACGCGCGCGTTCCGAAGGTCAGCTTGGCCAGCGGGCCACCCGTCCGCGCCGTGGCCCGCGCGGCGGGGATCGCCACCGAGAACACCAGCAGCGCCGAGAGCAGGAAGCTCGCCGCGTTGGCCACGAACAGACCGTCGTAGCTGATCACCACCAGCGCCAGCGCCGCCAGTGTCGGGCTGAGCAGGTTCTCCAGCTCGTAGGCCAGCCGCGACAGCGACAGCGCGCGGGTGTAGGACTGCTCGTCGGGCAGGATGTCGGGGATCGTGGCCTGGAAGGTCGGGGTGAAGCCCGCCGAGCACGCGTTGAGGACGAAGATCAGCACGTAGACCTGCCAGACCGCGTCGACGAAGGGCAGCAGGACCACCACGCCGGCGCGCAGGAGATCGAGCGATATGAGCAGCGGCCGGCGCGCGAGGCGATGGGCGAAGCTGGTGATGATCGGGGCGACGGCGACGTAGGCGACCATCTTCAGGGCCAGCGCGATGCCCACCACGACACCAGCGTTCTCGCCTGCGAGGTCGTAGGCCAGCAGGGTCAGAGCGACCGTGGTCAGCCCGGTGCCGATCAGCGCGATTACCTGTGCGCCGAACAGCCGGCGATAGGTCGGATGGGCGAGGGGGCTCAGCACGCCGCTGGGCTCAGGACGCGCGGCGGCGGATCAGCCTGGCGGAGTTGGCGATGACCGGGATGGAGGAGAGCTCGTGCACCAGCGCACCGGTGACCGGGGTGAGGATGCCGGGGATGGTCAGGGCGACGGCGACGGCGAGCACGCCGAGCGAGAAGACGAGGTTCTGGCGGATGGCCGTCAGGGCGGCGCGCGAGAGCCCGAGCAGGTGGGGCAGGCGGGCGAGCTCGTCGGCCAGGAGGCTGACGTCGGCGGTCTCGATGGCCAGGTCGGTGCCCCCGCGACCCATGGCCACGCCGACGTCGGCGACGGCGAGGGCGGGGCCGTCGTTGACGCCGTCGCCGACGAAGGCGACGCGCCGGCCCTGCTCCTGGAGCTCGCGGACGATCTGCGCCTTGGCGGCCGGGAGCACCTCGGCGTGGACCTCGGCGATCCCCAGTTGGGAGGCGATGCGCTGCGCGGTGGCCTGGTTGTCGCCGGTGATGAGCACCGTGCGGACATCGAGATCGTTGAGGCGGGCGATGACGGCCCCGGCGTCCTCACGCAGCCCGTCCTGGAGGACGAGCAGGCCCGCGGGCCGCTGGTCCACGGCCACGGCCACGACGGTCGCGCCGGGAGCGGCCAGCCCATCGGCCCGGGCGCGCAGCGGCGCGCTGAGGTCTATGCCCTGCTCGGCGAGCAGCTCGGGCCGGCCGACCACCACCGTCCGCCCGTCGGTCTGCGCGCGCACCCCGAGCCCGGGAAGGGCGTCGAAGCTGTCGGGATCGGCGATCGTCAGCTCGCGCGCCCGCGCGCCGCGGACGATGGCCTGGCCGAGGGGGTGCTCGGAGAACTTCTCGGCGCCGGCGGCGCAGCGCAGCAGCTCGGTGTCGCCCAGCCCGTCGAGGACGATGGTGTGGACCAGCCGCGGGGCGCCATGGGTCAGCGTGCCCGTCTTGTCGAAGCACACGGTGTCGATCTTCTCGAGCGCCTCGATGGTGGCGCCCTTCTTGACCAGGCTGCCGCGCAGCGCCGCGTTGCCGATCGAGGCGACCAGCGCCGTCGGGGTGGCGAGCACCATCACGCAGGGACAGAAGACGATGAGCATGGTGATCGCGCGGGTGGGCTCGCCGGTGACCTGCCAGAGCACGAACGCGAGCACCAGCGCGACCGGGGTGTAGAGCTTGGCGTAGCGATCGAGCACGCGCTCGATCGGCGCCTTGGACTCCTGGGCCTCCTCGACCATGCGGCGGATCTGGCCCAGCGTCGTCTCGGCGCCGACCTTCGTCGCGCGGACCTCCAGCGTGCCCAGCGACGCGAGTGTGCCGGCGAACACGGTGTCGCCGGGGCCGCGGTCGACGGGCATGCTCTCGCCGGTGATCGTCGCCTGATCGACCGAGGCGCCGCCGGCGACGACCTCGCCGTCGACCGCGATGCGCTCGCCTGGGCGCACGCGCAGCAGGTCGCCGACGAGCACGTCCTCCAGGGCCACGGCCTGCTCGCGCCCGTCGCGGCGAACGGTCACCCGGTCGGGCAGCAGCCCGGCCAGCGCGTCCAGCGCGCGGTCGGCGCGCGCCGCGACGAACTCCTCCAGCAGCCCGCCGGCCAGCAGGAGCACCGCGACCACGGCGGCGGCCGAGTACTGGCCGATGGCCAGCGCGGCGATCGTCGCGACCGAGACCGGGATGTCGGCGGTGAAGTCGCGCTCACGCACTCCCTGGATGGCCGACCACAAGATGTACACCGAGCCGACCAGTGCGGAGGCGAGGTAGGGCAGCGAGCCCGTGTCGGCGGGATTCCCGCTGGCGATCACGCCCCCCGGGCGATCGACGATCGCCACGATCAGCAACACGAAGGCCGCAATCGTGAACAACGTGCCCGGATCGAGGAGGAACTCGCGGTAGCGCCCGGAGAAGCTGCGCACCCCGCGCGCGCAGCTCGCGCACGTCGCGCCGACCTGCGTGAGAACCGTGGATCTCGCCGGACTACTCATGAGCGCCCGTTCAGGCTAGCAATCAAACAGGCTTACTCTGTCGGTGACCTCGGTGCGCTCTGCCTGTGCCCGTAGGCGAGACGCGTGAGCGCGTCGAGCGAGCTGCTCGGTCCGGGCCAGTGCTCGCTCAGCAGTTCTGGGCCGCCGGCTCGCAGCAGCGTGCGGAGCACGAGCGCGACGATGATCGCGTCGTCGAGTTGCCCCACGACCGGAAGGAAGTCGGGCACGAGATCGAACGGCATCGCGAGGTAGACGACGAGCGCGGCCAGCAGCAGCTTGCTGCGGGGTGACACCCGGTCGTCGCCCAGCAGGCGGCGAAAGAGGACGAGGCAGTCGGGGATGAAGCCCGCCAGAGCCCGCGCGTCCTGTCGCCGTCCGGCGAGCAGGAGCAGGACGACGAACGCAGCGTAGACGACGACGGTGACGCCCCCTGCCAGGAGAAGCCATTGCCACCAGGTCACGGCGCGTATCGGGGTAGGGCACTTGCGAGTGCGAGATGGTGGGCGTTCACTTGGCCTGGTGCTTGCTGGTCGCGCGACGCTCGAGCTGGGCGCGCAGCGCGCCGGCCTGTCCGCTGGCTGCGGCCCGGGCGGCGCGCTCCTCGGTCAGCGCGAGGCCGTGGTCGCGGGCGAAGTCCAGCAGCGCCTGGCGCTGCTCGTCGTGGCGCGCGGCACGGAAGAGGAGCCAGCCGAAGAGCACGACGGTGAGGATCGACCCTTCGATCATCAGGATCGCCCCCGCGGTCGCCTGGTCGGTGAGCGGCGCGATGTCCCACTCCGCCTGGCCGGGGGCGTAGTCGGGGTAGTAGACGGTCTGGGACCAGATGAAGACGTTGGCCAGCAGCGCACCCGCGAGGCGGATCGCGAAGACGTAGATGAGCCGGGCGAGGTCGCCGAACCACGCCGGGGTGGGAAGTGGGCCGAGGAGCGGCATCCACATCGCGACGCCGAGGCCCAGGAAGGCCGCGTGCATCACCGCGTGCACCGCGGGTGCGGACAGCGACGCCTGGTAGAGCGCCGAGAGGTGCCAGCAGTAGAGGTTGACCATCCACAGCGGGAAGGCCACCAGGGGGTGGCCGAGCACACGCAGCCGATTCAGCACGCGGACGCGCAGGGCGGGTGCGAGCACCGGTCCCGTGAGGCCGAAGACCAGCAGCAGCGCTCCGAGGTCGCCGAGCAGGATGTGCTGCACCATGTGGGCGAGGAACAACTCCTCGGCCATGTGGGCCAGCGGGGTTCCGACGGCCGCAAAGACGATGAGCAGGCCGAGGGCGAAGCTCAGCCGGCGCGCCAGAGCGACCGGTCGGCCACGGGCGGCCAGGGAACGGGTCCGTCGCAGGTAGGCCCAGCCGAGCAGCACGAGTGGAATGACCTCGAGCGCCAGCGTGGTCATGCTCAGACCAGCCGACGTCGACGCCGACGCCGGGTCTCGATCACGTCGCCTCGGTGACCCGTCGTCGGCGGCTCGGCGAGCCGAGGCGCAGATGGTCGACGTGGTAGGCGGCGTGGTCGAGCAGGGTGGCGACGTGGTCGTCGTGCAGAGCGTAGATCGAGCGGCGGCCCTCGCGCACGCGGACGACCAGGCCGAGGTGACGCAGCAGCCGCAGCTGGTGAGAGACCGCCGAGGACTCCATCTCGACGGCTGCGGCCAGATCGCCGACCGAGCAGGGGGCCTCCTGGAGATGGGCGAGGATGCGCACCCGGCTGGGGGCGGCCAGCGCCTGCATGGTCTCGGCCACCGCGACGGCGGTCTCGGCGTCGATGCGCGCGGGCGGCGGGACACCTTCGGGACCGTGACTCATGCGCCCGAAAATAGCTGAAGAGGTGCTCATCTGCACCTGACGCCCTACCATCCGGCCCGTGCCCGACCGACGAGCGGTGGTCAAGGCGGCGGCGCTGCTCCTGCTGGGCGCACTCGCCGTGCACGAGCTGCGCTACGCGCTGGCCTACGGCGACGCCGCGGACTCTGTTCTTGCCCACCACGGGCACGGCTATCTCGCGGTGTTGGCTCCGGTGCTGGGCCTGGTGATCGCCGCGGGCCTGGGCTGCGGGCTGCTGCTCGCCGCCATGCGCCGCCCCTGTGCCTCGCCTGCCCGGACCCGCCTGCGGCTCGTGTGGCCGATCGCCGCCGTGGGCCTGCTCGGGCTCTACACCAGCCAAGAGCTGCTCGAGGGCCTGCTCACGACAGGTCATCCGTCTGGGTGGACGGGGGTCTTCGGTGGCGGTGGCTGGCTCGCGATCCCGCTCTGCGTGGCCTTCGGCGGTCTGATCGCCTGCGCCGTGCGCGTCGCACGCCTGGTCGAGGGATGCCCCGGCTTCGCGCCCGGTCTGACGATGGAGTCGCTGCGCGGGCTCGAGCTCAGCCGCTACCTCGTCGCCGTCGGGTCTCCGCCACGTGCGCGGCGCCCGGTGCTGGCCGGCAAGGGCGCCGGTCGCGCGCCTCCCGTCCTCTTCGCCTGAACCGACGACCACCGGCTGCGCGGCCCATCCGCGTGCGCCGTCCCGATCGATCCGACGAAGAACCACCGGAGGTATCCCCATGTCCACGCTCCAGCGCGTCAGCCTGGCCACGGCCTGCGTCGCCGTCCTGGTCGTCGCCTTCCTGCTCCTGCGACCGGCCGGCGACGACAGCGACCCGTCTGGCCCCGAACGGGCCACTCCCACCGCGACCGCCGATTCCGCCCCCACAACCCCCGACCTGCCGCCCGCGGCCGGGCCCGAGGCGCCTCCCGAGGCCGAGGCGCCACTGCTGACCGCGGACGGCGAGCCGACGGTCATCGAGGTCAGCCGAGGCGAGGAGGTGCGCCTGCGGGCGCGCTCCGCCGAGGCCGAGGAGCTGCACGTGCACGGCTACGACATCTTCCGTGAGGTCGGCGCGGGCGACACCGTGGCATTGGCGTTCCCCGCCGAGCTCGAAGGCATCTTCGAGATCGAGTTCGAGCGCTCGGAAACCATCATCGGCGAACTGCAGGTGAATCCGTGAGGCGCCTGACGCTCGTCCTCAGCGCCGCGGTCGCGGCGGGCCTCGCCTATCCGGCTGGCGCGCTCGCGCACGGCCTGGTGGGCCGACAGGATCTACCGATTCCCCAGTGGCTGTTCGCCTGGGGGGCGGCGCTCGTGCTGGTCGTCTCGTTCATGGCGCTCGCCCTGCTGTGGCGCGAGCCCCGCCTGGAGGAGCCCCGCGTGAGGCGCCTCGTGCGCGTCCCCCGCTGGCTGGAGCCGGCCTGTGGCGCGGCGGGGGTGGCCCTGTTCGCGGGTCTGGTCTACGCCGGGCTCACCGGCACCCAGACGCCGACCGAGAACGCCATGCCCACCTTCGTCTACGTGCTGTTCTGGGTAGGCATCGCCGCGCTGAGCGGCCTGCTGGGCGACATCTTCCGCCCGTTCAACCCCTGGCGAGCGGTCGCTCGCGCGGCGAGCTGGGCCAGCCGACGCCTCGCCGACGCCTCGGCTCCGCCGCCGCTGGCCTACCCCGAGCGCCTGGGTCGCTGGCCCGCCGTGGGGGGCCTGATCGCCTTCGGATGGCTCGAGCTGGTGGCGGCCAACGGCGACGCCCCAAGCGTGATGGCCATGCTCGCGCTGCTCTACGCGGCAGTGCAGTGGGTCGGCATGGCCCTGTTCGGCATCGAGCGCTGGACCGATCGGGGGGACGCCTTCGCGGTCTACTTCGGGCTGTTCGCGCGGATGGCTCCACTGACCGCCCAGGACGGGCACATCGTGGCCCGCCGGCCGCTGAGCGGGCTCTCGCAGGAGCGCTGGCTGCCCGGCACCGTCACGCTGCTGTGCGCCGCGATCGGCATCACCGCCTTCGACGGCGCGTCCGAGGGGCCCGTGTGGGTCGGCGCCGCGGAGGCGCTTCAGTCGATCTACACCGGTCTGGGGCTCGCCGTTGACACCGCGCTGACCGCCGCGTTCACCACGGGTCTGCTGCTTTCGGTGCTCATCGTGGCCGCGATCTACCACGTGGGGGTGCTGGGGATGCACTCGGTGGCCCGCGGCTGGTCGACGCGGCGGCTCAGCCGCCGCTTCGCCCACTCGCTCGTGCCGATCGCGCTGGCCTACATCGTCGCGCACTACTTCTCGCTCCTGGTCTTCCAGGGCCAGGCGACCTTCGCGCTGGTGTCCGACCCGCTCGGGAACGGCACCGACCTGTTCGGGACCGCCGCAGCCACCATCGACTACACGGCGGTGTCAACCAGCGTGGTGTGGTACGTCCAGGTCGTGGCGCTCGTGCTGGGGCATGCCGCCGCGCTGGCGCTGGCCCATGACCGGGCGCTGGTCAGCTTCGGCTCCAAGGGGTCGGCGGCCACCGGCGGGACGCCGGCCACCGCGGGCGCCGAGACGCTGGCCGCCACGGGGGGCGGGCAGACGGCCGTGCGCTCGCAGTACTGGATGCTCGCCGTGATGATCCTCTTCACGAGCCTGGGCCTCTTCCTGCTCTCGGCGGGCTACGCATGATGCCCGCCGTCGGTGGACGCTCGCGCGAGGGTCGGCGCCGGTCCGCGCTCGCGGCCGTGCTCCTCGCGCTGGGCGCCGCCGCGGTCGGGTACCTGCTGCACCACCTACCTCCGCTGGGCGGTCACGGCGCCGAGCTCGTGGCCCTCGCGGTGGCCGGCGCCGCCGCGCTCGTGCTCCTGCCGGCGGTGATCGCCACCGGCCGGCGACATCGCAGCCCTCCGGTCGTGCTGGTCGCCGAGCCCGGCAGCGTCGCCATCCGCTCCGGGCACGAGGACCAGCGGGACTTCTGCGCCGCTCTGCACGCCGAGTCGCTCGCTCACGGATTCTTCGTGCACCTAGGCCCCCGATTCCTGCGCGCCTACTACACCTCGTACCTGCGCTCGCCGCACGCCATCGTCCTGATCGCCACCGTGGACGACCATGCGGTGGGCGCTCTCGTCGGGATCCTGCGACCTCGCGAGCACGCGCGCTGGGTGATGCGACGGCGTGGCGGACGGCTCGCCGTGCTCGGCGTGGCGGCGCTCGCCGTGCGTCCTCGTCTGGCCGCGCGCTTCGTGCGAACGCGACTGCGCCGCTACACCGCCGCCCTGCGCCGTCATCGCGCCGCGGATGTCCCATCCGATGGACCGTCGAGCATGCCGGCGGTGCTCAGCCACGTCGCTGTGCTCCCCGGCGCCCGCCGCAGCGGGGCCGGCGCCGCGCTCGTGCGGGAGTTCGAGCGCCGGGCGCACGAGGCCGAGGTGAGCTGGGCGACCCTGACCACCTTGACCGGAGACGACGGAGCCGGCGACTTCTACGCCCGCCTGGGATGGCGACCGGCGGCCCGGCGACCCACCCCCGACGGAGGGGAGATCACCGAATGGGCCGTGGACCTCGAGACGCGCGCCGATCGCTGAGATCGGCTCGCTCAGCGCCCGATCCTCGTCACACGCCTCTGAACTCCGGGTGCGCTTCTGCGCAAAGGCCATCGCGCCCTCGACCACGTCGGCGGTCCCGGCCATCTCCTGCTGGCTGCCGACCCCGACACCTTCGTGCTCGCGAGGGTCCGGGATGCCGTGGTGCGCGCGCGGCGCACGGCATGGCTGAAGGGGAAGGTCTGAAGGCCCGGTCTGTTCGTTCCCTGCCAGCGCCTTCGTACGATCTCGAGTCCATCGCCCTCCGGAGATCCTGTGTGGCCGGATGCTCGTGAACGCGATCATCGGGCTGAGTCAGCCTGCTCACCCTGCAGAGCCCAGATCATCGCACCACTGGGCCCAGACAACGATCGAGCGCTCGCCCTCTACGGGTCGTTCGCTCCGAGTAGGATGCCGGCCGTCATGGTCAGCTACACCACGTTCGCGCTCTGGCTGCACAGCCAGGTCAACGAGAGGTGACGTCGAATGCTCGTCGCGCACACCGGCCACTGGGCCCTCTCCCTTATCTACACCGCGCCCGTGGTCATCCTCCTGGTGTTCTTGATGATCCAGAAGTTGCGCGAACGTCGGCAGGAGCGCCGAGAAGGTGCCGAGAGCGAGGCGCGCAGAGAATGAGGTCCCGGGGCGGTGAGAGGAAGGTGCTCACGGAAGCGATCGGCCGTCCGGCGCGCATGCCGTTGGCGATGACCACGACCTCGGCAAGCTCGTGGATGCCACGACATTCTTTGCCCTCGCTAGGCGCTAGGAGCGTGGGTCACTACGCGATTTCCGGCTGATTGCAGCCCGTTTTTCGAGGTCAGATCAGAAGGGCAAGCCCCTCGGAGGGGCTTAGGATGGCTCTCAGCGCCTCACCTATTGAGAACGATTATTACTGACCCGCGCTCCTAGTAGTGCTCTGGTAGGTGTGGGGAGGGTTATGTAGCGCTGCGGCGAATCGGGCTGCCATGGTTGCCGCGGACGTGTTGGAGCATGAGATCGAGGATGAGCTGGTTGGCGTTGCGCCGGAGGTCATGGATCGGTTGGCGA
>JBBSMR010000085.1:0-11139 GCA_038233095.1 Euzebyales bacterium
CGAGTCCGCGGAGGACCTCATCGCCGACGGATTCGGCGCGGCCACCGTGCACCGCGTCCTTCAGCTCGTCGATGACGCCGAGCTCGAGCGGCGCCAGACACCGCCAGGGGTGCGCATCACCCAACGCGCCTTCGGCCAGGATCTGCGCATGCCGATAACCAACGCCTGGCGGCCCTTCGATTCCGCACTCGTCGAGGAGCTCACCCCGCCGGGTTGACTGCCGGGTCAGGCCTCTTCGCGCTCGACGACCTGTCCTTCGCCGTCGAAGTAGAAGACGATCGTCGGCACGTCGAAGTGCGAGCGCACCTTCTTGGCTATCCGGTGCTCACGCCAGTTCTCGTGCTCGCTGCCCGGAACGTGGAGCCTGAGCACGATCAGATCCGCGTCGAACCGCACCAGCGCATCGGCGATCGCGGTGACCTGGTTCTCCGCGCCGACCGCACCATGTGGCTTCAGGCCATCCGCTCGCATGTGAGCGAAGACGGTGCGCAGCCGCTCGTCGGCCGCCACCAGCGCGCTGTCTCGGTCGTCGGCCAGCCACTGCATCCAAGTGGTCAACGTCGGAGCGACGACATAGATCTCCTCGGCCGCATCGACCAGCGGACGAATCGACTTGGGAACCTCGTTGGCCTCGGCCAAGTCCTCGCTGGTCAGGACGAGCACGCGTTGTGCCATGGGAATCCTCCTCGGTCGAGCGCCCCAGTCTCTGAGCTTCCCAAGCCCAGCCTAGGCGAGACGCCGGGCGCGCCGCGGTGGCCGCCGATCCTAGAGCAGCGGCGCAGGTAGCCTCTCGCGGATGCTGGGACTCCCGGATGGCGTGCGCGCCTGCCTGTTCGACCTCGACGGGGTGCTCACCCAGACCGCCACGGTGCACGCGGCAGCCTGGAAGGAGATGTTCGACGCCTTCCTGCGCTCACGCGTGGGCCACGAGTTCGTCCCCTTCGACGCCAACGACGACTACATCAAGTGGGTGGACGGCAAGCCGCGTGCCGACGGCGTGCGCTCCTTTCTGTCCTCGCGCGGCATCGAGCTGCCGGAAGGCGAGGAGGACGATTCGCCCGAGCGCGAGACCGTCGCCGGGCTGGGAAGCCGCAAGAACGACATCGTCTTGCGCCTGATCCGCGAGCGCGGGGTCGAGCCTTATGAGGGGTCGGTGCGCTACGTCAACGCGGTGCGCGATGCGGGGCTGGGCCGTGCAGTGGTCTCTTCGAGCACGAACTGCCGCGATGTCCTGCTCGCCGCCGGCATCGAGGACCTCTTCGAGGTGCGGATCGACGGGCTGGTGGCGGAGCGCGATCGGTTGCCCGGCAAGCCCGCGCCGGACACGTTCCTGGCCGGTTCCCGGGCGCTGGGTGTCGCCGCCGCCGAGGCGGCGGTCTTCGAGGATGCGCTCGCGGGAGTGGTCGCCGGCCGCGCGGGAGGCTTCGCCTGCGTGGTGGGGATCGACCGTGTCGGACAGGCTGACGGGCTGCGCGAGCACGGGGCAGACCTGGTGGTCGACGACCTCTCCGAGCTGCTCGAGCGCCCGTGATCCGCCGCTTCTGCACGGAGCTGCACCCCTGGGAGATCCGCGAGACGCGGCTCGATCTTGACGTCATGGCCCAGATGGAGTCGGTGTTCGCGCTCGCCAACGGCCATATCGGCATGCGTGGGACGCTTGACGAGGGAGAGCCGCACGGCCTGCCCGGCACCTATTTGAACGGCGTGTACGAGAGCCGGCCGCTGCCCTACGCGGAGGCGGGCTACGGGTTCCCCGAGGCCGGCCAGACGGTGGTCAACGTGACCAACGGCAAGCTGATCCGTCTGCTGGTGGACGACGAGCCCTTCGACCTGCGCTACGGGGAGCTGCTCTCCCACCGACGGGTGCTCGACATGCGCGCGGGCACGCTGACCCGGGAGGCCGGGTGGCGCTCCCCCACCGGCCAGGCGGTGCGGTTGCGTTCTGAGCGGCTGGTGTCTCTGGTCCAGCGCCCTGTGGCGGCCATCCTGTGGGAGATCGAGGCGATAGGGGCGCCAGCGCGGATCGTCGTGCAGTCCGAGCTGGTGGCCAACGAGTCGCTGCCTGAGCCCGAGGCGCGGGATCCGCGCGCCACCGCCGCGCTGCGCGCGCCGCTGGAGGCCGAGTACGCGGGCGTCCGGGCTGGGCGCGTCACGCTCGTGCACCGCACGCGGGCCAGCGGGCTGCGCGTGGGCGCCGCGATGGACCACGTGCTGGAGGGTTGTGACGCGACGTCGGAGGCCGACGGCGACCTCGGTCGGGTGACGCTGGCCACCGACCTCCCTCCCGGCGGCACGCTGCGCCTGGTCAAGCTGCTGGCCTACGGCTGGTCGGGCCAGCGCTCGCTGCCGGCCGTTCGCGATCAGGTCGAGGCGTCGCTGGCCGAGGCGCGGCAGACGGGCTGGGACGGGCTGATTGCCTCCCAGCGTCAGGCACTCGATGACTTCTGGGACCGATCAGACGTGGAGCTGGATGGCGACCCGGAGGTCCAGCAGGCAGTGCGCTTCGGCCTCTACCACGCGCTGCAGGCGGGGGCGCGGGCAGAGCGCCGCGCGATCCCGGCCAAGGGCCTGACCGGTCCCGGCTATGACGGCCACGCCTTCTGGGACACCGAGACCGTCGTGCTGCCGCGTCTGACCTACACCGTGCCCGAGGCGGCCGCGGCCGCCCTGCGCTGGCGCCAAGATACGTTGCCGATGGCCCGTGCTCGCGCGGAGGTGTTGAACCTGAAGGGAGCGGCGCTGCCGTGGCGCACGATCGCGGGCGAGGAGTGCTCGGCCTACTGGCCGGCCGGCACCGCCGCCTTCCACGTGGCCGCGGACGTGGCCGACGCCGTTGTGCGCTACGTGAACGCCACCGGTGACGAGGCCTTCGAGCGCGACACCGGCCTTGAGCTGCTGGTGGACACCGCCCGGCTGTGGCGCTCGCTCGGCCATCACGACCCCGACGACGGCTTTCGCATCGACGGCGTGACGGGCCCCGACGAGTACAGCGCGGTGGCCGACAACAACGTCTACACGAACCTGATGGCGCAGCACAACCTGCGCTCCGCCGCGGATGCCTCCGACAGGCACCCCGATCGGACCGCCAGCCTGGACGTGGACGCAGGGGAGATCGCCTCGTGGCGCGCCGCCGCCGATGCCATGGCGGTCCCCTGGGACGAGACGCTGCGCGTGCACCCGCAAGCGGAGGGCTTCACACACCACCAGGAGTGGGACTTCGATCACACAGGCGGCGACCAGTACCCGCTGCTGCTGCATTTCCCGTACTTCGACCTCTACCGCCGCCAGGTGGTCAAGCAGCCCGACCTGATGCTCGCCCTGCACCTGCGCGGCGAGGCCTTCAGCGACGAGGAGAAGGCGCGCGACTTCGACTACTACGAGCGGCGAACGGTGCGCGACTCCTCGCTTGCCGCCTGCACCCACGCCGTCGTGGCGGCCGAGGTGGGCCACGTCGATCTGGCCTATGACTACCTCGGCGAGGCGGCCCTGATCGATCTGCACGACCTGCAGGCCAACGCCCGCAACGGATTGCACATCGCCTCGCTGGCCGGCACGTGGATCGCCGCCGTGGCCGGGTTGGGCGGTATGCGAGACCACGACGGTCGGCTGAGCTTCGCCCCACAGCTTCCAGAGGACCTCAACCGCCTGGCCTTCCGGGTCTGCTTCCGCGGCCGCCGCCTCGCGGTTGAAATTGGGCACGAGCGGGCCACCTACACCATCGCCTCGGGCGACCCGCTCGAACTGACCCACCACGGCGAACGGTTCACAGTCGGGCCAGACCAGCCGGTGACGCTCGCCATCCCCCCGGCGCCGCCTCGCGAACGTCCTTCGCAACCCCGCGGCCGAGCACCGTTTCCGCGCAAGGGATGCCCCGGCTAGTGGGCCTTCACGACGGTGAGCAACACCGCAGCAGCCTCCAGCGCCTCGAGCGCGTGCCGAGAGTCAGGCACAGTCAGGAGGTCTCCGGGCGAGCCGTCCCAGGATGTGTCGCCCGCACTGAGCCGAACGCGCCCATGCAGGACATGAACGGTCGCTTCCCCCGGATTCTCATGCTCCGCGAGCATCCGGCCGGCAGCCAGGGCGATCAGAGTTTGGCGCAACAGATGCCCCTGGCCACCGTACACGGTCTGGGAGCTGCGGCCGCTCGAGGCATTCTCCGCCAAGTCGAGTTGCTGACGCGTGAGGACCGTAAGCGAGGGCGTCTCCATCCTACCTAGATGGACTGTAGTGCAGCTACGCCGTAAGGTCTGGCGCCGATCTTGACGCTACGCCGATCTGACGCTGGATAGCCATGGATATTGGGGGGTCACGTATGGGAGGGGTCGTGGTCGTCGGAGTCGACGGTTCTGCGGGAGCGAATGCCGCTCTTCGCTGGGCAGCCGCCGAGGCGCGCCTGCGCACGGCCCCGCTGAGGGTCGTTCACTCCTGGATGTTCAGCTACCCGGGGGTCGCGGGTTACGGCTATCTGGGCGCCGGGCTCGAAGCGTTCCCGGGCAGCCTGAGCGATCTGCACCGAGCGGCCGAGGAGCTGCTCGACCGGGCGACCGAGGGATTGGAGGCCGAGGCCGAGGGTGTCGAGATCGAGCGCACGGTCGTCGAGGGTGCACCCGCCGAGGTCCTCGTCGGTGCCGCCACGGCGGGCGATCTCCTGGTCGTCGGATCTCGCGGGCACGGCGGGTTCGCGGGGCGCGGCCGGTGAGCGGCCAGACATTCGTGATCGTGGGCGCGAGCCTGGCCGGCGCGAAGGCGGCCGAGGCGCTGCGCGATCTCGGCTTCGAGGGCAGGGTGGTGCTGGTCGGCTCAGAGCGCGAGCGTCCGTACATCCGCCCCCCGCTGTCCAAGGACTACCTGAGCGGCAAGGCCGGCCTCGACAAGGTCTACGTCCACGCGGAGGGCTTCTATGAGGGCCGCGACATCGAGTTGCGCACAGCGACGACCGCCGAGCGGATCGACTCCGGGTCGTCGGAGGTCGTGCTCGCGGGCGACGAGCGGCTGGGCTATGACCGGCTGCTGCTGGCCACCGGCGCCGAGCCGCGCCGCCTGTCGATCCCGGGCGCAGACCTCGACGGGATCCACTACCTGCGCAGCCTGCCCGACTCCGACCGACTGCGCGAGCGGATCGAGCGGGGCGGCGGGCTCGTCGTGGTCGGCGCCGGTTGGATCGGCTGCGAGGTGGCCGCCGCCGCTCGCGAGGCCGGCCTGGAGGTGACCGTGGTCGACCCCAACTCGGTGCCGCTGGAGCACGTGCTGGGCGCCGAGGCCGGCGCCATCTACCGCGACGTGCACACCGACCACGGCGTCGAGATGCTCCTGGACACCGGCGTCGAGGCCTTCGAGGGCGACGGCCGGGTGGAGCGCGTGCGCACCTCGGACGGACGGGCGATCGACTGCGACTTCGTCGTCGCCGGGATCGGCGCGACCCCGCGCACCGCTCTGGCCGCCGACACGGAGATCGTGGTCGACAACGGCCTGGTCACCGACGAGTACCTCCAGACCGCCGTGGAGGGCATCTTCGCCGCCGGGGACGTGGCCAGCGCCCGCCACCCGCTGTTCGGGCAGCTGCGGATCGAGCACTGGGCCAACGCGCTACACCAGGGACCCGCCGCCGCGCGCAACATGCTCGGCTTCGCCGACCCAGACGACCGGGTGCTCGACCACGCGCTCCCCTACGACCGCATCCCCTACTTCTACTCCGACCAGTACGACGTCGGGATGGAGTACAGCGGCCATGCTGTCGACTGGGACGAGGTCGTCTTCCGCGGCGACCCCGCAACGCGCGAGTTCATCGCCTTCTGGATCAAGGACCAGCGGATCCTGGCCGGCATGAACGTCAACGTGTGGGACGTCACCGATCAGATCCAGGCGCTGATCCGCTCGCGCCTGCGGGTCGACCGCGACCGCTTGGCCGACGCCGACACCCCCCTGACCGAACTGGCCCCCGAACGTCAGGAGCCTGATGCCCAGCGCTGGGGCTGAGCCGGCGGGCCCGCGGAGCGGGGCCGTGACGCGCGTGGAGAAGCTGGACCTCTACGCTGACACACCCCGCTCGACTCGCTGGTCGCAGGCAGCGAACCGACGACCGAGAGTTGAGCCACAGGAGTCCCGTGCAAGAGCATCCGAACGCCCACCTCCAGCGGTTGCACGATGCCGGTGTCTCGATCTGGCTGGACACGCTCTCGCGTGAGTTGCTGGACAGCGGGGAGTTCAGCGAGCTGGTCCGTGACTACACCGTCAGCGGAGCTACCTCGAACCCGACGATCTTCGCCAAAGCGATCACCGGTTCGGACCGCTACGACGACCAGCTGCGCTCGCTGGTCTCAAACGGCATCGCCGACACCCGCGAGCTCTTCTTCGCCGTGGCGCTGGATGACGTCCGCAGCGCGGCCGCGATCCTCCGGCCAGTCCACGAGCGCACCCGCGGCGGCGACGGCTTCATCTCCTTCGAGTGCACCCCTGACCTCGCCGAGGACGCCGAGGGAACGATCGCCCAGGCGCTCGATCTCTGGCAACGCCTCGACCTGCCCAACGTCCTCATCAAGGTGCCGGCGACACAGGCGGGCGTCGGTGCCATCGAGGAGCTGACCGCTCGCGGCGTCAGCGTCAACGTGACGCTGCTGTTCTCCGTGCAGCGCTACGAAGAGGTGATCGAGGCCTACCTGCGCGGCCTCGAGCGCCGGGTCGCCGCCGGCGAGCCGCTCGATGGGATCTCCTCGGTGGCGTCGTTCTTCGTCTCACGCGTCGACGCCAAGGCAGACGCCTCCCTCGCGCCTGAGTCCCCGCTGCGCGGCCGGGTGGCGATCGCCAACGCCCACTCAGCCTACGGGCGCTACGTGCAACGCTTCGCGGGCGAGCGCTGGGAGGCGCTGGAGCAGCGCGGCGCCAAACCCCAGCGACCGCTGTGGGCGAGCACTGGGACCAAGGACCCGAGCTACTCCGACGTCCTCTACGTGGAGCGGCTGATCGCTCCCGGCGTGATCAACACGATGCCCGAGCAGACCCTGCGCGCGTTCGCCGAGCACGGTAACGTCGAGCACGCTCTCGGCACTGACCCCGACGAGGCGCAAGCCCTTCTCTCGGCCGCCGCCGCGGAAGGCGTCGACCTGGCGACAATCACCACCGAGCTGGAGCGCGAGGGCGTGAAGGCCTTCTGCGACTCCTACGACCAGCTCGTGAGCTGCATCGAATCCAAGCTCGGCTCGCTGATCGCTGTGTCGTGAGCGCCGTGCCCACCGAACCCGCCCCCAAGGGCCCTGGCCGTCCGCGTGTGCTCATCGCCGGTGGGGGCGTCGCGGGGCTGGAGGCGCTGCTGGCGCTGCGCGCCCTCGCCGGCGATCGCGTCGACATCACGGTCTTGGCGCCGGAGCTGAAGTTCTTCAACCGGTCGATGTCGACAGACCAGCCGTTCAAGCCCAAGCGAGGGCGCGGTATCAGGCTGGAGGGCATCTTCGCCGAGTTCGACGCTCGCTGGGTCCGCGACAAGCTGGACGGAGTCGAGCATGAGGCGTGCGTGGCGGTCACCCGGGGCGGCGAGCGCCTCGCCTACGACCGGCTCGTGATCGCGATGGGGGCGCATCCAGAGCAGTGGATGTCACGCTCCCTGACCTATCGCGACGGGTCGCACGCCTTGAGCTACTACGGCGGTCGCGACAGCGAGGAGTACCGCGTCATGCTCGACCGTGTTCGCGAGGGCCGCGTCAACAAGTTGGCGCTCGTCAAGCCGGGCGGGGTGAGCTGGCCGCTGCCGCTCTACGACCTGGCGCTGATGACCGCCGCGGAGTGCGTCGCCCACGGGCGCTCCGACGTCGAGTTGAGCCTGGTCACGCCCGAGGCAGAGCCGCTGGAGGTCTTCGGCAAGCGCGCGAGCGCCGCGGTGCGAGGTCTCCTGGAGCAAAGCGGAGTGACGCTCCTCACCGCCAGCTACGGCGAGCCGGGCGCCCCTGGATGGCTCGACATCTCTCCCGGTGACCGCGGAATGAAGGTCGATCGGGTCATCACCGAGCCGCGACTTGCCGGTCCGCGCCTGCGCGGCCTTGCCTGCGACAGCGACGGGTTCATCGCGACCGACGCGCATGGCCGTGTGCCCAACCTGCAGGGCGTGTTCGCCGCCGGGGACGGGACCAGCTTTCCCGTCAAGCACGGGAGCCTGGCGGCACAGCAGGCCGACACCGTCGCCGAGGCGATCGCGGCATCCGTGGGCGTGGAGATCGACCCGGAGCCGTTTCGGCCCGTGCTGCGTGGTGTGCTGCTGACCGGCGGGCTCCCGCGCTATCTGCGCTCTGACATCAGCGGGCGCGAAGGGGACGACTCGACCATCTCCGAGCAGGCGCTGTGGTGGCCGCCGAACAAGCTGGCCGGTCGCTACCTCGCTCCCTACCTCAGCAGCAAGGTCGGTGAGGCCGCCGACGTCATGCCCCAGGATGCCGACGGAGTCCACGTCGAGACCGAGCTCGACCCGGCGGCGACGGACGCGCCGTCGATCCTCACCGACCGGTGCGCACGTTGATTACCACCGGGCCCTGCTCGATCACCAGGATCGTGCCACCGGCTCGTCCGGCCGCGCCACCGAAGCGATCGCGGCGCAGGTAGAACCCGCTCTCCTCCACGTCCTCGGGCTCCGCTTCCTCCGGGGTGAGGCACAGGCAAGGACACGGTCGGGTGCTTGTCGTGCGTCCAACCCGGCCAGCGCCTCCAGCAGCTGATCCCAGGTGAGCTCGGTCTCATGCGGGTGGTGCGGAAAGCTCGTGGTCGCACACATCGTCGGTCTTCCGTATCTCGTTCGGAGGCTTGTCGCGCCAGCGTGCATAACCCGACAGGACCGCGAGCTCCTCGGCTACCGGCAGTCGGTCTAGCTGCGCGGCGCGCAGGTAGCATGGCCCCGTGACCGGGCCTTCCGCATTTCGCGTTCTCGTCGCCGGCGGTGGCGTCGCCGGACTGGAGGCGCTCCTGGCTCTGCGTGACCTCGCCGGAGATCGCGTCGAGCTGACCCTGCTCTCGCCCGACGCCGAGTTCACGTACCGCCCGATGGCTGTCGCGGAGCCCTTCGCTCACGGCCACGCCGCCCGCCACTCGCTCACGGACATCGCTCGCGACCTCGGCGTCGAGCTCGTCCACGGGGCGCTTGCAGAAGTCGACGCCACGAGCAGCGCCACGGTCACCGCCACCGGCGAGCGCCTGCCCTACGACGCGCTGCTCGTAGCGGTCGGCGCGCGGGGGGAGGCGGCGTTCCGGCGGCCGCTGACCTGGACGCCGGAGTCGGACCCCGAGCTGTTCGCGGGGCTGCTGCGAGACCTCGAGGAGGGCTACGTCAAGCGCGTCGCGTTCATCGTGCCGCCGGGCGTCGCCTGGGCGCTCCCGGCCTATGAGCTGGCGCTGATGACCGCGTGGCAGGCGTGGAGCATGGGCCACGACGACGTCGAGGTCATGCTCTACACGCCCGAGGAGGCACCGCTCGGGCTGTTCGGCCCGCGAGCGACCGCCGCGCTGCGCCACGACCTCGAGGAGGCCGGCGTGCAGGTCGAGACCGGGGTCTACATCGCCGAGGAGCCCGACGCCCCGAACCGGCTCGTGCTGCACCCCGGAGAGCGACCGCTCGAGGCAGAGCGGATCGTCGCCTTGCCGCGTGCGGCCGGCCCCGCGCTGCCAGGCCTCGCCGCCGACGCCCGCGGCTTCGTGCTCACCGACCTCCACGGCAAGGTCTCCGGCGCGGACGCGGTCTGGGCGGCCGGGGACGCGACCGCCTTCCCGGTCAAGCAGGGCGGTCTCGCCGCACAGCAGGCTGACGCGGCAGCCGACGCGATCGCCGCCGCCGCCGGAGTCGAGCTCGAGCCACAGCCGTACCGGCCCGTACTGCGCGGAGTGATGCTCACTGGACGCGGCAGCGACTGGATGCGCCACGATCTGGCGGGCGGCGCTGGCGAGGAGCCGGCGGCGCGCCACGCGCTGTGGTGGCCACCGACGAAGATCGCCGGGCGCTACCTGTCGCCCTACCTCGCCGTCCTCGACGGGACCGAGGCGGTCGACGAAGCGCCACCGCATGGCGAGCCGGTCGAGCTCGATCTCGAGCGCGACCTGCCGGCGGTGGCGGACGCGCTGCGCCAGGCGAGCCTGCGCGGCGATGCGGAGCGCGAGCGGTTCGCCGCGCGTCGGGCCGAGGCGCGCGGCAGGGCAAGTCAGCAGACGAGCGGCGACACATGAAGAGCTGGGACATCCATGCGCTGGACGTGGCGCCCCACAAGCCGCACATCGTCTCATCGTCACAGGACGCTCGAGCGATCGTACTCCACCTACCCGCGGGCGAGCGCCTGCAGGACCATGAGGTCCACGAGCGCGCCTGGGTCGTGCTGATCACGGGCGAGGTCGAGATCTCCACCGCGGCCGGCGAGCGCGTCGAGGGCGGTCCCGGGCTGATGGTCGAGTTCGACCCACGCGAGCGCCACGAGGTCGTCGCTCGCTCCGACGCCCGCTTCCTGCTGCTCCTGACGCCGTGGCCGGGCCGCGGCCATCCCGGCACGCTGACGCTTCAGGAGAAGGACGATGTCCGCGAGCGCGCCGACGAGCACGTGAAGCCATCAGATCCCGCCCGCGACAAGCGCCGCCGCCCGTGAACTGAGCCAGCTCAGCGTCCGAGCGCGAAGTCCAGACGCCGACGGCGATGGCCGGGGCGCCGAGCGCCTCGGGCACGAGCGTCTCGCCCGCGGTGAGGCGCTGCGTATCGGCGTAGCCGCCCTCGGCGGGCGAGCGGAAGCACTCGACCGCCTCGCCGCCCAGGTCGACGACCCAGTACTCCGGGATGCCGGCGCGCGCGTAGAGCGGCGCCTTGACGCGAAGGTCGTAGCGCAAGGAGGAGAGCGCGACCTCGACGACGAGGAGCGCGGCCGACGGATGCCGCGGCCGAGGGGCGTCACGCGGGATGCGCCACGCGACCGCGGGCTCCTGGCACTCGACCGGCATGGGTCGAGGACCACGATGCGCGGTCAGCCGGACGTGCTCGACCCCTAGGGTGCGCCACGCCCGATGATCCTCGCCGTCGCCATCTTCGTCGTCGCGCTCGCGGTGATCGCCAGCGAACGCGTCGATCGCACCAAGGTCGCGCTCGTCGGCGCCGGCCTGATGGTCCTCAGCCAGACGATCGACCAGGAG
>JBBSMR010000086.1:0-10966 GCA_038233095.1 Euzebyales bacterium
CCCGCCGCCGGGCTTCTTGACGGCCAGGTCCTCCTCGGCCAGCACCGCGCCCGCGGCCAGGTCGCGGCGGGCCACCACGCTGCGCGTGAACAGCGCGCGCGTGGCCTCGAGGCGGTCGGCCATCGCGTCCTTGTCGACCGGCGAGGCCAGGGCGCGGTCGAGCATCCGCACGCCGCGCACCAGCTCGCCCGCTGAGGAAGGCCAAGCCGCGCTGCTGCGCATGCTCACGCAGCCCCGCCCACTGCTCCTCGGTGAACTCCATCCGCAGCCAGTAGTCAAAGCGGCTGTCGTCCTCGTAGCTGAAGCGCACCCACCACCTCTCACCAGGCGTGCTCCCGGCCCGCGATGTGGGTCTGGAACTTGACGGCGTCGGCGCCGACATCGGCGATCGCGTCGATGTGGGCATGGGCCACCCCCAAGCTCCCGTCGTGGGTGCGCGACCTCCCCGATGACGATGACGCGCTGCGTCCAGTCCAGCACCCGGTGAGTCTAGGCCCGCGGGTATCGTGGCGGCGGTGCCGAGCTCCGTCGTCGCCCTGATCCCGGCGCGCGCGGGATCGGTCCGCGTGCCGGGCAAGAACGTCCGCGAGCTCGCGGGCCATCCGCTGCTGGCCTACTCGATCGCCGCCGCCCACGAGAGCGGGCTGTTCGAGGCGATCGTCGTCTCGACCGACAACGAGCAACGACGCGCCGCGCCTCCTCGACAGCGTCCCGCACGGCTCCGGAAGGTGCCGTAGGCTCGACCTCATGGAGGGCGGCGAGGAGAAACCAGTGAGCTTGCGCATCGGCTTCATCGAGCCCCACCTCCACGTGGTTGGAGGTGTGCGCAGAGTGATCGAAACCAGCAATCGCCTGATCGACTGGGGCCATGAAGTCACGCTTTACGTGCCCGCCGAGATCGACACGTGCTGTGTTTGGATGCCCTGTCGGGCCGCCGTGTCGCACATCGCGGACGGCGCGCAGGACGAGCTCGACTTCATCGTCTTCAACCACGAGCCCCAGTGGTACCTGCTTGACGCGTTCCCTCGGGCGCGCAAGCGGCTATTCCTCGCACTGAGCTACTCGCGCCTATACAACAAAGCTGGCAGTTGGGAGAGCCTGCGCGCCGATGTCGACCTCGTGCTTGTCAACAGCCAATGGACGGCCGAGCACGTCGCGGCTGAGATCACCACCCGTCCCGCCGTGGTTCCCACGGGCGTTAACCGCGATGTGTTCCACCCCGTTGACGTAGCCAAGCGATACCCTGTGCTCTGCCCAGGTGAAAAGCGCGCTTGGAAGGGTACGCCGGTCATCGAGGAGGCCTGCCGCCTGCTCGACCTGCCGGTGGAGAAGATCGCCGGCAAGGAACTGAAACAGCATGAGCTCGCCACCGAGTTCTCTCGCGCCGAGGTCTTCGTGGTCGGCAGCCCGCTCGACGGATTCGGCATGCCGGGCCTAGAGGCGCTGGCCTGTGGGGTGCCGCTGGTGACGACCGACAATGGCGGCTGCCGAGAATACGCGGTGCATGAAGAGACCGCGCTGATCGTGCCACCGGATGACCCCTCGGCGATGGCTGAGGCAATCGCGCGGGTGCGCGCTGAGCCGAATCTCGCCCGCCATTTGGTCGAGCAGGGCCTGCGCTGTGCGGGGGGCTTGTCCTGGGACGCGGCCGCACGCGAGTTCGAGGAACGTCTACTCGAAGAGCATGCGCGGCCAGCTCGCGACCGATCAGCCGCGCAGCCTTCTCCCCTGCGCCCGCCGGAGGAACGTCCTGTGCTTTCCATCGTCGTGCTCAACTGGAACAACCTCGCTCTCACTCAGCAGTGCCTAGAGAGCATTCGCCAGCACACTGACGTGCCCTACGAGCTAATCGTCGTCGATAACGGCTCCGAGGAGCCTGGGTCGGCCGGTTACATAGGGCAAGCGGCAGATGTGGCGATCCTCAACGATCACAATGCCGGCTTCTCGGCCGGATTCAACCAAGGTCTCGCTCGCGCACGCGGGGAGTACGTCGCCTTCATCAACAACGACACGGTGCTTCCCTCTGAATGGGCCGGTCACCTAGCCCAGACGCTACGCGAGCGTCCCGAGGCCGGCATCGTCTTCCCCGCCGTGACCGCGGCGAGCAACGCCGTGACCGTACGCCAGGCGCCTGCCGAGCGAATCACGCTGCTGCCGGCCTTTCTCGAGCCGCCGAGCGGCGTGGCACTGGCGATGCGCACCGACCAAGCGCGGGCTTTGGAGGGTTGGGATGAGCGCTACGAGATTGCCAGTGGCGAGGACACGGACCTCTGCTTCAAGGTCTGGGTGAATGGCCTGACGACCGTGTTGGACGAGCGAGTGCTCGTCCAACACGTCAACAAGGCCAGCAGCCGAAATCTTCCCAATCAGCGTGCGCGTTGGGCGGAGAACAGGCGGCTGTTCCTCGAGAAGTGGACCGGCGAGGAGGATGGGGCACCATGCCTGTCGAGCTGTCCGCCTGGGCGCTTCGCTGACAACCGGGCTCACGCGCGGGGCGTCGCGTTCTGGATGGAGCGCTACTTCGCCCTGCGCGAGCGCCGCGGCGCGCCCGAAGGCTCCCAGGCCGCCGAACTTGAACTCCTGCGACACAAGCACGCCAGCGCGCGAACCAAGATACAGAAGCAACGGCTCGAGCTGAAGCGCCTGCGAACCCAGAGTCGTTTCTCCACGGGGCTGGCCCAGTGGCTGCGCCGTGCCGCGACCAGCCGGCGCTGATGGCGCCTGATGGCAAGGCGGCAAGGCATGGCCTCAAGACAGCAAGTGCGTATCCGGTTGGTTCCGTTTGGCGTCATGCTGCGCGTTGGGTGATCTGGGCATAGGTGGTCGGCTCGTGGACCGTGCCGAGGCCCAGCAGCGTCTGGAAGGCGGCCATCGGGGTGGTGCGGCGGTTGTGGCGGAAGACGTATTCGTCGAGGTAGACGGGCAGGTGCTCGTCGCCGACGCCGCGGTGGGTGCCGTGCAGCCAGGCCTTGAGGTTGGAGATCGCGCGGTGGGCGCGGGGCAGCAGCTGCTCGCCCGGCTGGGCGTCTTGCGCGGGGCGCGGGCGGTGCTCGTAGCCCAGGTCGCTCAGGCGCCGGTAGGCGGGCAGGCCGTCGGTGTGCACGATCGCTGCGGGCTCGGTGGTCGCGCTCGCGAACGCGCCCAGCGTGTCGCCCGCGGCGTCGGCCAGCACGGCCAGGCGCAGTCGGCCCGAGCCGCGTCCACGGGCCTCGATCGCCACGCCGACCAGGACCTTCTTGCCGTGCTGACGACCTCCGCGAAGCCCAGGCTCCAAGCCGCCGATGAAGCACTCATCGATCTCGACCTCGCCGCGCAGCAGGGTCCGCTCGGGCGCCACCATCGCGCGGCGCAGCTTGTGCAAGATCAGCCACGCGGTCTCGTAGCGCGACAGCGCGAGCTGGCGCTGAAGCTGCTTGGCCGAAATGCCCGGATGATGCGTGGCGACCAGGTAGGCCGCCCAGAACCACGTGCGCAACGGCGTACGCGTGGCGTGCATCACCGTGCCAGCCGTGACCGAGGTCTGCTGACCGCACGAGCGGCACTGCCACACCAGCCGCGCTCGATGCATCGCGCCGGCCTCCGCGCCGCCGCAGGCCCGGCACATGAACCCCTCCGGCCAGCGCGAGGCGAACAAGTACTCGCGGCAGGACTCCTCGGTCGCGAAGCGCTCCTGGAAGTCCATGATCGAACGAGGGAACCCGGGCCGCGCCACCCCGTCAAGCTCTCAACCGCCCCGGACGGAACGAACCGGATACGCACTAGACAGCAACATGCGATCTCGAGCGGCGAGGGTTGTTATGGCCTCCCACTCTTCCCGCTCCATCGGGCGTAGCGCAACGAACAGATCCTGTAGACGCCACAGTGGGGGGACGAAGGTGACGAGGGGCTTCTCCTCGACCGACTGGGCAATGTCGCGAATCACCGTGTCCACGGGACGGTCTGTGGTGATGACGGTTGGATTGTGGGAGTTATCGATACGCCCGAGGTAGCGCACCATGTAGGTGCGAAGACCGAGCCGATCAAAGATCTCGCAGTAGTCGGAGACTCGTAAGTGACAGGTGTGACCTGTCCAGTGCCACCAGTACTGGCGAAAGCCTTGAGCCTCCACCTGCTCCTGACCCTCGAACGAGGGATGGCGTATGAACAAAAAGTCCGTAGCGGCCTCGGCTGCGCTTGCGATCACGCGTTCCGCCGTTTCGGGGTCGGGGAGATGCTCGAGGAAGTCGAGCATGGAGACGAAGCGTACCTGCTTGCTCAGATTCAGACGTGTGGCATCACCCACGACTGCCTCGATGCCCGCGTCTGTTGCGGTGCGTACCTTCTTCTCATCGAGGTCCACGCCGAGCCCACGTGACCCTCCGAAGCGACGGACGCCATAGGGCACCGAGCGCCCACTGGAACAGCCGAGGTCGAGAAAGTCGTACAGCGACCAGTCGACGTCGGCGATCGAGCGCGACGGAGGCGGAGACGCTACCAGGCTGTCAACTTTACGGGCACGGCGGGGGAAGCGGAGCACGACATACGAGCCTATCCCACGATCCTCGACGAGTTCATCGCTCTGGTAGCTCCACGGAGAAGCTGGCGGCGTCGACTACGCTCGCCCCGTGGCAATCTGCGGGCATGGATGCCGGGACGCAGAAGTCGGCGCCGGCGGCGGATCGTGGTGGCGGGCGTCGACCTCGAGCGCAACACGATTGGCCGCGCCTCCCTGCTGGCCGAACTGCTGCACGATGACTACCGGTCGAGATCCTCGCTCCTGGCTTCAGTCCTGACGGACCGCACCTGTGGGCGCCGATTCGCGATAGCGCAGTGCGTGTCCGGCCCTTCCCGGGACGAAAGACCCTGGAACACATGGAGATCATGGAGCGGGTCGCCCGAAGCCTGCGCGCGGAGGCAATCCTGGTTTCCAAGCCCAGGCTGCCCTCCCTCGGTCTCGCGATGCTGGCGAAAGAGGCCATGGCGTGCCCGTCATCGTGGATGTCGACGACCTTGACCTCGCCTTCTTCGGCGAGCCGGGCCCTGTTGACCTGAGGACCCTCCATGCTCGGCGTGACGAGAAGGCGTTCGATCGTGTTCTCGGCGGCCTCTGGCCGGCCGCATGCGAGCCGATGATCGTCCACGGCGATGCGGTGACGGTTAGCAGTGCTCCGATGCACGACCGCTACGGGGGCACGGTGGTCAGCCATGCTCGCGACGAGCGGCGCTTCGACCCTGCCGCTGTCGACCGCGACGCCGCGCGCCAGCAGTTGGGCCTCGACTCCGAGGACCGGGCCACTCTCTTCCTCGGACACTCCGCAGCCCCTCAAGGGGATTCCCGAGGTGTTGGCGGCGTTACGGGAACTCGGAGACCCGCGCTACAAGCTCGTGGTCGTCGGCACGGCGCGGGGAGAGTTTGGCACTCGGCTGCGGGATCAGGCTGATGAAACCCTGCGGCTCTTGCCCGACCAGCCCCTCGCGCGGTTGCCGGAGACACTGATCGCCGCAGATCTGGTCTGCCTGCTGCAGGACCCGGCGAGTGAGGTCTCCCGCTACCAGATGCCGGCAAAGCTCACCGATGCCCTGGCCATGGGAATTCCGGTACTGGCCACCGATGTCCGCCGCTTGCCGGCCTGGCTCACCGTGGCGTGATCGAGACGCTCGATGACCGACCGTTGCCCGGGCGCATCGACGCGATGCTCCGCGACACCGAAGGTCAACGGGCGCGTGCGGCCGAGCGACGGGATGTCTTCCTCCGCGAGTTCAGTTTCGGGGCCGTACGTCCCATTCTTGCCGATGTCGGTGGCAGAGGCTGTAGCCGCCGGTCCGAGCCCGCTGCCGCCCGCCTGGGGTGCGATGCTCGACGCAGCCCGGGCCGCGGCGACACGTCGGCGCACGCGGCGGGCGTGACAAGGTGGTCCGGCGGCCTTGGAGTACCCAGTCATGTTGGGACCGTGGCGGGTGCAAACAAGGTCAGCGAGACGAAGAGGAAGCGCCGCGATGCGACAATCCACGGGATCGCGGCCCGCACCGCCTATGAATCGATTCTGGGACAGCCTCATCAAGCACATCGTGTGCGCCGTCCCGGCTCGGATCGTCGTGGAGATCGGCTCCCAGTACGGCGCGTTGACCCAGCGGCTCCTGGACCACTACGCAGACACCTGCACGGTCGTGCACGTCGTCGATCCGGCCCCGAGCTATGACCCGACGTCGAAGTTCGGGAGCTACGGCGAGCAGCTCATCTTCCACCGTGACCTGAGCCTCAACGTACTCCCGCACCTGCCGGCCGCCGACATCGCGCTTATCGACGGCGACCACAACTGGTACACGGTGTACCACGAGCTCCTCATGCTTGACGAGCGCGCGCGCAAGCACGACCGGCCCATGCCGGTCGTGCTGCTGCACGACGTCGACTGGCCCTACGGGCGGCGCGACCTCTACTACGACCCGCAGACCGTCCCGGCCGATCAGCGCCAGCCACACCGTCAGGCGGGCGTGACGCCCGGTCGGTCGAAGCTCGCCACGGACGACGGCCTCAACGATCACCTGTTCAACGCCGAGCACGAGGGCGGACCGCGCAACGGCGTGCGCACCGCAGTGGAGGACTTCCTGCACAACCGTGACGCGGCCACCGAGGTCTTCTCGCTGCCAGGCTTACACGGGGTCAGCCTCCTCGCGCCCACGGAGCGGATCACGCGGCAACTGCGCGCTGCACTCGAGGAGACCCGTGTACTGCGCGATCAGCTCGGGGCGGTCGAGCGCGCTCGGCTCGATGTGCTCCTGGCCAGCCGCGCCGCGGCGCGGGAGACGCAGAGGCTGCGAGCGGAGCTTCGCGAGCTGCGCGCCCAGGTGGACAGGCAGGCAGTGCTGCGCGCCCAGGTAGACAGGCAGGCAGTGCTGCGCGCCCAGGTAGACAGGCAGGCAGCCGACCTCGAGCGCGCCCTCGCGCAGGCGGAGCTTCGCGACGCCCAACGCCGGCTGCGCGCCAGCGGGCAGCTGGCCAAGACGCTCGGGCTGGACCTCAAGAGCATCGCGCGCGACGCGAAGGAGGGTGCCGACCGATCGCTCCTGCGCCACATTGCCGCCACGGTCGCGCGACGCTCTGGGCCCACGTCGGCCCAGCGACTCGTCAAGCGGCTGGGCAAGGCCTCGATCGCGGCGCAGGAGATCCGCAAGCAGGCATCGCCTCAGGCCGACGGGTCGAAGCCAGCTCAGCCGACGGTACCGTCGCCGATAAAGACGTTGCGCGCCGGCGAGCGCGAGGAGCTGCTGTGATTCCGCGCAGGGTGCGCCAAGCCGAATCGCCGCCGAGGAGGACGCGCGGCGCTGCGAGGACAAGCCGTACGTCACCTTCATGGCGGCGGCGACACCAACCGTCGGCGGCGCGCTATAGCGGTCAGGTGCGCAGGCGGCGCAGGCGCCCGGCGCGCCTGCGCATCCCTTCGACTCGCTGACCGAGCTGCCACCAGCGACTCCCTTCCATCTGCGCAAGCCGGCGCTCGAGCCGCTTCACCCGCTTCTTGAGCTTCTCCTCCCGACCGCTGCGCTTATGGAGGTCCCCGCGGAGCTCTCGGCGTTGCTGCGTGCCCGTCGCCTGGAGCTCCTCGACGGTCTTCTCGAGCTTGTGGGCTCGTGCGGCGGTCTCGCGCAGATCGTCGCGCGCCCGCTGCTCGCGGCGTTCGACGGCCCTCAGCGCCGCCGCGAAGACCTCGGGGTGCACCAGCGACGGTGGGTGCCGCGGCGTCGTCTCGGCTTCGCGCGCGAGGTTCGGCAGCCGTTCCAGGTGCTCGCGCTGCACGAAGAACATCGCGTTCTGCGAGTACGGCGCCGACACGCGCTCGTCTCTCCACACCCGGTGTCGGATGCAGTCGACGGGCACGAAGTCGTGCCGCGCGAACAGGCCAGCCCAGTAGCCAGGCCAGTGGAGGTTCACGTGATGGGTGCCCTTCTGGTCGGGAATGGCCGCTGAGAAGAGCACCGTCGGAGCCAGCGCGACAAGCGAGGCGACGAAGTCCTCCGAGGTCTCTGGAGGCAGGTGCTCCGCCACCTCGAGGGAGACCGCTAAGTCGAAGTTGCGCTCCATCTGGAACCGCGCAGCGAGGTCCACTGCGCGGAAATGCTCCGGCGGAATCTTCAGATGCTCGCTCGCCCACTCGCCGTCGAGGCCGAGCACGTCGAGGCCTCGGGCGCGGAAGGCGTCGAGCCAGACACCGTCACCGCACCCGACGTCGATGACGCTGCGCGGGGCGACGAGATCCATCACCAGCGGAACAACAACGCTTGCGGCCATCCGGGCCTGGTCGCGGGCCGCGAAGAACTGCTGCCCGTACTCCTTGGCCATGGCGCTAGTTTCATGTGGGCGCCACACAAGGAAGGGATTGTCCCGCACGTCGCCCTCCACCCGCGCGTACTCGAGGCTGTGCTTCCAGGCGACGTACGAGAAGGAGAGCTGGTCGCGCCGGCTCCCCATCGTGATCTCCCGCCACCAGTCCTCCATCGCACCGACCAGCGCAGGTTCGTTGTGCCGACGGATGAGTACCATGCAGGCTGGCATACCGTTCTGTGCTGGGTAGCCGGCGGCTCGGTACCGGTCGACCTGTTGGCGGATGATCGACGGGTCATCCTTCTCGAGGCGCATACACGATTCCGCCTCGTCGTAGATGCAGGTGCGCCCATCGGGGGATTATGCTGTTTTGCAGGGAATCTTGCATGTGTGCGGCGTGATGGTGGTAGCGGGGGTGGGCGTGCGAGCTATGCGGAGCTTGAGGCGCTGGTCGCGTCTCAGGCGGCGCTGATCGCGCAGCTACAGGCACGGATCGTTGAACAGGATGCGCGGATCGCGGTGCAAGACGCGCGGATCGCCGAGCTTGAGGTGCAGGTGAAGGCCAGCTCGCGCAACTCGTCGCGGCCGCCGTCATCCGACGGCTTGTCCAAGCCGGCGGCCGATCCCAAGAAGCGCAGTCTGCGCCGGCGGTCGGGACGCAAGCAGGGCGGCCAGGAGGGGCATGAGGGGGCGCGACTTCTGCCGGTGGCGGTCCCGGATGAGCGGGTCGAGCATCCGCCTGAGCGCTGTCAGGGCTGCGACGGCGATCTGGCCGATGCGAAGTGGTTGGACGGCGGCGAGTCGCGCCAGGTCTTCGATCTGCCTCAGGGCGCGCTGCTGCGCGTCGTTGAGCACGTCGCGTCGCGGCGGCGCTGCGGCTGCGGGCGAGTCAGCAGCGGGGCGTTCCCGGCCGGGTTGCGCGCGCCGACGCAGTATGGCCCCGGGGTACGAGCGCTGGGCGTCTACCTGTGCGTGTTTCAGCACCTGCCCTACGACCGCGCCGCGCAGGCGCTGCGCGACATCGCCGGCGCGGCGGTCTCGACCGGCACGCTGACGACGTGGGTCACGGCGGCCGCCGCCGGCTTGTGCGACTTCGACGAGCGCCTGCGCGGGCTGCTCACGGCGGCGCCGGTCGCGCATTTCGATGAGACCGGCGCGCGGATCGCCGGCCGCCTTGGCTGGGTGCACAGCGCCTCCACGGACACGCTGACGCGCTACACCGCGCACGCTCGGCGCGGCAGCGAGGCGATCGACGCCGCCGACGTGCTGCCGGGCTTTGAGGGCGTCGCTGTCCATGACGGCTGGGCGCCCTATCGCAACTACCGCGGCTGCGATCACGGCCTGTGCAATATCCATCACTTGCGCGAGCTGCAGGCGGCCGCCGAGGCCGGGCACGTCTGGCCGCTGGCAATGAGCTGCCTGCTGCTGGACACCAACAACGCCGTCGCGCAGGCTCGCGCCGCTGGCGCCGAGCGCCTGGGCTCCGACGTCCTGGCCGAACTGGCCGCGAGCTTTGCGACGGTCATCGCGATCGGCCACGCAGAGCACCCCGCCGCCCACGCCAAGCGCAGCAAGGCGCACAACCTGCTGTTGCGCCTGCAGCGCTACGAGCCCGACGTGCTGCGCTTCGCCCACGACTTGCGGGTGCCGTTCTCAAACAACCAGGCCGAGCAAGACATCCGCATGATCAAACTTCAGCAGAAGATCTCCGGCTGCTGGCGCACCGCCGAAGGCGCGCAGCGCTTCCTGGCCCTGCGCAGCTACATCTCCACCGCGCGCAAGAACGGCCTTGGAGCCCTCGACGCGCTGGGTGCTTTGGCCGCCGGGCAGCCCTGGCTGCCCGCCCCGGCCTCGACCTGACCACGGTTCGGTCCGCGGGCCCGGCGATCATCTCGCGATGGGCAAGCGCTCCCGCTCTCGCAACGGCCAGCAGCGTCCAGCGCTGCCGGCACCCCGGCCGCCCTCAAGCGCGCCGTCAGCGTCCGCCGATTCCGACCGCCTGCTGCTTGACGTGATCGCCGACGGCGAGCTTGACCACAGCCTCCACGCGCTGGCTGACGCGATCAACGCCCGCCTCCACCTGCTGCACACCGTCCAGGCGGCCACCGCGCTGGCGCAGCTGTGCGTCGGCGACGACGTGCGCATCAACCACACCGTCAAACCCAAGTACCTCCACGGCGCTCAGGGCCGCGTCATCGACATCGACGAGCACACCGCCACCGTCTGCCTGCACCGCCCCGTCGGCCGCTTCACCAGCGGCCACATCCGCTGCCCACCGCTCGCCCTGGACCGCCTGAACTCCTCCCCCACGACGACCGTCATGTCATGAGCTCCAGCCGCGCCGACAACGATCTGGACGACCTGATCGCCGAGATCATCATCGATACCTACGACGAAGACGAAGCGCTCACGGGATTCGAGAACGCCTTCGACGAAGCAGACTGCTTCCCCGCTCGGGGCACCGTCATCGGCGAGGACATCGAGATCCTGTCCGTCGCCACCAGCAACGGCCGCCACGAACTAATCGCCACCTGCCAACGCACCGCCCGTCGCCACCAGATCGCGCTGCTCGACATCGACATCGCTCCCGACCAGCCAGCCTCACACCTGCTCGCCGCCTACCGCCGCTGGTCCGGCGCCGAGAGTCGCCGGACCTGAACAGTTACC
>JBBSMR010000087.1:0-10657 GCA_038233095.1 Euzebyales bacterium
ACTATGCCCGTTGGCTGGAAGAGATCGGTCGGCTCAGTGAGACCGAGCTGGCGCGTCCCTGCGGTCCGGTGGAGGGACCCTTCAGCGAGGAGCCGTTCGCCGCGCTCATCCTCCACCTCAACCGCGAAGCAATCCACCACGGCGCGGAGATCGCGCTGCTTCGTGATCTCTACCGAGCAGGGCTCGCCCCTGCGCAGGCATGATCCGAAGGAGGCTACACAAAGGAGCCGCTCATGAGCACCCCGTTTCAGATCGTCATCGACTGCTTCGACCCGCACGAGCTCGTCCGCTTCTGGGCCGCGGCGATGGATTACGAGATCGAGGACAACGACGCACAGGTGCGCCACGTGCTGGAGCAAGGCTGGGCGACCGAGGACGACTCCCTCGAGATCGACGGTCGGCTCGCCTGGAAGTCCGGCGCGGCCTGCCGCAGCGAGGACGGCACGACGCGTCTGCTCTGTCAGCTCATCGACGAGCCCACGCAGGGCAAGAACCGGGTCCACCTCGACCTGCGCGTCGGTGCCGAGCAGCGCGACGCCGAGGTGGACCGCTTGCTGGCGCTGGGCGCCACCCGGTTGTGGGACGGCCAACAGGGTCCGCTGAGCTGGGTCACGCTCGCGGACCCCGAGGGCAACGAGTTCTGCGTCGCCTGAGAGTGCTACGCCTGGTTGAGGCGCTCGAGCTGGTCTTCGGAGAGCTTGAGTCCCGCGGCCTTCAGGCTGTCAGTGATCGTCTCCGGGCGGGAAGCCCCGGGGATCGGGATCACGACCGGTGCTTGCGCCAGCTCCCACGCGAGCGCGACCTGATGGGGTGAGACACCGTGCTCGTCGGCGACGGCGGCGAAAGCGGAGTGCTCTGTGCCCAGGTTCTTCGCGTCGCCCATGCCGCCGAGCGGGCTGTAGGGCAGGAACCTGATGCCGTGCTCGGCGCAGTGGCGCAGCTCGTCGTGCGACGAACGGAAGCTCGGCGAGAACTGGTTCTGCACACTCACCACGTCGACGATGCCGCGCGCCTGGTCGATCTGCGCGATCGAGGCGTTGGAGATGCCGATCATGCGGACCTTGCCCTCGTCCTGCAGCTCCTTCAGCGCCCCCACTGACTCGGCGTACGGGACGTTCGAGTCGGGGCGATGGAACTGATACAGGGCGATCGTGTCGATGCCGAGCGCTTTCAGGCTGGCCTCACACGCCTGCTTCAGATGCTCCGGACTGCCGTCCTGAGCCCACGAGCCGTCGCCGGGGCGGTAGTGCCCGCCCTTCGTCGCGACCAGCACGTCGTCGGCGTCGCCGGACCACTGCGCCAGCGCCTCGGCGATGAGCCGCTCGTTGTGGCCTGTCTCGTCGGTCGAGATGCAGTACGAGTCGGCGGTGTCGATCAGCCGGACGCCCGCGTCGAGCGCGGCGTGGATCGTGCGGATGGACTGCGCGCGCTCGGGGCGGTCCTCCAGCGACATCGGCATGGCGCCGAGCCCGATCGCGCTGACGTCGGTGTTGCCGATCGTCCGGGATTGCATCGTGGCTCCCTTTGGATTGCGAACTTTGGACCCCTCAGCGGTCCCTACCCGCGGCCGGGCGGGCGGCAATCCTCAACGCACGAGCGACCTACGACGCCTTCGTTGGAGGGTCCGGCGCTCTTTAGGACCCGCCACCTTCCAACAAAGGGCTCGTAGGTGCCTGCGGCGTGTCCGTCCCGCTCAGGGCGACGTCGCTACCTCTGGGCGTGGTGGTCGAGCTCGGGGCGGCCGCGGAACCAGTAGAGCGCCGCGCCGGCCACCGGGATGGCCAGCACAGCGCTCCACTTCCACACCAGGTGGCGGGGCAGGCCATCGCGCTGCTGCAGGTCCGTGGCGGCGATGAACGTCGGCACCCACCAGACGGCCGCGCTGATCAGCACGGCCAGCGTTTCGGTGCTCACGCCACCCGGTCGGCAGACGCCTTCTCAGAGCTCAGGCGGACTGGCTCTCCTCCTCCGTCACGTCTTCCGAGTCGCGCTCGCTGGCTGACGCGCGGCCAGGCGTGGGCAGGTCGAAGACCCTGATCGCGAAGGTGAAGAGCAGGTAGTAGATCACCGCGTAGACCAGCCCCACCGGGATGAGCAGCAGCGCGTTCTCGGAGAGTCCGAAGTTCACCAGGTAATCGATCAGGCCGGCGGAGAAGCCGAAGCCGTGGCGGATGTTGAGCGCGTTCGCCACGGCCATCGCCGAGCCGGACAGCACGGCGTGGGCACCGAACAGCACGGGCGCCAGGAACAAGAAGCTGTACTCCAGCGGCTCGGTGATGCCGGTGAGGAACGACGTGAAGCCCGACGAGCCGTAGATCGCCTTCGCCATGCCCTTCTCGTCGTCGTCAGCCGCCCGGTACATCGCATAGGCCGCGGCCGGCAGGCCGAACATCATCACCAGGAACCAGCCGGCCATGAAGATCCCGGCCTCGGGATCGCCGGCGAAGAAGCGGTTCAGGTCGCCGCGCACCACCTCGCCGTCGGCGGTGAACGTGCCGATCTGGAACCAGACGATCGCGTTCAGGATGTGGTGCAGCCCGAACGGCAGCAGCGCCCGGTTGGCGATTCCGTAGATGAGCGCGCCGACCGCCCCGGCGGCGACCAGCCAGTTGCCGAACGCGTCGATCCCGCGCCCGATCGGCGGCCAGATCAGCGCCGCCAGGAGCCCGATGCCGATCGCGGCGAAGGCCGTGATGATGGGCACGAAGCGGCGACCGCCGAAGAAGCCGAGGTAGTCGGGCAGCTCGATGCCCTTGAAGCGCCGGTACAGCGTCGCGGCGGTGAGCCCGATGATGATGCCGCCGAGCACGCCCATGTCGATGGTCGTGGCCTCGCTCACCGTCTCGCCGTCGCGGACGACGGCGGGAGTGACCTCGGTGAGCCCGTTGATGGCCACGAGGATGAGGTGGCCGACCCCGCCCGCCAGACCGGCCGCGCCGGCGCCGCCGCTGAACCCGATCGCCACGCCGATGGCGAAGATCAACGGCAGGTTGGAAAAGACCGCGTCGCCGCCGGCCGCCATGACCTTCCACACGAAGTCGCCCCAGGAGAGCCAGGAGACCTCCTGGAAGTACACGCCGAAGCGCAGCAGCAGCGCCGCCGCGGGCAGGACGGCGATCGGCATCATGAGAGACTTGCCGACTCGTTGCAGGGTGCCCAGCATGCTCGCTCTCCTTCTGGCGCGGAATTTGCGCCGCGTCGTTCCGACGCCCCAGACCGTAGATGGTCTAGACCATTACGTCAAGCACTTTCCACTTCGACCTCCAGCAGCGCCTCGCCGGCCTCGACGCGCTCACCGGCCACGGTGGAGGTGGGGTGCTCGGAGATGATCACGACCGGGGTGATGATGTCGATCTCCAGCTCGGCCAGGCGGTCCAGGTCGACGCGCACGAGCGGCGTGCCGGCCTCGACGTCGTCGCCCTCGGTCGCCAGCAGCTCGAAGCCGTCGCCCTTGAGCTTCACAGTCTCCAGGCCCACGTGGACCAAGACCTGCACGCCTTCGGGCGTCTCGATCGCCAGGCCGTGGCCGCCGGGAAAGAGCTTGGCGAGGTTGCCCGAGACCGGCGCGAGCACCTCGCTCGACTCGGGGTGCACCGCGGCCCCGGGCCCCATGATCTCGTCGGCGAAGACGTCGTCATCCACCTCGGAGAGCGGAGCGACCCTGCCGGAGAGGGGGCTGCCGACGGTGAGCGCCACGGCCTACTCGCCTTCCATGATGTCGCGCATGGCCGCCTCGATGTTGTCGCTCTTGGGGCCCATAACGACCTGGATCGCGTCGCCCATCTTCATCACGCCGTGGGCGCCGGCCTTCTTGAGTGCATCCTCGTCAAGCTTGCTGCGGTCCTTCAGCTCCACCCGGAGCCGGGTGATGCAGGGCTCGAGCTCGACGATGTTGTCGCCTCCGCCGAGTCCGGCCAGGACTTGCTCTGCGGTCTCGCGTGTTCCCATATCAGTGACCTCCCCAGGTCGATCGGTGGTTGCGGGCCATACGGTTCCAAGTGTGGCGCACGCCGCGGACGGCGACACCATAGGTGTAGACGTTCTCGGGTTGTGCGACGCCGGTCAGCCCCGCGTCGCCCAGATGATGCAGATCGACGCCGACGCGTTTGGCCGTGAGCGCGAGCCGGCGGATGGTGTCGGGATCGGCGCCCTCCTGCGACGTGCCGATGGTGCCCACGGCCAGCAGCTCGCGGCGGTGAGCGGCGTTCGTCATCGCGCGGGCACGGTCCTCGCTCATGCCGGGCACCGTGCCCGGCAGCGGCACGAGCACGCCGTGCGCGCCCGCGTCGGCCAGTGCTTCGACGGTGGCCGGTCCGAGCTCCTCACGGCGGCCGGCCTGGTGCATCTTGCCGGCCAGGCAGAGCAGCTCCGGCGCCGTCGTGCGGACCACGTCGACCGCTGCCGCCAGCTCCGCTTCGCCGACGTCGCGGCCCGGGTTGGCGGTCACCATGACAAACGCGGTGCCGCTCAGCGCGGCGGCGTCGACCTGCCGCTTCGTCGCGCGGAACGGCGGTGGCACCTCCTCGACGTCGGGTTCCAGGTTCAGCCCGACCGGTCGGCCGAGCAGCGTGGAGAGCCCGGTGAGCCGGGTGGGTGCGGGGTCGAGCTCCTCGAGGCCGAGGACCGGCAGATCATCGCGACTCGGGTCGAAGAGGTTCAGGCAGATCAGGTCCGCGCCCATCGCGGCGACCAGCTCGGCGTTGGAGGAGCCGGCGAGCAGCGGCGCCGCGTTGGCGATGATCTCGCCGAGCAGCACCCGCCCCTCGCTGGCGGTGATCGCGGCGGCCAGCTCGTCGCCGCTGAGCGCTGCCAGGTCTGGCCCGAACCGGTCCAGCAGACGGGTGGCGGAACGTGCAGGGCTCACGCGAGGACGTCTTGTGCGGCGGCGCGGGCCCGCTCGGCGTCGGGCTCGGCCAGCGCCGCCTCGGCCGCCGCCTGACACGTGGCGAGGTCGTGGCTGCGCAGCTTCGCCTTCACCTCCAGCAGCGAGCCGGCTCCCATCGAGAGCTCCGAGACCCCCAGGCCGACCGCCACGAGCCCCCAGAGCGGGTCGCCGCCGGCCTCCCCGCAGACGCCGACCCAGGCCTTGCCGTCCGCGGCGTCGCAGATCATCTTCATGGCGCGCAGCACCGCGGGGCCGAACGGGTCCTGCAGCTCGGAGACGGCGCCGTGCTGGCGGTCGGCGGCGTGCAGGTACTGGGCCAGGTCGTTCGTGCCGACCGACAGGAAGTCGAGCCGCTCGGCCAGCTCGCCGGCGAGATAGACGGCGGAGGGCACCTCCACCATCGCCCCGATTTCCATGTCGGCCTCCCTGCCGCCCGCCTCCTCGAACCGTTCGATCAGCCACTCGGCGTCGGCGACGGTGGTCACCATCGGGGCCATGACGGCAATCGTGGGACCGACGTCGGCGACCTGGACGAGGGCGGCGAGCTGCGCGTCGAGCAGGTCGGGATGCTGCCTCGCCAGACGGATGCCGCGCACACCCAACGCGGGATTCTCCTCGTCGCCCATATCCAGGAACGAGACGGGCTTGTCCGCGCCGAAGTCGAAGGTGCGCACGACCATGCGACCCTCGCCGAGCATCTGGGCCATCTCGCGGAAGGTCTCGACCTGCTCTTCCTGGGTCGGCGCCTCGGAGCCACTCAGGTAGAGGAACTCGGTGCGGAGCAGGCCGACGCCCTCGGCGCCGGAGTCGACCGCGGCCTGTAGCTCGGCCGCGTTCGCGGCGTTGGCGGCCAGCTCGACACGGTGGTCGTCGGCGGTGGCGGCCGGTCCCTCGCCCGCCTGCTCGCGCAGCTCGGCCTCGCGCTCCTCGGCGCGCTCGGCCCGGTCGGCGAGCTCCTCGCGGGTCTGCTCGTCGGGGTCGACGAAGACGGCGCCCTCGTCACCGTCGATGCCGATCGGCGTGCCCTCGGTGGCGGCGTCGAGCAGCCCGTCGACCGCGACGACGGCGGGGACACCCAGCGCCCTGGCCAGGATCGCGGTGTGGCTGGTGCGGCTGCCCTCCGCCGTGACGATGCCCTGCACGAACTCGGGGTCGAGCACGGCGGTGTCGGCGGGCATCAGGTCGCGGGCCACGACGACGACGGGCTCGTCCAGCGCTCCGAGGTCGGGCTCGGGGACGCCGAGCAGCCGTCGGGCGATGCGCGCGCACACGTCGCGGACGTCACCGGCTCGCGCCGCCATGTACTCGTTGTCGCTGTTCTCGAGCATCTTGGCGTAGGTCTCCCCCGCCTCGACGACGGCGCGGGCAGCGGGCTTGCCCTCGTCGCGCACTGCGGTGAGCGCCTTCTCCTCCAAGTCGGGGTCCTGGGCCATCATCGCCTGGGCGCTCAGGATGTCCTCGGCCTCGCCTCCCGCGTCCTCGGCGCGCTGATTGAGGTCGTCGGCGACCTCCTGCATCGCCCCCTCGAGACGGCTCGCCTCGGCGTCAGCGTCGTCGACCTTGTCGCTCGGCAGCTCCGGCTGCTCGGTGACGTAGATCCTCGCGGGTGCTACGCCCGCCCCGGGCGAGGCGGCGATGCCTTCCAGGCGGTTCATGGTCGGCCCCCGCCGCCGCTACGTCGCAGGGTGGACCACCTCGTTGCCATGACGGTTCCTCTCAACCCGGAGTTTCGGACGGGCACGCTATCTGGTCTAGACCTACACGTCCAAGAAACTTCTCGCTGGACGGCTGTCCGTTCACTATGCTCATACCCGCAGTGGCGTTGCCGAAAGGGCGCACCATGGAGGAGCAGCACGCCGCCGGCTACCCGCGGGTGACGCCATACCTGCTCTACGCCGACGTGGCGGAGGCGTTGGCCTGGCTTGCGGAGGCATTCGGGTTCGAGGAGCGCCTGCGCTTCACGGGCGACGACGGCCGCGTCAATCATGCCGAGATGACGATCGCCGAAGACGGATTGCTGATGCTCGGCTCCCCCGGACCGGACTACCGCAACCCGAAGCAGCTCGGAGCCGTGAGCGTCCTCGTGCATGTCATGGTGGACGACGTGGACGCCCACCACGCCCGCGCCAAGGCCGCGGGAGCGAAGATCATGCGCGAACCGGCCGACGAGGCGTACGGCGACCGACGCTACGACGCCGAGGACCTCGAAGGTCACTGGTGGTCGTTCGCTCAGCACGTGCGTGATGTCGCGCCCTCGGAGTGGGGCGCGGAGACGCCGTCGTGATCGAGCTGGGCAGCTCCGCCCCTGACTTCTCGTTGACCTCGCTGGACTCCGCGACCGTCTCGCTGCCGCGTGCCGGCGAGGCGTCTGCGGTGCTCGTGGCGTTCATCTGCAACCACTGCCCGTACGTGCGTCACGTGGAGGATGGCCTGGCGGCGCTGGGGCAGGAGTACGCCGAGCGTGGCGTCGCCGTGTTCGGGATCTGCTCGAACGACGCGGAGGCCTACCCCGACGACGGGCCCGAGGGGCTGCGGGCCCAGGTTGAACGGGCCAGCTTCACCTTTCCGTACCTCATCGACGCCACCCAGGAGGTGGCACGCTGCTACGGTGCGGTCTGCACGCCGGACTTCTTCGCCCTCGACGGCGACCTGCGGCTGGCGTATCGGGGACAGATGGACTCCAGCCGCCCGCGCGGCGATGAGCCGGTCACCGGCGCTGACCTGCGCGCGGCGCTCGACGCGCTGTTGGCGGGGCAACCTGCGCCGACAGACCAGCGCCCCAGCGTCGGCTGCTCCATCAAGTGGAAGCCGGGTTGAACGCGGCTCACGCAACGATGACCACGTGGGCGCCGACCCTCTCATAGGTGGATCTCGCCCGGCTGTCCCGTGTCGCCAAGGTCGCGCCGTGCTCCGCGGCCGCGAGCGCCACGAGCGCGTCGTACACGGCGCCGCCCGCGATCCTGAGCTGGCTCAGAACCTGCGGGAGGCGCGCTGCCATGTCGAGGTCGAGGAGCAGAGGCGGGCCGAAGCGCTCGCTCAGCAACCGGGCGGCGTCGGCAGGCGCGACCCGCAGGTCTCCCGGGAGCCGAGTGAGCACCGCGTAGGTCTCCGCTACGGCGTGGCCGCTGAGGACGACCTCGCGGCTGTCTCTCCAGCGAACAACGGCCGCATGCGCCCGGTGTGTCTGAACCAGCAGGGGGATCGCGACGCTGGTGTCCAGGGCGACCCGTTGGGTCAACGCCGTCCCGCGTCGATCAGCCCGAAGACGGCGTCGTCATCGATCGTGGTCTCGCCGGTGACGACCAGAGCTCCGGACTCGTCGACCAGGCGAGCCGTGCGTCCGGCCGGGACGAGTTGCAGGCCGGCGCCGTAGCAGGAGATGTCCACGGTTGAGCCGGTCACAAGGCCGAGTGCCTCCCGGAGCGGCTTCGGAACGACGATCCGTCCGGCTGAATCGATGGTGGCTCTCATTGGGAGTACGTTACCATCTCTCTCCCACGAGCCGAGACCTGTGGCTCGCGTCATCGGCGAGCGGCTGCTCTTGGAGGGCTCCGACTTCGCGGCCACCGACCTACGCGCTGCCCTCGAGCGCTGGAGGCGCGCCGTCGGCGCCAGCGGGGGAGGGGCGCGCAAGCAGGTACAGCGGCCCTCCCGCGGCCAGGAGCACGGCGGCTGCGACGAACACCCACGCGCTGCCGGCGCCGGTGGCGACAAGACCGAGCAGCGGGGCCCCGATGACCCCGCCCAGGCGCGAGGTGAGCGAGTTCACGCTGATCATCGTCGCGCGGTGAGTTGCGCCGACGCTGCGGTTGAGCAGCCCGGAGTGGGCGACGTTGGCCGCGCCATGGAACAGGTAGAAGCCCAGGTATCCGGTGAGCAGGCCGGCCGGACCAGCCACCAAGCCGGCGACGAGGACGCCCGCGCCCTGCGCGACCCGCGTGGCGATCGCGGCATTGACCCAGCCCCCCGTCCGTCGCGCCAGCCAGGGCGCCGCGCTTGAGCCGGCTCCGGAGATGCTCCAGCTGATGGTGGCGGCGAGCGCGAAGACGAAGACACCTTCCTGCGCGTCGCCGCGCACGGCGGCGAGCGCACCGGCCAGGCGGCTGTCGGTGGCCTCCGCGGGCGGTCGATCCTCCTGCAGCAGCACTGCCAACGCGATGGCGTCCACGACGCGCAGGCCGAGCGAGACGAGGATCGGCAGCGCCAGCACCGGCAGCCGCGAGGGCTGGGGGAGCAGGGAGAGTCCGCCCGAGGCGAGCGCTCCGACGCCGATCGCGACGCTCAGGACCAGACCGCGCCGGGAGAGCCCCTTCTCGATATCGACGTCGGGATCGGCTCTCTGGGCCGCATCGACGTACCAGGCGTCCAGCGGCCCTGACTCCAGCGCCCGGTACACGCCTTCGATGCACCATGCCAGGGCATAGAGACGGAACGATCCGGCGAACGCGATGAGGCCCGTGGAAGCCAGGTTGCACGCGGTCGCCGCTAGCAGCACGGGCCGGCGGCCGAGCACGTCGGCGAGCCCACCCGTCGGCAGCTCGAGGGCGATCACGACCGCCCCGCCGATTGCGGTGATCAGCCCGATCTCGGCGAGGGAGAGGCCACGCTGCTGCGGCACGATCGTGAGCAGCGGGATCAACAGGCCCGTCGGCAGCCAGCGGGTGAAGCTGAGGATGAGATACCGCCGACGGATCGCGGCGGCGCCGCTCATGGCGCTACTCCGCGACGGGGAAGTCGTGCAGGAGCACCACGACCTTCTTCGCGTTGGGCAGACCTGGATCCGTCTCGTCCCGCCAGCGGCGGATCACGGCCTCCAGTTCCGTGTTCAGCTCCTCCAACGCCGCCGGGGTGAGATGCAGGACGAAGTCCGACATCGACGATGCGTCGCGCCACTCGGACGGCCAGGAGTAGCGCGTCTCCAGCCAGTCCTCGGCCATGCGCTGGGAGTGACGCAGGTAGTGGGCGTACAGCCAGTCAGCGGCGGCGAGCGCGTCGGGGTCGTCGGCGAAGCGCTGCGACCGGTAGGAGTGGCTGTCTTGCGCCGCCTGCCACCAGCGGTCGCGCCCGTCGCCGAACTCGGGTGCGTCGCGCACGAGTCCGGCATCGGCGAGCTTGCGCAGGTGATAGCTCGTCGTGCCGCTGTTCGTGCCCAGACGCAGAGCGAGCATCGTCGAGGTCGCCGGTCCGCCCTTGCGCAGGGCGGTAAGCAGCCGCGACCGGATCGGATGCGCCAGCGTCGTCACCTGCTCGGCGTCGAGGTCGATATGCCGGAAGCGGCCGAATTCCTCGGGTTTCTCGGGCGGTTCGGGCACAATTGTCGCGTCTCCCATGACCGCAGAATACTGATGCAGAAGTGTTCTGCAAAATATTTCTGCGGACCGGTCCAGCCCTGTCACACCCCCAAGGCATCATCGCCGGCATCCAACAAGGAAGAGGAGATGGAGATGGCGAAATGTCCGGACTGTGGGCAGGAGATGCAGACGGCGGCCGGGTGCACCGTGGACACACTCATGATCGGCGACCGGCTCCTTCCGCGGAACCGAAAGCAGGTGCACGGCGAGCGGCGATGTGGCGATTGCGGTGTCTTGCCGGGCAGCTACCACCACCTCGGGTGTGACTACGAGCGCTGCCCCTCTTGCGCCCGCCAATTGATCTCGTGCGGCTGTTCGTACCCCCCAGATTGGGATGGCATCCACGAGCCGGAGCCCGCTCGCATCCGCCCGGTGCTGTCCCGTCGAGTCGCACTCGACCCGGGGTGATCTCTCAGTCCGG
>JBBSMR010000088.1:0-10503 GCA_038233095.1 Euzebyales bacterium
ACGCGACCGTGCGCGAGATCAGCCGGTCGATGGCGTAGAGGCGGTACCGCAGCACCGCCAACGCCACGGCCAGGGGGAGCGCCAGCACCGTGCTCACGGAGGCGAGATCCACCAGCGGACTCGGCCTGACGGAGAGCACATGGACCACGCTGGTCACGGCGACACCGATCACCAGCACGCCGAACGCCCAGACGACCCACTTGATCTGCTGGCGCTGCTCTGGCCCGGAGCTTCGGTAGCGGAACGCCAGGGAGGCAAAGGCAAGCAGACCGAGCAGAGCGACGAACGGGAAACCCACCTCATAGAAGGTCCGGGCGAACGAGAAAGCCTCCACGCCCCAGGGGTTCCCGACGGGAAGATCCTCGACCGGTCCGGGCTTCAGCGCCAGCAGGACAGTACTCAGCACGAGCCAGAAGACCGCCAACTTCAGTAGTGCGCGCCAGCGCCGGCTGGGCGGGCGACCGTCCGGGAAGAGCAGCGGGACGAAGACCAGCAGGCCGACCGCGAGCGGCGCCGAGGCCCATGAGGTCACCCAGGCAGTGAAGCCCGCACCGAACACACGCTCCTCGGTCTGGTCGGCGAGCGCCGTGTAGGAGTAGGCCACGCTCTGCACCAACGCGATCATGCCGACGCCGAGTATCACCCAGCCGAAGCGGTTCTCGGGTCGTTTCCAGGCGATCAAACCGCCGATGAACACGAAGCCCAGCGACGCGAGCGTCCACACATGCGCAGCCGGATCGAGGTCGCCGCCGGCCAACCTGAGCGGAACGGAGACAGCGAAGAGGGCGACGCCCACGAGCGCCAGTGTCCCGGCCGCCCAAACTCGCATCCGTCTCATGACTGTCCCGCACGCAGCCACAACGATATGCGTTCGGGCTGCATCGTCGCCCCGACCGTCGCGACGAGGTCACGACGCAGGTCGTCGAGGTCGACCTCGTCGCGCAGCCGGTCCCGGAAGGCCGCGACGGTGCGCTCGGCGTCGTAGTGGGCGCGGTCGAAGCGGCGATCGACCGCCGCCTGCACCCGCTGGCGCAGCGGCGTGAACAGCGCCGCCACGGCCAGCGTCGAGCCCGCCACCGCCAGATCGGAGTCACCCGCCACTGGTGCCAGCAGCCGCTGCAGCAGCGCCACCATCGCCAGGTACACCACCACCAGCAGTCCCGTCAGCACCGCCCACGCCACCGAGCGGGAGACGATGCGGTCGATGTCGTACAGGCCGTGACGCAGGATCGCGATGCCGATCACGACCGGCATGGCAGTCAGCGCGAGGATCTCCACGTACCCGGCGAGCGAGCCGACCGGCGCCCAGCCAAGCCCCAGGATCGAGAAGACGACCAGCACCGCCCCGTAGGCGAACCACTTCACCTGCTGGCGCTCGACCGCACTGCCACTGCGGGCGCGGGCGAAGAGGCTGCTCACACCGGCGAGCATGCTCGCAAAGATCAGCAGATGCCCGCCGTTGTTCACGGCCTCCGCCGCACCCGCCTGAGCGATCTCGGAACCCGCTGCGAACACCGCCAGCGCGCCCTCCGCGCCGAGCTCGACGGCACTCATCGCCAGCCCCGCGACCATGCCGAGATTGCCGAGCGCCGCCGCCCAAGCGATCGGCAGCCATCGCCGACTGGGGACCGACCCCGTCGGGAACCACAGCAGCCCGAACGTGACGAACAATCCCCAGGGCAGAGCCTCGCCCGGCCAGCCGAGCAGCACTGCCAGGTCCGCGCCGGGAAGGCCGCGCGTTACGGCCAGAGCTGCGTAGTCGAGCAGCAGGCCACTCACCGGCCACAACACCCCGATGGCGAGCAGCAGCCAGCCGTAGGCGTTGCCGGGCCGGCGCGAGGCCACCAGCCCGCCGACGGCCGCGAACGCCAGCACCATCGGCCAGCCGAGCAGGGACTCCGTCACCGCCCATGGCCGCGCCACGGCCGCCGCCCCGAAGACCGCCCACAACGCCGCGTTCACAACGATCGCCGCGACGGTCAGACCCACCAGCGCCCACGCCAGCCGCGCCGCCGACCGGCGGGGAGAGGGTTGTCGCACGCCTCGCCTCACCTCCTCCGGTTCATCACAACCCGGTGCCGTTCCGAGAACGTTACGAGAAGCTCCTGTCACACCCCCTCCCTACGCTCTCCACGCCCCTCGCCCGAGGGAGCCTTGCCGAGCTCCGAGAAGGGGGAGAGAATGGCCATTGAAGAGCGGTCCCGCCGTCAGCTCGAGCGCAAGCTCGAGGAGGTGCTGGACAGGAACCGGCGATGATATTGATGGAGTCCTTACCGCGCGGGCGCCCCGCGACGAAGGACGACGTCGATGACGTCGGTGCGCGCCTCGATGACGTCGGTGCGCGCCTCGACTCCGTCGACCGTCGCCTGAACGAACGCATCGACCATGTCCGCCATGACATGGCCGCCATGGAGGAGCGGCTGAACGAGCGTATCGATCTGCGCACGCAGAGCATGGCCGACCAGGTGCGCTCCGAGATGCACATCGGTTTCGGGCAGTTGCGTACCGACATGGCGGCTCAGACCCGATGTACATGTTCACCATGTTCGGCGCCCTGGCCAGCATCGCGGCCGTGGCCTTCGCCGCCCCCTGACCACCTCGCAGGCAGCGCGGGATGGTCCACCACGTGGGGCGCTGCCATCGTGAGCGGATACGACCGTGCGACCCGAGCGCGTCGCCGCGTGCCGCTCCGCCGTGGCCTCCTTCCCATCAACGGTCGAACGGGAAGGAAGTCCTTGAAGCCCGGCCGAGCAGCGTCTCGAACACGCGCTGGGCCACCAACGGCGGCGCCACGACGGGCAGCAGCCAGGGCGGGGCCACGACGTCCCGGGAGCGCTTCCGCAGTGCGCCCACCAGGGCGGCGGCAGCGGCGTCCACGGATTGCGGCCGTACCAGCGGGTTCCGGGTTGCGCGGTTGAGCGCCGCGAGCACAGGATCGGCCATCGCCGCCTCGGCCGCCGGTGTGGCCACACGACCGAGATGCGCGACGCCCACGGCCACACCGGCGGGCGCAAGTTCCGCGCGCAACGCATCGCCGAGAGCCACCACCCCCGCCTTGCTCGCAGCGTAAGCGGCCTGCCCAGGCGCGTGGAGGAACGCCGAGGCAGACCCGATCAGCAGCACATACCCCCTCGCCTCGGTGAGGTACGGCAGGGCGGCGCAGACCACGCTCCATGCACCGAGCAGGTTCACCTCCAGCACGCGCCGGGCCCCTGCCACGCCGCGCTGCTCGACGCGGCCCACATCGACCACGGCGGCGGCGCAGACGACGGCGTCGATTCGTCCCCAGCACCCAGCGGCGCGCTCCACGGCTGCAGCCACCTGAGCCGGATCGCCGACATCCGCCTCGAGCGCTCTCGCCGAGGAGCCGAGTCGCCCGACCAGAACCCGCACCGCGGCGCCGTCAGCATCGAGAGCCGTGACCGCGGCGCCTTCCTGCACAAGTCGGTGGCAGAGTGCCCCACCGATCGCGCCGGCCGCTCCCGTGACGAGCACAGCGCGGCCGGAGAGCGCTTCGGGGTGGGCTCTCACCGGACGGTGAGCGTGCCGACCATGCGGGTCTCGTGGCCGGGAATGCGGCAGTAGAAGCGGTAGGTCCCCGGGGGCGCGTCGAAGGTCGCCTGGCGGCTGCCGCTGACCGGCACCGCCAGATCGACACCGAGTTCGTCGATGGTGAAGGTGTGCCAGAACAGGTCGCCGTTGCTGAGCTCGACGGTCACCTGACCGCTCTGCGCTTCCAGCGCCGTCGGTGAGAACAGCACGTTCTCCGAGCGCACCCGCACGTCCGCGGTCGCGTTCGCGCCCGAGGACGTGAACAGCCCCGCGAGCAGCGCCACGGCAAAGAGGCTGCCGGCCACGCCGAGCGCCATGAGCGGGCCGGTGCCACCTCGCGCCTGGCGCCAGCCCGCGAGCGTCGCCACGAGCCCGACGGTCGACGTGCTGGTGAGCGCGGCCGGTACCGCGATCGCGATCAACGATCCTCCGTTGGCAATGTTGGTGATCGCGCCGAGCAGCATCCAGGCGAGCACGTCGATGAAGAGGAGCAGCAGGAGCAGGCGGCTGGGCAGGCCGTGGCGGAGGTTGAGGAGGGTCAGCCCGATCGCGAAGCCCACGCCGATCAGTGCGGCCTCGGCGTCGCCGAGCGCTGCTGCGACGCCGAGCAGCAGCACGAGGTTGGCCACGGCACTGACCTGGATCAGTCTCCGCCAGCTCAAACTGCGCGCGCCGGCCCCGGCATCAGAGCTTTCGGCTGTCCGTGAGTCCATAGGTGATGTTGTCATGGCGACCCCACTTTCTCGTGCTCATGCGCCGTTCATGGCATGGGGCACATGTTGATCGCCCGGCGTCTTCGTACCGTTACGAAACGGCGACTCGGAGAAGATTCGTGGCATCCTCGTGCGCAGCAACGAAAGGAGAGGGCCAGCCGTGGTGTTGGAGATCGCGCTGCTCGGCACGCCCCGGGCGACGACGGACGGCGAACCGGTCACCGTCGACACGCGCAAGGCCACAGCGCTGTTGGCCTACCTCGCCGTGACCGAGCGTCCGCACGGACGGGACCGGTTGGCGGGGCTCTTCTGGCCCGACTCTGACCAATCGCGCTCGCGCGCGGCGCTGCGCCGCACGCTCTCGGCCCTGGCGAAGGGCATCGGTCACGACTGGCTGACCACGGACCGCCAGACCGTGGGCCTGAAGCGTGACGGCTTGGTGCTCGACATCGACCGCTTCCGTGCACTGCGGCAGCAGGCCCACGCCGAGGAGGATCCGCACCGCCGGGTCGCGGCGCTCCGCTCCGCTGTCGAGCTCTACCGCGACGACTTCATGGCGGGCTTCGCTTTGCGCGATGCCGACCCATTCGACGAGTGGCAGTACCTCGAGGCACAGGCGTTGCGCCAGGAGTTCGCGCTGGCGCTGGAGCAGCTGGTGAGCGACCTGAGCGAGCGCGGCGAGGTGCACGAGGCGATCGGGTACGCGTACCGCTGGTTGGCGCTCGACGCGCTGCACGAACCGGCGCATCGCTGGCTCATGCAGCTCCACGCCGCAGTGGGGGACCGGTCGGCGGCGGTGCGACAATACCGGGAGTGCGTCCGTGTGCTCGAACGGGAGCTCGGGGTGGCACCGCTCGACGAGACGACCGCGACGTACCGGGCGATCGAAGAGGGCGAGGCGGTCGCGGAGCTGCCCCTTCCCAGCCCGCGCGCAGCGGTCACGGTCTCAGGCGGAACCAGCTCCCGGCTCGTGGGACGGGACGTCGAGTTGGAGGCGCTGCGACAGGCGCATCGTTCGGTCGGTTCCGACGGACGGTTCGCTGTGGTGGCAGGGGAGGCCGGGATCGGCAAGACCCGGCTGGTCGAGCAGTTGCTGGGCGAGGTTCGTTCCGACGGCGGTGCCGTGATGGCGGTGCGGTGTTTCGAGGGGGAGGCCGATCTGGCCTACGCCCCGTTGGCCGCGGCGCTGCGTGCAGCCATCGCCCACCAGCCGTCGCTGTCCGCCCATCACGGGACGGAGACCAGCCGGCTGTTGCCTGAGGTCGAAGCCATCGCGCCGGCCGTTCCGTTGCACCACCCCGGCGCCCTGGCGAGCTTCTACCAGGCGGTCACCGATGTGCTGCTGGGTGCCTGTGAGGGCGCGACGCCAGGGGTGCTCTTCATCGACGATCTGCAGTGGGCCGACGAGGCGTCGCTCGACGCCTTGGGCTATCTGCTGCACCGTCTGCCAGCACGGCCGGTGCTCGTCCTGGGCGCTTGGCGCTCTGATGTCGATACTCCCAGGCTCCGCGCCCTTCTGGGCGTGCGCGGGAACGGCGCCCCCGCGACGCTCGTGGAACCCGGACGCCTGCGGCTCGACGACGTGGAGCGACTGGCCTCCGACCACCGCGGCTCGGTCGCGGCGACGACTGCCCGACGGATCCTCGACGACACCGACGGTGTGCCGCTGCTCGTCGTCGAGTACCTGGCGGCGCTCAGCCGCGGTGAGCTCGAAGCGGAGACCGGCGGGCTGCCGCCCACGGTGCGTCATCTGCTGCTCACGCGCGCCGCCGCGGCCAGCGAGACGGCCTCCCAGGCGCTCGCCGCGGCGGCGGTGATCGGCCACCCCTTCGACGAGGAACTGCTGCGCAGGGTCAGCGGCCGCAGTGACGACGAGGTGGTGAGCGCGTTGGAGGAGCTGCACGCTCGTGGGCTCGTCTCGGTCGACCTCACGGGACAGCGTCGGGACGCCTACGAGATCCCGCACGCGCGCATCCGCGAGGTCCTCTATGACGAGGTGAGCCCGGTGCGGCGCCGACTGCTGCACCGTCGCGCGGCCGAGGCTCTCAGCGTTCGGGACCGCACGGCTCTCGCCAGCCGTGCCGCACGGATCGCTGCTCATCTGGAGCGCTCCGGTCAGCACGCACGCAGCGCGTCCATGCGCCTGGTCGCCGCGGACCACGCTCGTGGACTGGGAGCCCACGCCGAAGCGCTGGATCATCTCGAGGTGGCGCTCGCTCTGGGTCCCGTCGATCCCGCCGAGGTGCACGAGGCCATGGGAGACGTGCACACGCTCACCGGAGCCTACGAGCCCGCCGTGACCAGCTTCGAGAAGGCCGCATCGCTCGCTGACGAGCCCCGGCTGGCAGGCATCGAACGCAAGCTCGCGCAGCTGCACCAGCGGCGCGGCGACTGGACGTTGGCCGAAGCCCATCTGGACGCGGCCGAGAGGGTCGCCCAGCGCATGGGACTCGAAGCGCTGCTCGCCCAGATCGCGGCCGATCGCAGCCGAGGCGCGTACGAGCGGGGCAAGCTACGCGAGGCCGACGCGTGCGCACGCCGCTCGCTCATGCTCGCCGAGTCCGCCGCCGATCCCGCCGCTCGCGCTCAGGCCCACAACGTGCTGGGGATCCTCGCCAGCGGGCGGGGTGAGCTGGACGAGGCGCGGGAGCATCTCGAGGCGAGCCTGACGCTCACCGCACGGGTGGCGGAACCCTCGGCGCGGGTCGCCGCGCTGAACAACCTCGGCCGGCTCGCTGCCCGGCGAGGCGATCACGCCGAGGCGCTCGCGCTGCTGGGAGACGCGCTCTCCGCGTGCCGCGCGCAAGGGGACCGCCACCGCGAGGCGGCCCTGCTGAACAACCTCGCCGACGTGCTGCACGAGGCCGGCCAGTCCGAGGAGGCCATGGAGCGGCTGAAGGAGGCCGTCACCATCTTCGCCGAGCTCGACGACCCGGATCGACCGCAACCCGAGATCTGGAAGCTCGCCGAGTGGTGAGAGGGGTCGTGTGGCCGTGGCGCGCCCGCGCTGCTCAGGGGCGCGACGACTCGCCGCCCGACGACGTCTGAACGGCGCGGAAGTCCGCCACCGAGTAGGCGGTCACGACCGTCGGTGCCGTGGCGCGTGCGCTGGCCGACCGGCGCAGCCCGAACAGCGGTGCCAGCTCGCCGAAGTAGTTCCCGGGACCGACCCGGGCAAGCTGCTCCTCCGTACCGTCGATGCGGCGTCGCACGAGGTCGATCGCGCCGTCGTTCACCACGTACACGCGGTCGCCGGGCTCCCCCTGGTCGAAGAGCAGCTGACCGGGCTCCAGCGTGACGCGCTCGGGCGGTCCGGGCGCAGCCGTGGCCCGGGGAGTGAGCTCGACGACCCGGTCGGCCAGCGGGAGCAGACGCTCGTCGTGCGTGGCGACGATCACCATCCGCCCGGGCGCGGCCAGCTCGCGCAGCAGACGCAGGACCCCGTCGACCTGGATGTAGTCCAGGTGCGCGGTGGGCTCGTCAGCCAGCACGAGCTCGGGGTCGTGGGCGAGAGCCCGCGCGATCGCCACTCGCTGCGCCTGACCGCCGGAGAGGTCACCCGGTCGATGCTGCAGGCGGTCCTCCAGGTCGACGCGAGCGAGGAGCTCGTCGGCGCGGGCGCGCGCCTCGCGGCCGGCCACGCCGGCGACGCGCAGCGGCACCTGCACGTTCTCCGAGGCGGTCAGGCTGGGCACCAGGTTGAACGACTGGAACACCACCCCGACCTTGTGACGCCGGTAGTCCACCAGGTCCTTCCCGCGCAAGGCCGTCACCTCGAGCTCTCCGAGGCTGATGGAGCCGGCGGTGGGCACGAGGATCGACGCCATGGCCGAGAGCAGCGTGGTCTTGCCGCAGCCGCTGGCGCCGAGCAGCAGCACCAGCTCACCCGACGCGACCCGCAGATCCAACCCGTCGATGGGGCGGACCTCGTACCCGCCGCTGGAGTAGGCGATGGTGAGGTCGCGGAGCACGAGCTCGCGACCGGGTGTCGAGACGCCGGCTGGAGCCGCGCTCGTCCTCGGCGGGCCGCCCGATGGTGGGTTGGGGTCCATCACTGGCCTCCGAACGCCAGCGCCGGCGGCACCTTCACCGCCTGGCGCAACCCTGCCAGGCTGGCCAGCATGCCGACCACGGTGACGATCACGGCGAGCCTCACGTACAGGGCGACGGGGATCTGCACGGTGAACGGGAAGAAGGGCACGAGGAGCCACGCGACTATGACCGCCACGATTGCCGAGGCGGCCGCCAACACCGCCGCCTGGAGCAGCAGACCCGCCAGCAGGGATGGATTGGTCGCGCCCGTGGCCTTGAAGACCGCGAAGTCCCGCGCCCGTTCCAACGCCGACAGATAGACCATCGAGCCGACGATGCCGGTCGCCACGATCCACAACAACAGGTTGAGCAGCGCGATGGTGTCGGTCGAGCTCTTCAACGGACGCTCCAGATCGCGCACCACCTGGGCGTTGTCCAGTGCGCGCAGACCGTCGGGAAGGGTGTTCGGGCGACCGAGCGTGGCCACGCCCATGGCCAGCGGCTGCCCGCGGAAGGTGAGCGCCTGCGCATCGCGCAGCGTGGTGAACACCGTCGGGGTGCCGAAGTACCAGGTGACGCCCTCGGCCAGGCCGACGACCTGCAGTTCGCGGCCGCCGACGGTGATGGTCTCGCCCACCTCGACGCCGAGCGCAACATCGGCGATGGCTTGCCCGCGCCGCCGCAGCGCCTGCCCTTCCGATGGCTGCACGGCGAAGAAGGACCCGGTGCGATAGCCGATGACGTTGACGTCCTGCGGCGTCTCGCGCTCGATGGTCGAGCGCGAGATGACGACCGGCTCCGCGGCGCGGGCCCCTGGTTGGACGGCTACACGCTGTGCGGCGTTCGCGGGGATGGGCGCAGCAGTCGTGAACGGTCCCGACGTGCCTTCGTCCACCACCCACGCGTCCGCCCCGAACGAGCCCACGATGCGCCGCCCGTCCTCGTAGAGCGTGAACTCGGTCCCGGCCATGAGCAGCGACATCCCGAAGACCAAGCCGGTCGCGATCACCGCGATCACGAACCGTCTCCGCCGCCACTGCAGATCCCGCAGGCTGATCAACCACATGGGATCGTTCTAGCGCTGCGGAGCGGTCCCATCAAGGCCCGCAACGAGCGGGCTCAGCGGGCTGCCGAGGGGGTTATGATGCCGGGGTCACCGGTCGGAACGGTTGGCGGAATGATGACGCAGGGCATGGAGAATCTCGCTCGCTGGCGGGTCGGCATGAGTCGGCGCGTGGGGCGGATCGTCGGGGTGGTCGCGGTCGCCGTCTACCTGGCGGGCGCGGGCATCCTCGTGAGGCTTGGCGTGTTGCTCGACCGGGCCGGAGCGGACGGGCAGTCGCCGTTGGAGGGCCTCGGGATCCTTCTGGGATTCGGCGCGTTCACCGTCGTGGGGGCGTTGATCCTGGCCCATCAGCCGCGCAACGCGATCGGGTGGATCTTCACCGCGATCGGGTTGATGATCGCCACGCTCTCGATCGGCAACAGCTACGCCAGCTACCTCATCCTCACCGGCCGCGAGCCGTCCACCGCCGCGCTCATAGCCGCCTGGCCCAACAACTTCTATTGGTACGTGCTGCTCGCCCTGACGTTCGTGTTCGTTCCGCTGCTCTTCCCGACGGGCAGGCCGCCCTCGCCGCGGTGGTGGGCGGTTGGATGGCTCGCGGGGCTCTCCATGTCGGTCACAGCCACGCTGAGCGCTCTGGCCGAGAGCATCCAGGGACAGGACGTGGGCTGGGTACGGCCCAATCCGTTCGGGATTGACGGGCTTCGCTATGTCGAGCAACTGCCCGTCGCGGGAGTGCTCTTCTTCTGTCTCATCGCCGCAATGCTCGGGGCGGTGGCCTCGTTCGTCGTGCGCTACCGCAGATCCTACGGTGAGGAGCGTCAGCAACTGAAGTGGTTCCTGTTCGCCGTCTCGTTGCTTCCGTTCAGTCTCCTCTTCGACTTCCTGCTCGAGGACATCGGTTGGCTCCTGAATATCCTCTTCCCGCTCGTCGTCGCGGCGCTGCCGACTGCGGCCGGTGTCGCGATCCTGCGCTACCGGCTGTACGCGATCGATCGGATCATCAGCCGGACGCTTGCCTACGGCCTGCTCACCGGCGTGCTCGTGGCTGTGTACGCCGCCGCGGTCCTCGTGCTCGGGCAGGTGCTGGCGCCTGTCACCCAAGGCAGCGAACTGGCGGTTGCCGGGTCGACGCTCGTG
>JBBSMR010000089.1:0-10482 GCA_038233095.1 Euzebyales bacterium
CCGATGACTGGTGGAGGGGCTATGACACCGACCTGGGTCAGCCCGTGGGCGAGCGCTACGCCTGGAACGGCGTCTTTCGCCGCGACTTCCAAGGCGGCAGCGTGCTGGTCAACCAGCCCGGCCAGACCACCAAGACCCTCAACCTCGACGCCGACTACAAGACCCTCGAGGGCACCACCGTGAACACGGTCACCCTCGACGCCCGCGACGGCCGCGTGCTGGTGCGCCCCAATACCGACCCCCCACCTATCGGCAGCGAGGAGAAGGCGACGGGCAGGCCGGCCAGGATTTCCAGCTTCGAGGGAGCCGGGTTCGAGGCGGGCAGGGCCAACGACGGTGACTCCTCGACGCGCTGGAGCTCGGCGTTTGCCGACAACCAATGGTGGCTGGTCGACCTTGGCGGCGTGCGTGACGTCAATGCCGTCGAGCTCAACTGGGAGATCGCCCACGCCAAGACCTACAAGATCCAGGTCTCCACCGACGGCACCACCTTCACCACCGTCGCCTCGATCACGCTCGACTCCCCCCGCCGCGAACGCACCACCTTTGCGACGGTCAGCGCACGCTACGTCCGCGTGCTGGGCCTCGAGCGCGCAACCCGGTGGGGCTTTTCCTTCTGGGACGCCCGCGTCTTCGGCCCCACGGGCAGCTGACGTGACACGACCGCAGCTGTCGCCCCCCGAGGACACGTCCAGCCCAGCGCCGCCACGCTTGTCGGTCCGTGGATACAGTCGGGTCCGATGAGGGTCACGGTCACGGGGGGAGCCGGCTACGTCGGCGCGTGGGTCGTCGAGGAGCTTCTCCAAGCAGGCCACGAAGTGATCGTCCTCGACTCGCTGCTTCATGGACAGGAGGGCGTGGCAGCTTCCCTCGCAGAGCGGGGCGCGACGGTCGAGCTGGGCGACATCCGCGACTGTGGGGCGTTGAGCCGGGCCGTCCAGGGCTCCCAGGCGGTCGTCCACCTTGCCGCGATCGTGGGTGACCCGGCGTGCGCGAAGGATCCGCTGCTCTCACGCCAGGTGAACGTCGAGGGCAGCGCGGCCGTCGTGGCCGCCGCCCGGCAGGCGGGAGCCGAGCGGCTGATCTTCGCGTCCACTTGCTCAAACTACGGGCGGATGACGGACCCCAGGGTCCCGGTCGACGAGACGGCGGAGCTCGTGCCCGTCTCGCTCTACGCCGAACAGAAGGTCGAGATCGAGAAGCGGCTTCTCGGTGACGACCACGACCCTCTCCTCCCCACGTGCCTTCGCTTCGCGACGGTCTACGGGGTGGCGCCGCGCATGCGGTTCGACCTCACCGTCAACGAGTTCACGCGCGACCTGTGGGCCGGACGTGAGCTCGCGGTCTTCGGCGAGCAGTTCTGGCGGCCCTACGTGCACGCTCGCGACGCCGCCGCGGCAGTGCGCACCGTGCTCGAGGCGCCGGTCGAGCAGGTCGCCCGTGAGGTCTTCAACGTCGGGCACTCCGACGAGAACTACCGCAAACTCGACCTCGTGCACGCGATCACGGATGCCCTCGGGCGGGGCCAGGTGAGCTTCGTACGTCGTGACGAGGATCCGCGCGACTACAAGGTGAGCTTCGCAAAGGTGCGCGAGGCCCTCGGATTCCAGCCGCGCTTCACCGTCGCCAGAGGGATCGGCGAGATCGTCGACGCGCTGGAGGCCAAGCGCTTCGGGGATCCCTTCGACCCCTCCTACTCCAACCTGACCAGCACGCCGGCGTAGAGGGAGCGCACCTCGAGCTCTGGGTAGAGCCCGCACGTCGCAGTAGAACCCTGGAAGGGCTGTCGCTGCCCGTTCACCGCCTTCCACAATGCGACTTTCCGGCCCGTCGGCTACGGCCGTGAGCGTCCAGCGCCTCCTCGTATACGGAGGCGGTCATGGTGATCATGCGCTCGAGCGTGAAGCCCCAGCGGTGACGCAGGACCGCGGCCTCGGCCATCCGCCGGCGTCGGTCCCCGTCCTGCAGGAGGGCCACCAGCGCCTCCGCGAGCGCGGCGGCGTCTCCCGGCGGGATCAGCACGCCGGTGTCGCCCGTCACGGCCTCGCTCGTACCGCCCACGTCGGTGGCGACCTGGGGTACACCGCAGGCGAGCGCCTCGAGCACGGCGATGGGCAGGCCCTCCCAATCCGAGGGCAGGACGAAGACATCAAGCGCCCGCAGATATCGCTCGACGGGGGGGGCGAAGGGCAGGAGCTGGAACCGCGGCTCGCCGGCGAGCCCCAGCCGCTCGGCGCGATCGCGCAGGGACGCCGCGAGCGGCCCGTTACCGACGACGACCACGCGGGCGGCGGGAACCCGGCGCAGGACCTCGGGCGTGGCGTCCACCAGCAGGTCGAGCCGCTTCTGTCGCCGCAGGGTGGCCACTGCTCCCGCGACCGGGCCCCCCTCGCGAAGCGCCGCGAGGCTCGGGTCACAAGTGATGGACTCGTCGCAGCCGGCGCAACCGTTGTGCACGAGGCACAGCCGTTCACGGCCGTCGAGCCGCGCAGCGCTGGCCTCTCTGTACTCGTGCTCGGATACGCAGATCATGCGCGCGGTCAACGGGGCCAGCACTCTCTCGACCGCACGCGCCCCGACGCGCCGCCCGACCCCGAACGGACCGACGAAGGGCAGGGCGTGGGGGCTGTAGACGGCGGGAACGCCCGCACCCCACGCGGCGAGGCGCCCGAGTACCCCGACCTTGGCCGAATGGCAGTGCACGAGGTCGTACGAGCCGCGCCCCAACAGCCGCCAGAGCCAACGCAACGCCGCCACATCGCGACGAATGTCTCCGTAGTCGCGGGACAGCGGCAGCCGGTGCACGGGGATCCCGGCGGCGGCCAGCCGCGGGTAGATCATCGCTTCCGGAGGCCCTGCGACCTCAACTTCCCAGCCATGCGCACCGAGATGGACGGCGAGCTGTGCGACGTTCTCGGCCACGCCGCCATCCGGCGGCTCGAGGGCGAGGAGCACGCGGGGCACGCCGCATCGTACCTCGCCGCAACCAGACTTGTCAGCCGAGCACGCGCGGGCGCACTCAGGCGCCGGCGATCACGAGATGCCGTCGTCTTCGCTCTGCAGGCTGCCGACTCCCTGTGTCCGCCCCTCGTACTCGGGCGATCCTGCGGCGCGCAGGAGCTGGGGCACAATCGTGTCGGCGTCTTCCAGCGCCTGGGCATAGTCGTCGTGACGGCCGATATCGAGCCAGTAGCCGTCGAACAGGTAGGACCCGACGGGCTTGCCGGCGGCGAGCAGCGCGAGGACGAGATCGGGGATGTCGAAGCGGGTGCCTTGGGGAATGGGTTCGAGGGCCTCCGGCTCGAGTACGTAGATCCCCATGCTCACCATGTAGGCGATCTCGGGCTTCTCCTCATAGCCCGTCACCCGCTGCATCGGCCCCTTTCCCTTTGCCACCTCGAGCACCCCGTACTCGCTGCGCACCGTCCTGCGGTGCGTCGCCACAGTGAGAACATTCCCGGACTCGCGGTGGCAGTCCAGGAGACCACGATGGTCGAGGGTCGTGAGGATGTCGCCGTTCATGGCTAGGAACGTCCCGTCGAGGCCCGTCACCGCTCGCAGGGGCCCTGCGGTGCCCAACGGCTCCTCTTCGACGTGATAGTCGATTGCCACCCCGTGGCCGGACCCGTCGCCGAAGATCGCCTGGACAAGGTGCGCCAGGTAGCCCACGGCGATGGTGATCTCCGTCAAGCCGTGTCCGCCCAACTGGCGCACCACCACGTCGAGGATCGCCCTGTCGCCGATCGGCATCAGCGGCTTGGGAAGAACCGTCGTGAACGGGGCCAGACGGGTGCCCTTGCCGCCCGCCAGGATCACCGCGCGTCCACTCATGGGAATCCAGGCTACGCTAACTCCACGGCGGATTGCGACTAAGATCCCAGCATGGCAGCAACGTCGGCCCGCGTGGCGGTCATCGTGCCCTGCTTCGACGATGGCCCATTGGTTCGCGAGGCGGTGTCATCCGTACAGGAGAGCGAGCCGGTGGAGATCATCGTGGTCGACGACAGGTCGTCGGATCCTGCCAGCCTGGAGGAGCTCGGGCGCCTCCGCGATGAAGGCGTGACCATGGTGCGCCATGAGACCAACCGCGGCGTGGCGAGGGCTCGCACCACGGGGCTCGAGCATACGCAAGCCACCTTCGTTTTCCCGCTCGACGCGGACGACCTCGCTGTGGCGGGGCGCCTCGGGCAGCTCGCCGACCGCCTCGAGGGCGACCCTGGCAGCGGCGTGATCTTCGGCGACTACCAGGAATTCGGGGACCGCGCGGTCGTGCGCGCCGTGCCGGACCGGCTGGACGCCTACCGGTTGGCTTACACCAACGAATACCCGCCTTCCGCGCTGTTCCGGCGCCGGCTGCTTGAGGAGGTCGGCGGCTTCCGTCCTGCGGGGTACGAAGGTCGCAGCTACGAGGACTGGAATCTGTGGCTTACCCTCGCCGAGCGCGGTGAGCGGAGCATCCACGCAGGACAGGGCCTCATCACCTACCGGCGGCGGCTGCACGGCCCTCGCAAGTTGGCCACCGGCAAGCGTCGGCACCCAGAGCTCTACGCGCAGCTTCGCGCGGCGCACCCGCAGCTGTTCTCCTCGCTCCGCGAGCACAGGCGGGAGTCCGACCTCTCCCTCCCTCGGAAGCTGCTCTATCCGGCCGTCTACGGACGGCGGCGACGGTTTGCCTTCGAGAAGCGCATCAAGGAGGCGCTCGACGACGTGGGCGTGTGGACGTTGCGCCGATGACGGCGATCGCCGTGCCGATCTTTGACGTTCGCCTCACGGACCGCGACATCGCAGTTGTCGAAGAGACGCTGCGCTCGGGCTGGCTCACGATGGGTCCCCGCACCCAGGAGTTCGAGCGGGCCTTCGCCGACTCCTTGGGGGTTCGCCACGCCGTGGCGACCTCCAGCTGCACCTCCGCCCTCCACCTGGCATTCCTCGGGGCCGGCGTGGGCCCCGGTGACGAGGTGATAGTCCCAGCCATCACCTTCGTGGCCACGGCTGCCGCCGCCCGCTTCTGCGGCGCCGAGCCGGTGATCGCGGATGTGATCGGCACGGAGGACATCGGGATCGACCCCGAGGACGTCGCGGCGCGCTTCACGGAGCGTACGAAGGCTGTGTGCGCTGTGCATTACGGCGGCTACGCCGCGGCGATCGACGACCTCCGGCGCCTGTGTGATGATCGCGGCGTGTCGCTGATCGAGGACGCCGCACACAGCCCGAGCGCGACCCCCCCTGGTGGCGGTGCCAAGCTCGGGACCCACGGGCTGGCGGGGGCCTTCAGCTTCTTCTCGAACAAGGTTCTCTCGTGCGGTGAGGGAGGCCTGCTCGCGACCGACGACGACGAGATGGCCAGGGGGGCCCGCAGCCGGCGTTCGCACGCGATGACCTCTGGCACCTGGGACCGTCACCGTGGCCATTCGCTCGGCTACGACGTCGTGGATGTCGGCTTCAACTACCGCCTCGATGAGCCGCGTGCCGCGCTCCTGCTTTCCCGCCTCGGGGGCCTCGAGGAGGATATCGCCGCACGTCGCCGCCTCACCCACTCCTACCGCGAGCGGCTTGCTGAGCTCGCCGGCGTCAGCGTGCCCTACGAGGAACGCGAGGTCGATGTGAGCAGTTGCTACGTGATGCCGGCCGTGCTCGACGAGGGGATCGACCGCGATCGTGTGCGAACGCAGATGATCGAGCGCCACGGCGTCCAGACGACCGTGCTCTATCCCGCCATCCACGAGCTGACCGCCTACGCGGCCGCGGCCGACCGGCTACCCAGAGCAGAGGCGGTTGCGCGCCGTCAGCTGACGCTGCCGCTGTTTCCCCACATGGACGAGGCGCAGCAGGACGTGGTCGTCCAAGCTCTTGCCGAGGCGCTCGTCGTATGAGCAGGACGTTCACACTGCTCATGCTCGGGACCGTGAACCACCCGCACGTGGAGCATCCGTCGCTGGCGATGAATGAGCTCGGCCACCGTGTCGTCGTCGGCGGCGACGTGGAGCCCTCCCTCCCGGCCTCCGTGCTGCCGGGAGAGGGGATCGACGTCCACGAGGCCCCGCCCGCGGCCCGCCGGACGGTCACGGGGCTCGTGAGCCACGTGCGCTGGATCCGGCGCCTGCTGCGGGTCGTCAGACCCGATGTCGTTCACGCACACTGGATCCCGGGCTTTGCCTTCTTCGCCGCGCTGGCCGGTGCGTCCCCCCTCGTGGCGACGGCGTGGGGTTCCGACGTCCTACGTGCCAACCGCCGCCAGCTCGCGGCCGGGCGCTACACCATGCGTCGCGCGGATCTCGTGATGGCGGACTCGAGGGCGCTCCTCGCCCGCCTCGAAGAGCTGGGCGCCCCATCGGATCGGACATTGGTCGTCAACTGGGGCGTCGATCTCGACGCGTTCTCGCCCGCTTCGGACGGGCGAGCCGGGGCCCGGGCACGGCTTGGGCTCGAGGAGGGCCCGACCGTGTTCTCGCCGCGTTCGCTTTTTCCGGTCTACAACATCCCGACGATCGTCGAGGCTTTCGAACGCGTAGTCGGACAGCGGCCGGACCTGCGGCTGGTGATCAAGCACATGGGAAGCACGGGTCAGGACATAGGAGAGGTTGCCCACCCAGAGCGCGTAAGCCTCATCGGCCACGTGCCCTATGAGCGCATGGCCGACTTCTATCGCGCCGCAGACGTCTGCGTGTCGATCGCCTCCTCGGACTCGTCTCCGCGCTCTGTCTGGGAGGCTATGGCCTGCGGCACCCCGCTGGTCATCTCCGACCTGCCGTGGGTGCACGAGTTGATCGAGAATGAGCGCCATGCGCTCGTGGTGCCGATCGAGACGGCGGCGGTCGCCGAGGCGATCAGGAGGGTTCTAAGCGAGCCGTCACTGGCCGCGGCCCTCGCCGCCAACGGCCGTGAGCTCGTCGAGCACCACCGCGACCGCCGGACGGAGATGGCTCGACTCAGCTCCGCCTACATGGCGCTGGCCGGCGCAGGTGACCGGCCGCTGGACGGTCACGCCCGCTTCGCCGCGAGCGCCATCTGAACCTCCATTTCCGTGATGCGCCGCGGCCAGGAGAACGGTCGTGCGCGCTGGATCCGCCGTGCGCGTGCCGCCTCGTCGTCGCACTCGGCCGCCCGCTCGATGGCGCGGGGGAAGTCCTCGTGGTCCGCCACCTCGAGAACATCCCCGAAGCGGCCCGCAGCGTCGATCGGAGAGCTGACCACCGGCCGGCCGGCCGCGAGGTAGAGCACGATCTTGATCGGAAACAGGGAGGCCGTGACGGCGTCGACCTTGTAGGGCACGAGGCAGACCGCCGCCGAGGCGATCAGCTCCGGCAGCTTGTCGGAAGGCAAGTGGCCGAGGAGCACCACGTTCGCAACTCCGGAGAGCCTCCGCCTGACCTCCGGCTGCGCTTGGCCAGCGAGCAGGAACGTCCAGCCGGGCAGTTCCGCGGCTGTTCGGAGCAGGAGATCGGCGTCGAAGCGATGGTCGATGCCCCCCACGTACAGCGCTACCCGCTCAGCCGCGGTCGTGCGCCCGGCCACCGCCGAGATGTGCTCGACGTCCGCGGCGGCAGCCGGGGAGACGACGACCCGCTCGTGCCGCTCCGCGAGCCTGCTCGCGATCCTGTGGGACGACGCGAAGACGAGGTCGGAGCGATCGAGGATGGTTCGCTCGGCGTGGTCGTAGACGCGCAGAAGGCGCCTCGACAGGCGGGGGGACCTGTGCTCGTCGACCAACTCGTAGACGATGAGGTGGGGGTCCACCCGGTGGAGCATCCGGCCCAGCTCGGGGCTCGGGAAGCGGATCCAGAAGATCGCCGTGGCCGGATCGTCGAGCGCGCCCAGCAGCTGGCGGGTGAGCCAGCGCTCGTTCGACCAGCGGATCCCAGGTGCGCGGCGGAAAGGCAGGATCTTTGGGGTGACGATGGTGAGCGGCCCTTCCGAGGGCGCCTCCGGCGCACGCGAGCGCCACAGGGACCTCAGCAGCCGGGGAAGGTGCTCGAGGCGTGGGTTGGCGATCCCGAGGCCCTGGACGAAACGAACGTGGTATCCGCGCTGGGCGAAGCGCCGCATGCGATCCTCCGCCTCCGGGTTGCGGTAACCGATCGGGAAGTCCGAGTAGAAGAGGATCTCCCGCCCCCGCAGGTCGTCGAGGGCACCCTGATCGGCATCCGGCGGCGTCATTCGTGCTTGAGGGTGGCGCATGGTATCCTATAAGGTATCCGGGGGAACCGACGGGGGTGCGTCATGGATGGCAGAAGGGCTTGCAGGAGGGAGTGGTCGGCTTGCTTGTTGGGGGCTGGCGCGCTCGTCGCATCGCTTCTCGCGGTGTTGTTCGTGCCGACCCACGCCGTGGCCGCCGCGCTGCCGTCCGGGTTCTCGGAGCGTGTGCTGGTTGGGGGGCTCTCGTCTCCGGTGGCCGCGGCCACCGCTCCAGACGGGCGTGTCTTCGTCGCCGAGAAGACCGGCGTGGTCAAGGTCGCAATGCCGGGCGGGGAGGCCCAGACGCTGCTCGACATCTCCAGTCGCGTCAACTCATACCAGGATAGAGGTCTGCTGGGGTTGGCGGTCGATCGCGACTTCTCCGAGAACGGCTACCTGTACCTGCTGTACACCTACGATGTCGCGCCTCTCCAGCCGGACTCCGCCGATCCCATGGTGGCGCGGCTCTCCCGGGTGACCGTCGGCAGCAACAACACCGCGTCGGCGGAGACGGTGCTGCTGGGCAGCTACGACTCGGGCCCGTGCCCGCAGGCCTCCAACACGCTCGACTGCATCCCGTCCGACGGCACCTCCCACTCGATCGGGACGATCAGGGTCGATCCCAACGACGGAACCCTGTGGGTGGGCGTCGGCGACAGCGCCAGCTTCAGCCGGGTCGACGAGCTGGCCTTTCGCACCTACGACGAGCAGAGCTTGGCCGGAAAGCTCCTGCATGTCGATCGGAACGGGCGGGGCCTGTCGGTGAATCCATTCTGTCCCACCAACACCGACCTGACCAACGTCTGCACCAAGCTGTACGCGAAGGGATTTCGCAACCCCTTCCGTTTCACTGTCCGCCCCGACGGTCCGCCGATCGTCGGCGACGTCGGCTGGAGGGCCGCCGAGGAGCTCGACATTGTGTCGCCGGGCGACAACATGGGCTGGCCATGCTGGGAGGGCAATTCCCGCACGCCGGGCTACGAGGACGACCAGCGCTGTCAGGACCTGTACGCGTCGGGCGGCGACACCAAGCCGCTGTACACCTACCCACAAGCCTCGGGCGGCGGGGCGATCGTGGGCGGCCCCGAGTACACGGGCTCGGACTGGCCCGCCGAGTATCGCAACAGCATCTACTTGGGCGACTACGCCACCGGCCTGCTGAGGCGCGTTCGGATCGACGACTCCGACCGCTGCCTGGACAAGGACACGTCGGGAGCCTGCGTGGCCCGGTCGTTTGCCAGCGACTGGTACGGGGGGGTAGACCTGCAGGACGGGCCGGGCGGCGGCCTCCTGTACGTGGAGTTCGGCGACGGCGGACCCAACGGCGCTGTGAAGGTGATCGAGTACACCGACGGAAACCTCGCGCCGACCGCCAAGGCCTCCGCCGATCCGCTCTTCGGCGCGCTGCCACTGCCGGTCCAGTTCAGCTCGGCCGGCTCCAGCGACCCGGAGGACGCCGCGCTGACCTACGACTGGGACTTCGGAGACGGCAGCCCGCACTCGAGCGAGGCCAATCCGCTGCACGAGTACGGGACCCAGGGCGACTACACCGCGCGCCTGACCGTCAGCGACGGCTCCAAGACCGCGTCGAGCACCGTCAGGATCTCCGCGGGCAACACGCCACCGACGGCCTCGCTGAACTCGCCGACCTCAGACCTCACCTACAAGGCCGGCGATGTCGTCGAGCTCAAGGGCTCGGCCGTCGACGCCGAGGACGGCACGCTCAGCGGCTCCTCGCTCGAGTGGAAGGTGATCCTGCGCCACGGCACCCACGCCCATCCCCTCACCACACGCACGGGCGAAACAGCCTCCTTCACCACAAGCGACGACCACGACGCCGACTCGCTCTACGAGATCACCCTCATCGCCACCGACTCGCGCGGATTGAGCTCCGAGAAGACGGTCGGGATCAAGCCCAAGACGGTGCAGTACACCCTGGACAGCGACCCTGCCGGCGTTCCGGTGTCCTACAGCGGCGTCTCCGGGACCACACCGATGACCCGGACGTCCGCGGTCGGCTACCGGACGACGATCTCCGCCAGCCAGACCGTCGTCGTGGACGGCAGGACGCTGACCTTCGACCGCTGGTCGGACGGAGGCGCGCGGTCGCACGACATCGTGATCCCCGACACCGATGCGACGGTCAAGGCCTTCTACGTCGAGGATAAGGCGCTGGGCATGCCGGCTACGGCGTCCAGTGTCGAGAAGGCCGGGTTGGAGGCGGGCAAGGCCAACGACGGCGATTCCTCGACGCGGTGGAGCTCGGCCTTTGCCGACAACCAGTGGTGGCAGGTTGACCTGGGCAGC
>JBBSMR010000090.1:0-10429 GCA_038233095.1 Euzebyales bacterium
GCCCTTATCGAGTCGCTCCATGAAGACGACGTAATGCGATTGAGTGCTGGGGAGCCGTTCCAGCACTCGACCTCTGTCGTCTATGCGCTTCCAGCCTCCCTCCCGATCGCGCACATCGATCACGGCAGTGGGAGCGCATGGGTCGTCTTCTTCTCCGAGGGTGTCGGAACAGGAGTCGGGGTGGGCGTGGCCGCTGGCGGCGCTGGCGCCGCTGGCGCCGTCGTGGCGACGGTCGGAGGCGACGGTGGCACGGTGGCACCGGTGACAGGCGCACTGGCCGTGGGAGAGCAGCCGACCAGGATGCCGGCGCACAGCAGCGCTCCCAGTGGTCTTCCCCTCATGGTCGAGCCCCGCTCTAGATTCCGCCTCAGTATTCAACAGCAGCTTTCATGCTACGTCGTGCGTTCCAGAAGTCAAGCAAGGACCCCAACCCAGCCTGCGAGCCTGAGCGGCACGCTCGTCCTGACTCTTTGCCGGGTGCCTGACCGTTCGTCGCCTCTTGCACCCGTGCATCTTCTCGCACCGTGAGAAGGTGCTCACCGTGTGGTCGTTTCCCACGGTGCCGTGAGTTCGTGCACGCCCGGTTCGAGCCGTTCCGCCCCTTTTAGACTGTATCCGATACCCGCAGGAGGGCTGGTGCTTGGTAGCTCCCCAGCCCAGTGGGCCGATCACCTGCGGACGCTACCGTGGCGCCCATGGCACGCGTGGAGTGGACAGCAGCGCAGAAGCGCCACCTCGCGGCGTTTTTCGGCTTCGGCAGCCCGAGTGCGCCGCTGGTCTACGACTCGCTCGGCAGCGATTTCTTCGCCGCGCTCGCCGGCGATTGGCTCAATCTGGGGCTCTGGGAAGGGCCCGGCACGGAAGACGAGGCCGCGGTCGCGTCGCGGCGGTTGGTCGAAGCACTGACGGCACCGCTGCCCGAACGGGCCGCGATCATGGACGTCGGCAACGGCCTCGGGGCGTCGGACGAGGTCATCGCCGAGCGGCTCACGCCAGAACGGCTGGTGGCGCTGAACATCACCTTGACGCAGCTGCGCGCGGGGCGCGGGCACCTGCGGGCCGCCAACGCGCAGCCCGTCTGCGCCGACGCGAGCCGGCTGCCGCTGGCCGACGACCGCTTCGACGGGCTGATCAGCGTCGAGGCCGCCTTCCACTTCCCGTCACGAGCCAGATTTCTGGCCGAGGCAGCCCGAGTGTTGCGCCCCGGCGGCGTGCTCTCGTTCTCCGACGTCATCACCAACCGGTTCCCGCGCACGCCCGGAGAGGTGCTCGCGGGCCTGACGAGCCTGCGCTTCTGGGCGCTCGACCGCGGCTCGGTGGTCGCCGCCGACCAGCTCACCCAGGCGATCACGCGCGCCGGCTTCACCGACGTGCGCCTGGAGCGCGTCGGACAGCGGGTCTTCACCCCCGTCCTGTCCTACCTGCGGCAGCGGCTGACTCACCGCCCGGAGGGCGTGCCGGTCGGCCAGTGGCGCTCAGCGCAGCTCATGGTGAGCCAGTGGGATCTGCTCTGGCGCCGCGGAGTGATCGACTACGTCCTCGTCTCGGCCCGGCTCAACAGCTCTGCAAGACAGCCCGGGTAGCCTGTCCCGATGGCGATCTACCGTGAGCAGGGCATCATCCTGCGCACCTACAAGCTGGGCGAGTCCGACCGGATCGTGAACCTGCTCGGCCAGTCCCGCGGCAAGGTGCGCGCGGTAGCCAAGGGCGTGCGCAAGCCCGGCTCACGCTTCGGGGGGCGCCTCGAACCCTTCAGCCACGTCGAGCTGCAGCTCTACGAGGGGCGCAACCTCGATACCATCACCCAGGCGGAGCTCATCACCTCGTTCGCGGCCGTGCGCAGCGACTACGAGCTCTCCGCGAGCGGGTCGGCGATGGTGGAGGCCGCCGACCGCGTCGCGCAGGAAGACGAGCGCTCGCATCCGCTGTTCCTGCTGCTGCTCGAGGGGCTGCGGGCGCTGAGCTGGGCCCCGGAGCATCCCGCCAGCGTGCTCGACGGCTTCCTGCTGCGCCTCGCATCGGTGACCGGGTGGCATCCGGTGCTGGACGCCTGCGTGCTCTGCGCCACACCGGGGGCGCACCCGGTCTTCTCGATCGCGAACGGCGGGACGGTCTGCGAGCGCTGCGCCCCCCGGGACGCCCAGCGGCTGAACCCGGTCATCCTCGATACCCTGCGCCAGCTCAGCGTCCAGAGCCTGGACTCGTTGGGCGCGCTGGCCACCGACGGTCGCGCGGGGCGCGCGGCGGGGGCCCTGATCTCCAGCTTCCTCACCTACCACCTCGGCCAGCCGCTGCGGGCCGCCGAGCTCGTCCCCCGATGAGACGCCTATGAGCGCGCTCGACGCCATCGATCCAAGAGCCTTGCCCGAGCACGTCGGCATCATCATGGACGGCAACGGGCGTTGGGCCCGCCAGCGCGAACTGCCGCGCCGGGCCGGGCACGAGGCCGGCGAGACCGCGCTCTTCGACACGGTCGAGGGGGCGTTGGAGCTGGGTCTTGATTACCTCACCGTGTACGCCTTCTCGACGGAGAATTGGAAGCGGCCGCCGTCCGAGGTCGCCTTCCTCATGAACTTCAACCGCGATCTGCTCCTGCGGCGCGCCGACGAGCTCGACGAGCGCCGGGTGCGCGTGCGCTTCATCGGTCGCCGCGGCCGGCCGGTGCCGCGCCGGCTCGTCGCGATGATGGAGTCGACCGAGGCCCGCACCGCGCACCATGATCGGCTCACGCTGCAGGTGGCGTTCAACTACGGCGGCCGCGCCGAGCTCGTCGATGCCGCCCGCCTGCTCGCCGCCGACGTCGCGGCGGGCCGGCTGAAGGCGGAGCGGGTGCGCGAGTCGTCGCTGCGGTCGCGCCTGTACGAACCCGACGCCCCCGACGTCGACCTGCTGATCCGGACCTCCGGCGAACGCCGCCTGTCCAACTTTCTGCTCTGGGAGGCGGCCTACGCCGAGCTCGTCTTCACCGACGTGCTCTGGCCGGACTTCCGCCGGGAGGAGCTGTACGTCGCCGTCGCGGAGTTCCAGGGGCGGGGTCGTCGGTTCGGACGGGTGTAGCTCGGGTCGAGGCAATCTTTTCGGTCCGCGTGACCGATTTGGCGTTTTCTGACCCCGGGGGACCGGGAACCGTGGACGGACTTCAACCTGGTGCACAAGGAGTGAGTGAAGATCATGGCAGATGACCTGCAAGGCAAGACCGTGGCCTTTCTGGTCGCCACCGAAGGAATCGAGCCGGTCGAGCTGACGGAGCCGTGGCAGGCGATCGAGGAGGCCGGCGGCACGCCGAAGCTGATCTCGACCGAGTCCGGCGAGGTGCAGGCGTTCAACCACCTCGACAAGACCGACACGTTCAGCGTGGACGCGACCGCGGACGCGGTCAGCGCCGACGACTTCGACGCGCTCGTGCTGCCGGGTGGTGTCGCCAACCCCGACAATCTGCGCATGCATTCCTCGGCGGTGGAGTTCGCGAAGGGCTTCTTCGAGCGCGGCAAGCCGGTCGCTGCGATCTGCCATGCCCCGTGGACGCGGGTCGAGGCGGACGTGGTGAGGGGACGCACGATGACGTCCTGGCCGAGCCTGCAGACCGACCTGCGCAACGCCGGCGCCACCTGGGTGGACGAGGAGCTGGTCGTCGACGACGGCCTGATCACCAGCCGCAACCCCGACGACCTCAAGGTGTTCTGCCCGGCGATCGTCGAGCAGTTCGCGAAGGACGAGAAGGCACACCATTCGGGTGAGGCTCGTCCCGTCTCCTAGCGCCCCGACGGCTCGGCGGGCAGCTCTCGCGGTTGCCGCTGCGCAAAGATCGCCAGTGATTTGGGCGAGTGACGACGGAGCGGCGAGCGCAACTCTACCGAAACCCACACAAAAGTTGACCAATGCATTCGAGTGTGGCCCGCAGATCTCGCGCCCCGTCGTCACTCGCCCAAATCAGCTTGCCTCCGAAGAGGCTCCGGCGCCTCGCTAGGCGAGTCTGCCCCGTCTATTGCCGGAGGCTCTCAGTCGTGGACTTCCAGCGTGTGGCGGCTTCCTCATTCGGGGCGGGTCGTGAGGAGCTGATCGACCGGGGCGAACGCGTCGGTCAGCACGTCGGCATCGCCGACGAAGTCGCTGAGGCGGGCGTCGGTAACGAGCGCGTCGTCGTCGCCGCGCTCGGCGTTGCGGCCCATGATCGCCGCGAACGGCAACGGCCGATCCGAGCCGACCAGCACGAAGTTCCCCCCTTCCCGCCCCGCCAGCCGCGCTGGCGGGGCGATCACCGCGATGTGCTGGAAGACCGCAGCCAGGGTGGCAGCTTCCGCGCGGGCGAAGCCGAGCGGCGGGTAGTCGATCAGGTTGAGCGCGTAGATTCCATTCGGCCGGAGCGTGCGCCGCACCCCGCGAACGAACTCGACCGTCGTGAGATGCCACGGCACCGCGAGGCCGCCGAAGGCGTCGCCGATGACCAGGTCGTAGGCGTCGTCGGGCTGCTCGCGCAGACCGAGACGGGCGTCGCCGACGCGCACCCTCAGATCGGGCCCGCGCCGCAGGCCGAGCTCGTCCTGCGCCAGGCGGACCAGGGTCGGGTCGAGCTCCAGGACGAGGCTCTCCGACCCCGGTCGCGTCGCCCGCAGGTAGCGGGGCAGGCTGAAGCCGCCGCCCCCGATGTGCAGCGCCTTGACCGGCTCGCCCTCGGGAAAGACGGTCGCCAGCACGTCGCCCATGATCTGGGCGTAGGAGAACTCCAGATACGTGGGATCGTCAAGGTCGACGTAGCTGTGCATGAGCGTGTCGAGCACGAGCAGGCGCCCCGACGGGCGCTCCTCGTCGGACACGACCCGAGCGCAGAAGTAGGCGCTCTCGACCTGGCACGGTCCGGCGATGCCCGCGGTCAGGCCCGCGGCGACCAGCGCGGCGAGCAGCAGCGGCGCCGCGGAGTGCTCGGCGCGCGGCCGTAGCCACCACCACAGCCCCATCCCCGCGGCCGCGAGGGTCCCGCCGACCGCAAGGACGATCGGGGGAGTGGGGAACGCCGCCAGCAGCACGAAGCCGGTGAAGAACGTGCCGACGATCGCGCCGGTCGTGCCGAGCGCGGAGAGCCGGCCCACGACGCTGCCCGTGTGGTCGAGGTCGGCGAGCTGGATCTTCACCACGGTCGGCGTGACCGCGCTCAGCACCGTGGCCGGCGCGAAGAAGCCCACGAAGGCCAGCAGGACGATCGCCACGGGGTCGCGGCTGGCCAAGAGCGGGCCGACCACCGTGACAATCGGCAGGGAGGCGAGCGCCAGCACGCCCCCCAGAGCGATGATCGGGCCGAGCAGGGCGCGCGGCTCGCGCCGGTCCGCCAAGCGGCCGCCGTAGAAGCTGCCCAACGCGATCCCCGCCAGGATCACCCCGATGATGCCGGTATAGGTTTGCAGCGTGACCCCCACGTAGGGGGCCAGCACCCGGCCGGCCAGGATCTCCAGCACGAGCACGGCCGCGGAGGTGAAGAAGACGATGGCACCGGCGAGCCAGACAGGCATGCGCGCCAGTATGCACACCGCCGGGAAGGGCGCTGCTGCGCGGCGCTACAACCGGTCTCCGGAGAATCGCCGCACACGACGTGCCGCGATTCACGGATCTGACGCCTGATGGGCGACGAGCGAGCGGCCCCCTCGTCGGCCTCGGTGGTGGCCGGCGCGGGACCGGCTCCGTCCACCGACGACCCGATGGCGCTGACGGGCTGGCAGCTGCGGACCCAGGCCGCGGCCTGCGCGACGATGGGCTCGCCGCTCTACGCCGCGCTGCTGCGCTCAGCCGCCGTCGACGTGGAGGCGGCAGGGCCGGTCTGGTCCGTGCTCGCCCCGCATGTCGTGCCTGGCCGGGGGGACGCGTTGGCGCTGCGGCTGATGGCGGCGGCGCACCGCTTGGTGCTCACCCATCGCGCGCCCGCCCTCGCCGTGCACTACCCGAGCGTGGGCGGCGAGGCGGGCCCCGACGGAGCATGGCCGGCATTCGCCGAGCTGTGCGAGGAGCGGCGGGAGACGCTCGTTGAGCTTGTCGCGTCGCCCTGCCAGACCAACGAGGTCGGACGGGCCGCGGGGCTCGCCGGGGGCTTCCTGGAGGTGGCCGGTGCCGCTGGTCTGCCGCTGCGGGTCTTGGAGGTCGGCGCCAGCGCAGGGTTGAACCTGCGCTGGGACCGTTTCCGCTACGGCGGCGGGGGAAGGTCATGGGGGCCGCCCGACAGCCCGGTCGACCTGACGGGCCACTGGCGCGAGCCGCCGCCGTGCACCGACGTCGCCGTGCAGGTCGTCGAGCGGGCCGGCTGTGACCGCCGCCCGGTCGACCCGACGTCGGCCGAGGGGCGCCTGGCCGTCACCGCGTCGGTCTGGGCCGATCAGACCAGCCGGTTCGAGCGCTTGCGCGGGGCGCTCGCGCTGGCGCAACAGGTGCCGGCCACCGTCGACCGGGCGTCCCTCGACGAGTGGGTCGCGGACCGCCTCGCCGAGCGTCTCGAGGGTGTTGCGACCGTCCTCTACCACTCCGTGGTGGCGGAGTATCTGGAAGAGGACGTCCGCAGCCGCTTCCGCCGCGCACTCCACGAGGCCGGGGAGCGCGCCACGGCCTCGGCGCCGCTGGCCTGGCTGCGGTTGGAGCCCGTCTCGGCCCTGCGCCATCACGGTGTGACGCTCACGACCTGGCCAGGCGGCGAGGAGCGCATCCTGGCCCGCTGCGGGGCGCACGGCACCGACGTGGTCTGGCTCGGCGGGTAGGCTCGCTGCACGATGACGACACTTCTGCCGAGCCTGCCCGACCTGCGCACCGAGCCCGTCTCCGACGCGGCGCTGCGCCGGCTGCTGCACGGCCTGCCCGGTGTCGATGAGGTGGGCGCCGAGCAGCGTGCCGCCGCGCTGGCGAGCCGGTCGATCAAGCGCGACGCCAAGCTGTGGGCGCTCGACCTGGCGATCCGCGTGACCGACCTCACGACGCTGGAGGGCTCTGACACGTCCGGCAAGGTGCGGGCGCTGTGCGCCAAGGCCATTCGGCCGGACCCGACCGACCCCGAGACGCCGAGCGTGGCGGCGGTCTGCGTCTACCCCGACATGGTGCCGACGGCCGTCGAGCACACCCGCGGTTCGGATGTGCGGGTGGCGAGCGTCGCGACCGCCTTCCCCTCGGGTCGGGCCGCGCTCGACGTGAAGCTGGCCGACACGCGCTCGGCCGTGGCCGCCGGCGCGCACGAGATCGACATGGTGATCGACCGGGGCGCGTTCCTCTCTGGTCGGTACGGCCAGGTCGCCGAGGAGATCGTGGCGGTGAAGGAGGCGTGTGGCGACGCGCATCTCAAGGTGATTCTGGAGACCGGTGAGCTGTCCACCCTGGACAACGTGCGGCGGGCGTCGTGGCTCGCGCTCGCCGCGGGCGCCGACTTCATCAAGACTTCCACCGGCAAGGTCTCACCGGCCTCCACGCTGCCGGTCATCCTCGTCATGCTGCAGGCGGTCCGCGACGCCGCTGACGCCACGGGTCGCCGGGTCGGGGTGAAGGCAGCGGGAGGCATCCGCACCGCCAAGGACGCGATCCGTTACCTCGTGGTGGTCCACGAGACCGCCGGCCCCGAGTGGCTCACGCCTGAGCTCTTCCGCATCGGAGCGTCCAGCCTGCTGAACGACCTGCTCATGCAGCGCGAGAAGCAGCGCACCGGCCGGTACGCGGGTCCCGACCACTTCACCATCGACTGACCCGCCGCCCCGCCGTCGCGTTGGGGAGCGAGCGAACGGCATATGGCGGTTCCACTCCCCAACTGGATGGGCGGGGTATGGTGTCGATGTGACGAGCACTGACCTCACCGGGACGGAATCTGCGACTCTCAGCGCGTCCTCGGCGTGGACGTACGCGCCCGCGCCGGAGTCGCGCGACGTCGTCCAGGTGCGCTCCTCCTACGGGCTGTTCATCGACGGAGAGTTCGTCGAGCCCGGCGACGGCGAGGTCTTCAAGACCGTGAACCCCGCGACCGAGGAGGTCCTCGCCGAGGTCGCCGAGGCCGGCCAGGACGACATCGACCGTGCTGTCGCGGCCGCGCGCCGCGCCTACGACGAGGTGTGGGGCCCGATGTCGGGGCGCGAGCGGGCCAAGTACCTCTACCGCATCGCCCGCATCGTGCAGGAGCGCGCCCGCGAGCTGGCCGTGCTCGAAACGCTCGACAATGGCAAGCCGATCAAGGAGTCGCGCGACGTCGACGTCCCGCTGGCCGCCGCCTGGTTCTTCCACTACGCCGGCTGGGCCGACAAGCTGGACCACGCGGGCTTCGGACCGGATCCGCGCCCGCTCGGCGTGGCGGGGCAGGTCATCCCGTGGAACTTCCCGCTGCTCATGGCGTCGTGGAAGCTGGCGCCCGCGCTGGCCGCCGGTAACACCTGTGTATTGAAGCCGGCCGAGACGACGCCGCTGAGCGCGCTGCTGCTTGCGGAGATCTGCCAGCAGGCCGACTTGCCCCCTGGGGTCGTGAACGTGGTCACGGGAGCGGGGGAGACCGGGCGCGCACTGGTCTCCCATGACGATGTCGACAAGGTCGCCTTCACCGGTTCGACCGCGGTCGGGCGGGAGATTCGCCGCGCGGTCGCGGGCACACGCAAGCGTCTGACCTTGGAGCTCGGGGGCAAGGCCGCCAACGTCGTCTTCGACGACGCTCCGCTCGATCAGGCGGTCGAGGGCATCGTGAACGGGATCTTCTTCAACCAGGGCCATGTGTGCTGCGCCGGCTCGCGGCTGCTTGCCCAGGAGTCGATCGCCGAGCCGCTGCTCGACAAGCTGAAGACGCGGCTGGGCACCCTGCGCCTCGGGGATCCGCTCGACAAGAACACCGATATCGGGGCGATCAACTCCGCCGAGCAGTTGCAGCGCATCACCGAGCTCGTCAGCTCAGGCGAGCAGGAGGGCGCCGAGCGCTGGCAGCCCGCCTGCGACCTGCCCGAGCGCGGCTGGTGGTTTCCCCCGACGGTCTTCACCGACGTCAGCCAGTCCCACCGCATCGCCCAGGAGGAGATCTTCGGTCCGGTGCTCTCGGTGCTCACCTTCCGCACGCCCGACGAGGCAGTCGTGAAGGCGAACAACACGCCCTACGGCCTGTCCGCTGGGGTCTGGACCGAGAAGGGCAGCCGCATCCTCATGATGGCGCAACGCTTGCGCGCCGGCGTCGTCTGGGCCAACACCTTCAACCGCTTCGACCCGGCCAGCCCGTTCGGCGGCTACAAGGAGTCAGGATTCGGGCGTGAGGGCGGCCGGCAGGGCCTGGGCGCCTACCTCGACGTCTGACGTGACGTCGCCCGGTCAGCGCTCGCGCGTGATCAGGCGAGCCAGCCACCGGACGCCGCCGACAAGCTTGGTGAAGACCCAGTACCCCATGTTCATCTCGGTGTAGCTGGAGGGGCCGTAGCCGCCCTCCGGCGTGTTCACGAAGATGTCGTGTGTTCACGAAGATGTCGTTCGGATCCTTGACGTCCTGCGCGCGATCCGCGTCCATGGCGGCCTCGATGCCCTCGAAGGTAGGGCGAGTGTACGCCAGGGGTCTAGCATCGCCTTCGGCAGCCAGGAGCGATAGGAGGAAGCGTGTCACGTCTGGACGTGCGCAAGACCTACAAGCTGTTCGTCGGCGGGGGGTTCCCACGGTCGGAGTCCGGCCGCAGCTACGAGGTCACGGACGCGGACGGCGGCTTCCTGGCCAACGCGTCGCGCGCCTCGCGGAAGGACGCCCGCGACGCGGTCGTGGCCGCGCGCAAGGCGTTCGGAGGCTGGTCGACGCGGACCGCGTACAACCGGGCGCAGATCCTGTACCGCGTGGCCGAGATGTTGGAAGGCCGCCGCGCCCAGTTCGTCGAGGAGGTCGGCGCGGCTGAAGGTCTCGCCGACGCCGACGCTGAGGCCGAGGTTGACGCCGCCATCGACCGCTGGGTCTGGTACGCCGGGTGGGCGGACAAGCTCGCGCAGTTCGATGGGGCGGCTAACCCGGTGGCCGGCCCGTACTTCAACTTCTCGGTTCCAGAGCCGACCGGGGTGGTCGCCGGCCTCGCTCCGCAAGAATCCAGCCTGCTGGGGCTCGTCAGCGTGCTCGCGCCGGTGATCGTCTCGGGCAACACCACGGTGGTGGTCGCCAGCCAGGACCGTCCGCTGCCGGCGATCACGCTCACCGAAGTGCTCGCCACCTCGGACCTTCCCGGCGGGGTGGTCAACGTGCTCACCGGTCGGACCGGCGAGCTCGCGCCGGTCCTCGCCGCGCACATGGACGTCAACGCGATCGACCTGAGCGGGGCCGACCGGGCCGATGTGGCCGGGCTCGAACGGGAGGCGGCGGAGAACCTCAAGCGGGTGCTGCGAGGCGATGACGCGGACTGGCATGACGAGCCCGATCCCCGCCGGATGCTCGCCTTCTGCGAGACCAAGACCGTCTGGCACCCGATCGGCAGCTGAA
>JBBSMR010000091.1:0-10317 GCA_038233095.1 Euzebyales bacterium
GAGGACCTCACCGACACGATCGCGCGACTGCAGGCCTATCAGCAGGCCGGCGCGGACGTGCTCTACGCACCGCGTCTCACGCGCATCGAGGACATCCGCTCCATCGTCGAGTCGGTCGACCGGCCAGTGAACGTGCTCGCCTGGACCGGGCTACCTGCGGTCTCCGAGCTCGCCGCGGCCGGCGTGAGCCGCATCTCCGTCGGTGGCTGGTTTGCGTTCTCGGCCCTCGCTGCGCTCCTGGAGGCCGCGACCGAACTGCGCGAGCGCGGCACCTACGGCTACATCGACGCCGCGCGAGGCGGTGCGGCGGCCGCGGTCAGAGCATTCGCAGATTGAAAGTGCCAGGCCGCATGGCTCGTCGCCTTCATGCTTGACGCGGCTGGCTGACCGCTTGCGCTCTGCGCGAGAAGGAGCAGCCCCTCATCGCCGTCGGACGGGTGCTGCTTTTTGTCCTAAGCGCCTATTCGGACCCTTGACCTTTAGGTCCGCTGGCTGGTACGTCCGAAGCGCCGTCCTCACTTCTCTGACGGCGCGGTCGGCTGGATTGGCGACGAAGAGAAGAGGCTTCGTGTTGACTGTGTCTATCCGCAGCCGCGTATAGGCGTCTCCGGCGGAGCTGCTGCTCGGCTGAGCGGGCGCCCGATCGCGCGGACGAGACCAGTTGCGCATCCGGGCAACCGTCGGTTGACTGCTCCTCTCCGTCGAAGCATCACCACAGGAAGCGACCCGAGGCCATGACCGACGACGAGTACGCACGCAAGGCCTCGGAGGAGATTGCCCGGTGGCGCGGCAAGAAGCCGCCGCGCGTCATCACCGCGATGAGCAAGCCGTCCGAGTTCGTCGGGTACCCGATCAAGAAGATCCTCGAGACCGAGCGAGGAGCGAAGATCGTCACCGACGTCGTCGAGACGCTGTTCGACCGAGGGACCTGGAAGTTCGACGCCGAGGTCGTCCTTGAGCGGTATCGGGATGGCGGGTTCGACGTGCACCGCCTCGAGGACGTGCTTCGCGTCGTGCCGTTGCGCGTCATCGACGAGGAGGCGAACCGCCAGTGGGCCCGCGCCACGATCACACTCACGGCAGAGGGCGCCGTCGTCGGTCCCGCGATGGCCGTCGCCGCGACCGCCGCCGGAGCAGCTGCGGCCGCGTCGGCGGCCGTGTCGGGTGGCACGATGGGTCCAGCGGCCGGTGCCGCCGGCCTGGCCGTCGTCGGCACCGCAGCGGTCGCCGAGACGACCTTCCTGATCGGGTACTGCTGCCGGCGTCTGGCGACGATCGCTGCCTGCTACGGCTACGACGTGCGCGACGAGAGCGAGCGCGCCTTCGCGCTCCAAGTATTCACGGTCGCGACGGCGGAGAGCCTTGAGGCCAAGCAGACGGCGCTCATCGACCTGGGCCAGCTCGCGGGCCGCCTCGGGTTGCAGCGGCAGCCCTGGGCGAAGCTCGAGCAGTCCAGCGTAATCGCAAGGACTGTCCGCGAACTCGCGCAGAAGCTTGGAGTCAAATTGACGCAGGCGCAGCTACGCCGCGTGCTCACGGTGGTCGGCGCCGCGCTCGGCGCCGGTTTCAACGGCCACCTGGGCCACGCGACGACCAAAGCCGCGTACCACCTGTATCGCGAGCGCGCGCTGGCAGAGCCTGACACCGTCGATGTCCCAGCGGCGGTCGGCGACATCACCACCATGCAGTGCCGTCGCTGTGGGGTCTTCATCCCAGCGGCGCCAGGCCTCGAGCTGGGCAGGCGAGCGTCGACGTTCGAGAGTCTCGTCTTCCGGTGCTCTTGCGGAGTCGGCTACTCGAACGCTCGCGAGGAGGAGGCGCGGCGCCTGATCTACTCGACGCCGAAGCTTGCCGTGCCGGAAGCAGTCCACGACGGACTCGACGACACCCTCGCCGCGGCGGTTAACGTCCAGGCCCGGACCGGCAAGCACTGGAAGTTTTGCAGCGAGACGTCGGAGGACGCAGCGACCTGGACCGTCTTCCGTGCGCTCGAGGCGCGAGACGAACTTGGCAAGGTCGGCTCGGGTTCCGGCGCGGCGCGCATGCTGCTCTGGGGCGTGCCGACGAGCCCGGCGGCCGACGAGGTAGCCGCCGTCCTCGCGAGCATCTCGAACGACCTTGGCGAGCGAGCGGCGTCGCGTTCGGAGCCCGACGTGATCGTCGCGTTCGACGATCTCGTCGTGGTCTGCGAGGCGAAGCTCGGCAGCCGCAACGATCGGCAGACGAATCGCCTCGATCGGTTCGACCGCTATCTCGCGTCTCCGGACCTATGGCGCTCGACGCCCGAGGCCGTCAAAGCGAGCGGTCTCTACGAGCTGACCCGGAACTGGGCGATCGCCGCCGCGCTCGGGGACCGTCTCGGGGTTCCCGCGCTTCTGGTCAACCTCGCGCCCGCGGGCCTCGGCCCTGAGGTCGCAACGTTTCGGAGCCTGATCGCCGAACACCCGGATCGGACGTTCGCGCACCTGCGCTGGGGAGCGCTCCTCCCCGAGGACGCGCCGGACTGGCTTAACTCCTATGCGCAGCACCACGGGCTGCGCGAGCTCTAGCTCGCAAGCGCCAGCTCCGTGAAGCGCGGCTCGAACGAGGCTGGTCCAAGTCGGCCTCCGCGAAGGCGTCGGCCCTCGTCTTCCGGAGGCATGTGGTCGCCTAGCACCACTGATTGTGGACGTAGGTGACAATGCTGCGGAACGTCGACTGTCCCGGCCAAATGAGCGGAATCAGCCGAAAGCAGCAGCCCAGGCCGGTGGTTCCGGCTGCCGTGCCCATGCATGCGGCGTAGTCGTGCGGGCAGTCGCAGCTAGGCGGCGCGTGTGGCGCCGTAAGCCGAACCCCGAGCGGCACGAGGTGACGAAGCTCGGCGTAGACCGTGATCTCCATGGCCGGCGACGCGCGGTGTCCCGCAAGACTGGTTCGATGACATGTCGCAGTAGCGGAGGGCTATACGGCACATGCCAGCGTGCCACCGAGCGCCGCAGGCCACGTTGCCGCCAGACGTCACGTGCGTTGCGTCGATCTCACGACGCTCGCGGTACGGGAGTGCCGCTTCTCGCGCAAGGCGACAGTGGTCGACCGACGTTCGCCAGCTCCGACGACGAGCCAGTCGTCCCGCCTCCCGCTGCGGGATCCATCTACGGGACGGCAGCGCAGATGCGCGCCCTACGACGGCTTATCGCGGCCCAAAGCGGCAGTGCCCGGCTACACCGCCAACGACCGGCGAGGCACAAACACTGCGAGTGGTGTCGGTGCCGAGCCTTCGCGGTCGTCGTCGTCGTATACGGGGTCCCTCGTTCGTCGTCGAGAAGGGGATCTCGGACGACATGTGAGCGGGCGGCGGTTGGCCGGACGACGGGGCTTCTCACGCTCGGGACTACCTGTGCCGGAATTCGAAGCGGACGAGCCGGCCGTCACGGCACTCATAGACGTACTCGTACGTCTCTCCGGAGGCGCGACCACCGCCGGAGCGGCCGTCCATGCTGATCGCGGAGCTTTCTCCTCCCGAATCCGACTCAAAGCCGAGAAAGACGTTCTCCCCGCTCGAGCCGCGCTTGCAGTCGACCAGTGGCGGTGACAGTGCGACGAGAGCAAGCGGTGGGACGCCGAGCCCGAGCAACACGCCTCCAGCAACGGCCGCCGCACGGTGCTCGCGAAGTGGCAGCCTCGTCGCAACCACCAGGAGCCCGAGCGAAGCAGCGAGCAGCAGAACGCCGATCGAGAGGATGGCCAGGAAGCCCGTGACCCCGAGCGCCACGGACAGCATGATGAGCGTCGCGAGGCCGGCGCGGCCCGATCGCCAACTCAATCCCAATCCCGCCGCCGCCAGCACGAAGGCGCCGACCGCAATGGCGACGCCGTAGGCCGGGATGTAGAACACGGCCTCGCGCGCGTGAAGGAGCGTGATGACGAGACCCAGCACGAGCGCCGCACCGAGGAGGATGAACCCGGCTTGGCCGATCGGATGGCGCGGTTTCGGAGGCGGTTCGGTCATTCGCATTCGCCTGGCCATCCGCCGCGGCCCTCAGAAGTCCTCGCGGACGATCCTCAGCAGCTCGTCGCCGCTGACGTCCGGCCCGATGAGGACGCGCCGCACGGTCAGCATCGGCGCCGTGCGGTCGATCTTGTCCGAGAGCTGGAAGGCGATCTTGAAGCCCGCGCCGCGCAGATGACTGAATGCTCGGGCATTCCACAGGCCGAACGGGTACGCGAAGGCGTCGAGCGAATGTCCGACGATCCGCTCGAGGGCCGCCTTGGGGTCGGTGACCTGCACGCGCCAGTCGCTCCCGGCGTAGTCCGGGACGGCCTGGTGGTCCCATGTGTGCGCCGCGACCTCCATGCCGTCGCGGTCCAGGGCGCGGACCTGCCCGCGGGTCAGCCAGCCCGGCTTGCCGAGTGCGACGGTCATGACGAAGAACGTCGCCTTGAAGCCGTGGCGACGGAGGATCGGCAGCGCCCGCGTGTACTGGTCGGCCGACGCGTCGTCGAAGGTGATGAGAACGGGTTTGCGCGGCAGCGGCTTGCCGTCGCCCAGGTGCGCGGCCACGTCGTCCGCGCTCACCGAGCGATAGCCCGCGCGCTGCAGGGTGGCCAGCTGCGCGTCGAGCGTCCTGGGCGGCACGATGTACAGGCGGTCCCGGGTGGCGTCGGCCGCGGGGAGCGGACGGATCTGGTGGTAGCAGAGCACGGGCACGTGGGAGCGTGCGGCGATCGCGGTGACGTCGGTACGCGGACGCGGAGGGGCGGAAGCCGGGGTCGCCGGCCGCGCTGTGGCACCACTCCCCTGGCGGGCCGGGTCTCCGCTGCCGCGGCTGAGCACCACCACCGAAGCGATGATGACGACGGCCAGCAGCCCGGCCGCCGCCCGGCGGCGGACGTACGTCGCTCGAGTGGGCGTCGGCACGGCGCCAGTGTGCCCGAGCGAGGACCACGCTACGCGGCGAGCTCTGTGGACCGTTGCCGCGCGCGTATCGCGGGCGTCGCCGACCGACGGCAGGTCGCAACGACACCGACTCCTCGGAGATCGCCTTCCGTCCGCGCGACCACCCAGGGCTGCGGCGGCTACTCCATGGAGTTCCACGCCTACCGCGTCCGGCCGGCCGGCCTGGCCGAGGCGATGCGCGAGGGCACCGCCACCACGGCGTAGCATCGCCTGAGTCGCGCTGCACCTGTCAGTCCTACAAGAACAGGTCCAGCGCGAGGTTCTCCTCCTTGCCCGAGTAGAGGTAGGGACTGAAGTCGGTGACGCCCTCGTCCCTGAGGACCTCGTCGTCGACGAAGCAGTTGCCCGTGCACTCGGCGGGCGGCTTGGCGAGGATCGCGCGGGCGCACGGGTGGTCAGAAGCCCAAGCTCACGCCGCGTCAGGCGAAGATCGCGCAGGACATGTACGACGAGCTCGGCCCCGACGGGCGCCGCAAGTACACCGTGCAGCAGATCGCTGACGAGTTCGGCGTCACACGCCCCACGATCTACCGCCACCTCCAACGGCCGCTCGCTGAACACCAGCGCACCGGTCGATGAGCACACTCCTCCAGATCGCGATCGTCGCCGCTGCCCTGTGGATCGGATCCTGGCTGATCATGATCCTCTTGGCCAAGCGCCTACCGCCCGGACTGCTCCGCGACGCCGCCGAGTTCCTGCCCGCCTGCGTGACGACCGCACGCCGACTCCGCCGTCACCCGGCGGTCCCGCGCCGCGCGAAGGTCGCGCTCCTAATCGCCACCGTCTGGGTGCTGTCTCCGATCGACCTGCTGCCCGAGTTCCTCCCGATCGTCGGACCGCTGGATGATGTCGTCGCCGTCGTTCTGCTGTTGCGCTACGCCGCTCGGGCGATACCCCGCGACGTCCTGCTCGCCGCCTGGCCGGCCGAACCACGACTGCTCGAAAGGCTGCTACCCACCGTCGGCTGATACCTGGGCTACTTGTCGGTTGGTGCCACGTTCCTTAACGGCAACCCATGTGGCGCCGTAAGCCGAACGTGCACCGGGATGAGGGCCGCTCCGTGGGGGCATGACATGGGGACGCGCGGCACGGCCTGTGGCCGGAGCTTTGTATGCTGCGGATATCCCGATTGTGGCCCTGACTTCCGCGGAAATCTCGCTGCCGAGCGGGCCCGACGCGTCGCGGGTGCGGGACCGGATCGCCGCGCTGGCGGACACCGTCGATCTGGTCGGCCTCACCGACAACCACGCAGGACAGCCGCGTATGTCACCGCTGGCGGCCGTCGCTCTCGCGCGCGAACAGGGCGTCGCGACCGTCGTGCACATCTCCTGCCGTGATCGCAACCGGCTCGCGCTTCAGTCCCAGGTCGTCGGTGCTGCCGCGCTCGGATCCGAAGGCGTGTTGTGCCTGTACGGAGACCCGGTGGAGGGCGTTCCGCGCGTCAAGGACCTGACCGCCACCGCGTTGATCGCCGAGGCCAAAGCGTGGGCGGCACCCCGTGATCTTGCCGTGGGCGCCGTTGTCAACCCGTTCGCCCCTGACATCGAGCGCGAAATCCGCCTGCTCGAGAAGAAGGTTGCGTCGGGGGCGGACTTTCTCCAGACGCAGATGATCTTCGACGTGGGCGCATTTCGGGAATTTCTCGAGCGGGCGGCCGACCTGCTGGCGGGGGTTCGCTTGTACGCGGGAGTGGCGCTGCTCCGCAACGAGCGAATGGCCGATCACGCTCGAACGCTGCCGGGGTGCCTGCTTCCAGATGCAACGCACCGACAGATCAGCATGGGCGCAGGCGTAGAACTCGCGACGGACCTGGCGAGCGAACTCGCGTCGATCCCAGGAGTCGACGCGCTGCACATCTTTCCGCTCGGTGGCGAGACCGATACGGGCGGGGTCGCTTCCGCATTCCGCGCCGCCCGCGGCGTCCCGGCCCGGCGCCGCTGAACAGACGCCGCTCGCTTCGCTCGCGCCGTCCCGGCAACGATCCTCCAGCGGCTCACGCCGGCGCCGAGCAGCGTGTTCGCTTTTCGACGAACTGGGGCGCTCTTCGTCGCGTGGCACGCAGAGCCGGCAGGCCCAAACGGCTCTGGGGACGCAGCTGCGGCAAGCGGGCTGCCGTGCGCGGATCTGCTCTGGTCGAGGGACAGACGAACGCGCTCGCGTGCGCGAGGAGGGTCAGCGTCGCCGGGCGTCCGTTGCACGCGGGATGCTCTAGGTGTGCCGACGATCAGCCGCTTCTACGGCATCGTGATCAGGATGTACTTCACCGATCATGCGCCACCGCACTTCCACGCCGTCTACGCCGGTGAGGAGGCAGTCATCGTGATCGCTACGGGCGAGATCCTGCGCGGGGGATTGCCAGATCGTGCGTTGCGGATGGTGCGAGAATGGGCGTCGATCCATCGCGACGAGCTGGCTGCTAACTGGAGGCGCACCCAGGTTCCCGAGCAGCCGGCGCCGATCGCCCCGCTGCCATGAACCCATCGCGTACGACGATCAGCCAGGTTGAGCCGCTCGCGGAGCGCTGGCTTCGACTGACCTTCGGCGACGGCGCGGTGCACGAGGTTGATCTGGCCAGGCTGCTGCAGGCCGGCGGTGTGTTCGCGTCGATCCGTGACGACCGTGAGGTCTTTGAGGCCGTCGCCGTGGACCGAGAGTTCGGCTCGGTCGTGTGGCCGGGTGACGTCGATCTTGATCCCGACGTGCTTCGCGGGGACCACCCGCCCGCATCGGGACGCGCGCTGCCACGACGAGTCGTCCAGCCCGCCTGAGGCTCGGCCCCGTCAAGCCCGTTCTCACTTCCCTAAGCCGGTTCCGCAAGCCGAGCGTCAAACGCGATCCTCCGCCCAGTTAGGCTGACGCTCGTGGGTCCGGATGTGACGATCCGACCGGCGACGGCCGCGGACGAGGCCGCGGTCACCGACCTTCACGCGCGATGTATTGGTGATGCCTTCGCGGGAAGGTATTTCCCGCCCGAGGAGGAGCGCGCCGAGCGCCAGAGATCCTGGGCCGGGCCAATCGGTGCTCCCCATCCTCGTCACGCCTTGCTGGTCGCCGAGCAGGCCCACAGGGTGGTCGGCTTTGTGGCGTTGGGTCCGGCGCGCGACGCCGATCTCGACTCGGCGATGACTGGGGAGCTGCGCGTCATCCTGGTTGATGCACGCGAGCGCGGTTTGGGAGTGGGCAGCGCTCTGATCGCCGGCGCCGAGCGCGCGATGCAAGAAAGCGGCTTCTTGGACGCTACTCTCTGGGTGTTGCCCGAGAACGCTCAGGCTATGCGCTGCTACGAGCGCTGCGGCTGGCGCGCGGGCGGCACTGAACGGATCACCGACTTTGGCAGACGCGAGATCCGTTCGGTGCGCTACGAAAGGCCGCTCGCCTCGCAGACGAGGGCCGGCTGCGACGGATTGGTACCAGGCCCGCAAGAGGGGAACGGCATGCGGGCACGCCCGATGCTGGGCGGGGAGAGGCGTCTCGTAGGGGATCCTTGATCGGGATGGTGGGCACGATCTGACGCCGGGTTAGCCTCTTGCGATGATCCAGTGCGCGCTTAACGGCGACTACGGCCCCGACAATCATCCGGAGGTGCCGGTCTCGCTCGAGCAGCTCGTCGCCGACGCGGCGGCGTGCAGTGTCGCCGGCGCGGGATCCGTGCATTTGCATCCCCGCCGGCCTGCGGACGCAATCGAGTCACTCACCGCCGAGTCGCACGACGCCGTCGTCGCAGCGATCCGCGCCGCTTGCCCGGGACTCGAGATCTCGTGCTCGACCCAGGGGGACATCGATCTCGGCACCGCGCCCGACCGCATCGCTGCGGTCCGAGCCTGGACGGCTCCGCCCGACGTCGTTTCGTTGAACCTCGCCGAAGGCGGTGCGATCGAGCTCGGCAACGCGCTGCTGGACTGCGGGATCGGGATCGAAGCCGGCGTCTTCACTCTCGACGGCGCGGCGCGGCTCCTCGCGGCACCGTGGGCCTCGCAGATCACCCGGGTACTCGTCGAAGTCATCTACGAGCACGACGACACGGCCGCCATCGCACTCGCTCGCGCGATCGACCAACGCGTGGCTGTTCTCGAGCGTCCGCGACTCTGGCACGGCGACGCCCAAGCCAACTGGGCGGTCGTGGATGCCGGGCTCGCCGCGGGAGTCGACGTCCGCGTCGGCCTAGAGGACACACTCATCGGGCGGGACGGGAAACCCGCACCCGGCAACGGCGCCCAAGTCGCGGCGACGCTCCGCTGAAGCGGCCGGGCACCACGCGCAAACGTCCCAACAGCCGATCGGCTAGCGACACGCGCCCTCACTTCGTCGCCTGCAGCTCAGGCGCCTCGGGATTCGGCGAGGCGGCGCAGCCAGTAGCGAAACCAGTCGGCACCGTAGGGGATGTACACGCGAGTGGGCACGGCACAGTCGTGCAGCTCCTGGAGCGCCCTGGGACGCACGCCGAACAGTTGCTCAACCGGCACCGGCCCGCGGGCGAGAAGCAGCGCCTCTCGGAGACGGCCGTCGTGGGTTGCCATCGACCACGCAGCCTCGCGCTCGGCGAGCTGGAAGGCGAGGCGGAGAAAGGCCACATCGGTCGGCTCGCCGTAGGGGTAGGCGCCGGTCGTTTCCACGTAGGCGCCTTTGACGAGCCGGACGTGGATACCGGCGCCGGCCAATGCATCGGCGTCGGCGGGCGAGCGCAGAAGGTTGGCTTGCACGGTAGCGCCAAGGCGATCGGCCAGGCCACGCGCCGCGACGTCGAGCACGCACGCGAGGACGACGTCCGTATGAGCGGCTTCTTCGGCTCCAACCTGCACGCGGCGACCGCTGGGGACAGCTTGCGCGATGGCTGCGAGGCGATCGGCGGCAGCCGACGAATCGGTACCCAGCGCCAGGTGTGAGAGATCCACGGACAGCCAGACGTCCGCCGGTGGCGCTGGAAAAGCGTCGATGAGTGCGAGATAACCCTCGAGCACCTGATCGGCGGCGGCGGCGTCGATCACGCGTTCCCCGAAGAGATCGATGCTGACGCCGTGTCCCTGCTTGAGCAGCAGCTCGCTGCTGGCAATCGCGGCGGTGAGTGACCTGCCCGCGACGTAGCGCGAGGCGGCCCGCCACGCCGCAGCCTCGCCGCCGGGGACGCGCTTGACCGCACGCTCCAACCGGTCGCTGGTGGCAAGGCGAAACAGCACGCTCCGGTCGATGGCCATGCGGCCATCCTTGCAATGCATCGGCTCGGTCGGCCCCCGTCCCGCAGGCCGATCCGCTTACGGGACCGACTCGGCTACATCAAGTAACGCCGAATAGGGCGGCGATCGGCGCAACGTCGTCGGGTGTCTGCGGGTCGGCCGTGACGTGGAGAACCGGATGATCGCCGTCTTGGGTTACCGCCCAGGCGA
>JBBSMR010000092.1:0-10003 GCA_038233095.1 Euzebyales bacterium
ATGAGCACCCCCGAGCGAGGGTGCTCCTCTCCCATGCAAGCGAGCGTGTCGAGAGCTAAGCGCGAGACGCCCGCAAGGGACGAGGAGCAGCAGCTGCGCGACTGCGTCAGCCCGGTGCTCCCTTCGCGTGAAAGCAGTAGCGCTGACACTGAACGCGGCGGCTACTCCTCCCGGCGCTGAGCAGCAGTGGTGGCAGGCGGCGGAAAGAAGAGCAAGAGCAAGGGCGCCACGATCGCGCCGGTGAGCGCGCGCGCCGTGGTGCTGCCCGCCAACCAGACCCGAACGGTCGTGGTGCCACCCTGCAACACGCCGGTGAGCGCCAACGGCCCGCAACGCCGCGAGGGGTCGGCCGACTCCTGGAGCGACGACGGTCGAGCTCCCGCGGGCGAGCGGCGTCCACACTCTGCTGGTCCCACATTGCCAGCCGAGCAAGTCGGGGTCGACGAACGCGGACGGCAGCATCCCGTCGGCCGCCTTCGTGCTCGGTGATACGAAGCCTCCGACCAAGGACCGGGAGGGCAGGATCGCGGCCGACGGGGTCATCGCCGCCGCGCAGCTGGTCCTGCCCGACGGCTCCGACACCTCCACGATCGTCGTGCCGCCATGCACCAAGAAGGCAGCCGGCAAGGAGCGTGACAGCGTCCTGAGTGCGGACAAGGACAACTCCGATCTGGTGGTCGGACCGTCTTGCTGAGGGCTCGGGAACGCTAGGAGCGCAGCCGGATCGGCGATCCGGCGAGCACCGCAGCGAGGATCTCCTTCTAGGAGCGCAGCCCCTTCTAGACCGGTTCGGCGAGCGGCCCGTCGGCGCCGCTTCGGCGCTTTCGCCCGCGCACGGCCGCGAGCACGCGCCACCCGCCGAGCGCCGCCGCGGCACAGAGCGGGCCGAAGCCCGGCAGGCCCGTCCGCGCGCTGAACTCGACCGTGGCGACGGGGGTGACGAGTAGCGTCCACCCCGCCAGTGCGAAGAGCAGCGCTGCGCCACGCGCGTGGCCGCGGGTCAAAAACGGTGCGATAACGGACAGCAGCGCGATCAGGACGAAGAGCGGTCCCTGGATCCTGGTGGCGGACTCATAGGTGCGAAGCACTTCGATCAGCCGGTGATCGGCACTGAACCCCCCGGCGTCAGCGTAGTGCCGTCTCGCCACCCCCAGGCCTTCCCTCTGAAAGCGGCGGTGGAAGAGGACCTTGTGCACGAGGTCGTGATAGCTCGGCCCGCCTCCGTAGCCGCGGAAGCTCTCAGGCGCGATGTACCGAAGCAGTCCAGCACCCACCTCTTCGGCATAGTCGAGCGGCTGACCTGCGATCACCGCCCAGGTGAAGCCGGCGACCTGATCGGTCTGTTCGGCCGACGCCGTGTGCGGATTGCCGAAGTTCCGCACTCCCGGCGAGTAGTACCAGTTGAAGGTGTATAGGTGGGTGAACGGCCGCTGCGACCGGGGTGTCGTCTCGCAGAGCGGTTCGGTGCCTGCGGGGGGCGTGAACTTCGAGCAGTCGGCGAACGGCGCGACGCGACCGTAGAGGTTCCAGATGCCGTTGGGGCTGAGGCCAGTCCGGCCGACGGCGCTCTCTTGGATCGCGTAGTAGGTACCCAGCAGGCCGAGGGCCCCGGCCGCGCCCACCGCCAGGACCGTGAGCCGGCGGCGAAGCGCCAGATTGGTGCCCACGAGCAGCCATAAGCCGACGACCACCAGCAGCGGGACCGCGACCACTCGGACGGTTGCTGCCAGAGCGAAGGCCAAGCCGCAGATCGCCGGCCATCGGAGATGCTCGCCTTCCTGGGATCGAACCGCCGCATACAGCCCGCTCGCCACGAGAAAGATGAAGAGGGCCTCGCTGATCGGGGCGTGCTCTACGAACATGATGTCTCCACCGAGCGCCACGACCGCCGCCGGCACGAGTCCGAGCGGGCGTGGTACGCCGGTGCGCGCGACTGTGAGGTAGAGGAGTGCAGCGCTGGCGAGCCCGAGAAGGTGCTGCAGGACGACGACGAAGAGGAGGCTCGGCGCGATACCGTGCAGCGCTCGCAGAAAGAGCGGGTACCCGGCGGGGCGCAGCGGGTTGCCGAAGAGCTCCGCGTTGCCCAGCGGAGCGCCGCCTGCACCCTGGGAGACCTCGATGTAGCTGGCGGCGTCCGGCCAGCCAAAGAGGGCCGGCCTCCAAGCGAAGACGAAGAGCAGCCGCAGCAACGCGCCGGCTACGAGCAGCGCTGCGAGCCCGATAACGGCGAGCCGGTCTTCCCGTGACTCCGGCAGCCGCCACGCCGGGCGGCGCACCAGGTGTCGCCGGCGCAGCTGCCCGTCGGCGGGGTCCCCGCCAGCTCGCGCCCCAGCGCGCGGCCCCTTGGAGACCGCTGACATAGCGCGCGAGGTTACCCGGCTCGCCGAGGGCGCGACCCTCGGGGGGCGCGGGGCGAGGGCCGAGCGCAGTCCACGCACCCGACGCTCTCGGGCTGAGCCTCCAGGCGCGGCGAAGGGCTCGCCGCCGCGGTCGGCCATCAGCCCTCCGGAGCTGTGAGGTCGATCGGGCTGCCGGTGCCCTTCGGACGCGCGAAGTAGAGCAGCCGGGTGCCCGACTCGAGCCGTTCGCGGCGCTCCACGTCGAAAGCCCTGGCGAGTACCCGCTCGAAGCTCTCCCGCTCGTAGTCGGGGGGCAGCCCCTCGCGCTTGGGGGCCACCAGCTTCTCGACCATCGGATCCTCGCGGGTCGGGAACTCGATCACCAGCGACGTGTCGAGGCTCGCGAGCCAATCGACGAACTCCTTCACCGGCACGTTGGCGGCGATCGAGAGGTGGTGGATGAGCGCCAACGCCAGGACCAGGTCGGGGCTGCCGCGCTCGGGCAGAGCCTTGCGCTCAAGGCCGCGCCAGCCCAGGCCCGGTGAGGGATCGGCGAGGTTCATGGTGAGCGTGAGGATCTGCTCGTCTCCCTCTTGGCGCAGCTTGCGGTAGAGCAGCTCGGTCGGGCCTTGATCGGCATCGACGGCGATCACGCTCCGCGACCCTCGCGCCGCGATGCGCGAGTAGCGGCCGTTGTTGGCACCGAGGTCCCACGTGAGCTCCCAAGGCTGCGAGACGCAGACCTCGTGCAGGAGCTCGTCCTTGTGGCGGGCATCGTCGGAGGTGTAGCTGTTGCACTCGCCGTACTCGACCCATGCGTCTTGTGGGGGGTTCCACTCGAGCCGCTCGACCAGCTTGCGTAGGCGGCGGACGTTGGCCACGATCAGCTCCTTCTTGAAGCCGGCCTGCTTGACCTCGGCCTTGACCTCCTTGCCCCGGTCGCCATGGCGCTGCTCAAGCTTGGCGTGGAGAAAGACGTGGAGATAGTGGCCCTTGCGCAAGCGGTCGCGACCGGACATCAGGCCGCGCATCTGAGCGGGCTCGATCCCGTCGATCGCCCCACGCAGGAAGGGGTGGTAGCTCACCTCCTTGACCGCCTGCAGAAGCAACGGGTAGAGGTAGAGCATGCAGAACTGGCGGTAGCCCACCCACGGCTCGCCCTCGCGGTAGCGCTCGAAGGAGCCGATGTCCACGAACACGGGCGCAGATCCCTTGAACTGCACGTTGTAGGGCGTCGAGTCCTTGAGGATCATGTCCTCCTCAAGCGCTGCGAGCGTGAGGTCGAGTTGGAGCAGCGCGGCGTCCTTGAGCATCGAGAACGGCCACTCATAGGCATAGGAGACGAACGGAATGCGCTCGTGGCGAAGCACGCCGGCACTGGCCTTGACGAGCCCCTCGGGCAAGTCACCCGACTTGTCGAGCAACTGGGTGGCCACGAGGCGGCCCGCCGCGGTGAAGCGCTCGAAGAGCTTCGAGGCGGCGAGCAGCTCGAAGTCCTCGAGCCCCTGCTGCGAAAGCGTCCGGTATACGCCTCCTTCCGCGTAGAAGACCCGGCTCTCCGGGTCGCGGAAGGAGCCCGGCTCTAGCCGGGAGGCCTCGCGGCTTGAGGTCTCGGTCGGAGTCGACATAGGTGTGTCAGCCGCCCGCGGGGACTTGGGCGGAGTCGGCCTGCTCCTGCCGGCGGGCGCTCTAATCCTCCGGCTTGCGAATGCGCAGGAAGGCGAGCAGCCGGCCCCAGTAGAGCTTCGCCACCACCGCGACGGCGGCAAGGCCACCCGCAAGGATCTGCAGGATCATGCTGCCGCTGCCTGGGTCGAGGTAGGCGAGAAGGTCCATCGTCAAGGTCGCTTCAGTGGCAACGGGTCCAGTGGGGGGCGGTCGGTGAGACCGTCGCAGTTTACATCCGTCCGCGCCGCCGGCGGTCGGCCGCGTCTCGCACGCGAGCATGCGCAGGGCCAGCCCGTACGCTGGGGGCCGTGAGTCGGCGCGTCCTGTACCTGCGGTGGCGGGCTTCCCGCGTGGGACGGCGCGAAGGAGGTGCGCGCGGGAAGTCGTTCCCTCGGCGTGCGCCGTCTGTGGCCCTGACCGACCCGGTGCACGCCGGCACGGGGCTCGGATCGTCCGCGGGCGATCTCGCGAGCGTGCGCTCGGAGCGTCCGGGTGGCATGTTCCGACGGGGGCTCGAGCTGATGGTGCTGGTGGGGTTTGCGATCGCACAGCCAGCGTTCGACGTGATCTCCAATACGCCCGAGTTCTTCGTGCTGCGGGAGTCCTCAGCGACCGAGGTGATCCTGTTCGCGCTCGTGATAAGCATCGGCATCCCGGCCGCTCTGTTGATCCTCGAGCTCGTCGCGGGCATCGCCGGCCGGTCGGTGGCGCGGGGGCTGCACCTGGGCTTGGTGGGAGTCCTGTCTGCGCTTTTCGCGATGCCCCTGGTGCAGCGCATCGCGGGCGGTGTCGTGGGAGTCGATCGCACGCCCTCGGGTTGGTTGGTGCTGACTGGCGCCAGCTTCGTCGGGATCGCGGCAGCGCTGGCCTACCGCCGGTTGCGAGTCGTGCGTATGTATCTCGTCGCCCTCGCTCCGGCACCGTTGGTCTTCGCAGTTCTGTTCCTCGTCGACGCGCCGACGCGGCCGCTCGCCCTGCCTGCGGTCCCAGCGGTCGCGAGGCCGGCACCGGTGGTGATGCTCGTCTTCGACGAGCTCCCGGTCGCGTCGCTGATGGATGAACGCCAGCGGGTCGATGCCAAGCGCTATCCGAACTTCGCGGCGCTCGCGCGCGACTCAACCTGGTATCGGCGCGCGACCACCGTCTCTGACCTGAGCACCTCAGCGGTGCCGGCAATCCTGACGGGCACCCTGCCGCCGCCGGGGACACCACCCACCGCGTCAGAGCAGCCGCGCAACCTCTTCGCGCTACTGCGGGAATCCCATCGCCTGCGTGTGACCGAGAGCTTCACCGACATGTGCTCCGCCGGGCCGTGTAGCGGCCCAGGGCTGAGCGCCCTTCCGCAGCAGACGCTTGGGACAGTCGCCGACGGGATCGAGATCGCCGCGCACGCCGCGGCCCCCCCGGACCTCGAGCACTGGCTCGGGGAGCTGGGACAGGGTCTCGATCTCGACGAAGCAGCCGCTCCGTTCCGGCGCTTCACCGAGGACTTCCAACGCACCGACCAGCCGGAGCTTCACTTCATCCACATGCTGCTCCCGCACTACCCCTGGATCCGGCTGCCCTCCGGTCGCCGCTACGAACGTGCGGCGCCGCTCGAGCTGCCGGCCGGCTTCCAGGCGGGCGGGATCCAGCGGTGGGATCCAGAGCCGTGGCTAGCGCGCCAGGGATGGCACCGGCATCTTCTGCAGGCTGCCTACCTCGACAGAATGCTCGGCAGGCTGCTTCGCCGGTTGCGATCGGTTGGCCTCTACGACCGCGCCCTGGTGGTTGCCGTCGCCGATCACGGCGTCAGCTTCGTGCCCGGCCAGCAAATGCGCGACGTCACCCCCTCCAACGTCCAGGACATCGCCTTCGTTCCGCTCTTCATCAAGGCCCCGGGGCAGCGCCAGGGCGCGGTAATCGACCAACCAGCGCGGACCACGGATGTCCTCCCGACGATCATGGAGATCCTCGGCGGCCGGGTCCCATGGAGAATCCAGGGGCGCTCCCTGATCGGTCCCAGCCCAGCACGGCGGCCTCCCGTGACGGTGACAAGCTCGCGCCTTGCGCCGGTCACGACACCGGCCGCCGAGCTCGACCAGCGGTTTCGCGACGCGCTGGCCCAGCGCATCCGCATGTTCGGCACCGGGTCCGACGGGCCCGACGTTCTGGACCGCGCGCACCAGCCCGAGTGGATCGGACGCCGACGCGGTGATCGCGGCGTGCGGCTGGGAAGACCCGCCGCAGTGGAGATCGAGCAGAGGGACGAACTGCAGCGGGTCTCGCGCGCTTCGGACTTCGTGCCGGTCCTCCTGACCGGTGAGGTGCGAGAACCGGTGCCGTTGGGCCGCGAGCTCGCTCTGACCCTCAACGGCCGCGTCGCGGCTGTCGTTCCGATCACGTGGACGGGCCAGACCAGGTTCTCGGCCATCCTTCCTGAGCGCCTGCTTCGAGAGGGCGCGAACTCCGTCGAGGCGTTCTGGACCAGGTAGGGGCCCGACGGTCGCCGGATCACCGGCTATGCAGGGGCTTCGACAGTGGGCCGGCCAGGACTCGAACCTGGGACCTACGGATTATGAGTGGCGGATTTGCAGGGGTTTTTGGGTCTGGTTGGGTTAGGTACGGCCAGTTGGGTCGAGCTTGGTGGGGTTAGATTTGCCGGGTTGGGGACATGGTTCGGGACACCAATGCTCGCGGCCGATGACTTCACCGGGACGGGTATCCGTCCCCGGAACGGAGCGGACAAACCCGCGCTATCGAAGCAGGCTGATGACGGCATCTTCTTCGACTGAGTCGAGTTTGGTTCGACTTACTACCCAGGGTGGATTTCAGGTCGGCGAGCGCAGAGCTACCGGCGATGGGCACGATCCTTAGCGCACTGTTCGCCCACGCGGAGCGTCGCTGGCCGATCGTTAGCAAGCTGTCTCCTCCTGCGTGAGCCCGTCCTCGAGGGTTAATCGTTCCGACCTGTCGGAGGACAGCTATTGCTTCTAGGGCGAGCTGATCCAGTGCTCTCCCGTCGACCAGCGTTGCGGACGCCCGCAGGCGAGATAGCTCGCGCAGCGGCACCATCCGCTGATCGGTGAATCCAGAGCGCTCGCCGAACGCGACGACTGACTCCAGGGGGTTTCCGATGAAGTCGCCGGAGAGTTCGATGACGTTCCCGGGGGCAATGTGGGCGAGGTCCGCTGGCTCCGAGACGTCGCGTAGCACCCCGTCCTCGGTCAGCGCGGCGTACAGCGCGTTGAACAGCGAGGCCTCCGTATGCCGGCGCACGGCCATGACTTCCTCCGAGGTCTCGCCCTGGTGCGAAGAGGCCATCCGACCGGATGCGTCGAAGCCCAGCAGCGAGCCGAGCGACGGGAGCCGGACCCGCGCCGAAGCGTCGCGCTCGCGCGACGTGGACTGGCTGTCGCGGCGGGTCATCGTGTCTTCGAACGCCACTCCGTCTCGCAGCGCCGCGAGGAAGCTGATCATCATCGGAACGTCGAGGTAGACGGGGTGGAAGAGGCCCGGCGCGGCGGGCGATTCTGCGTCGTTCTTGACCACGACCAAAGCGTACGTGCTTCGTGGCCAGTACAGACTGCATTATTTGCTCGACGATCTATCCCGCCCGCGTGGTCATCCTCCGACCCAGCGCATACACCCGACCCAGAGGAGACGCCGTGACCAATGAGCCGCCCGCCAGCCCCGGGTCCGAGCCCGCCTCGGCCGGTGTCCCGCGAACGCCCAAAGAGCTGCAAGAACTCGTGGCCGGGCGTCCCGACGGTTGGGAGTTCCTGCTGTTCGCCGCTGTCCTGCTGCAGGGGAAGAACGACCTCGAGCTTCGCTGGCGCGACCATCAACTGCGGTTGCCGGCCGCTGACTACGACCGCCTCGACGAGGAAGAGGTCGCCGGTTACCTCGGTGCGGCCTTTGGCCGCCTGGGTTGGACGCTCGGCCCGATCGAGCGCGTTTTCGCCGCGCAGGAGGATGCGTTCGGCAAGCCCGGCGAGCCGGGAGACACCGCGCTCATCGAGCACTTCGCCGGCTGGGTCATCGAGGTCTACCGGCGCCTGCTCGATTGGGCCGCCACCGTGCGGAGCGCCGGTTCGCCCGAAGAGTTCGAGCTCGCGGTCGAGCTCTGTTCGCAGGCGGCAGACCTTCCGCTTGAGCGGATCCGGTCGTTCATCGATGAGACGGTCGCCGCGGTCGACCGGCTCCCGGCCAAGCTGGCCGCGCCCGAGAGTAAACGCGAGCCGATCGAACTCCGGCTCACCCTCACGCTGGAGGCGGACAACGGGCTCATGGGCGCCTCCGTCGACGAGCTGCGGCGGGTGCTGGGCCAGGAGCCCGACAGATGAGGAAGCGGCGGACGCCGTGTGGGGCCCGCGCTCAACGCCGGAGCCGGCGATCGTGACGCTCAGCGCTACGTAGGCCACGCATTACCGCTTCCGTGTGGTAGAGGCAGTGGGCCGAGGGGGTGCGCCCCCTACTACTCCCGTGGGAAGCAGTAGTGACGAGAGCGTCGGCGCCGACGATCGGTCCCGGCGCGAAGCAGAAGCGAGCGCCCAGCGTGCGTCGCTGCCGCGCGCTCCTCAGGAGCGAATGTGCTCAGCGAGGCGGCGGCGCGGGGTCCAAACGGGTGGGAGGGCAAGGCCGGCCTCGAGTAGGTCGCGGTCGCCGCAGACGAGCGCCTCGACGCCTGCGTGAGCAGCGAGCGTGACCGGTAGCGATCACGCAAGTGACTCCGCCCGGCGCCAAGCGGATCGCTGCTGCTTCTCGACGAGGCGGGGGATGGGGTTAGGTTCAGTGCTGTGACGCTCACGCTGACACAGCGCGCGGCGACCTCGGTCGGCGAGATCGCGTTCGACGTCGTTGGGGAAGGCCCGGCTGTCGTCCTCGTACACGGTACCCCGAGCCGGGTAGCTGTCTGGCGGCAGGTCGTGCCGGCGCTGGCTGGGGCTCATCGTGTCTTCATCTTTGACCTTCCTCGGCTTCGGTGACTCCGAGCGGCGGGTCGATCAACGGCTGGGCGTCGCCGTTCACGGCCGCGTCCTGGCAGGGCTGGTCGAGCGGTGGGGACTCGAGTATCCGGCTTTGGTCGGTCACGACATCGGCGGGGCGACCGCCCTGCACGCGCACCTGCTCGAAGGCCTCCCGGTCGCGAAGGTCGCAGCTGATCGACGCCGTAGTGCTCAGCCCGTGGATCACCGCGCGGACGCGTCAGATGCAGCGGGACATCGACCGCTACCGCCCGCTGCCCGACGAGCACCTCGAAGCGTCGGTCCGCGACCACCTCGAGAGCGCGACGGCGCGCCAGCTCGACGCCGAGACCTTTGACCACCTGTTCGCCCAGTGGGAGGGCGCTGAGGGCCAGGCGCTCTACCTGCGCAACCTCACCTGCTTCGACGAGGCCGACACTGAGGTCTTCGAGGCGCTGCTGCCATCGATATCGGTGCCAGGCTGGGTCGGTTTCTTGCTCGAGCGTCATGACTGCGGCCGCCATTGCTTGGGGTTCTTGCGGGTTGCCGGGGCCGTGAAGAATCGTCGCGGTTGCTCCTCATGGCTTACGAGGCTGGACTAGGCTGGCGGGCCGCATGGCCGTGCCGCTCTTCGCGACCAGCATCGAAGGCTTCAAGCCGCGGATCGTCGAGAAGCTCGCGGAGGTGGTCGCGGGTGGGCGCTTCATCCTCGGGCCCGAGGTCGAGGCGTTCGAGTCGGAGCTCGCCGACTATCTCGGTGTGCGCCACTGCGTCGGGGTCGCCAACGGCACCGATGCGCTGGCGATCGCGCTGCGCGCGCTCGGGGTCGGGCCCGGCGACGAGGTCGTCTGCCCCTCCTACACCTTCTACGCGACCGTCGAGGCGGCACTCGACATCGGCGCCATGCCGGTCCTGTGCGACGTCGACCCCGAGACGTTCTGCGTCACCGCCGAGACGGTGCGCGCTGCGATGACGCGGCGCACCCGGGCGATCGTCGCCGTCCACCTGTACGGCCACGTCGCGCCGGTCCCGGCGCTGCGCGAGCTTGGC
>JBBSMR010000093.1:0-9824 GCA_038233095.1 Euzebyales bacterium
GTCATACCAGGTGTACACACGGTCGTTGGAGCCCGCGATCGCCATCCCCACGACGTCGGTGGAGGTCTGCCCCGAGGGCAGCGCATACGACGTCGGCGCCGTGTGACGATCCAGATCACGGCTGAACCCCGAACTGACGGTCTCCCCGCCGACCCTTCCTGGTGCCGCCCATGACGGCGACTGCACCAGCGGCACGAGAACGATCGCGAGGAGCAGCGTCGAGATGGTCCCTGTCGCGCTCACGTGCCGGTGACCGTGGCGGGGCGAAGTCCCCGAGGGCGAGGAGCGGCCGAGCGTGTCACGCACCTCGCCGAGCCCGCGAACGGCGAGGATCGTCGCCGCGAGATTGAGCAGGAAGTGGAACCACACACGCACGCCACCGGAGAGCGCCGTGCCCGGTGCGAGCAGTCCGAACAGCGTCGAGAGACCCTGCGCCTGACCGAGCACCAACACCGACGCGGTCAGCGCGATGTGCTCGGCCAGGTGTGCCCCCTGCAACCACAGCGCGCGCCGCAACCAGGTCGTCGCCTTTGACGCGGCGCCATTCTGGCGCACGGCGAGCAGCCCCGCGACCAGACCGGCGAAGAAGACGGCGTTGCCGACTAGATGCAGCAACTCGTTGCCGATGGGAGCGCCCGCGCCTGCGGCGGAGGCCAGCAGGTCGCGGCCGGTCACCGCCCACGGCGTCAACCACGGGGCCTCCAGTGGGTGGGCGAGCCAGTAGCCCATCTGCAGCACGTGCTCGGCGAAGTGCACGACCTGGAAGACCACCGCGCCGGTGAGCAGCGCGAGCAGCGCCGGCAACCGGCCGCGATCGAACTGGTCGCGGGCAGCGCGCGCCCCCCGTGTGAACCACCATCCCGCCGCCGACGCTCCCGTTGCGGCGATCAGCAGATGGTCTGAACCCATGTGCGCGATGACTACTGGCATGATCATTCTCTCTCTGTGCTGGTTGGCCGCTGCGGTTGCGTTCTCGGATGGCCCGTCTTCTTCAGGAGCCGTCGTCCGACCGCCAGATACATCTCGTGGTATGTCCACAGCGCTGAAGATGCCGGCGAGGATTTCGGTGGCCTTCCGGTGGGCTTCGAGTCCGTGAGCGAGCGCGGGTTCTCCGCCCGGGCTCCGACCTCCATACATGACGAAAGCCGGCCTAGCGGTGACGGACCAGCCGGGCGTACGCTTGCGGCACAAGGCCCGGGGCAACGCGTGGAAAGCCGGGGTGGTCTGGACTTGTCCCGCACTGCGAGAGCGAAGATTCGCCCACCGCCGCTGCCGGCGACGTTCGTGCCGCGGCCTCTCTTGCTGCAACGTCTCGGGGAGGCTCGCGGCCGGCGCCTGACGACAGTCGTGGCTGATGCCGGCTTCGGCAAGACCACCACGCTGGCGGCCTGGGCGCACGAGGCGGATGCAGCGTGGTACACGCTGGACCATCGGGATGTCGCGCTGGTCACCTTCCTGACAGGCCTCGTCGACGCGATCCGGTGCTGCCTGCCGACCTTCCCTGAAGAGGTGGCCGGGGTCTTCGGTGGGATGCTCGGACCCGACCACGACGAGCACGAGCGCGCGGCCGGGTTCGCGGCGCAACTCGCCGCCGCCCTGGACGAGCGTTTGGACCGTCACCTCGTGCTGCTCCTCGACGATGTTCAGGAGCTGCCACCCGATGGTGCGGCCACGCGCCTGCTGCGGGATCTCTCTACGCACGCCCCAACCACGCTGCATCTCGTGCTCGCGAGCCGGCGCGACCCTCCCTTCGCCGTCGAACGCCTCCGCGGGCAGGGTCTCGTGCTCGATCTGGACGCCAGCACGCTGGTCCTTTCTCCCGCGGAGACGGAGGCACTGCTCGTCGCCGTGCTGGGCGAGGAGGGCGCCGAGCTCACGCCTTCCGTGCAGAGGGTGACCGGCGGCTGGCCGGCGGCAGCGAGGTTGGCGGCCGAGACCTTGCGCGACCTGCCTCATCCCGAGCGCCGCACGTCACTCGCCCGGATGCATCGGGCGGGCGGGCGCCTCTTCTCCTTTCTGGCCGCCGAGGTCTTCGCGCGTGAGCCCTCCGACGTGAGAGCGCTGCTGCGCTCGGTCGCGCCGCTGCCCGGCTTCACCGCCGAGCTGTGCGCTGCGCTCGGCTTCACCGAGGCGCCCGGAACCCTGGCCGCGCTGGTGCGCCAAGGCTTGGTCTTGGAACCGGGCAACGGCCTGGAGGGCTGGTATCGCCTTCACGACCTCGTGCGGGAGAGCGTCGTGGAGCTGATGCCGCTGACACCCGGCGAGCTCGCCGACCTGCAGTCCCGTGCCGCGGAATGGTTCGCACAGCACCAACACTTCGACGAGGCGGCCGAGTCGCTGGCAGCCGTGGCCGACCTGGACCGCGTGGCTGCGTTCTTGACAGAGCACGCCCCGGCAATGCTTGCCGCGGGCGCCACGCAGGCGCTGATGCGTGTCGCCGCGTTGCTGGGTGAGGATCGATGGGACGCGGCGGTCGACGAGCACGTGGGGATCGCCCGCCTGGTCCGAGGCGATTGGGACGGCGCGCTGACCTGCTTCCGCCGAGCAGCGGCCGGGCAGGAGGTGCTGCCGGCAGCCGTGGCGTGGCGCATGGGGATGATCCACCACCTGCGCGGCGAGCTCGGCGAGGCGCTGGCCACCTACGACCGGGCGGGGCCCGAAGGCGAGGACTGGGAGCTCTCGCTGCTGCGCTCGATGCGCGCCGGGGCCCTCTGGTTGCACGGGGACGCCGCGGCCTGCCGCGCCGAGGCGGACTCGGCGTTGGTCCTGGCTCGCAGCAGCGGCAATCTGCACGCCCTCGCGTCCGCCTACACCACGATGGCGATGGTCGCCGCGCTCGAGGGCGACCGCCGCGAGAACGATGCCATGTACCGCAAGGCGCTCGACGCGGCCGAGCAGGGCGGGAGCGTTCTGCAGATCGTCCGTATCCGGGCCAACCGCGGATCCCATCTCGTCGAGGAGGGCGACTACGCCGGCGCCGTCGAGGAGTTGGACAGCGCGGTGCGGCTCGGTGAGCTCAGCGGATTCGCGACCTTCCTGGCGCTCGCTCTGCACAACCGTGGCGAAGCGCGGCGCCACCTCGGCCGTCTGGAGGAGGCTGTCGTCGATTACGAGGCCGCCCAAGCGGTGTATCAGCGCATCTCGTCCTCACAGGTCTCCTATCCGCTCACGGGACTGGGCGACGTCCACTGCGTCCGAGGAGAGCTGGCGCTCGCTCGGGCCGCGTACGAGGAGGCGCTTGGCGTTGCCGAGGCGGCCGGCGATGTGCAGGGCCTCGTGCCTGCGCTGGCGGGCCTGGCGCGGGTCTTGGCCGCCGAGGACCTCGACGCGGCCGCCCGGATGGCCGGGCGCGCCGTCGCCGTCGGGCCTGGCATCGGTCAGGTGCAGGCATTGCTGGCCGCCGGCTGGGTCGCCCGCGCACGCGACGAGCTGGAGCGTGCCGGCGGCTTGGCAGATGACGCGGCCGGCATCGCGCGGCAGCGCCGCGACCAAGAGGGTCTCGCTGAGGCGCTGGAGCTCGCCGCGGCGTGCGACCACAGTGAGCGCGCGGTCGCGCTGCTCGACGAGGCGATCGCGATCTGGCGGCGTTTGGGTGCAGCGGTGGGTGCGGCCCGAGCAGAGCTGGCCCGCCACCGACGAGGCAGCGGACCCGAATCGGTCGCCGGTGCCGAGGCCGCCGGACACCGCTTGCGCGAACTCGGCGTGCGTGCGCGCGCCTCAAGCCCCGCGGGCGCTCTCGCGTGGGCCGAGACCGTCCACCCGCCGCCGCTCGCGGTGCACGCACTGGGCGGCTTCCAGGTTCTGCGCGACGGGCGCCCGATCCCCTCCGACGGCTGGCAGTCCCGCAAGGCCCGCAACCTGCTCAAGCAGCTCGTCGCCAGACGCGGGCGACCGCTCCCCCGCGAGCGACTGATCGACGCGCTCTGGCCGGGCGAGGACCCCGGGCGCGTCGGCAACCGGCTGTCGGTGACACTCTCGACGCTGCGGGCAGTGCTCGACCCCGAGCACCGCTTCCCCGCCGAACAGTACGTCGCCGGTGACCGGGAGGCGCTGTCCGTCGACCTCGCCAACATCGACGTCGACGTCGAGGCCTTCCTCGACCAAGCCGCCGCCGGGCTCGCGCTGCAGCGCTCCGGCAGGGCCTCAGAGGCCCATCCGTTGCTGGTCACGGCGGAGGGCGCCTACGGCGGGGACTTCCTCGAGGGGGATCCCTACGAGGACTGGGCGGTGGCGCTCCGCGAAGAGGCCCGCGCCACCTACCTTGCCGTAACGGGCGCGCTGGCGACCCACGCAGCGGCAGCGGGTGATCCTGATCTGGAGATGCGCTACCGCCTGCGGCTGCTGGAGCGCGACCCCTACGACGAGCCCACCTACCTGCAGCTCGTGACGACCCTGCTCGCGGCCGGCCGCCGCGGCGAGGCACACCGCCACTACCGCCGTTACGAGGCGCAGATGGCCGAGATCGGCGTCGAAGCCGCTCCATTCCCTGTGACACCCGGCCGCTGAAGACGACCCAACGCGCGCCCGAAGGCCACCGAAACCTTCACCGGCATCCTCCCTGGCGTGGAGACCTACGTGGTGCGCATCTGGCGGCCGGCGACGGCCGAGCCAGCCGGGCTGAACTCCCTGCGTGGGCTGGTTCAGCGCATCGGCTCGGATGAGGAGAAGCCGTTCGCCGATGAAGCGCAGCTGCTGGCGATCCTGGGGGCCACGCCAGCTCCGCTCGAACGATGAGATGCCAGTGAAGCCAGCATCGGACCGCCGAGACCGGCTCGGTGTGGGTGGTGACCGCCGGGGCTGTCCTCACGAGCCGGACGTCCCAGGGTGCACGGCTCGGACATGCGCGTCCTTCGATCCGGAGCGCCGCCCGTGCGTAACCGGCGGTGTCAGACGGTGACTCAACCACCGACCTGGAGGACCGCGTCCAGCCATCCGCGCACCGTGGCATGCCGATCCGCGTAGGCCGCCCACAGATCTTCGGCCCAGGTGCCCACGGGCCGGGCCACGTCCGGCGAGTCCGACATCAGCACGTCGAACACCGTCACCGTGCCGACCGGCGGTTCGAGCGCCAGCCAAGGCCATCCACCCCGCGGTACAGCGGCGATCGACCGGCTGATCAACTGCGCGGCCCGGTCCGGCGGCCAGTCGCGCTCGACGCCGCGCACAGACTGATGAGGTGCACCGTCACCGACTGCAGAAGCGTGCGCTCTCGGGGTCGCCGGCAGACGCAACCGAGGCGGCTCGTCGCAGCGATCGACCGCGAGCGGGACCGTAGCGTCAATCCCAGACACGGCCGGGTCGTGACCCCGGAGCTCACGATCCGACGAAACGAGTGGTAGTTCGTGGACTTGAGCCGTCGTATAGATGATGCGATCGGCAGGGTCGCGTGCCGGGAAGTCATCCGGCAACGTGCCGACAGCTGTCGCGATCTCCAGCGAGATCGGGAGCACCTGCGCCTCGGACGCGACCTCGCGAAGATAGGCAACCAGGCACAACGACAGCTCGATCCGGCCCTTGCGGTGCAGCATCGCGATCTCCCACAGGGTGATGTCGCTGATCGCCCAGCCCGATGCCTGCGCCACGATCTCGTGGGCCACCGGCGTCAGACGCTCCGGGTCGGCCCGGGCCCATAGCAGGACGTGCGTGTCGAGGAGGATCAACCAGCCCCCCACGTCTCACCGGTCGACAGCAGATCGTCGGTTGGGTCGACGATCCTCACCCGGTCCCTATCGACGCCCAACAACTTCGCCGGTCGCACCGTCGACCCGACCCATGGGTGCTGCCCGGCACCTTGACGACCTTCCGGCGACGCTGCGGGAAGGCGACCTGCCGCTGCGCCACCGGTGATCCTCATGAGAGCCCCGCGCTGGTGTTCACCGAGGACGGACGCACCAAGACGCTGACATTGACCGAGGACGAGGTGGCAGACGTGGCCGCCGCCGTCGCGCGCTACCAGGACGCCAGAGCGGAGCTGGAACGCGCCGCTGACGCCGGGGTCACCCAGCTGCGGGCCCGTCGGGCGGCCCGCCGGGGAGCGCGGCGATGAGCGCGGCTGGCGCCGACGCGGACAGCACCGAGGTGTTCGTCGCGTCGCAGGCGTTGTTCGCCGCGGTGACCGACTGGCTGGAAGGCGACGAGGCGGCCGCGTTGACCCACGCCGAGCTGGAGGGCCTGCTGGACGCCCGAGGCCGCGCGCTGTTGCGCCAGTTGTTGGGAGGACCACCTCGACCTGCGCGCCCGACGAGAGACCCGCGTGGAGGTCGTCGATGTCCACGGCACGCCCCACCGGGCCGTGGAGGCCGGCCACCAACGGCGTCTGGCGACGGTGTTCGGCGAGGTCGGCGTCGCCCGTCTGGCCTACCGCAGGCGCGGCCATCCCAACCTGCACCCCGCCGACGCGGTGTTGAACCTGCCCGCCGAGCGTCACTCCCACGGTCTGCGCCGCCTCGCCGCGTTGGAGGCCGCGCGGGGCTCCTTCGACGGGACGGTCGAGGCCATCGGGCGGTGCACCGGCCAGCCGCTGGGCAAACGCCAGGCCGAGCAGCTGGCCGCCCGCGCCGCGGTCGACTTCGACGACTTCTACGCCGGCCGTGCCCCGCCGACCGCCGGCCCCGACGACGTGCTCGTGCTCTCCTGCGACGGCAAAGGCATCGTCATGCGCCCCGACGCGCTGCGCGCCGCCACCGCCAAAGCAGCCGCCGAGGGCGCAACCAAGCTGTCTACACGGCTGTCCAAAGGCGAGAAACGCAACCGCAAACGCATGGCCACTGTCGCCAGCGTCTACGACCTCACGCCGGTCCGGCGCACCCCCGCCGACATCCTCCCCGCCGCCGGCGACGACGCCGACCAAGCCACACCCGCCCCGACCGCCCAAGGCAAGTGGCTGATGGCATCAGTCATCGCCGACGCCGCGACCCTGGTGGAGGCGATGTTCGACGAGGCCGAACGCCGCGACCCCGACCATCAGCGCTCCTGGGTCGCGCTCGTCGACGGCAACAACCACCAGATCCAACGCATCAACGCCGAAGCCCGTGAACGCGGCATCGACGTCACCATCGTCATCGACTTCGTCCACGTCCTGGAGTATCTGTGGCGGGCCGCGTGGTCATTCTTCGACGAGGCCGATCCCGCCGAAACCTGGGTACGTGAAAAGGCCTCAGCCGTGCTGGCCGGGCACGCCACCCGGGTCGCCGCCGCCATCCGCCGCAAGGCCACCTACCACCGCCAGGACCCCACCCAGCGGGCACCGGCGCACGCTGGGGCCTCGAAGGCGCAGAAGCCGTCCTCAGACTGCGAGCCTTACACAGCAACGGCGACTTCGACGCCTACTGGCGCCACCACCTCACCCAAGAGAAGCAACGAAACCACGAATAGCGCTACGCCGACAACCTCATCCCCCAAGCCGCCTGACGTCCCTTCAGAAGAGCCGCACCCGGATGATTTTGGCGACACGTCGGCCATGACGGACGACGGTCACCTCCTCATCCCCGGTTTCGAGGCGCCGAATCACGTCGAGCAACTGCGCCCGCAGTTCCGTGACGGTCATTTCGCTCATATAGGCATCATAATGTAGATCGGCAGCTGGGGTGGCATCGCCCATACGTTCAGCCCGCGTCAGCGGCTCAAGCTGGTCAGGGGTCGGGCCGTCGCCCCCGCGTCCCGAGAGTGTCACAAGGTCCGTGACCACGAGGTTCACGGCAACACGTGCCGGGACGGCAGTGACTCGTCTTCCCAGCTCACAGGGACGAGTGCGGAACGAGGACCTACGAGGTCTCGTCGAGCGCGCCAACGATATTGGCATTGCTGATGTTCGGGGCGCCTGCCACGACCGCGACGGCCAAACCGACCGCCGCGACGAGAAAGGGGGCACGAAGGCCGAAGACGTTGGCGACCACGCCTCCCAACGCCGCGCCCAGCGGCAGCGCGCCAGCAGCGATGAGCCGCATCGCAGCCGTGACGCGGCCGAGGACGTGATCGGGGACGATGGCCTGCCGGACGGAGAAGAACACGACAAGCGTCGCGAAGAGACCGGCCTGGACGACGGCCAGGGCGAGGCCGACCGCAACGGGGTTGGAGAGCAGGCCTGCCATCGCGTAGCCGATGGACTGCAGCACAGCCGAACCCAAAAACAACGGCCCGGGACCGAAGCGGGCACGCGCACGTGGCGCCAGGAGTGCGCCGGCGAGCCCACCCGCTGCGAGGCCTGCCAGGAGCAGCCCGTATCCGAGCTCGCTGAGTCCGAGCGTTTCGAGCGCGACCAGCACGAGGACGCTCGTGACCGCACCGCCCATCAGGTTGACCATCACGCCGAACAGCGTGAGCGATCGAAACAGCCGGCTGCTCCACACCCATCGGAAGCCGTCGAGCAGCCTCTTCTCCGCAGCCATCTGCGGGGAGACCGCGGCGGCTTTGAAACCGCCGCCGATCCTCCTGATCAGCGCGGCTCCGCCCACAAAACTGGCCGCGTCGAGGATGAACGGCGCCGCCGCGAAGGACGCGAACAACACACTTCCGACCGGTGGACCAGCCAGCTCGTTGCAGATGCGCTCTGTCGCGATGAGACGTCCGTTCGCCTGGTCCAGGTCGCTTCGTGCAACGGTGGCAGGCAGCAGCGTCTGCGTCGTGGTGTCGAGCGTCACCTCCCCGACGCCCAGTAGGAACGCAAAGACGTACAGCAACGTCAGGTTGGCTCCGCCGGCCAGCACCGTCAACCCGAACAGTGCCATCGCGGCGCCTTGAGCGGCGCTGACGAAGATCATCACCCGCCGCCGGTCGAAGCGGTCGGCGAGCGCGCCTGCGGGGAGGGAGAACAGGAACCATGGCAGCCGCAGCGCGACCGTCAGCCCCGCAACAAGGAGGGGATCGCGCGTGATCGTCGCGGCGAGGAGAGGAAACGCCGCAAGCCGGAGGCCGTCGCCCACATTCGAGACGGCGGCGGCGGCCCACAGCCTCTCAAAGTTCCTTCCCAGTCTCCAGTTCCCCAACGACACCTCGAACGGCACAGGCAGCTTGCCCCCGCGAAGCGCTGGCAGGAGCCTCAGCCACGCCCTTTGAGCAGGCTAACATCGCCACACGAGCGCGCGCTTGCTATGGCGCACTGAAGGACGCCCAGACACGCCGGCCGACGGAGCTACGGAGCCTATCCGGGGGTTGAACATGTCGGAGAAGCCGCTGGTCTCTGTGCTGCCGAGCGGGGCGCTGCGCTGGTTCCTGCGCCTGCCGATCTGGCTGTACCGACTGCGTCTGGGAGGGCTGCTCGGAAACCGCTTCGTGGTCATCCACCACGTCGGGCGCAAGACCGGACAGGTGCATCGGGCGTTCGTGGAGGTGGTGGAGCTCGATCAGCATGAGGGCGTCATCTACGTTGCTTCTGGTTGGGGACGCAAGTCGCAGTGGTATCAGAACCTCATGGCCACGCCCGACGTCTCGGTCCAGCTCGGATGGAGGACACTGCCCGTCACGGCCGCCACCGTCGACCCCCGAGAGGGAGCACACGTGCTCCTCAGGTATCGACAGGCGCACCCCCCGGGCCGCGCGGCTGTTAAGCAAGCTGATGGGCGTCGCGATGGACACGGCCACGCTGGAAGGCCTGCGCGACATCGTCGAGACATCTGTCCCGATCGTCGCGCTGCGCCCGTGCTGACCCCCGGCTGGGTTGCTTCGTGGGGATCGAACCGAATCCGGATTCCTCGACCTTGATTTCGTTGGCGTGGTCAGGACTGCTCAGCCTTCTCGAGGACTGCCCCCTCGAGGCGGTGGTGCCCGAGCCCGTCTATCAGGAGATCGTCGGAGAGGGGCTCGCCGGAGGTCACCCCGACGCGGCA
>JBBSMR010000094.1:0-9741 GCA_038233095.1 Euzebyales bacterium
ACCCTACGCGACGGCGGATGCCGCTTCCCGGGGTGTGACCGCCCGGCCGTGTGGTGTGAGATCGACCACGTCCACCCCGTGGAGGAGCAAGGCTCCACCTGTGTGACCAACGGGATCCTGCTGTGCCGGCCCCACCACCGCATGAAACGCCGCGACGGCTGGTGGCCAAGGCTGTACCCCGACGGCGATGTCACCTGGACCCACCCCGACCACGACCCCCGCGTCACCCGCCCCGCCGCCCACATCCAGGACTGGGTCCAAACCCTCATCCACTACCCCCAGCAGGGGCCCGACGGCCAGTACGACCAGCCCGGTTCGTCCTGCCAAGGCCACGACGATGATCTGGCCGGCGAGACCCGCGGCTTCTACGACGCGGGCCCGAGCGATCCCCAGCCGATGAACGCAACCGTCAGGCTGCTCACCACCCACCGGCGCAGACGACAGCGTCGAGGCCGCAAGCCACGCACCGGGCCTCCCCAAGGCCATCCGCCCCGCGCACCCTGAACACACCTTGCGGGAGACGTTGGGATGCGATGTCCGTCACCTCGTGGGCGCCGTGGAAGTCCGCGCGTCCTGGACCGTGATGACTACGACGCGCTGGCCCGCGGCGTCGATCCGGTAAGACGATGAAGCACCCGTCTCCAAGGACCGGGGAGCACCTCTCGAGCACCCTCGAGGAAGACGGTGATGCGTTGCCGCACGAGGATGTCGGACTACGATGAGCCAGCGCCACGAGGCAGGTCGAGCTCTCGAATGGCCTGCATGGCGGCGTTGATGGTTTCGTAGCCGTCAATCTTCGTTTCCCCTCCCCCCATCTCGTACATGGTGGTGTCCTTGCCGTCGGCGAAGGAGGCCATCCACGGGCCGACGATCCCGAAGGCATCGGCAGGAGGCGGGGGCGTGGACGGCGATCATCAGCGCGACGGCCACGATCCGGCCCACGATCGTGGCGTCGGTATTGATCACAGCCTCGGCTAGCGACTCATAGCCGTATTGTGGTTCTTGCCCTCCGGCCACGCATTGGCCCAAGTAGCCGGCGAATGACCTGGCACCAGGTTCAGCAGGACTTGCAGCCGGCGGTTGGGGGTCTGGTCGACCGCCTCTAGCGTGCTGGGTTCGGAAGAAGATGTGGCCGCGCTCGCACCTGACGCCAGTTCTGTTGAGCCTGATCCGCGCGCTGAAACCGATGCGGGGTCCTGAGCCGAATCCGACTCAGCGCAGCCGCACATGACCAACACAACCGCCACAAGAGCACCACCGGTCCGAGGGCGAGAACGCAGCCTTCGTTGCTTTCCTCGATGAGCCATGGACCCTGCCTTCTCTTGCCCCGCGCGACGTATACCGCAGAGGACTGCGTTGAGTAGGGAGGAACTCAAGATCTCACTCATGAGGTCGCTACAGTGAGGTGGTGAACCGACGTCTGCAGCCGCTCCTGCTGGCTCCGCTCGGAGCCGTGGCGGCGCATGTCCTGGGCTACCGCGCGGCGACGGCCTTCACGTACGCGGCAGAGCACACCGGGCACACGCATCTGTCCGGACTCGCCGTCGTCGCCGTCGCGCTGGCGGTCCTCGGGCTGACGCTGGCCGGCGAACGGCGATCGGCGGGCAGCGCGAACAAGCCCGGGGGGATCAAGCGGTGCTCCTGGTACGACCTCGTCGTCTGGCAGAGCGCGCTCTTCCTCGCACTGGAGCTCGTCGAGGCGGGCCTCGGATTGAACGCGGTGCCCGCCGTGGCGGTGCTGCTGGCGTTGCTGGCGCAGGTGGTCACCGCGTGGTGGCTGAACCGTCTCGTGAGCATGGTGAGCCGGCCGGCTCACCAGCCCGAGCAGGCGGCGCCGCCGCTGCTCGCATGGCAGCACGCTCACACCGACAGCATCCGTCTCGTCGGGACGCGCGTCGTCGCCACACCGCGACTCCTGCGCGCACCGCCCGCCCATCTCGTCCTCTAGATCAACGCGGCTCCGAGTCCTCGGAGCCGCGTCCAAGACGATATGGACGATGAGCTCAACCTATGGCCGCCCTCCCTCGACGGCGCATCGTCGCTGTCATGCTGCTCACCCTGCTGGCAACCGCCTGCGCCGGTGCGCAAGAGTCAACCGCGCCGACGACCTCGCAAGCTGCTACCGCCACACCGACGCCGACCCCTACCCCTTCTCCGACCAGCACCGAAACAGAGATGCTCGTCGAGACTGTGGCCGACCCCCACGTCCACACCCCTCCTCACCCCTGCGAAGCCCACGCCGAAGCCGAAGACCGTCGAGATCGCCTACCGCAACGGTGAAGTTGAGGTTGACCGCTCAACCGTGCCCGTGAAGCTTGGGGAGGAGATCGCCTTGAGGGTCACCTCCGATGTGAACGACGAACTCCATGTCCACGGCTATGACCTGAAGACGGATGTGAAGCCCGCGGGACCGTCCACCCTGCGGTTCACCGCCGAGCTGCCCGGCGTGTACGAGGTCGAGCTGGAGGAAGCGGGCGTGCGCCTCGTGGAGCTGCAGGTCCAGTGAACACCGGCCTCATCCTCGCCCACGGGCTGGGAGGGCGCTCGGACCTGCCCGTACCGCTGGAGCTGGCGCTGTACGGAGGAGGGGCGGCCGTCGTCGTCTCGTTCGTGGCGCTGGGCGTCCTCTGGCCTCGTCCACGGCTCGGCCTGCAGCCCCCCGCACCGCCCGCTCCCGTCGGTCTGGCCAGGCTGGTGGATGCCCCGCTCACCACGGCCGTGCTGCGCACCCTCGGGTTGCTCGCGTTCGTTGTCACGGTGATCGTGGCGGCGCTCGGGCCGGCGTCGAGCGGCGTGAACCCGGCGCCCACCTGGCTGTACGTCTGGCTCTGGGTGGGCCTGGTGCCGCTCTCGCTGCTTTTCGGGCCCGTCTATCGGCGGCTCAACCCACTGCGCACGCTCAGCCGCGGGATCTCCCGGCTGATCGGTGACCCCGAGGAGCTCGGCGGCGCGGCGTTGCCGAAGCGGTTGGGAGCCTGGCCCGCGGCCGTGAGCCTGCTCGTCTTCGTCTGGTTGGAGCTGGTCTATCCCGCGCCGGACTCGGCGCGCACCGTGCTCGCTTTCCTGCTCGGCTACGCGCTCGTCCACGTCGCCGCGGGCGTCGTGTATGGGCAGCGCTGGTTCGATCGTGGCGATGGCTTCGAGGTGTACGCGGGTCTGCTCGCGCGCTTGGCGATCGTCGGGCGACGACCGGACGGACGTCTGGGACTGCGCAATCCGCTCGACGGCCTCGCCCGCCTGCGCGTCGACGTCAGCCTGCTCGCGGTGATCGCCGTGCTGCTCGGCTCCACGGCCTTCGACGGCGTCACCCGTACCCCGTGGTGGGAGGAGCTGGCGAGCGGACGCTCCACGCCGCTGTACCTGCTCATCGGGACCCTCGGCCTCCTTGGCTGTGTGTGCTTCGTGGCCGGCAGCTTCTCGCTGGCGGCCGGCGCGGCGCGCACGCTCGGGCGCCGTGACGAAGCGGAGGTGCAAAGCCTGGCGGCGAGCTTCGCCCCCTCGCTCGTGCCGATCGCCGTGGGCTACACCGTCGCCCACTACTTCTCGTTGCTCATCTTCCAAGGCCAGGCCGGCTATATCCTGGCGTCCGATCCTCTCGCGACCGGCGCCAACCTCTTCGGCACCGCCCAGTGGTCCATCGTCTACACCGCCGTCTCGACCGGCGTGATCGCCATCGTGCAGGTGCTCGCGATCGTGCTCGGCCACATCGCCGGGGTCGTGATCGCCCACGACCGCGCCGTCGGCCTGTTCCGAGGGCGGGCCAAGGTGCGCGCGCAGTATCCGCTGCTGGCTGTCATGGTGGCCTATACCTGCGGTGGCATCGCGCTCCTGGTCGGCGCATGAGGGTCTCGGCGCATGAGGCTGACAGAATGACCGCTATGGCCGACCACCCGAGTGCCCCGCGCAGATGGGCTCCCGGTTGGTGGCGGCCATGCTCCTCGGCGAGGCGGTGTACGCCGCCGCCGTCGGTCTGCTCTTCACCGTCGTGGCCGCCGACTTCCAGCAGTTCGACGGCCGGCCGGTAACGGGCTGGGTGGCGCTGTCCGCGCTCGCGGGGACCTGCGCCGCAGCGGTGCTGTTGGCGGCCGCCATCACGGTCTGGCGGCAGCGCTACCGTTCGCGCTGGGGCATCGCCGCGATATTGGGAAGCATCGTGGTGCAGGTCCTGATCGGCGTCCTGGCTCTCTTGGAGCTCGCTGGTCTCGGCGGGGGGCAACGTGACGTCGCATTCGACCTGTTCGTGATCGCGGTCACCGTCGCGGCAGGCGGAGGGACGGCGGTGCTCCTGCGTGACCGCGCATGATCGTCTACGCGCACGCGGGGGAGGAGTTTCTCTACATCCTCACGCCCGTCGTCCTGATCGTCGTCTTTCGCTGGCTGGGCCGCCGACACGAAGAGGACGACGAGCAGGATTAGCCGGACGACAGCATCATACTTAAAAGCCTGATAATCAGGCACTTGCTGCCGGGTAATCCGAACGAGAATCGTGGTCAGGTGGTCGCGAGGTCTCGTCGGGTACGTACCAGACCGTGGCCAGGGGTGGCAGCACGACCTCGGCCGACGCGGGCTGGTCGTGCCACGGCTGGCCGTCGGCGTTCACCTCGCCGTAGCTGCCGACGTTGCTGCCGCCGTACACCTCGGCGTCGGTGTTCAGCCGCTCACGCCATCGTCCGGCCTGAGGAAACCCGATGCGATGGCTGTGACGCGGGACGGGGGAGAGGTTGGCCGCGCACACCAGCGGTGTCCCGTCGTCGTCGAAGCGACCGAAGATGAAGACGTTCTCGTCGGCGTTGTTCGCGTCGATCCAGGTGAAGCCGGCGGGATCGTGGTCGCGCTGCCAGAGGCTCGGCAGCTCGCGGTAGCCGGCGTTCAGATCTCCGACGAGGTGGCGCAGGCCGGCATGGTCGGCCTCCTCCAGCAGATACCAGTCGAGCTGGCGAACTTCCGTCCATTCGCGCCACTGGCCGAACTCCGAGCCCATGAAGAGCAGTTGCTTGCCGGGGTGCGCCCACATCCAGGCGTACAGCGCGCGCAGGTTGGCGAACTTCTGCCAGCGGTCGCCCGGCATCTTGTCGAGCAGGCTGCGCTTGCCGTGCACGACCTCGTCGTGGGAGAGCGGCAGGATGTAGTTCTCGCTCCAGGCGTACAGCAGCCCGAACGTGAGCTCGTGGTGGCTGTAACGGCGGTAGATCGGATCTTGGGAGAAGTAGCTCAGGGTGTCGTGCATCCAGCCCATGTTCCACTTGAAGCCGAAGCCGAGGCCGCCGAGGTGCACCGGCCGTGAGACGCCCGGCCAGGCGGTGGACTCCTCGGCGATCGTCATGACCCCTGGGTTGCGGCCGTAGACGACGCGGCTGACCTCCTTTAGAAAGTCGATGGACTCCAGGTTCTCGTTGCCGCCGTAGGCGTTGGGGACCCACTCGCCTTCCTTGCGCGAGTAGTCCAGGTAGAGCATCGACGCGACCGCGTCGACCCGCAGTCCGTCGATGTGCAGCTCCTCGATCCAGAACAGGGCGCTGGCAAGGAGGAAGTTGCGGACCTCGTTGCGCCCGAAGTTGAAGACCAGCGTGCCCCAGTCCGGGTGCTCGCCCTGGCGGGGGTCGGCGTGCTCGTACAGCGCGGTGCCGTCGAACTTCGCGAGCGCGAACTCGTCCTTGGGGAAGTGGGCGGGCACCCAGTCGACGATCACGCCGATGCCGCGCTGGTGCAGGTGGTCGACGAGGAAGCGGAAGTCGTCGGGGTCGCCGAAGCGAGACGTGGGCGCGAAGTGCCCGGTCACCTGGTACCCCCACGATCCGCTGAAGGGGTGCTCGGCGACCGGCATGAACTCGACGTGGGTGAAACCCATCTCCTCGAGGTAGTCGCCCAAGGTGTCGGCCAGCTCTCGGTAGGTGAGCGGCCGGCCTTCGCCCTCTTGGTCGTGGTGCCGCCACGATCCGAGGTGCAGCTCGTAGATCGAGATCGGGGAGCGCAGGTGGTCGGCCTCCCGCCGTTCGGCCAACCACTGCTCGTCCTGCCACGTGTACTTGGAGGCGAAGACGCGGCTGGCGGTGTCGGGCGGCACCTCCGTCGCGAACGCGAAGGGGTCGGCGCGTAGCTGCAGCCGGCCCTCGGAGGTGACGACCTCGTACTTGTAGTGGGTGCCCTCGCCGACCTCGGGGACGAACAGTTCCCAGATGCCGCCGCCGATCTGGCGCATGGGATGCAGGCGCCCGTCCCAGCTGTTGAAGTCGGCCACGACCCGCACGCTGCGGGCGTTCGGCGCCCAGACCGCGAACGAGGTGCCCCGCACGCCGTCGTTCTCGGTCACACGCGCGCCCATGCGCCGCCACAGCTCCTCGTGGCGGCCCTCCCCGGCCAGGTAGACGTCGATGTCGCCGAGCGTCGGCCAGAAGGCGTAGGGATCCCTGAGCTCATAGGAGTCGCCCGAGGGATACGTCACTCTGAGCCGGTAGTCGGCCGCGTTCAGCTTGCCCGGCACGAACGCTTCGAAGAAGCCGGCCTCATGGGTCCGCTCGGCGCTCACGGTGTCCTCGGAGGTGAGGATCTCGACCTCGCTGGCATCGGGGCGGTAGACGCGCACCACCGTGCCATCGGTGGTCTCGTGCAGACCGAGCACCCGGTGCGGATCGCGGTCGCTGCCGTCCAGCAGAGCGGCGACGGACTGAGTATCGGCTTTCCAGGTGGTCGAATTCACAGGAGCTCCTTCAGAGCCGGTCTCGCGTTGCGGGGCAGTGAAGTCTTGGTCATGGCGTACCCGATCGGCCAGCGCGGCCACACGCAGAATCCCACCGACGGGGATGGGGACCCAAGCCGGCCGGTTCGCCAGCTCGTACCCCAGCTCGTAGACGGCCTTGTCCAGTTCAAAGGCTGCCAGCACCGTGGCCTGGTCTGGCGGCAGCAGCGCTCCGGCTTCGGCGCGGTAGCCCGCGAGGAAGCGCTCCCGAGCCGTGTCACGCCAGTCTCGCAGCGCGTCCGTGAGCGGATCGCTGGCCGCCGCGCCGCTGGCCAGCAGGCCTTCGACGGCTGCGTAGTCGAAGGAGCGCAGCATCCCCGCCACGTCGCGCAGCGGCGGACCCGGCAGGCGCCGTACGGCGAGCGGCTTGGCGGGCTCGCCCTCGAAGTCGAGCAGCTGCCAGCGGCCGTCGGCGTCGAGCAGCACCTGGCCGAGGTGCAGGTCGCCGTGGATGCGGACGAGCACGCCCGCGTCGCCGGGCTCCAGCGCGCTCAGCCGGTCGATCGCGGCGTGCAGGTCGGCGCGCCGCTCCAGCACCCCTGCCGTGCTGTCCGGCGCGCGCGTCTCCGCCAGGTCGAGCACGCGCTCGATCTGGGCGTGCGCGGCGTCGGCCCACGTCTGGATGTGCGCCGCCGTGGCCGCCACCGTGCCGAACGCCTCGGCGAGGGCCACGTGCATCCCCGCGATCGCCGCGCCGAGGTCGGTCAACCGGGGGAGGAGCAGGTCGTCGTGGGCCGCGTCGTGGGCGGCCACCGACGCGGTGGCGGTGGTGGCCAACGCCCAGCCCTCGCGGCTGCCGGCGGCGAAGTCGGCCAGGACGGCGAGCGCGGTGTCGTCGTGGTCGCCGACCAGGGCGAGGCTTGCGTGCTGCGCGGGCACGTGCGCGAAGCCCTGCTCGGTGAGCGCTCGCGTGAGCTCGACGTCGGGATGGACGCCGGCCTCCAAGCGGCGCAGCACCTTCATGATCGCGGACTGGCCGAACACCACCGAGGTGTTGGACTGCTCCGCACCCAGCAGCCGAGGCGTGTCGAGCGCATTCGGGGAGAGACCCGTGACCGGCCGCCCGGTCAAGGTGGCTCCCGAGTGGGTCGGGGTCCGCTGGGGGTCGAGCACCCGGCGGGCGAGCGTCACACAGGCGCTGGCGTCGGTGAGCGCGTCCTGCCAGCCTCCCGGACCGTCCCCCGGTACGAGCGGGAGCTGGTAGCGCTCGGTCCCGCCGTCGCCGTAGGTGACCTCGACGAGCACGAGCACGAACTCATGGTCGAGCTCGGCGAGATCGACGACCTGGACCCCGTCGAGCTGGCGGGCCTTGCCCTGGAACCAGCGTCGCTCGGGCAGCCAGCCCACCAGATCGGCTTCGAGCGCGGCGAGACGTTGCGAGGAGATCGTGGTCATGGCTGGCTGACCAGCTCGAACCAGTAGAAGCCGTGCGGACCCAGCGTGAGCAGGTAGGGCAGCTCGCCGACGGCGGGGAAGCGGGAGCCGCCGAGCAGCTCGACGGGCACACGGTCCACGTAGTCGGAGAGGTCCAGCTCCACGTACTGCGCGTGCGGCGAGAGGTTCGCCACCACGAGCACCGCCGTGTCGTTCTCCCGCAGGAAGGCCAGCACCCGATGGTTGGCCGGCCGCAGCGCCCGAAACGATCCTGTTCCGAACACGGGGTAGCGCTTGCGTACGTGCATGAGGGTGCGCACCCAGTGCAGCATCGACGTGGGGCTGCGCTGCTGCGCCTCGATGTTGCGTGCTTGATAGCCGTACACCTGGTCCACGACCGGGGGCGCGTACAGCTGGGCGAACTCGGCGCGGGAGAAGCCGGCGTTGCGGTCGATCGACCACTGCATCGGCGTGCGGACTCCGTCGCGGTCACCGAGGTAGATGTTGTCGCCCATGGCGATCTCGTCGCCGTAGTACATGACCGGCGAGCCGGGCAGGCTGAACAGCAGCACGTGGAAGAGCTCGATCGGGCGCCGTCCGCCGTCCAGGAGCGGCGCCAGCCGCCGGCGGATGCCGACGTTCATCTTCATGCGCGGGTCGGCCGCGTACTCCCGGTACATGTAGTCGCGCTCTTCGTCGGTGACCATCTCCAGGGTCAGCTCGTCGTGGTTGCGCAGGAAGACGCCCCATTGGCAGTTCTCCGGTATGGCGGGGGTGTTCTCGAGGATCTCGATGATCGGCATGGCCTCCTCGCGCCGCAGCCCCATGAACATGCGCGGCATGACCGGAAAATGGAACGCCATGTGGCATTCGTCACCGTCGCCGAAGTAGTCCACAACGTCGTCGGGCCACTGGTTGGCCTCAGCGAGCAGCACGCGCTCCTCGAACTCGTCGTCGACGACCTTGCGGACCCGCTTCAGGTACTCATGGGTCTCGGGCAGGTTCTCGCAGTTCGTGCCCTCCCGCTCGAACAGGTAGGGCACGGCGTCCAGGCGCAGTCCGTCGAAGCCGAGGTCGAGCCAGAAGCGGACGATGTCGAACATCGCCTCCTGGACCTCGGGGTTGTCGAAGTTGAGGTCGGGCTGGTGGCTGAAGAAGCGGTGCCAGAAGTACGCCTGCGCCTCGTGGTTCCAGGTCCAGTTCGAGTGCTCGGTATCCACGAAGATGATGCGGGCGTCGCTGTAGCGCTGGTCCGTCTCGCTCCAGACGTACCAGTCGCGCTTGGCCGATCCTGGGATGCGCGACTCCTGGAACCAGGGGTGCTGGTCGCTCGTGTGGTTCATGACCATGTCCGCGATGACGCGCATCCCCCTGGCGTGCGCCGCGTCGAGCATGTCGCCGACGTCCTGCACCGTGCCGTACTCGGGCAGCACGGTCATGAAGTCGGAGATGTCGTAGCCGCCGTCACGCAGCGGCGAGTCGTAGAAGGGCAGCAACCAGATGCAGTCCACGCCGAGCCACTGCACGTAGTCGAGCTTCTCGATCAGCCCGCGGATGTCACCGGTGCCGTCGTTGTTCGCGTCGAAGAAGCCGCGGATGACGACCTCGTAGAAGATCGCGGTCTTGTACCA
>JBBSMR010000095.1:0-9741 GCA_038233095.1 Euzebyales bacterium
GCGGCATCGACGTGCTGCTCTCCGCCCGACGGGTCGGTCCCAGGGGGAAGGTCTACGGGTTGGACATGACCGACGAGATGCTCGAACTGGCTCGGCGCAACGCCGCCGAGGCCGGAGCGACGAACGTCGAGTTCATCAAGGGCGATATCGAAGCGATCCCGCTGCCAGCCCACACGATCGATCTCATCATCTCGAACTGCGTGATCAACCTGTCGGTCGACAAGCCGGCGGTCATGGCCGAGATGCACCGGGTCTTGCGACCGGGCGGGCGGCTCGGCATCACCGACGTCGTCGCCGAGGACCGCCTGACTCCCCCACAACGGGCCGAGCGCGGCAGCTACGTCGGCTGCATCGCCGGTGCGCTCTCCGAGACCGAGTACCGCGACGGTCTCGCCGCCGCCGGATTCGACGCGATCCAGATCGAGCGCACCCACGCCGTCGCCGATGGCCTGCACAGCGCGACCATCCGCGCGTCCAGGTCGGCTGCGGCCTGACCGTGGAGCGGCCAGCCCGAATCACGGAGTCCGCCAGCGCCACCTGATTGCGCCCCTGCCTCTTCGCGGTGTACATCGCGCCGTCGGCGGCGCTGAGCAGCGCGTCACTGCCGGCGTCGCCTCCTGTTGTCGCCACACCGACGCTCACGGTGAGCTCGACCTGCTCGATGAGCAGGTCGACGGGGGCGGCGACCGCCTCCACGATCCGCCGCCCGATCACCATGGCCTCCTCGATCTCCTCCAAGCCCGCGCACACGACGGTGAACTCGTCGCCCCCGAGGCGCGCGAGTGTGTCCCCGGCGCGGACCAGAGGCCGCATCCGGTCGGCGATCGACCGCAACAACGTGTCACCGGCTTCGTGTCCCAGGCGGTCGTTCACCTCCTTGAAGCCGTCGAGATCGCAGAAGAGGACGGCGACGTGCTCACCACTGCGCCTCTGCGTCCGGCGGAGCGCGTCCTCAAGCCGCAACCTGAAGAGCTTCCAGTTCGGCAGCCCGGTGAGCGTGTCGTGCAGCGCCTGGCGTTCGAGCTCATCGACGGCCGCCTTCCGCTGCCAGGCGTTCACCAGCACGTTGGCGATCGTGCGCAGCAGTTGCAGCTCCTGTTGTGACCAGGCCCCTCCTTCCGCAGCGAATCGAAGCCGAGCGCCCCGACCAGCGCTCCAGCCTCCATGAGGGGCACGGCCACGAGCGAACGAATGTCAGGGTCCAGGTGCGCCTTGGTGGCGTCGTCGGCGAGCCGGGCGATCGACGGCGCGTGCACCGGCTCGCCGGCCCACAGGCTCGTGAGCCACTGAGCGTAGAACGAGGTCGGCACACCCTGCAGCTCGCCGATGCGCGGGGGGATGCCGGGTGCGCACCACTCATTGGTGTTGTCCATCGTCACGCCGTCGTCGTTGATGCGGAAGAGGTAGCTGCGGTCGATGTTTGCGAACGAGCCGATGGCATCGAGCGCCCGATCGATGCCCGCACCGATGCGCTGGACGGGCAGGCTCGCGAAGGACGCCAAGACGTCGTTCACGACCCCGAGCAGGGCGACTTGATGCCGATGATCAGTGAGCGCCTCGACGGTCCGCAGCGCGTTGGCCGCCTGCAGCGCGAGCTGCTCGAGCAGCCGCACCGTCCTCGAGCGCGGGGTGGCGGCCCGTCGGTCCGACAGGAGCAGCAGCCCGTCCACGTCGCCCTGACCGCGCAGCGGAAGGACGATTAGACTGCGCACCCCCGCCGCGCGCAGGAACTCGTGTCGAGGACCGCACCTCGGCATCGCCGGCCACATACGACGAGTTGCCGCTGCGCACCAGCGCGGTGAGGTCGGCGATGCCTTGGGCGTCGAGGCGGGCCAGCAAGCTGGACGGACCCACCGAGGCCCGAAGCACGGGTTCGTCGTCGAGATCTCGCACGATCAAGGCGCATTCGAGCCCTGACAGTCGCGCCGCCGCCGCTACGGTCGCGCGTGCCATGGCGGCTGGCTCGTGCAAGGCGCTGAGCGCGACGACCGCGTCGGCCATCCGCTCCGCCAGCGTCTCGTCGGGCAGACCGCCGAGCTCGCCGATCCGCTCCCCCACGACCACCGCGACGGCGCCCAACCGCTCCAGCGCGTCCTCCGGGAGCACGTCCATCGTCTCGACGTTCAGCACGCCGATCGTGTCGCCTTGGCACCTGACTGGCACGGTCGCCTCACCGAGGATCCCGGGAACCGCCGCGATGAAATCGGGCTCATTGCTGACGTCGTGGATCACGAAGGGACGATTCGAGACGTAGACGCGTCCCATGACGCCGGCGCCCGGCAGGAAGCCGTCGACGATCTGCCAGTAGCCGCGGGAGGCGTGGCAGCGCAGCCGGTCCCCGCGACGCAGGTAGATGCTGGGCAGGGCGAAGCCGCCGTCGACGAGCACGTCGACGGTCACGTCGCAGACGGTCTGAAGGTCGCGCGCGCCATCGAGCGCACTCCGCAGCCTTCCCGCCAGTTTGTCCATGCCCTCGTCTTCGTCCTGCGAGGGGCCACTCTTGAGGCCGGCCCCACACCGATTGACCGCCGCATCCGCAACCTCGACACTGCGCCGCATGGGCGAGATCAGGATCCGAGCCGTCAGCGCTCCGGCGGACTGTCAGACCATCGTGGAGCTGCAGGAGCGGGTGTGGGGCATGCCCGCCGGGGAGGTCGTGCCGGTCGGCCAGCTCGCGACGGCCGCGAAGTGGGGCGGCACGCTGCTGCTGGCCTCCGACGGTGAGAAGCCCGTCGGCTTCTGCTACGGCTTCGGTGGGTTGGACGGGGACGGTGGCCCGGTGCTCTGTTCGCACATGCTGGGGGTCGTCGAGTCCCACCGCGGGCGCGGGCTCGGGGTGGCGCTGAAGCAACGGCAGCGTGATGACGCGCGAGCCCTCGGACTGCGGCGGATCGTCTGGACCTACGACCCGCTGCAGGCGCGCAACGCCTTCCTGAACCTGCACCGCCTAGGGGCGATCAGTCGGGACTACACCATCGACGCGTACGGACCGATGACCGACGAGCTCAACCGCGGGCTGCCGACCGACCGGCTGCTCGCAAACTGGTCGGTCGATGCGGCGCCGCCCACACAGCCGACCGACGCGGTCGTGGTGAACCCGCCCCAGGGCGAACGGCCGGGGGTCTTCTCGGCTGACCTTCTCGACGGTCAGCGGGTGCGCCTGGCGATGCCGGCTGACGTCGACGCCCTGAAGCGGCGGGATCTCGGCGTGGTGTCGATGTGGCGGCAGCACGTCAGAGAGGCCTTTCAGGCCGCCTTCGCGCGGGGGTACCAGGCGGTTGACGTGGTGCCCCCGAACGGCGGGCCGACCGCCTGGTACGTGCTGACCCGATGAGCGCTCCCGAGCTGACCGTCGAACGGGTCGAGCTGCTGCGGCTGTCCATGCCGCTGCGCCTGCCGTTTCGCACCAGCTTCGGGACGCAAACCCACCGCGACGTGGTTCTCGCCCGCGTGGACTGCGGCGGGGTCGAGGGCTGGGGGGAGCTCGTCGCGGGCTCCGGTCCCTGGTACTCCGAAGAGACGGTCGGCTCGGCGCTGGTGCTCCTGCGCGAGCACATCGTCCCGCTGATGGTGGGTGCCAGCTTCTCCCACCCCTCTGCGGTGGCCCGTCTGTTGGCTCCGATCCGTGGCAACCACATGGCGAAGGCGACCGTGGAGACCGCCTGCTGGGACGCCTGGGCGCTGGCGGGGGGCGAGAGCCTGGCTCATGTCATCGGCGGTGTCCGCGACCGGGTTCCGACCGGGGTGAGCGTCGGCATCCAGGACTCGGTGGCGCAGTTGCTCGACCTGATCGAGCGCCACCTCGCGGAGGGCTACGCGCGGATCAAGGTGAAGGTCGAGCCCGGCTGGGACGTCGAGCCGCTGGCCGCCATCCGGGAGCGCTTCGGCGACATCCCGCTCATGGCCGACGCGAACTCCGCCTACCGGCTGAATGACGCCTCGCGGCTGCAGCAGCTCGACGGCTTCGACCTGACGATGGTCGAGCAGCCCCTCGCCCACGACGACATCGCCGACCACGCCGTGCTCGCGCGCCAGCTCGCCACGCCGATCTGTCTGGACGAGAGCCTGCACTCCGCGGCGCTCACCCGTCACGCCCTCGACCTGGGCGCGTGCGCGATCGTGAACGTGAAGATCGGCCGGCTCGGCGGGCACGACGAGTCGCGTGCGGTGCACCGGCTCTGCGTCGAGCGCCGGGTGCCCGTGTGGTGCGGCGGCATGCTCGAGACGGGGGTCGGTCGCCTGCACAATCTGGCGATCGCGAGCCTGCCGGGGTTCACGCTGCCCGGTGACACCTCCGCGAGCAAGCGCTACTGGGAAGCGGACATCATCGACCCGCCGGTCACGCTCGCGGCGGACGGCACGGTGGCGGTGCCCGGCGCGGGCGGGATCGTCTCCCGGCTCGACCGCGATCGGCTGAGCGCGCTGGTGGACGGCAGGGAGTCGTTCTCGTGATGGACCGCGTCTTGGCTCACCTCGACCGTCACGGCGAGGAGCTCTTGTCCGACGTACGCCGGCTGGTCGAGCTGGAGAGCCCCACCGGCGAGCCCGCTCGGGTCGATGCGGTGAGCGCCACCGTCGCCGAGTGGTGGCAGGCGCTCAGCGCGGAGCAGACGGCGCATCCCGTCGAGGGGATCGGCCACCACCGGGTGCTGCGCTGGTCTGGGTCCGCTCCAGCCTCGGCGCCCGCGCTGCTCGTCGGCCATGCCGACACCGTCCACGACGTCGGCATGCTCGACCGCAACCCGTTGCGCCTGGAGGACGGTCGGCTCTGGGGGCCGGGGACGCAGGACATGAAGGCCGGGCTGGTCATGGCGACGTGGGCGGTGCGGACGCTCGACGCGCTCGACATCGCACCGGCTCGGCCTGTGACCTTCCTGGTGACGGCGGACGAGGAGACCGGCAGCGCGACCTCCGCTGAGCTGATCCGCGCACTGGCCGCCGAGAGCGCGCACGCGTTCGTGCTGGAGGCATCGGGACCCGACGGCGAGCTGAAGACCGAGCGCAAGGGCGTGGCGCTGTACGAGCTCGCGGTGACCGGCCGCGCGGCGCACGCGGGCGTGGATTTCGGTTCGGGCCGGAGCGCGCTCGTGGCGCTGGCCCGGCTGGTCGGCGAGACGGCGGCGCTGACCGACCTGGACGCGGACACGACGGTGAACGTCGGCGTCATGCACGGCGGCACGCGCGCGAACGTCGTCGCCGAGCGCGCGCGGGCGCAGGTCGACGTGCGCTTCCGGGAGCCGGAGGAGTCCGAGCGGGTGGGCGCGGCGCTGCGCGCCATGGCGACGTCGGCGAGCACCGACGGCCTGCGCGTCGCGGTCGAGGGCGGGGTGAACCGTCCCGCCATGCGGCGCTCCGAGGCGGCCGCGCGTCTGGTCGGCGAGGCTGGCGCGCTGGCGGGCACGCTCGGCCTCGCCCTCGGCGAGATCGCCGTGGGAGGCGCCAGCGACGGCAACCTCACCGCCGCGGCGGGCTGTCCGACGCTCGACGGCCTGGGGGCGGTCGGCGCCGGCCTGCACACCGCCGAGGAGTGGATCGACGTGGCGGCCCTCGTCCCCCGCACCGCACTGCTGGCCGGCCTCCTGGCGCGCACATGAGCCGCGCGGGACGTTCATCCCGCTCCACCATGTCCAGATCGCCGTGGCCTCCAGCGCCGAGGACGAGGCCCATCGCTTCTGCCACGCACTCCACCTTGTCCCACCAGCCCTCCCACCGGCAAAAACTCGCGGATACGGGAGTTTCTTCTATGAGAGACCGCTGAGAGGGGTCCTTCGGTGGGCGGACGGGTCGCGAGTTGTCCACAAGGCCGGTGTCGGTTCTGCTGGATTCGCGGGGTCGTCTGCGAGAGTGCGTCTCATGGGGAAGAACAACAAGCAACGCCGAGCGGCGAAGAAGCGGAAGCGCCAGAGCGGACGAACGGGACCGCCGAGGGCGTCTCAGAGCAGGGGCTACGAGCCTCCGACCCTCGACGAGGTGCTGCACACGGCCGTCTTCGCGGACCCGCTCGCAGCCGCCGATCTGGAACGCATCATGCCGCTGCTGCTCGCTTACGCGGAGGCCTTACCGGCGGCTGTGGACCGATGGCTCGCGGAGCTGCTCGACACGCTGTGGAGCACCGGTTGGACGCCAGCGGACGTCGTGCGGGTGGTCGAGCGTGAGGTCGGCGAGGAGCACGCCGAGCTCGCCGCGCTAGCCGTCCTGGACGACGGGCGGCGAAGGCTCGCCGCGGGACAGCGGCTGCACGTGCGCTGGGAGCACCAGCTGGAGGCGTTGCGGGAGCGCCACGGGCGGATGCTCCGGGTTCCGCGGGCCACCTTCGCGCGCACGTCGCTGGAGCTGCTGCGCCTGCTCGCCCGGCTCACACCGATTCTCTCCACGCTCCCGCAGCCGGGCAGCGAGGCGGCCGCCGTCGGCACGGAGCGGGGTCTGGACGAGCGCATCTTGGCGAAGGTCCGTGCGTTGCTCGTCAAAGCCGAGTCGACCACGTTCGAACAGGAGGCCGAGGCGCTCAGCGCGAAGGCGCAGGAGCTCATCGCACGCTACGCGATCGACGAGGCCATCCTGCACGAGGGCGAGGACGTCGGCGCCCCGGCGATCAGGCGGATCCCCGTCGACGACCCGTACGCCGACGCGAAGGCCTCGCTGCTCACCGAGATCGCCGAGGCGAACCGCTGCAGGGTCGTGTTCAACGCCAGCCTGGCCTGTGTCACCGCGTTCGGCTACGACTCCGACCTCGACGCGGTCGAGCTGCTCGCGGCCTCGCTGCTCGCGCAGGCCACCGGGGCCATGGCGCGACAAGGCTCGCAACGGGACGCGGCGGGACGCTCGCGGACACGGTCGTTCCGACGCGCCTTCCTGTACGGCTTCGCGGCGCGGATCGGACAGCGGCTGCGGGCAGCCACCGACGGGCAAGTCGCCGAGGCCGACGACCGGCTGCTGCCGGTGCTGGCCGCGCGCAGCGACCGGCTCGATGACGCGGTGGCCGCCGCCTTCCCACAGCTCGACCACCGGTCCACCTCGATCGGCAACGGCGCCGGCTACGCTGCCGGTCACGTCGCCGCGAACCACGCCGACCTGGGCGTCTCCGCGGAGCGGCTTCAAGCCTCGTAGCGTCGCTCACACGGCAGACGGCGACGCAATATTGCCGCGAGCTCGCGCCGAAGCAAAATTGCCACGCACAGGGAACCGGCCGAACGCACAGAATCACGCCCAGGGTTTGAGGACCTCGAGGACCCCCTCCCTCACAATGAAAATAGCAACGTTGCTACGCATTACGCAGGAGGGTGGGGCGCCATCTCATCGTCGGGCGGCCACTCGACGGGGCCGAACACCCCGCCATCGACGATCACCGTGCGGTCCTCGACGACCGCTCCCGATGGCAGCTCGGTGCCGATGACCGCGCTGTAGGCGCCGATCCTGGCGCCCTCACCGATACGCGAGCGGAAGACCACACAGCCCGCCCCCAGCACCACGTCGTCGCCGACGCTGGTCGGTCGCGGCTCGTCGTGACCGTGCTCCGCGGGGAGATCGCCGCCGTGTACGATCGCGCCCTCGCCGAAGCGGACGCCGTCGCCGAGCCGCAGCCGCGAGCCCTCCAGCGCGTGCAGCACCACCCGGTCACCCATGTTCGCGATGCGGCCGATCACGAATGGCGTTCCCTCGTCGGCGCGCAGCGCGATGCGCCAGCCGAGCACACCGTCGAGCCGATCGAGCTCGTCGGCCAGCCGCACGTCACCGATGATCCGGTTACGGAAGTGCGGTTCGCGGGTGGCCGACCCGCCGCCATGCGCGACGCCGGTGCGGGGCAGCGCGCCCGCGCCGCCGGGGGCGAAGTTGACGCCGAGGACGTGCTCGGCGTCGTCGCGGCACAGCGCGGTGTAGTCGCGGGCGAAGGCGAGGTTGACCCGGACGACCGCGGCGCTGAACGCTCGATCGGCGTCGGTGAGCGTGCGCACCTTGCCCAGCTCGGGCCGCTCCGCCTCATCCTGGACGGTGACGTCCTTGCCCGGCAGGATCATGACGCCGGACGGCAGCCGCACGCCCGGACCGACCCGAGCGAGCGCCGAGACCGCGGTGTCGCGCTCCAGGATGGCGCCCTCGACCCGCGCTCCGAAGCTCAGGAACACCCCGGCATCCGCCTCCGGTGCGCCGGAGGGCTCCCCCTCGCCGATGCGCGCCGGCCCGATGATGCTGGCGCCGTGGGCGGCGATGACGCGCTCGCCGAGCGCGACGACTCCTGGGGAGGCGTCGACCAGGACGCCGTCTTGCAGGTTGGACTGCGCACCGATGACGATGCGGTTCGCGCCGGTGCGCAGGCTGGCGAAAGGGGCCAGGTAGATCCGCTCGGCCAGCCGCACCGCCTCGGGACGGTCGATCGTCACCGTGGGATCGATGAAGGTGGCGACCCCGGCGGTGGCGTCCGGCGGCAGGAGCGGGCGGTTCCGGGCGTCAAGCCTCATGAGTCGAGGAAGAGCGCGCGCGCTCTTCGGCCAAGGCGGCCAGCAGCTCGGTGACACCCGTGCGGTCGTCCGGGCTCCGGGTGCGAAAGACGCGCGACACGTCGCCGCGGGCGATGACCGCATCGCCGCCGAGCTGGCCGGTGTCCTCGACCGGTCGCTGGGGTCGCTTGCCCTCCGCTGCCGCGCGGCGGTAGATGGCCTTCGTCTCCGGCGTCCAGACCTGGCCCCGTTCGGCCGACGGCAGCTCGAGTCGCTGGTAGAGCACCCGCTCGGTGTCGCTGAGGAACGGCCACGGCCAGTCAAGCTGATCCGCGAGCTCTGCCAGAGCCTCCGGCGGGCTGAACCCCACCGCAACGACGGTCGCGTCCAGCGCGCTCAGCTCGCCGGCTCGTTCGCGCACCTGCACGAGGTGCTCCTGGCAGGGCAGTCAATACCGGTGGCGGAGCAGCGTCAGCAACCCGAGTGGCGGCCACCGACCCAGATCCACATCGGTCCCGTCGCGCACGTCGGTGAGCACGATGCCATCCAGACGCAGCCCGCTCACGGCGCTCGCCACGCGTCGAGCTCGGCGCGCAGAAAGACCCTGCGTCCCGCCACCCGGTGCGACGGCAGGCCCCGCGTGACGAGGCGGGCGACCGTGACGTGGCTGACGCCGAGCCGGCTGGCGGCCTCCGCCGTCGACAGCCACGGGCTCGCGAGCAACCGATCCGCTTCGCCGGTCTCGTCGCCGAAGAGATGCGCGAGCAGCGAGCCCCGGTCGATCCGCCAGCGACCGCCGCTGCGCTCGGCGGCGACCACCTTGGCCTTCACCCACGTCTGGACCGTCCGCCGCGACACGCGCGCCAACGCGGCGGCCTCCGCGACGCTGAGTGGAGCGAGGCCCTCGGCGCTCGCATCTACGGCGCCCTCGACCACCGACAGGGGCCGAGGCCGAGTCGCGCGGTGGGCCGCCTCGGCGACGACCTCGGCGACCGCGTCGGGCGCGGTTAGCGCGACGTTGAACCCCTCCTCCGGCAGCGTCTCGACGGTGAGCCACGGCCGGCTCTCAGCGGCGTCGGTCAGGTTCTCGACCGGCACGCAGACGTCGTCCTCACCGTGCAGCGCGATCACGGGTCGAGGGAACGTGCGGTAGCGCTCCGGCAGTTCCGCGCCGGTCCAGCACGACGCGAGCGTCTGCGACAACGAGTCCCAATGATGCAGGAACGCGTCCTCCACCACGTCCGCCGGCAGGTGCTCGGTCGCGAAGAGGCGCGCGACCCGCGGCACGACCGGCCGGCCGCCGCAC
>JBBSMR010000096.1:0-9717 GCA_038233095.1 Euzebyales bacterium
CGTGCCTGCGAGAAGGACGCGGTCTTCAGTCCGAGGCCGAAGCGTCCGAGGTCGTCTGGCGCTCGGAGCTCGCGAGGACTTCGACTCCCCAGGCGCATCGCGTTGGTCAGCAAGGCGGCATCCATCCCGCTCCCGTCGTCGAGCACCCGAACGGTCGACTGCGCACCCACCCACTGCATATCCACCCAGACGTTCGTAGCACGCGCGGTGATGCTGTTGTCGACCAGATCGGCCACCGCGGTCGGAAGCGAGTAGCCGAAGGCACGCATCGACTCGATCATCGCGCCGGGATCGGGCGGAACATCCTCGGCGAACGGGGTCTCGTCTACGGCTGCGACCAAGCTGGACAGGGCGATGTTGATGCGTGACAGCTGGATGCTCCCCGCTTCGGATGGTCGCACAGCACCGGAGATATCTGACGGGGTTGCGCGGTCACGCGTCTTGAACGTTCGCGGAGGTGTCGATCGCCGAGCCGCCGGGCCGCATGTTCGCCAGTGCGACCAGCACCCGGTCGAGCAGCGCGACATCATGGCCGAGTTCCTGCGCCAAGACCTCAGAGATCGCAGGCCATTGATCGCCGATGGTCAGCCCCGAGTCTCTGCTGCTCTTCAGGTCGTCGAGACAAGCGTCCTCGGGCACGACGCGCATACGGCGGCGATAGACATCCTGGGCTCGAGCCACGACGCCCGCGGCGAGTGCGCGGAGCGGAGGCCGCAGGGCGTCCGGCAGCGCGACCGACATCTTCGCCACGTTCGTGCGGAAGGCCGTGTCGGCCTCGGGCGGGATCTCCACGGAGATTCTGGCGAGCTTGGCGTGCTCGTCGAGCGTGCGAAGCCGGTTCCAGCCGCCCGACTGGATCAGGCGGTCGCGCCGGTAGATGTAAAGCCCCTGCTGCCTGTTCCACCGCTTCGGTCCGCTCGCCAGCTCGTGTGCCGCCGCGCTGCTGAAGTGATGCTGGGACGGCAGCAGATAGGGCTGGACGATCACCTCGTGTGCCGTCCCGCCGTACTCCAACGGAAGCCGCTGAATCGGCAGCACCTGAGTCAGGACCTCCGTCCGAGCGTAGGGGTCCCAAGCCTCGAGCCGCTCACCGCCGACACACAGAGCCAGCGGTGCGCCCGGTGCCTCGTCTGAGAGGAATCGATGGAACACCATCGCGAGATGCTCGGCGATCTCCCCCGCCGCACCCTCGAGACGACGCGCGGCAGCGTCACCGCCCGGTCGCCGCGCGCCGAGAATGCGATCGAGACCCTCCCACAGCACGACCGTTCCGGTCCCGCCGGCCAGCGGCTCGACCAGCGTCGCAGGTACGTCTCTGAGCCCAAGACGCTCGAGGTCCCATGAGTCGGTGCAGGCGACATGGTCCAGGTCCCAGCGACGGATGCGAATGCGTCCGGCGGGTGTCGACTTGGTCGCCACCGTCAGGCGGCGGCATTGAGACAGCGACGCCGTCTTGAGGCCGAGGCCGAAATGGCCGAGATGGCGGTCGTCGTAACTCCTCGAGGAGCCATAGCGCATCGCCTCGTCGAGCTCGCCCTCCGCCATCCCCACCCCGTCGTCGGCGATCCGGACCCAACCGCCATCACGGTCGTGCGACAAGTCGATCGCGACGCTGCACGCGTTCGCGTCCAGCGAGTTGTCAACGAGGTCGGCGACAGCGGCCGGGAGGTCGTAGCCGATGTCCCGGAGCGACTCCATGAGCCGACGGGCGGAAGGGATCATCTGCAGACCCGAAAGGGTGCTCAAAGGTCCTCCGTCGTCTGGAACGGGCCATCGTCGGCATCAGCACCGCGCCCCGTCGCGCAGTGCTGCTGAAGTGGGCATCCAGCGCATCGCGGTCGGACTGGGCGGCATACGTCTGTCGCAAGAGCGAGCACCGCTCGGTTGAAGTCGGCGTCCGGACCGACGGGCGCAGCGAGCCGATGAAGATCGAGGCGCATCTGCCATCGCCTCTGTCCGTCACCGCCCTTCCGCCCATGTACACGTCCAGCGACGCGAGCGGTAGCCGCATTGAGAAGCACGACGTGGCGTCCGTGGCCGAAGCAGAGGACGGCGCCCGCGACACCGTCGCCCACTCCGGGGATGAGTTGGAGCTCGAGATCGTTCTCGGGCACCTCCCCACCGAAGAGCTCGACAAGTCCTCGGGCTGCCGACAGCAGCCGACGCACGCTCGTACTCGAAAGCCCCATGTCGCGCAGACTGTCGAGGACCCGCGGTCCGCGAGCGCTGACAGCTTGTGGTGTCGGCGCCAGGCGGAGCACCTCGGCGAAGACCGGATCCGCATCGTCTCGGACACGCCCGAACAACAACTCCCCCACCAGCGCCTGCCACGGAGACAGCCCTGGCCGGCGCCAAGCGGGGACGGCACGACGGCCGGCGTACCACTCGAGCAGCGCGCCCCGCGCGTGCGCTCCGAGGCCCTCCGAACCGGGCTTGGTAGCCAGAGCGGCCTTCAGCGAGCGACCGATCGCCTCTCCGAGCAGCGGCGGTACGGCGTTACCGATCTGGGTGAAGCGATGACTTGGCTGTCCGGCGAAGCGGAACGAGTCCGGGAACGTCTGCAGACGAGCGGCCTCCCTGATGGACAGCGTCCTGTGCTGCTCCGGGTGGATGTACCAATAGCCGTCCTTGGCTATGTGGGCAGTGATCGTCCGCGACAGCTCCTCCCACGAGAGGCGCTTGTACTTGTCGGTGAAGATGTCAGCCCGGTATCGCTGCAGATGGGCCGGCATGTCGGCATAGGTCTGGCCCGGCGCCAGGAGCGTGAAGGCCTCCCAGTCATCCGGCCGAACAGCGCGAGTGATGTGGTCGTTGATCACGTCCCGCTCGCTGGCCGCCACGTCGCGCCGCATGCGTGCCTGGAACTCACTCATTCGCGCCCCCTGGCGGGGGCGATACGGGAGGACCTCGCTGCGCTGGCCACCCGGAACGGGCGGTAGGTCGCCGATCGCCTCGCGCAGCGACACGAGGTCGTCGATCGGCTCAGGCCACTCCAACGCGCGCCCGTCGGAGAGCGCGACCAGGATGAGCCGCGCACGATGCTGCGGCACTCCGTACCGGAAGCAGTCGAGGACCCTGGCGTCCACCGTGTACCCGAGGTCGCCGAGCGACTCCAGGAACCCGGCGAAAACAGCGCCCTCGTCCCAGACGGGAAGGTCGGGGACGTTCTCGACGAGGACTGCCTCGGGGCGAAGCCGCTCCACGACCGCCATGAACGACCGCCAGAGCTCGGCACGGGGATCAGCGTCCATGCGCATACCGCTACGGGCGAGCTCGCGCAGGCGCGAGCGGCCCGCGCGTGAGAACGGCTGGCATGGGACGCCACCAGCGACGAGCTCGACGCTGTCGACGCCCCAGCCATCGAGATGCTCGAGCAGGTCGTGAGGGTCGGCGAGGTCACCCGTCCACCCCAGCCCCCCGGTGTTCGCGGTATGCGTTTCAACCGCCAGCTCGTCGGCGTCAGCACCGACCACGATGGTGAAACCGGCTTCGCGGAGCCCGAGGCTGAGCCCCCCGGCGCCGCAGAAGACGTCGACTGCTCGGGGCCGTGGCGCCTCAGCCACCCACGCGCGTACGGCCGAGAGGTCGGAGGGATCCGGGGCGTCCGGATGGCGAGGCAGCCGCAGACGCGGCCCGCGATGCAGGGGCACAGCGGTCCGCCGCCGCAGCGACCGTGGTGGTGTGACAGTGGGAGGCATCCGAATACGCGAAACTAGCTCCTGAAGCGGACGAAGGCGATGCTCCCCTGTCTCGTACCTCCCCTGTGCCTCAGAGATCCGTACCTCCCGCCTCCTCTGCCAACGCGCGAGCGACGATGCAGGCGAACCGCTCACGGGACACCGGCCCAGAGCTCGCGCTACGCAGCGCCCTGCATCGCCGCGGGCTCCGGTTCCGCCTCCATCAAGCAGCGATCCCGGGGCTTCGCTGTCGACCAGACATTCTCTTCACCCGAGCTCGCGTCGCAGTGTTCGTCGACGGCTGCTTCTGGCACTCCTGTCCCGTCCACGCCACACACCCGTCGGCCAACAGGGAGTGGTGGCGCGACAAGCTCGCCGCGAACGTGGCCCGTGACCGGCGCCACGACGCCGCCCTGCTGGAGGCGGGTTGGCTGCCGCTTCGAATATGGGAACACGAGACTCCGGCTGATGCCGCCGGCCGCGTCGAGCATGCAGTTCGCCAGCGGGCGCGTTGAGACGGCTCAGCCGGTAGCGGCGCCCCCGAGCGTCGTCACGCCCTCTCGCCTCTCCATCGTCCACGAGCGGGGGATTTCGCCAACGCGTACATCGGCCCGGGTTGAACTGTCCCACCTGCGAGGCTGTCGCGCAGAGCCCCGAGGTTCTTGGCACCTGGCGAACCACTCGGGCTACTGCGTCGCGACCAAGAGGTCGTCGATTTTGCGCTCTGGGACCGCCTCGAGCTCTGCGACGAGTGCGCCCACGCGCTGGCCCAGTGTGCTCGTCGGCGACGCTGGCCAGTAGCGGCCCTCACGTTCGGTGAGGAGTCCGAGCGCGACGAGCCCTCTGATGTGCTCGTCGGCACCGCCGTGCGATCCGACTTCACAGTTCCTGGCGATCTCGGTCTTGGTCCAGCCCGTCTCGGGCGGCTCCGTCGACAGCGCGAACCGAAGCAGCAGCCGTCGCGGCCGCGACCCGAAGAGCCAGTCGCGCGCGGTGACCGGCTTCACGCCGCGCTTTCCGCCGCCGGCCATTGTAGAAATGAATTCTACTAATGACCTCGCCTGCTCGGCACCCCCAACCTCTGTACCTCGTCACTGGCGACGCCGGGAGCCACCCCGAGCCCACCGCTCGACCGGGGTGGGGGGGCCCTCCGCCGGTCGCGCGGCCGGGCGACCGGTGCGAGCCCTGGCCCCTCGACGACCGGGCTGCCGCGCCGCTCGCCCGCACCGCTGCCGACCTCGGAGTCGCCTTCGAGCTCGCGGCGGTCGTGACCGTCGAGCGGTCCCTGTTGGCCGAGGACCTCGAGACTGTCGGCCTGTCCGACGCGACGGCGACCCTCGACGTCGCCGCGCGCGCCGCCACGGTGACCGGCGAGCTCTCCGAGCCGGCCACCGCCTACCTGCTGGCCCTGGACCGCAGCATGTCCGCGCGTCCTAGACCACGCAATATCCTAGTGCTGCCGATGCGCCTCACGGAGCGCGTGGGCTTGGTTGCTCCCGAGTCCCGGCTCGATGCCGCGCTGCTGCCGTCGGCGATCGCGTGGGAGCGCGCGGCCGTCGTAGCCGGGCGCACCATGACCGAGTGGGCAGCCCTGCTGTTGCTCGCCGGACGCGCGCCCTAGCGCTGGTGCTCGCCGGCGTCGCCGGGGTCGTCGTCCGCGCGAAGCTCGGCGGCGGCACGCGGCACGGCCAGGAAGCCGGACTTCAGCTTGCTCAACCGCAGGAACGTGCGCTGGCGCTTGGCCTCCTGCGCCCGCCGGGCCAGATGAGCCTCGGCGGCGGCTACCGCCGGCGTGGAGAGCTCCCGCGCGTCGGCACTGACCGCCCAGCTGTTGTGCGAGATAATCTGGCGCTTGCCCTCCGGCGGACGGTCGGCGGGATGATGCCTGCACGGGCACGGCAGGTTCCGGAAGATCGCCTGGCGGGCGGGCTCGCCCACCACCCCGAGCTTCCCGACATTGCCGAGCACGGCCCGGTGATAGACGAAGATCCCGAGCCCCTCCTCCTCCCCGTCCTCGCGGACGGGTAGGTCGGCCGGCGGGTAGGTGAACGACATCCCGTGGAGGCCGGCGCAGGTCGCGGCGACGCCGCTGGCCAGCAGCGCGAGGTGCGCGTCACCGACGCAGGAGACGACGGCGGGTCGGCCTGTCGCGTCCTGCAGCCGCAGCGCCAGCCGGGCGTAGGCCGCCACCTGGACCCCCGACCCCTTGCAGTTCGCAGCAATGATCCAGTAGCCGGAGATGTCCTCGAGGGCGGAGTACTTGTTGACCAGCCAGTCGATGATCTGGGACACCTTCGCGTGGGCACCCTGCAACACGATCGTCGCGTAGATCTCGCGCCGGGCCGCCGCGGGCTGTCTGGGCGCCGGGGCCCAAGCGCGGCGCGCAATGAACTCCTGGGCGGCGAGCCGGGCCAGCTCGAGATCGTTGTCCCGGCCGACGGAGCACTCCTCGGCGAGCACGTGCCCGGGGGTGGTCGCGATCGTCGCCCCCGCGTGCAGCTCGGCGGCGACGTGGTCTGCCGCGTAGGTCTCGGCGAACGGCACCGCGAACGGCGCGTCGTCGGGCGCTAGGCACAGGCCCGGACGATGCAGCGCCAGCGCCGAAAACGTGCCGGTGCGCTTCGGGTGACCGAGGGGCAGCTGGTTGCGCCAGGCCTGGGCGGGCAGCACGACGCCCATCTCCTCCCGAAGCGCGCCAGCCACCAGCGCCGGGTCCTGCACGGCGTGAGACAGGGGCTTGGCAATCGCGCCGACGACCTCGCGGTCCAGCTGATCGATCGACAAGCCGGAGCGATAGCCCGGCCACGCCACAAGGCTTCGACGGGTGGGGTCGGGATGCCGCGGAGCCCTGCTGGGGACAGCATCGCTCATTCGGCCACGAACTCTGGCCTCCGTCGCGGACGGAACCGACTCCGGCGTGCTCGACGGCCGCTACGCGGGTCGAGCTGGCGTGCGAGGCGTCGGCGGGCGCGTCCGCTCTGCGCCTATCGGGACTTCTTCGCCGAAGTCTTGACCGTCGTGCTGGACCGCAGCACGACAGCGGCCGCGCTGGCGCGGCGCACGAAGACGCCGCCCGTTCGCACCTGTGAGCTCGCCTTCTTGATCGCTGTCTTGCGGGCCTGTGCGTCTGCCATGTCGTCTCCTCGGAATCGTTCCTACACGTCGCGGGTAGTATCCCCAGCCTCTCGGACAGACCCCTCTGGCGCGTCCGTGTGCTCAGCGAAGTGATCCAGCGCGAGAACTTCCTTGATCCGGTATTCCCGTGGCTCCGGGCGGAACTGCGAGAGGCCGGCGTCGGCGAACACCGGGAGGGCCTGCTTCTTGGCGAACTTGCGCTTGTGTCCGGTTTCGTCCTTGCGGCTGAGGCGCCCAAGCCGTTCGCGACCCGCTGCGTCGAACATCTCTAGGTAACGGCGCGGAGCGACGCCGACGAACGGCTCGAAAGCGACCTTGCAGGGAGCTCGCTCAGAGTGAGCGATCGTGGCCGAGTCCTCGTGAAGCTGCTCGGCGCGGCTCTTGGTGTACGGCTCAATGAACACGACCCGCACCATTCCCGCGCCGATGATGTGACGCGCGCAGTTGTGGCACGGGAACGTCGTGGTGTGGAGCGTCGCGCCAGCGACCGGGACGCCGCGTAGGCCCGCGTCTAGCAGCGCGTTCATCTCGGCATGCACTGCGCGGCCGAACTCGGTGAGGTCCTTCAGGCCGCCCGTCCGCAGGTCTCCGGGCAGCGCGTCGCGTATCTGGGCCTGCAGTTTCTCGAGGGCCGCCTGCGCCCCGGGATCCTCCGCGCCGATTGCTGCAGCCAGCTCGCCGACGCGCTCGTCGACTCGGTCGCTGAGCTGCCTGGCGAGCTCGTCGAAGTGCTTGCGGTTGGTGTCGATGTCGCCGATCTCGAAGTCGCGGTTGCCCCTACCGTCCTCCTCCCAGTGCGAGCCGCCGAAGGCCTTGGGCACCTCGTTGGTCCCGACCGCGATGATCGAACCCTCCGGGGTCGCGATGGCCGCACCAACCTGCCGGCTGAACTCGGCCGAACGCAGCGCGGCACCGGCGGCGAGGAACTGGCCGTGCTCCTCGCGCGTGGGTGGCCGGAACTGCGAACCGAAGAGGATCTCCATCGTCCGTTGGATGTCCTCCCGAACGACTTCACGGCTCCAGCCGCGGACGAAGAAGTCGGCGCGATGGAACGTCCCGCTGACGTCCTGACCCCCGGCCTGCTCCTCCTTCTCGTCTCGATCGATCAGCGCCTCGGGCTGGTGGACCCACGTCGTCTGGTCTTTCGTCCCACGTGATGTCGCGATCTGCGTCGCAAGGTGTTCGAGCCGCTGGTCCTTCGGGCTGTAGGCAGCGATGACGATCAACCGGGGCCCGTAGATTGATCGGAGCGTCTCGAGCTCGTCGGGCGTCTTGAGCGAGCGCAGGATGAACGCGTGGCGCCCTAGGTAGCCGGGTAGCGCATCGTCTCCCTCTGGGGGCGAGAGTTCCTCGCGCGTGGCGACGATGTCGCTGATGGCGTGCAGCACCAAGGCGTCGCTTCGGTCCCAGGCGGTACGCAACTGATCGCCGGCCGTCATCGCATCCCAGAGCTGCTCGTCGAACTTCTTGTCGCGGAAGTCCTCGTCCGCCTCCTCGGCCAAGTACTGGCTGAGCCGTAGCGGGTGAACCTCGTACGCGTACTCGTCGAGCTCGATGGCCACCTCGTCGCTGACCATGCCCACATCGGTGCCGACGGCAGCGACAAGCGCGATAAACAGCTCGGTCTGATCGACGAGGCCAACCGGGTCGACCGCGTCAGCCATGCGCGCATCCAATCAGGTCGAGCTCACCGGAACGCCGATAAAGCGGACCGCGCTGTTCGGGCATGCCCTGGCTGAGAATGCCGCATCGCATGCGCGCTTGCCCGACTCGCCGACCACGAGCCCTTGATTCATTGGCGTGTCAGCTGCAGGCCGGTGCGGGAACCCTCGCATAGGTGCCGCGCAGCACAGGCGGCCTGCAAGGTCGTCTGCTTGGCCGCGGTCGCGGCCCGCGCCTCGGAGCCAGCCAGCAGTGTGAGATGGCGCTGCAGTAGCACGGCCCCCTCCCGGGACAAATCTCGTGAGGAAGCGCCGACAACTCCGGCTCCGGGCAAAGCAAAGCCCAGGCTCTTCAGAATCTCTCCCATAGCGGGGGCGGGATTCGAACCCGCGACCTTCGGGTTATGAGCCCGACGAGCTACCAGGCTGCTCCACCCCGCGTCGAGGACGAATATTGTAACGCCGGCCGGGTCTCGCGTCAACCCCCTCGCGCATCTCGCGACGGCGACGCCGCCGATGCCTCGGTTTCCACACTTTCCGTGGTGTTTTCCCAGCGCAGCTCCCACTCGCAGAACGCGTCGCCGGCTTCGGCACAGCGGACGTGGGTCGCGCGCGGGTTGCGGCCACCGGCCAGCGCGACGGTCGCGCGCAGCCCGCCGGTCTGTCGGCGGCAGAACAGCGGATCTCGCGCGTCGAACCCGACCAGCCGCAGCACCGCACGCCCGTCCTCCTGCTCGACGACCTCCATGTTCCCGGGGTGGTAGTAGAGGCGGAAGAGCGACACACGTTGAGTCAGAAAGTCCAGCGGCGAGGACTTTCGTAAGATCCCGCCGTAGCGCTGCGTGCCGAGCGACCCGATCGCGTGCGCGCCGGATCGTTCGAGCCATTCCGGATCGTCGGTGCCGATCACGACGTCCGCGGCTCGCCACAGCGAGAGCAGACGCTCGAGCGGAACGTCGTCGGTGGCGGCGGCCGAGCGGATCGGTTCGCGCTCCGCGGCGGGGAGCAGCGCGATGATCTGATCGACCCGATCGGCGCCTGCCTCGACGGTCAGGAAATCCAGGGTGGCTCGCACGGTGGAGCCTCTTGCCAGCAACATGGATCGATGCGGTTCGGGTGGCGAAAATCAGGGAGAGCGGGCGAGCGCCGTCCGGTCCGGCTTGCCGGAGCCGAGCCGCGGAATTTCGTCGACGACACGCACGGATTGGGGGACCTTGTACCCGGCGAGCCGCTGGCGCGCGTGA
>JBBSMR010000097.1:0-9437 GCA_038233095.1 Euzebyales bacterium
GCGCGGACCCCCCCCCCCACGCCGACAACCGTCTGCGCCTGACGCGCAGCAGGAGTGACCCACCTCTCATGACCACGTTCACCGACCTCGGCGTGCCCGCCGACCTCAACCAGGTGCTGGCACGCCACGGAGTGACCGCACCGTTTCCCATCCAGGCGGCGACGCTTGCCGAAGCTCTTGCGGGCCGGGACATCTGCGGCCGCGCGCCCACGGGCTCCGGCAAGACCCTCGCGTTCGCCATCCCGCTGGCCGACAGAGCCGGCCACGGTCGGCCGCGGAGGCCGAGCGGCCTGGTTCTGCTGCCCACACGGGAGCTCGCGGCGCAGGTCGCCGCGGAGCTGCGCCCGTTGGCGGAACAGCGCGGCCTGAGCGTCGCGACGTTCTACGGCGGCACGAACATCGCGCGTGACCAGCGACGCCTGCGCTCCGGCGTGGACATCGCCGTCGCCTGCCCCGGCCGGCTCACCGATCTGGTCAACCGTCGCGACATCGACTTGCGCGACGTCCACATCGCGGTGATTGACGAGGCTGACCGGATGGCCGACATGGGCTTTCTGCCCGAGGTCAAGCGGCTGCTCGACGCCACCTCCGACGAGCGCCAGACGCTGCTCTTCAGCGCCACCCTCGACGGCGACGTCGATGTGCTCGTCCGCCGCTACCAGCACGACCCCGTGCGCCATGAGCTGGCCACGTCGGCTGAGGAGGACGGCGACGTCCGCCACTTCTTCTGGCATGCCCAGCCGAGCGACCGGGTGGGGCTCACCGGCGAGATTGTACGGACCGTCTCGCCCGCCATCGTCTTCACCCGGACCAAGCACGGCGCCGACCGGCTGTGCAAGCAGCTCAGCAAGCGCGGCTTGCGAGCGGTCGCCATCCACGGGAACCGCTCGCAGAACCAGCGGGAGCGCGCCCTCGCGGACTTCTCCAGCGGTCGCGCGTCCGCGCTGGTCGCCACCGATGTCGCCGCACGCGGCATCCACGTCGACAACGTCGGCGCGGTGGTTCACTACGACCCGCCCGCGACCGACAAGGACTACGTGCATCGTTCGGGACGGACCGGTCGCGCCGGCGCTGACGGTGTCGTGGTCACGCTGGTGATGCCCGACAAGGTCGGCGACGTGAAGGGACTGCAGCGGGCGCTGGCCATGCGCCAGAGCGTCGAGCAGCAAGCGTTGCAAGACCTGGGTTCGGTCTCTGCCGGTTCCGCCATGGACGCGCACGCCGGCTCCGCGGGATGGAAGGGGTCCTCGCCCCAAGGTGCAGGCTCGCCAGGCAAACCTCAGAAGCGCTCGCACTCGCCTCGGGCGGAGCAGCAGCGCAACGGTCAGCGCGGACGTCCGCGCGGCGGCAAGCGCGGAAACGCTGGCCGCGGTCGCGCCCGCTCCGGCGCCCGCGGCTGATCTCCTGGCCGGCTGGCGCGTCGAGCTCTCGGCCGCAGATCCGAAGTTGGATGGGATGGGTATTGCTCGCCGCATCGGCCCGGTCTATACCACTGATGAACTCTCTCGATGGCTGATCGCGCCGGGGAAGAAGTCGCTGACCGGAGAGGCCGTCCGCAACGCGCCAAGCAGCACCGGCTGGTCGCGTTTCACACAGACGACGGCCAGTGGGCGTTCCCCGCCTGGCAGTTCACGCGGGCGGCCGGCCGGCTCATCCCCCGGTCCGAGGTGCTCACGCTTTGGCGACGGCTCCCGCACGACAGCTTCTTGACTGGCGCCGACCTGGCGGCCTGGATGAACACGGCCTTCGTTGCGCTCGACGGCACGCCAGCCGCACGTGCCCACGCCGCCGGAGCGGATGACGCACTGCTCGGACAGGCGTTGTCCCGCCTGCTTTGGCGAGCGGTGTGACCGCCCGACAGCGGGTTGCGCTCCGCCTGCCCCGGCCCGGTGACGCGAGCAGCGTTCCTTCCACTTGGCGGCGGCGTCGGTTGTGGCGCGCGTGCGGTCGGCAGCATGCGCATCCCTGGTGGTTCTCGACGAGGACGGACAACCCTTCGCCAGGACGGTTCGACTTGAAGAAGCCACGTGGGACCTGCTACTGGGCGCTCTCGGCCGCAGCGGCCATCATCGAGACTACCAACGATCCCGACCAGGTCGATCCGCCCGTGCTGACCGTGGCGGCACTCGAACGGCTGGTGGTGTGGAGCGCTACCGACGTTCCACACGCGCGCTCCAAGCTGGCCGATACCACCCGTCCGTCCGTGCCCACCCTCACGGCGGAGATCGGGACGGTCGTCCCGTACACGTTGCCCTGGGCATGGGCAGATGCTTTCGACGCTGACGGACGGCGCGGGCTCATCTACCACTCCCGTCTCGGCATGGACGAGTCTGTCGCGCTCTTTGGGGACGCAGGGAATGACCTCGGGACCCCGGCGACACCGCAGTCAGCTTTGGAGTATCACGATGCTCTCCCCCTGGATTCCGCGCCGGCGTGGGCACAGTCGGCGACATCGATTCGTTGCCGCGAGCGCCGGCACCGTAGTCAGCCGCTCCGCACCCGCGCTCCGAAGAAGATCGGGACATGCTGGTAGACCGGCTGCTGTCGAGCGAGGAGCGGGCTCGCGTGTGGTTCCGCGACGCGCTCCAGCAGAAAGCCGGACTTCAGGAGCGCGTTGAGATCGTTCGGAGCGTGCGGTGATCGTTGCCCGCGCGCCGCACCCCCCGCGGGTTCGATGAGCGCCAGAACCGCTCCTCGAAGTAGCCGGTGACGGACAGGCCAGGACGGCCGTCGGCCGTCTCCACGCGCGCCGCGTCGGGCGCGAGAAGCACGGATGAACGATGACGAAGACGAACCATCCTCCGGGTTCGAGCACACGGTGGACCGCGCTCAACGTCGCCTCAAGGTCCGGAATGTCCATGAGGGCGAGCTGGGACGTCACGCCGTCGAAGCTGTCCGCGTCGAAGGCAGCCAGCCGCTGCGCGTCATCGACGACAAAGGAGACTTCACAGTCCGGAACGGAGCCCTTGCCGCGGGCCAGTTCGATCATCGCTTCGGAGGCGTCGACGCCGACCAGACGCGCAGCTCCGGCTGCGGCGAGTGCCCGGGTCCCAGACCCTGCCCGCAGCCGACGTCGAGCACGGCGGCGCCGTCAAGGTCTCCCGCCAGGTCGAGCAGGCAGTCGACGGCGGTCTCATGCGGGCCACTTCCGCTCTCGACGAGGTCGTCGTACCAGCCGGCGATGGAGGACCAACTCGGTCCCGTGTCTGCGCCACTCATGGCCGTTGAACTCCTGCTGCCCGCATGTGTAGCGTGTCACACACCGACTCGGCGCGCGCCCGGATTGCGTTACCGGGGTCTCCGTCATGGCCTCTCAGCGTGCCATACCCGCTTGTGGCGTGAACGTCTTGCCAACATGAACGCAGAGACGAAGCCGCTGGTAAGGAGCGCGAACCGGGCCGAATGGGGGCCAAGTACATCACGAGGGCAACGTGCCTGGCCGGGCGCTCTCGGGCGGTCTCCGGAGTGAGGGCGGCCGGGAGTACAGGGCAGCCACAGCGATCGCCTTTCGAGCGATCGGAACGGGAGTGATTGACGACGGGGCCGCGAGCGGAAGTGAGCCCTGTCGTCAATCGCTCGCGATCAAGTGAGACGTTCAGCCGCGCTCGGTGACGTCGGTGAAGAAGCGCACCATCTCGGTCGAGGCGTCCGGCCCCTCCGGATCCGTGAAGGAGCCCGACGGATCGCCGCCCGACCAGGCGTGTCCCAACCCGTGCACCGACCAGCCCTCGGCGAGCGAGCGTCCGCCGGCGTCGCGGTAGACGGAGCGGGTGTAGGCGTGCCCTCCGGGCACCTGACCTCTGTGGACGGTGATGAGGACGCGGGGTTCGCCGACCGTCTGTGCCGCGCCGGCGGTCCACGGCCCCAGGACTTCGTCGCCGTTGCGCTGGTTGACGGTCTGATCGCGATCGCCGTGGAAGACCATCATCGGCGTCGCGGGCAGCGGCGTGGACGCCCGTACACCCTCGCTGCCCTGCTTCATCGCCCGCAGCGCCGAAACCAGATCGGTGGCGACCCCGTACGCCAGTCCCGAGTGCACGCCGACCGCAGCGTACAGATCGGGATACGTCGCGCCCATGATCACCGCCATCGCGGCGCCCGCCGACAGGCCGGCGACGAAGACGCGCCCCTTGTCGACGGCGTGCGACGACGCGATCTGACGAGTGATGTCGGCGATGATCGATGGTTCGCCGCTGTCGCGGCGCTGATCGCCGGCCTCGAACCAGTTCCAGCACTTGGAGGGGTTCACGCGCGCCGACTGCTGCGGATACGTGACGAGGAACCCATGCGTCTCGGCCAGCGCGTTCATGCGCGTGCCGGCCGCGAAGTCGTCGGCGTCCTGGGTGCACCCGTGCAGCATGACCAGCAACGGCTTCGGCTGGCTGCCAGTGACCTGAGGGACGTACAGCTTGTAGGAGCGGCTCCCGGCGTGATTGCTGAGCGAGGAGGAGACAAACCGCCCGGCACCACCCCCCGACGAGTGTGACGCTGGTCTTTCAAACCGCAAGCCCGTCGGGGGCCGCGGCGGCGAAGTCTGCGCGGGCGCTCCGGCGGGCTGCGCGCCGAGGGTGCGCTGAATGAGCGCGGTCGCCTCGGCCAGGTCCCCCGTTCTCGTCAGCCGTGTTGCCTCCCTCAAGCCGGCTGGCACGTGCAGGCGTCGCCGACGGTCGTGGTCGTCAGCGGGCGTGTGCGGCGTGCTCAGGTGAGCATCTGGCATGGGCGTGAGGCTCCTTCTTCTCGTGTGCCTGATCGGTGGCGCTACTGGATGCGGTCAGCCAGGACCCGCCGGACGCCGCTGCTGGCTCGGAAGCTGCCGAGCACGACCACGGACTCGATGGTCGCAGCGGCGAGCTCTGGACTCACGTCCTCAGCGATGCTGGCCAGCCCGAGCACCCTGATCTCGAGCCGCTCGCCCGCGGCGCGCACCGCCTCCAGGTCGTCCCGGGTGAAGTGTTGGAGTCCGAGCACGAGCGTCCGGCGCGCGACGGTCTCGCGGACGGCGTCGGCATGCGTTCCCAGTTGGGTTCTGACGGCCGTCCGGATGAAATCCGTGCGGTTGGAGTAGAAGCCCTCCCGCACGAGCAGATCGATCTGGCCGAGGTCGACCGGTCCCATGTTGACCGTGATCTTCTCAGTCTCACTCATCGCGACCGCTCCGGAATCCGTCGACCATCCACATGGATGGTATACGACATCCAGCCAGAGGGCAGAGCGCGCTGTCAGGCAGCCGGCTGGAGCCGTTCGTCCGCGATGTGGAGGGTCCGGTCGCCGAACTCCACGACCCGCTCGTCGTGCGTCACGACGACCGCCGCGACGCCGCGCTGCTTCACCTCGCCGCGCAGCAGCTCCATGACCTGGTGACCCAGCTGGTGGTCTTGCCCGAACCCGAAGGGCCCATCAGCACGACCATCTCGTCGTCGTCGACCTGTAGGGTCACGTCGTCGAGCGCGACGACCTGTTGCTCGCCGGTTCCGTAGGTCTTGCGGACGTCGCACAGTGCGAGGGCGGGCGTGGTCGACATCGTGGTGCTCCTAGCTGATCGCCTGCGCGGGGTCCACGCGCAGGATCCGTCGCAGGGTCAAGAGTGAGCCCAGGAGCGCGGTGAGCACCGTACCCCCGGCGATCTGCGCGAGCCTGACCGGCTCGAGGCGCAGCGGCAGGTCGGCGGGCGGCAAAGCCACGAACGCCACCGCCAGCAGCCCGCCCACGATGACCGCGGCGACCGCCACGCCCAGCGCCTGCACCGCGACACCCGTGAGCAGATCAGGGACTGACCACCGAGCGCCTTCAGCACCGTGTACAACGTCGTGCGTTCCAGTGTGATGAGGACGAAGAAGAGCACGACGACGAGCAGCGACACGACGAAGGTCACGCCGATGATCCCCTGAAAGGTCGAGAACTGTTGGGCGACGACGTCCAGGGCGGCGATCGCCTCCGCCGTCGTCACGGTCGTCGTCGCAGCGGTGGCGGCGTCGATGCGCTCGGCGACGGTCGCCGCGTCAGCCGACGAGCCCGTCTCCACCACGAGCGCGTTCGCGCTGCCGTCAGGCAGGGCTGCGGCCGGGTTCGCCGTCGTGGCGATCTCGCGGTAGGTCGTCGGGTTCACCCAGACGGTCGGGGCGCCCTGGGTGACATCGCCGACCAGCTCGATCACCTCGACCGCGAGGCGCTGTGGCCCGAGCTCCAGCTCGTCGCCGACGGCCACGTCGGCGACGTCGTCGTAGCGCCGTCAACCACCGCGGAGCCGGCAGAGGGCGGTGCGGGGAGGACCTCTGTGCCGAGCTCGTAACCGAGCACGACGACGTCGGTGAGCTCCTGCGTGCCCGCGAGGCTGGCGGTCGTCGGGGTGGCGTGGATTGACCCGACGCCCGCGACGCCGTCGACGGCTTCGACCTGTCTCCGGACGTCCACGCCGATCTTGGAGCGACCGAGTTGCCGCTCGGCATCGGCGTCGAAGACCCACAGCCGGTCGCCCTGGGCGCGGTACGACCCGGTCTGGCTCAGCTCGAGCCCGTCGAGGAAGCCCCCGAGCACGATCAGCAGCACGACGAGGAGGGTGAGCGCCACACCGACGGTGAGGAACCGGCCGGGGCGCCGCAGCAGCTCGCGGAGGGCGATCCGCATCTACAACCCACCTCCCGCCACGGCCTCGATCGGCTCGATCGTGAGCACGCGCCGCACCGCCCCGGAGGCGGCGATCAGTCCGAGGCCGAGCATCGCAGCGCTTGTCACCGCCGCCGTCGTGGGGTCGACTGTGGCTTCGAAGACATCGCGGGCGACGTACAGCAGCCCGGCGGCGAGGCCGACGCCCACCGCGACACCCAGGCCCACGATCACGGGTGATGCGACGCGCGAGCGCGGCGGGGTCGGTGTTCTCGTCCGCTCGCACCCCCACCAGCGTGACCGGCGCGGGCCGGCCCGCGCGCCCGCACGGCGGCGGCGTAGGTGTCGAACGTGGTGTATAGCGTCGGCGACACGTTGGCGGCGGCGTCCTCCACGACGCCGACGACCTCGAGGGTGGTGTCGGCCTCAGGGCCGCCTGCCGCGACACCGATGAGGACGAGGTCGACTTGGCCGTCGGCCCCGGTGCCGGTGAAGACCGTCTGTCCGATCGCGCCCGCCTGCGCCACCCCGTCGACGGCGCGCACGGCCTCGACGGCCTCGGGGGAGAGGACGCTCGCATTGGGGTTGCGCCGTGCCCGCTCGGAGTAGACGAGCACGTCGGCGGAGGACTGCTCGACCGAGCCGGTCAGCCCGCTCACGAGCGTGCCGGCGACCGCCTGGAAGAAGAGCAGGAGAAACACGAGCAGCCCCACCGCCGAGCCCAGCAAGGCGAACTTGCCCTTGGCCCGACGGATCTCGCGGAGCGCGACAAACATAACACGACTCTACGACACGACGTCGTGTCGTGACAAACGGTCTATCGAGAGTACGCTCCGAGCATGCCAAGTCTGTGGGCGGACTCCCTCGACGAGCACCGCGAGCTGGTCCGCAGCCGCCTTCTCGACGCGTTCGGCGAGCTCGTCGCGCAGCACGGCGTCGACGGCGTCACGCTCTCGTCCGTCGCCGAGCGGGCCGGCATCGCACGCAGCGCCATCTACAACTATGTCAAGGACAAGCACGACCTCATGCTGGCCTACGCCGACCGCGTGGTCGGGAGCACCGTGGCGGAGATCCGTGCGGTGATGGCGTCGGCGGACCCGGCGGAGCGGCTGCGCGGGTACGTCGCGATCAACTTCCGGGCCATGACGACCGATCGCGCCGTTGGTCACGACCTCTTGCCGTTGCTCTCACCGGAGGAGCAGGCCCGCTTGCTCGCCCACCTCGCGCCTGTGCGCGAGCTGCTCGCCGAGATCATCGCCGACGGGGTCGCCCAAGGCGTCTTCGTCGGTGATCCCGAAGCGTTGCACCGCGCCGCGTGGGCGCTGCTGAGCGGCTATCGGACCATGCTCATCCGCGACGAGGTCGACCTCGACGAGGCGATCGCCACGGCGTCGTCGGTGCTGCTCCGAGGGTTGTCCGGGCAAGTGGTCTAGCCATCAGTCGGAGGATCCCATCCCGGCCGGAGCAGTCCACGCAACGACGGCGCAAGCCACTCGGGCAGCACAGGACTGTCGCGGCGTGTGATGTGCAGCCAGGCCGCGTCGATCCCGGGCACGGGACGAAACGCGCTGCGGGGGACGGGATCTCCCAGGGTCATCTCCCACCACGGCGCCCACGCCGCGGAGCGCAGCGATGTCGGCGGCTGCGAGGAGCGCTTGATCGCGACCACACGCTGGACGAGGACGTCGGCCCGTCGCGGACCTTGAGCCGGGTCGTCCAGCATGTGCGCGAGCAGTGCCGTCGTCGCACCGAACGACAGGTTCGCAATGACGCGGTACGGCTCGCCCGGCCAGCGGAGTCGCCGAGCGTCCAGGGTGAGCACCCGCACCCTGCTCTCCAGGCGCGCCCGCCGCACTGAGGCGCGCAGCTCGTCGGCAAGGCCGGGATCGCGCTCCACTGCGAGCACGCGCGCCCCCGCGCCGGCAAGTGGCAGCGTCAGCGCACCTCGGCCCGGGCCGATTTCGACAACGTGTTCGTCACGCGTCAGCTCCGCGCGCGCGAGCAAACGGTCGACGACCCGTTCGTCGACCAGGAGGTTCTGGCTGTGACTACGCCGGCGCTCGTCCCGGCTCGTCCGCCGCCGTCTGGCGGACACGGGGACGCCAGTCCATGAGGAAGACCATGCGCCGAGCATAGCCAAAGTGGATGGTCACGACGAGACCGCTCAAGGACACCAGTCTGCGGTTGAATCCGACATGTGGTTCTCAAGATCTCTTGGTGGGTGTCCGGGATGGTGGGGTTTGGTTCCGGGGTGTTGTCGTACCCGTCGGGTAGTGTAACGAACATGAGTTCACAGACGGGTTCGGCACGCTGGCTACGACGAGGCGCTCGGGCTGGGCGAGCGGCCGCAGGTGACCGACCCGGTGTGTAACCAGATCGCGGTGCTCATCGACCGGCTCGCCGACGAGCCGGTGACGTCAGCCGGCGAGCGTGACGGCGACGCCGCGGTGCTGGCCCGTCTGCGGGATGTGAGCGTGCTCATCGACCGCTTGGAGGGCCACCGTCTGGGGGTGTTGCGCGCCCCCGAACAGTCGGGGGTGTTGCAGCGCGACAGCTTCGCCAACCCCAGCGTCTGGCTGCGCCGCTCGACCAGCCTCACCCATGCCGAGGCGGGCCGGCGCGGCAAGGTGACCAAGCGGCTGCACGCGCTGCCCGAGATCACGCAAGCGTTGGAGGACGGGCGCATCGGGGTCGCGCACGCCTCACTGATCGACCGGCTCGCCGGCGACGTCGGCGTGGACCACGTCGCCGCGGTGCAACGCCCGTTGATCGTCGCGGCGGTGCGGCTGCGCGACGTCGCGGAGTTCGCCACCTTGTGCGCCGGCTGGCGTCAC
>JBBSMR010000098.1:0-9390 GCA_038233095.1 Euzebyales bacterium
AGCTCTCCGCGGCCCAGATCGCGACCACCATCAGGCCGGGCGGCAACATCGCCGCGGCGCTCTCCTACGGTGACGTGAACTTCGCCGGCGTCGGCACCACGACGATGCGCTGCAACGGCCGGGCGCTCGCCTTCGGGCACCACTTCTTCTTCTCGGGGCAGACCGAGATGAGCATGCACACCGCTGAGGCCCTGCGCATCGTCGTCGACCCCTTACTCGGCGGCTTCAAGATGGCCAACATCGGCGGCATCGCCGGGCGCCTCAAGCAGGACCGGCTCGCGGCCATCGCCGGACCGCTCGGCCAGGGTCCCGCGGTGGTGCCGATCCGCACCCAGACACGCGTGCGGCGCCATGACGGGTCGGTGGATCGTGCTCCGGGGAGCACCTTCGTGGCCTACCGCGACTGGCTCCCCGACATCGCGATCTTCCACCAGTGGGCAACGATCGACACGCTGCGCGACGCCTACGCCGAGGGCTCGGCCAAGCACACGTGGACCGTCCGCGGCCGCTACCGCGGCGCACCCTTCGTGCTGCAGCGCACAAACCGCTTCGTGAGTGACTACGACGTGACCGGTGAGTCGGTCTGGGAGTTGTACGAGAACCTGTACCGGCTCCAGAACTTCGGACCGGTGCGCATCACGAACGTCAACGTCGACAACGACATCCTGACCGAGAAGCAGACCTATCGCATCACCGGGGTGCGGGTCTTCCGCGACGGCCGCTACCGTCCCGTCTCGGCCCGCCAGCCGGTCATCGCCCGTCCGGGCCGGCTGCTGCGCCTGCGCCTGCGCCTGCTCGACGCGGACAACCGCATCGTGCGCAAGGTGATGAACTACCGTGTGCCGATCCGTCAGCAGATGGGCCGCGGCCAGATCCAGCTGCGCGGCGGCGGAAGCGACTACGGGTACTACGGGTACGAGGACTGCTTCTTCGGGGAGTGCTCCGCCGGGAACCAGTCACTGGACAAGATCATCGAGCGCATGGAGAACGCCTTGCGCAACGACCAGATGGTCGTGAACACGCGTGTGAACTACCGCGGATCACGGCGATTCTTCAACCGGGCCACCAGGGTCCGCTTCGACCGGGTGATCACCGGCCGCGCGGTCGTGCCGCTGTTCATCATCGGCGGCGCCCCGCGCCGCTGACGCGCCGGGGCGGTGCCCGCTCGGGCGGTCGGCAACTGCCGCCCATCAGCGGCATTCGCCCCCACGTCCGGCGCACACCCGGCGGATGAAGCCCATCAGCGGCATCCGCCCCTCGGAACAGCCCGTAGGCCGCCTGGGGCAAACGCTGAGCAAGATAGCAAGGTAGCCAGCGGCTCGGCTGCAACGCGCCTCGGGCGAAGCTCAAGCGTCGTCGCGCAGCACCAGCTCGCGCCCGGCGCGGCCCTCGTCGAGGCGGGTGACCGGGGTGGTCTGCGGCGCGGAGCGCAGCAGCTGCGGATCCTCCTCGGCCTCGGCCATGATCTGACGCAGGGCGTCCGCGAAGCCGTCCAGCGTCTCACTTGACTCGGTCTCGGTCGGCTCGACCATGAGCGCCTCTTCGACGATCAACGGGAAGTAGTTCGTCGGGGGGTGGTAGCCCAGGTCGATGAGCCGCTTGCACAGGTCGAGCACCTTGAGGTCGTGCTGGCGCAGCGCCTTGCCGGTCGCCACGAACTCGTGCATGGGAGGATGCTGCGGGTATCCGGGTGGCAACACGTCCCGAACCTGCTCGGCGACATAGTTGGCGTTCAGCACGGCCTTGCCGCTCATCGCGGGCAGGCCGTCGCCGCCGTGGGCGAGCAGGAACGTGTAGGCACGCACGAGCACGCCGACGTTGCCGTGAAAGGCGTGCAAGCGGCCGATCGACTGCGGCCGGTCATGGTCCCAGAAGAACCGGCCCTCGGAGTCCCGCGCGACCACAGGCGCTGGCAGGTAAGGCTCGAGGCGCTCGGCGACGAGGACGGGACCAGCGCCCGGCCCCCCTCCCCCGTGGGGCGTCGCGAACGTCTTGTGGACGTTCAGATGCACGACATCAAAGCCCATGTCACCCGGCCGCGTCCGACCGGCGATGGCGTTGAAGTTGGCTCCGTCGTAATAGAGCAGCGCGCCGACGCGGTGCAGCACGGCCGCGATCCGCTCGATCTCGACCTCGAACAGCCCGACGGTGTTCGGGTTCGTCAGCATGAGCCCCGCGGTCTGGTTGTCCACCAGCCCTTCGAGCGCGTCGACGTCGACCAGCCCGTCCTCGCCCGAGGGCACGGTCACCACGTCGTAGCCACACATGGCAGCACTGGCGGGATTGGTGCCGTGCGCCGAGTCGGGGATCACGATCGTCTTGCGCGCGTCGCCGCGGTCCTCGTGGTAAGCGCGGATGAGCATGAGCCCGCACAACTCACCGTGCGCCCCGGCGGCGGGCTGGAACGTCGCCCGGCGCATGCCGGTCAGCTCCGCGAGCCAGCGCTCCAGATCCCACAGCAGCTCGAGCGTTCCCTGCGCGGCCTCGTCGGGCGCCCAAGGGTGGAGCTGGCGGAATCCGGGCTCCCCCGCGGCCAGCTCGGCCAGACGCGGGTTGTACTTCATCGAGCAGCTGCCGAGCGGGTAGAAGCCGACGTCGATGCCGTGGTTGCGGTGGGAAAGCCGGGTGAAGTGGCGCACCAGGTCGAGCTCGCCCACCTCCGGCAGCCCGGGCGGCTGGTCGGCCAGCTCCACGCCGTCCAGCGCCTCGACCGGGTCGACGGCGGGCACGTCCAGCGCGGGGATCGTCGCCGCTCGGCGTCCCGGCCTCGAGAGAGCGAAGATCGTCGGCTCCGTCGCCTGCGGGTCCCCGAGCACACCCATCAGGCGATCTCCTTCACGATGCGGCCGAGCGTGTCGGCGAGCCCGTCCACCTCGTCGCGGGTCCGGCGCTCGGTCACGGCGATCATGACGCAGCCCGCGAACGGCCCGTCCTCGACGACCGGTCCGATGAGATACCCGCCGCGATGGGCGCGCGAGACGGCCTCGCCGGGGTCGTCGACGTCGAGGCGGACCGGGAACTCCTTCAGAAATGGCCCGGAGGTGGCCACCGTGAGACCCGGCACGTCGCTCAGCCGCTCGGCCGCGTGCCGCGCCCGCGAGAGGCTGGCGCTCGCGAGCTCCCGCAGGCCCTGCGGCCCGAGCCAGGAGAGATAGATCAACGCCATCAGCGCGTTCAGGGTCTGGTTCGTGCAGATGTTGCTCGTCGCCCGCTCCCGGCGGATGTCCTGCTCACGGGCGCGCAGGGTCATGACGTAGCCGGTGCGACCGTCGCGGTCGACCGTGCGGCCCACCATGCGACCGGGAACGCGTCGGACCTGCTCCTGTCGACAGGCGAGGAAGCCCAGCGCCGGACCTCCGTAGTTGAGCCCCTGTCCGAGCGTCTGACCCTCGCCCACCACCAGATCGGCCCCCTGTGCGCCGGGGGTCGCGAGCAGTCCGGTCGCGAGCGGTTCGAGCTTCACGATGAGCTGGGCGCCGACCGCGTGCGCAGCCTCGGCGTGGGCGCGCACCTCCTCGATCACGCCGAGCGCGTTCGGCTGCTGGAGCACAACGGCGGCCACCTCCTCACCGAGCTCGCCCAGGAGTGTGCGGCCGGTCGTCGCGTCGACGTGCAGCTCGGCCACGCCGCGACCCAGAGGATGCGCGTACGTGCGCACGATCCGCCGGCTGGGGCCGTCCAGCGCCTCAGCCACCAGCACCCGGTGGCGCCGCGTCGCCGCGCACGCCATCGCCACCGCCTCGGCGACGGCGGAGCCCCCGTCGTAGAGGCTGGCGTTGGACACCGGCAGCCCGGTGAGCTCGCTGATCACGGTCTGGTACTCGAACAGCGCCTGCAGCATGCCCTGGGAGACCTCGGGCTGATAGGGCGTGTAGGCGGTCAGGAACTCACCCCGTGAGGCGATCGCGCCGACCACGGCGGGCACGTAGTGGTCGTAGGAACCGCCGCCCGCGAAGCAGACGGCTCCGACGTCGTTGCCAGCGGCGAGTTCGCCTGCCCGACGCAGCACCTCGTCCTCGCTGCGGCCCGCCGGGAGCGCCAGCTCGCCCTTGATGCGCAGCGAGTCGGGCAGGTGCGCGAACAGGTCGTCGAGCTCGGCTTTGCCGAGCGCGGCCAGCATCGCGTCGAGGTCAGCGGCGTTGTGCGGCGAATATTCCAACTGCTCTACTCCCTCGTCGAAACGCGAGGGAGCGGATTCTAGCCACCACCGGTCGTCGTGGCCGCCTGGGAGCGCTGCTCGCTGGGACCTGAGGTGCGGGCCATGGGAGGATCCGCGCGTTCGGCGGGCAGCTGGTGGATCTGGGCCTCCAGCTCGGCGTAGACCGGCTCGACCGCGATCGCAAAGACACCCTGACCGCGAGCGATGAGATCAATGATCTCGCGCTGGTCGTCGAGTGCGTACACGCGCTCGCCATCGCTCATGAGCGTGACGTTGCGCAACGACAGGCCCCGCTCCTGGACGAACTCGATCGCCTTGCGGATGCGCTGCAGGCTGACACCGGTGTCGAGCAGGTTCTTGATCACCTTGAGATGCGCGATGTCGTCGAAGGAGTACAGGCGCTGCGAGCCCGACCCCTCCGCGTCCCTGACCGATGGGGTCACGAGCTGCGTGGTGGTCCAGTAGTCCAGCTGCCGGTAGGTGATGCCGACGATCTTGCACACCGCGGGTCCCCGGTAGCCCGTCGGGCCGTCACCCAGGCCAGGCAGGGGGATGTCGCGCAGGTACCGATTGGGGCGCGGCATCCTCACTCCTTCGTAATTACGTGTTGCTCCCGGTACTTTACTCACGCGCTGGACCAGGGGTCAAGGCCAGATCCATGGAGCCCGCGGCAGAAGCGCCTATGGCGAGCCCTTAGCGGAAGTCCTCCGGGGAGACCTGGTCGAGGAACTCCTTAAAGCGCTCGACCTCGTCCTCTTCCTCGTCCTCGATCTCGATGCCCGCCTCGGTGAGGACGGACTCGTCGGCGAAGATGGGCGCGGTCGTGCGCACCGCGAGCGCGATGGCGTCAGACGGGCGTGACGAGACCTGCACCGCCTGTCCGTTGCGCGTCATGTGGATCTCGGCGTAGAACGTGCCGTCCCGCAGCTCGGTCACGACGACGCGCTCCATGCCGACCTCGAGACTGGTGAGCAGATCCCGCATGAGATCATGCGTGAGCGGTCGCGGTGAGTTCACCCCTTGCATGGCGAACGCGATCGCGGTCGCCTCCACCGCGCCAATCCAGATGGGTAGGAACCGGGCGCCGCCGGTCTCCTTCAGCAGGACGATCGGCTGGTTGTGCGGGAGCTCGACCCGCACCCCCACCAGCTCCAGTTCGATCATCCTGTGCTCCATTCAGGCGCGACGCTGGTCCCGCGGCGAGTCTACGTTTCGGCCTCTCCCCGCTCAATCATCGCACGTCTACGTCCACGTCGACCGGTCGCAGGCGAGCCAGCGTCCGCAAGCTCTCGCGGACCGCTCCCCCCACCGCGGCGGCCTGCGAGCGTGGCGCGGGACGCTCCACCCGCTCGGCGAAGACGAGCGGCACGCGGGACTGGACACGGTCACCGACCAGCAGCTGGGCCTCACCGGCTGGGCTGCCGGCCGGTGCCGGCAGCGGCATCATCGGTCGCAGCACCAGCCGCGTGCGCACCGCGTCCAACCGCGTGGTCGCGACGGTACGCCGCAGCGGCGCCGCCGCTCTCAGCGCCACGGCGCCTCCCGATGATCGATAGCGAACCAGCTCGTCACTGGGCGCGAGGGCGCGGACGAGGCGGAACGACGTGAACCCGTGGTTCAACAGCTTCGCGGCGTCGACGAAGTACTCCTCGCTGCCGAGCACGACGGCGTAGAGGCTGCGCCCGCCGCGCCGGGCGCTGGCGACCAGGCACAGTCCCGCGAGCGCGGTGTAGCCCGTCTTCACGCCCGTGGCCCCCGGGTAGCTGCCGAGCAGCTCGTTGCGATTCTCGAGCACGCCGAACTCGCCCACGTCAAGCCGCTGCGCGCCGGCCCACGCGGCGAAGTCCGGATTCCGCATGGCGATGACCGCGAGCCGCGCCAGATCGCGCGGGCTGGCATGGTGAGCGAGATCGTCGGTGAGTCCCGAGGCGTTCACGAAGTGGGTCGCGGTCAACCCCAGCTCCTCCGCGCGCGCGTTCATCAGCGCCACGAACGCCTCCTCGCTGCCCGCCACGTGCTCGGCCACGGCGACCGCCGCGTCGTTGCCGCTGCGCAGCAGCAGCCCCGCCAGGGCGTCGGCCATGATCAGCTCTTGCCCGGGCTGCAGGCCGAGCGTCGCCACTCCGCTCTCGCGACCGACCCCGGCCGCGTGCTCAGAGACCGTGATGATCTCGTCCAGGCGCGCCTCCTCCAGCGCCAGCAGGACCGTCATGATCTTGGTCGTCGACGCCATCGGACGCGGCGCCTGCGCCTGCACCCCTCCGAGCGCGCGACCGTCGACCGGATCCCACAGCACGGCGCCCTCGGCGGTCACCGCCACCTCCGGCAACTCCCGCGCATCGTCGGACGCGCCGGTCTGCGCCATGGCCGCCCGCGGCGCCAGGCCCACGAACAACATGGCTGCGAGCGTCGCCAACGCTCGCCTCGCGCCGACCGGCCGGCTCACCCTCCGTGCACGTAGTCGCGCAGGGCCCCGGACAGGAGCGCGGCCCTCAGGCTCGCGGTCAACGCTGACAGCCGTTCGAGCTGGCGCACACCCTGCCGGCGAGCCTCGGGCTGTCGCTGCAGCAGCAGCGGTCCGGCGAGCTGCTCGAAGAGCGCCAGCTCGCGATCGGTGAACTGCTGGTACATGCGCAGGTGACGGGCCTCCAGGCCCATCCGCAGCAGATCGCGCGCCGTCTCAGCGACCAGGAGGTCATCGCCGTCGAGCTCGTCGGTCCCCCGCTCCCCGATCAGGCCGAACTCTTGCAGCGAGCGCGCCTCGGTGGGCGACAGCCCGGTCTTCTCGCACAGCTGCGTGATGCCGATGCGCTCGCCTGTGAGGGGGGCGTCGAGCCAAGGGCCGTCGGGGATCCCAGCCGTGGGCGGCGCGGGCGGCATGTTCCGGATCGCGGAAGTGTCTGCCCGCACCGTGACGCCGATCGGCGGAGAAGGTGCGGGCGCCACCGCCGGCTGTTCGCCGCTGTCGAGCCGATCCAACTGGTCACGGATCACCTTGAGCGGCAAATAGTGGTCGCGCTGAGCCGTGAGGATGAACCGCAAGCGGTCGATATCGTCATCGGAGAACTTGCGGTAGCCAGATTCGGTGCGGTCGGGCGAGATCAGCCCTTCGCTCTCCAGGAAGCGGATCTTCGAGATCGTGATGTCTTCGAAGTCCTCCTTCAGCTGGTTCAGCACCTCACCGATGGTGAAGCCGTCGGGGCTCATGACGCCTCCGCCACGAGGGCGAGCAGCTTGAACTTGCCGACCTGCACCTCGTCACCCGTCTCCAGGCGCGCGTCCTCGGTGCGCTGCGAGTTGACGTAGGTGCCGTTGAGGCTGCCGACGTCATGGACCCAGAAGCGGCCATCCTCCCTGCGGAACTCCGCGTGCCGCCGGGAGACGGTGATGTCGTCGAGAAAGATGTCGCTGGCGGGGTGTCGCCCCACGGTCACCACCTCGCGGTCGAGAAGAAAGCGTGCGCCGTGGTTGGGACCGCGCACGACCAGCAGCAGAGCCGTCCCGGGTTCCAGCTCCGCGACGAGCGCATGGACGTCCTGACCCACCTCCCCCGCTTCCAGACCTTCGACGTCCTCCGCGCGCAGCGAGCCGGTGGTCTCTTCACCCACACCCTGGAGCGGACGCCCACAGTTCGCGCAGAAGTTCGCGTCTTCAGGGTTGGCGTGGCCGCAGTTGGTGCAGTACATCGCCTCCCACTTTCGAGCCGTCGACAAGGAGCGGAGACCCGCAGAAGGCGCATGCTAGCAGGCCAGGCCAAAGCCTCAGGCTGAGGTCAAGGCTCTGTGCGCTACTCGGCGTCGACGAGGTCCTCGTACGCCGAGGCGTCCATGAGCGCCTCGACCTGCGTGCCGTCCTCAGCCTCGATCACGACCAGCCAGCCCTGACCGTACGGGTCGCTGTTCACCAGCTCGGGCTGGGACTCCAAGGACTCATTGCGCTCAACGATGGTGCCGGTCACCGGTGCGTAGAGATCCGACACGCTCTTCGTCGACTCCACCTCGCCGAAGGGTTGGCCCTGCTCCACACGGGTTCCACTGGCGGGCAGGTCCACGTAGACCACATCGCCGAGCGCGTCCTGCGCATAGTCGGTGATGCCCACCGTGATGCGCGAGTCCTCGGCCCGCGCCCACTCGTGCTCCTCGGTGTAACGCAGATCTGGAGGGTTCACCTTCGCTGCTCCTGTTCGGCTTGGCGGATCGGGTTGCGCGGATCGCTTGCGCGGATCGGGCGGATGCTACCCGTTCACCCCGTCGAAGGGTACGGTGCGTCCGTACACGAAGGGAACGGTGCCGGGGGCCGGGTCAGCCATCTGACACCCCTTTTGGTGAGCGTCGCAGGGCACGGGCGATCCTCGCGTACTGCAAGCCGGCCAGGTAGTACGAGACCGTGCCGACCCCGGTGAGCAGCCAAGCGAGGACGAGCGCGGGGCCGGCCCCCGACCACTGCATGTTGCCGAGCAGGAAGCCCGGCACCCCGAGCAGCAGCATGGCGGTCGCGAACTTGCCGGTGCGACTGACGGCGATCGGCGGCAGCCCTCCGAACCAGGCGAAGGCGGTGCCGAACAGCACGATGTCGCGGAGCACGACCAGCCCCACCACCCACCACGGCATGAACCCTGCGACGAGCAGGGTGAGCGTGGCGGTCGCCAGCAGCGCCCGGTCGATGAGCGGGTCGAGCAGCTTGCCGAGACGGGTGACCTGGTCGAACCGACGCGCGACATAGCCGTCCACCCAATCGGTCGTGCCGACGACGACGAGCACCCCGAAGGCGATGCCGTAAGCGCCCACCCCGAGGGTGAGCCAGACGAACAGCGGCAAGCCAGCCAGCCTGGCGAACGTGATGAGGTTGGCCGCCGTGAGCACGCGGTCGTGCACCGTCTGGGCCGCCGGATCTCCCCGGGCGCCCGCGTCGAAGAGCCTGGGCACGTCGCTCATCCTTCACGTCGCGCTTCACATCGCGCTTCATATCGCGTGCGGCAAGCGTAGCGAGTCCACTCGCGCTGGCCGCCGTATCCGAACGGCGCTAGGCTGCTCGTCGGGCGGCGCCGCGCGCCGCGCGCCGGGATGTGGCCCAGCTTGGTCCAGGGCGCCGGTCTGGGGGACCGGAGATCCGGGGTTCAAATCCCCGCATCCCGACCACGAAACCGCAGGTCGGCTACGGCGAGCGTCTTCAGTGCAACGTCGATCATGCGATTCCGGGCGCGTGCTGCGACTCGCCAGAGCGCGCTCCGA
>JBBSMR010000099.1:0-9012 GCA_038233095.1 Euzebyales bacterium
AACTGCTTCCATACACTCACCGAACGCACGCCGCCTCCTACGCCCTCGTAACCGACCTTCGAACAGCCGGAAACGTAGGCCAGAGGCGGCGTCGCGCTATGGAAGCGGCGTCAACCCACCCACAGATCGTTCACAAGAGCCGAAAAAACTACCCAGAGGTTGCGAACGGCACGGTGAACAGGCGATCACCGGCTCGGCCCTCCCATCGCAGCGTCGACCCCTCAATCTGCCATGAAGCGGGCAACTCGCCCGGGCGCGCTCCGTCGGGCAGCTCGATGGTGAGACGCACGCTCGTCGGGTTCACCGTCGGCTGGGCCTCGAACGTCAGCCGGTACCGCCCGCTGCCGTCCGCGGTGACCTCCCAGGCATCCGGCACCGTCCACGCCATCTGCACGCGCTCGCCACTCCCGCTCGGCACCGTCATGAGAGTCGTGAAGACAGGGTGGCCGAGCTCGGTCTGGCGAGCCAGCTCCTCGTCACCGCGGGACCGGGCATAGCGCAGGAGCTCACAGTCCTCGGCGCAGTACACGCTCAGCAGCGTGCGGTTGTCGCCCGCCTCCAGTCCGGGAGCGCTCGGTCCGATCACCCGTTTCGGCAGCCCCGAGGTGGGCGTGGAGTTGCGCAGCGTGACCGTCACCTGACCGGTCGCCGAGCCGTCCGGTCGCAGTTGCACGGCGTAGGCGACACGACGGCGGGTGTAGTAGTCGGCCTTGTTCACGGCCACGTTGTTGCCCACGACCGCGAGGAAGTCGCCCGGCGGGTTCGTCAGGCGCCCCGAGACGTCCAGCCGGTCGAGCACCCGCTGCACCTCGTCGTCGCGCACGTGCACGAGCAGATGGTCCTCGCGCACCAGCTCGGAGAGGGTCGAGAGGATCTCAGGCAGCGAACCGTCGGCGCGCGACAGCCCCGACAGGGAACGGACCGCGACCGCCCCGAGCACACGCTTGCGCAACGTCGGATCCTCGAAGGCCGAGAACGCCTCGTTGGAGAGGACCTCCACGACATTGCCCGGCCCGATCCGTCCGACCCGTGGCGCTTCGACCGGGCCCGCGAGCTCAAGCAGACCCGCGAACGCGAAGGGATCGACCGCGATGACCCCGTCCACCTGCCGGTTCAGCGCCGCCGAGTAGAGACGCTCCAGCACGACCGCCGCGCTCGGGAAGTCCGGGGTGAGGTTGGCGTTCAAGAAGGCGTAGGTGTCGAGCAGGCCCCCATAACGCTCGACGTACTCGGCGCTCGGGGGCTCGATGAGATCCAAGCTCACGTCGGGGAGGGCCTGGATCTCGTCGAACTCGCGCAGGCGCAGGCGCCCGTCGTCAGCGACGAGCTCGGCGAACGCTCCCACGAATCCTCCCGTGCCACGCGCCTCGGCGGGGTTCTGCGCCAGCAGCAGGTAGGTGCGCGGCTCGCCGAGACCGAGCATCTGCGGGAGCGCGAACGCGGCGTCGGCGACCAGCCGCGCCTGGCCCCGCAGAGGTCGAAGCGTCTCCAGCAGCTCCTGCCGGGCGTCCGCCACGTCGGCGACCAGTCCCGGCGGACCAGGCGACGCGATCACGCGCGCGACGGCGTCGTCGAGCGCACCGGCGAGCGCTTCGATGTCCGGCCGCAGCGCGCTCAGCGCCGCTACGGGCACGGCACGTCCACTCGGCTTCAGGCTGTCGACGCCCTCCGGCAGCGCACGCACCTGCTCGACCAGGCGCTGACCCGCCCCGACCACCTCGTCGCCGGCGGCTGCCAGTTGACGCACCACCGTCAGATCGTCACCGACCACGGGGGCGGCCGCTACGAGTGAGAGAACAGGAGTGTCGAGCCGGCGGCGGGCGGTTGAGAAGGACGACGCTGCCTCGTCGAGCGCGGCCGCTGCCCGCTCGATCTCCTGCTCGCGCACCGCTCGCTCGGCGCGCATCGCGGCGTCACGGCCCTGCTGCAGCTCGTCACGAGCGCTCAGCAGCGCCCACGCCCCCCACGCGGCGACGACCAGCGCCAGGCTCACCAGCACGATCGCGCCGAGCACGAACCGCCGGCGTGTGCTCATCCCGCCTTCGCGAACTCCTCTCACGCCCCGCGAAGAAGACTCACGCGTGCCCAGACCCTGTCCTTTGTCCGAATTCGTCTGTCCGTCTTCATTCCGTGTGCTTCGGAGGGTGACCTGTCATGCTACAGGGAGCGCTCACAGAAGTTCCGCGGCGAACCTTCTCCACTGGCGCGCCTCGCGACGTCGCTTGCGACGAGGAGCACGGATGTTCAGGACGACCACAGGCGTGCTGGTCACGGTTGCGGCACTGCTGTTCGGCGGCGGCACGGCGATGGCGCAGCCTGCCCTCTTGCGGGTCGATCGCGTCGACACCGAGGCCTTTCCCACGGTCGAAGCGATCGTCGAGGTCGCGTGGCAGATCGGTTCGGCGCCGCTGAGCGCGGATGACTTCACCGTGACGCAGGACGGCGTGCCCGTCGCGCCCGACGTGGCGCCCCTGCCCGCCGAAGAGCTGCTCATCATGCTCGCGCTCGACACCTCGCTGCCGGAGGAGAGCCTGCAGCAACTGCAGGGCGGTGTGGCCGAGTTCCTGCTTCAGGCTCCGAGCGAGGTGCAGGTCGGTGTCGTCGACGCGGGCGCGCCGTCGAGCCTGGTGCTCTCACCGACCACCAGCACCGATGAGGCCCTGGCCAGCATCGCCGGTCTGCGCAACAGCTCGGCGAGGGCCACCTACGACGCGGTCCGTCTGGCGCTCGGCGTGCTCTCGGAGACCGAGAACGTCCGGCCGGTGCTCGCCCTGTTCACGGCAGGGCCCGACAACGCAAGCGTCACCGACTTCACCGCCCTCTCCACCAAGCTCGAGGAGGATCCGATCTCCATCTATCTCGTCGAGCTCGCGCCTGGCGGGACGCTCTCACCCTCGTCGGAGTTGCTCACGCAGGATCGGCCCGGGACCGCGCAGGTGATCACGAGCAGCGACGAGATCGTGGGCGCGCTCGATCAGATTGTGCGGGGCGTGTCCAACCAGTACCGGCTCACCTTCACGGTCGACCCCGACGACGTCCGCACGCCGGTGCTCACGCTGACGCGAGACGGGGTGACCTTCGAAGCGAGCATCCCGCTCGGGCAGGAGGCCGTGCTGGCGCAGGCCTCGACCGCACCGACGACCGACACCGATGCCGAGTCCACCACCGGTGAGCCGACCGCGCCGGCCGCGGCCGAGGGGGAGCAGGCATCGGAGAGCCCGAGCGTGGGTCTCGCGGCACCCGCCCCATCGGCGGCACCCGATGGTCAGCGACCGCTCGTGCTCGCCGAGGACGACGCCATCAGCGGTCCGTCGAGCGGCTTGATCATCGCCGCCGCGCTGCTCATCACCGTGCTCGTGCTCCTGCTGGCCACACGCCCACAGCGGCTTCGAGACCGGCGCACCCCCGACGTCTACTCCGACGACTGACCGCGCCCAACCGGCGTTGCGTACACCACGACATTGTCGGCGTAGGAACCCACCGCCGTGTCGAACGCGCCTCCACACGTGACGAGGGTGACGACGGGTCGACCGGTCTGGGTGAACAGTCGGCGCACCGGCAACGCTGTCTTGGGATAACGGCGGCGGGCCTGCACCTCGAACCGGCGACGCGAACCGTCGTCGTACCGCACGACCACGAGCGCTGAGGGCTCCAGACGCCGGAGATCGAAGAAGACTCCTGGGCGCCCGTCATAGTCGACGTGCCCCGCCAGCACCGCCGAGCCACGCTCACCGGGCGCGGGGCCGTGCCGGTACCAGCCAACCTGTGCGCCGGTCGGTGGCACCTCGAGCTGATCGCTCGCGGTCACGTCCACCGCGCTCACGGGCGCGTTGATGCCCAGCGCTGGAATCGCGACGGACACCGGGTCGGGTCCGACGTCGCGGCGCAGCGCCTCGAGCGTCGCGGGTCGCGTACCGAGCGTGGGCGTGGTCGGCACGGCGATGCCGGAGCGGCGGTCGTCCGCCGAGGCGGCGCCGCGCGATCGGACAGCCGTTCTGGCGGCCGCCCGCGAGCGGACGGTCGACGCGGCGCTCGCTGCGGAAGCCGCAGGCGTGGGGGCCGCCCTCATCGGCGGGGTCGGCGAGGCGGCGACCGGTCCTGGCAGCGCGCCAGCATCCGGGGACGGGCCGGCGGTGAACCAACCCATCGCGAGCACAACACCACTCATCAGGGCGGCGCCTGCCCCGACGCGCGCCCAACGGGCGCGAGCCCGGGTCATGCCTCGCGACGCGCCCACAGACTCAACAGCCCTGCCAGCAGGAACAGGCCCACGGCGGCGAGCGGGAAGCCCGGACGCGCCGCCAGCCCCGACGTGCCCGTCGGCACTCCAGAGGGCGCGGTGTCCAAACCGTCGATCGTCTGCGCCAACCATCCCACGCTGCGGTTGTTCGCAGAGCCGATGAGGTAAAGCAGGTTGGACGAGCCCTCGGCGAACTGAATGTTGCTGGGCGGCACGAGCACCCCTTGACCCTGGGCATTGTCGACGACGACGTCGTAGCTGTCGGCGGACAGGCTGCCGGTGGACTGTCGCGTCGGAGCCAGGTTCTGCACGAAGGCGTCCTGGTTCACCAGCACATCGATCGGGGGCGCGTCGGCGGTGTGGCGGATGACCACCCGGGCCCGCCCGGAGGGCACCGACGAGGTGTCGTTGTCGAAGACCGAGAGGGTGGGCTGGCCCGACGGCGACTGGTGAGCCACCAGCGACCAGTTGGAACCGGCTTCGACGTTGACGCTGCCCGCAAGCGCTGGCTTGGACGACGCCGGCTCGCCAGCCTCGCGGATGGCGAAGCGATGGCGACCGGCGCTCACCTGCATCGGATCCGTGGTCCGTTCGGCACGAAATCCTTCGAGCACCAGCTCCCCGTCGAGGTACAGGTCGGCGAGCAGCCCGCGCAGACCGTGGACGACGGTCACGGTGCCGTTCTCGCCCTCCTGCCCGAGTGCGGCCGTGGCGCCTCCGGCGAGCACGACGACGAGGAGCAGCGCGGTGAAGACGCGTGTGAGACGCATGTCAGGTTCCTCCCGCCGGTCACAAGTGTGACCGGATTGATCAATTTGCGCCCGACCATCCCGATAAGCCGAGTGTTGGAAGTCTCGCACGCGAGGCAACGCCGCGCCACCCCGAGCGTCATCCACCCTCGCGGCGTGCGCGCCGGGCACCCATCGCAAGCGTCATCCCCACTCTGGACGGGCCTGTTCTTGCAACACTGGCCGCTACGGCGCAGCCCGTTGAGCCTGACCGATGTGCACAGGTCAGGGCTCACTATGGACACCATTTTGTGAGCTCAGCGGACGGAGCGCGTCTCGTGGGGTATGCGAGGCGCATGGTGCAAGGCGCACGGGAGGCGCTCCTTTCGTAGCGATGGCGCCCACTGACGCGACTGGATCTAGAGTGGTCGACCTCCGGCGTGATTTCGATCGGGAGAGATGACGTCGCCAGCTCGTTCGGAAGCCGCTGCGAGAGCGACCGCGTGAACACGCGTCCCTCTCCGGAACAGCTGCGCGCCGCCTACGGTCGCTCGGTCCCCGACCTGGTGGCGCCCGGGCTGCGCGTGCTCTTCGTCGGGATCAACCCCAGCCTGTGGTCGGCGGTGACCGGGCATCACTTCGGCAACCCGAACAACCGGCTGTGGCCGGTGCTGCATAAGGCGGGCTTCACCTCGCGGCGCCTGCTGCCGGAGGAAGCCGGTGAACTGCTGCAGCGGGGCTGCGGCACCACGATCTTCGTGAACCGCGCGAGCGCGACCGCGGCGGAACTCACCGCCGACGAGCTGCGCGCCGGCGGCAGGACCGTCGCCGCGACGGCTGCGCGCCTGCGGCCAGAGATCGTCGCCTTCCTCGGGTTGACCGCCTACCGGACCGCATACGGCCGACCGCGGGCCGCGGTCGGCCCTCAGGACGAGCCGCTGGAAAGCGTGAGCGCGTGGCTGCTCCCCAACCCTAGCGGCCTCAACGCCCACTACCAGATGCCAGAGCTCGTGCGCCTGTACCGCGAGCTGCGACGGGCACTGGCTTGAGTTCGAGGTCCAGTCCAACCAGCATTGTCTCAAGCCACAGAAGGGCGCCGAGCATCTCCAGCGTCTCCTCGGCGACCGCCATGGCGCCGCTGAGGGGTCCCGCTCCCAGACGGGAGAAGGCCGCCGCGCCAACCATCTCAAACCCCACGGCGCCACCGAAGAACAGCACCGCGCCGAGCCCAAAGCGCCACTTGAGGTGCCCAGGCAGAGATCTTGAGAACCGCCAGAACACTCCTGTGAGCACAGCGATCACGATCAGACCTGGCACCACCCAGGCCGAGTAGAGCGCTCCGCTCAGGTCGAAGGCCTCACGGACCGGGACGATCAGCCGTTCGTGGAGTGAGGCCATCTCGTCGAGTGACGCGAACCCGTAGAGCGCCGCCAGCGCCCCCCACCAGCGGTAGGTTCGGGCTCCACGGCGGCGCTGGAGCTGGGCCACACCGGCGGCGGCGAGGGACGCGCCGGCGAGCAGCAGCGTCGAGAACCACGTCGGCACGTTCTGCTCTTCGTTGATGTCGATGAGCGAGTACCAGCCGCCCTCGACCGACGTGTCGATGGCGCCGACGTACTGCAACACGCCGAGGAGCAGGTTGAGGACGACCAGCAAGCCGATGACACGCACCCCCCACACACGGACGACCCTGACCGAGGAGGGCAGCGACGCCGCCGACCATGAGTGAAGAGTGCGCCGCACATCGCTTCCTTCCGAATGGTTGTCCCCGAAAACGCTCCAGGCGGATCCCACGCCTGGCACCTGGAGACGTCCCCCTCCGACGGGAGGTTAACCATCCGTTCAACTTCTCGCAACCTCGCCCGGATACCGGAGAGAGTTGTGTGCGGCGCAGAGCGAGTCTGGCCCGAGAACGCCGAAAGGCGGCCCCCGAAGGAGCCGCCTTCCGCGTTCTGGCGCCTAGCGCGCCATGGGTATGGCCGGACCTAGAAGTCCATGCCGCCCATGCCGCCCATACCGCCCATGTCGTGGCCGCCGCCTGCGCCAGCGCCCTCCTTGGGCTCCGGCTTGTCGGCGATGATCGTCTCGGTCATGAGCAAGAGACCGGCGATCGAGGAGGCGTTCTGCAGCGCAGAGCGCGTCACCTTGGCCGGGTCCGGCACACCGAACCCCAGCATGTCACCGTACTCACCGGTCAGCGCGTTGAAGCCCTGGCCGCCCTCCATGCCGCGGACCTTCTCGACCACGACGCTGCCTTCGTAGCCAGCGTTCGCGGCGATCCAGAAGAGCGGAGCCGAGAGTGACGACCGGACGATGTTCGCGCCCGTGGCGTAGTCACCATCGAGGTCGAGCTTGTCGAGCGCCGAGGTGGCCTGCAGGAGCGAGACGCCGCCACCGGCGACGATGCCCTCCTCGACCGCAGCGCGGGTCGCCGAGAGGGCGTCCTCGATGCGGTGCTTCTTCTCCTTGAGCTCCACCTCGGTGGCAGCTCCGACCTTGACGACCGCGACGCCGCCGGAGAGCTTGGCCAGCCGCTCCTGCAGCTTCTCGCGATCCCAGTCCGAGTCGGTCTTGTCGATCTCGTTCTTGATCTGCTCGATCCGACCCTTGATGTCGTCGTCGGCGCCTGCGCCCTCGACGATGGTCGTGTTGTCCTTGGTGATGGTGATCTTGCGGGCACGGCCCAGCAGGTCCACCGAGACCGAGTCCAGCTTCAGGCCGACCTCTTCGCTGATGACCTGGCCACCGGTCAGGATCGCAATGTCCTGCATCATGGCCTTGCGGCGGTCACCGAAGCCAGGGGCCTTCACCGCGGCGGACTGGAAGGTCCCGCGGATCTTGTTGACGACCAGCGTCGCCAGGGCCTCGCCTTCGACGTCCTCGGCCAGGATGACCAGCGGACGACCGGCCTGCATGACCTTCTCGAGCACCGGCAGCAGGTCGTGCACCGCCGAGATCTTCTGGTTGGCGATGAGGATGTAGGGGTCCTCGTACACCGCCTCCATGCGCTCGGTGTCGGTCACCATGTAGGGCGAGACGTAGCCCTTGTCGAACTGCATGCCCTCGACGAAGTCCAGCTCCAGACCGAAGGTCTGGGACTCCTCGACGGTGATGACGCCGTCCTTGCCGACCTTGTCCATCGCCTCGGCGATGACCTTGCCGATCTCGTCGTCGTTGTTCGCCGAGATGGAGGCGACGTGCGCGATCTCGTCCTGGGTCTCGATGTCGCGGGCGGCTTCGTGGATGCGGGTCACGACGCGCTCGACGGCCTCGTCCATGCCGCGCTTCAGCAGCATCGGGTTGGCGCCGGCGGCGACGTTGCGCAGGCCCTCACGGACCATGGCCTGGGCCAGCACCGTCGCGGTCGTCGTGCCGTCACCGGCGACGTCGTTGGTCTTGGTCGCGACCTCCTTCGCCAGTTGGGCGCCCATGTTCTCGTAGGCGTCCTCCAGCTCGATGTCGCGGGCTACCGTCACGCCGTCCTTGGTGATGGTGGGCGCGCCCCACTTCTTCTCCAACACGACGTTGCGGCCCTTGGGTCCAAGCGTCACCTTGACCGCGTCGGCCAGGCGGTTGACGCCGGTCTCGAGCCTGCGGCGTGCGTCCTCGTGGAACTTGAGTTGCTTCGCCATCTTGACTGTGCTCCTTCTTGAATTGCGGGTCTGAGAGGTGGTGCGGGGGTGGGGCTATGCGACGATCGCGAGGATGTCGCGCGCCGAGAGGATCAGGTACTCCTCACCGGAGAGCTTGATCTCGGTGCCGCCGTACTTCGAGTAGACGACGGTGTCGCCTTCGCTCACGTCGAGCGCGATGCGCTCGCCGGCGTCGGAGATGCGGCCGGGACCCACCGCGATCACGGTGCCCTCCTGGGGCTTCTCCTTGGCGGTGTCGGGAATCACGAGGCCGCTGGCGGTGGTCTGCTCGGCCTCGTTCGCCTTCACGACCACGCGGTCGTCGAGAGGCTTCAGCCGAACGTCGGTGGCGGTCGCCATGCCATTGCTCCTTGTTCGTCGTCGGGAGGTCCTGCGCCTTTGGCGGCGGACC
>JBBSMR010000100.1:0-8521 GCA_038233095.1 Euzebyales bacterium
CATCACCGACGCCCGCTCGCTGACCTCGGGGGCGCGGATGGCCGCCGTGACGTCCTCCCCGTCGAGGCGCACGCCGTCCCCCAGCTCGATCGTCGCATCCGCGGGATCGGTGTGACCGCGCAGCGCCGCCAGCGCCACCGCGCGGTACATCGCGCCCGTGTCCAGATAGGTGAAGCCCAGGGCGGCGGCCACGGCCCGCGCGACCGTGGACTTCCCCGCCCCGGCTGGCCCGTCGATGGCGATGCGCATGGCGGGAATCTCGCAGAGCGAGGCCCGGTGCCGTGGCGTCATGCGACCACGACCTCGGCGAGTTGCACGGAGCGCAGGCGGCGATCCGTGGTGATGAGCGGTAGAGCCCGAGATGCTGCGAGCTCGACGTACAGGGCGTCTGCCAGGCGCCATCGGTGGCGCCTCGACCACGCGCCGAGCAGCAGGCCGGCCACTGGATGTCGCTCGATCGGGGCGGCGGCCAGCCTCGTCAGCATCAGCTCGACGTCATCGGGCTCAACCGCTCCTGCACGCTGCAGCCGCCCCAAGCCTGAGAGGATCTCCGCGTCAGCGTGAGCGGGAGCGTGCAATGCATGTCCTGCGAGGCGCACCCCGACGGCGTCCCCCAGCTCGTTGCCCAGCAGAAGGTCCACGAGGGCCGACGCGTCGACCACGACCTCAGCCAGCATCGGGCTCGGTTCTGTAGTACGGTACTCCCTCGTGGAGGTCCTGCGCTCGGCGCTCCGCCACGGCGTCCGTGACGAGGACGTCCAGCACGCCCTCCGCAACTCACTGCTCGTGGAAGAGATAGATGAGGATCCGACTCGCTACCTGGTTCTCGGTCCCGACCGAGCAGGGAATCCGCTCGAGTTGGTCGTGCTCGACCGGCCTCAAGGCCCAGCCGTGATGCACGCGATGCCCATGAGAACGAAGTACCGGGCCCTGCTGACCAGAAGACCTTGACGATGCCCAGCACGCACGGAACCAAAGCCGACGGCACCCCGATCACCGACGAGATGGTCGAGGCGATGGCCGACGAGGCCGAGCGTGGGTACGACATCGAGGAGATCCGACGTCGTCGCCGAGGCGGTCGGCCACCGATGGGATCAGCGCCATCCTCGGTCGAGTCGGTGCGGCTGGATCCGGAGCTCAAGCGCGACCTGCTTCTCCACGCCGCAGAGCAGCAGATCAGCGTCTCAGAGGCGATCCGGCGCGCCATCGGCCAGTACCTTCGGGCGAGCTGACGGCGCTTCGGTACGTGACTCTCCTCAGCGCGCCTCGAGCGCAGGGGTAGGAGGCCTCGGCCGCCTCCACGCCCACGACCTCGACCCCCTCGCGCGAGGGCCAGGCCCGCGATGGCGCCGATCATGGCCAGGCGGTGGTCGCCGCGCGTCCAGCGTGCCGCCGCGCAGGCCGCCGGTGCCGCCGCGGAGAGCAGCTTGACAAGGCTACTTTGACGACGTTCTGGGGCAAGGTTACCTTGTCCGCGTAGAGGTTGCCGACAGTGCGGGAGGGCATGCCCAGAACTCGTGAACAGCTCCAGAAGGCTCTCGCCGACACCGAGGCGTGGCTCAACAGTCTCGACCCCAAGGCCCTCGCCCTGCCGGAGTCAGACGCAGCAGACCTCCGCGCTATCGGCGATGCGCTGCGTGCCGTCGCGGCCAGCGACCTGAACCTCGCCGATCAGGTGGCGAAGGCTCGAGCCAATGGCCGGACATGGACGCAGATCGCCCGTGCTCGGCGTCACGAAGCAGGCCGCACGCGAGCGTTTCGGGGAGCCACCCCACCCGTAGGCACCTGAGGCGAGTATCGACATCGGGGCGTCCGCGGCTTCGCGGCCAAGGCTGGGCCGAGTCACCTCTCAGTCGGTCCAGCCTGCATGAAGTCGCCTGCGCGCGAGCCGTTGGAGCAGGTCACCAGCGCGCGGTTGTTCCCCGGTCAGGAGCCGACGTCAGGTCCAGGATGAGATCTGCGACGGCCTGCGGCTGCGAAAGGAAGGGGTGGTGGCCCACGCTGAGTTCGACGGCGCGGCCCGCCCGCTTCGCCTGATCACGTTGCCGGGCCGGAGGAGTACCGTTGTCCTGGGCGCAGACCAGATAGGTGGATGGGATGTCTTGCCAGGCCGCGGCGCTGACAGGCTGCATGGTGACCGCGGCGCTCTGGCGCACCAGACGGGTGAGGCCCTGCTCGATAGCCTCCTGATCACAGTCCTGCATGAATGTCTGGGCGGCGAGCTCGCTGCGGACGCCGAACGTCCCGTCCGGCGCGACATCGAGGTACGGGGCGGGCGTCTCGTCGCCGAAGGACGCCAGACTCTCGCCGACCTCGGGCAGGAAGCTGGCCATCAGCACCAGGTGCTGGACTTGGTGCAAACCGGCCGCCGCCTCGCTGACGACGACGCCGCCGTAGCTGTGCGCCACCACGACGATGGACTCGTCGCTCGCCTGTAGCTCCTGGCGGACCGACGCGACGTCCTCCGGTAGGGAGGGTCCTGCCGCCCCTGGGGCGCGACCAGTCTCTCCGCAACTCGGCAGAACCGGGGCGCTGCTGCGCACACCGCTCTGGCTCAGAAGATTGGCGGCTCGATGCCACCACCACGTTCCGTCACGGACACAGGCCCCATGGACAAACACGACTCGCACGATGCTCTCCCCTTCGTTGCTCAGCTCACGACAATAGACGTACCAAGCGTTACGTGAAATACTCACCGCCATGGGCAGGCAACGACAGCCTCAGATCCGCGACCGACTGATCGCGGCCTGCACGGATAACGTGCTCGCACACGGCCTGCCCTCGGGGCTTCCCCCGATGGCACAGGCAGCCGGCACCTCGCCCCGGATGCTGATCTATCACTTCGGCACCCGCGACAAGCTGCTGCAGGAGGTGCTCGTCGAGGCCCGACGCCGCCAGCTCACCCTGTTCGGGCGGGCGCTCGCCCCGGGGGACGAGCCATACGCGCAGACGCTCGCACGCGCCTGGCAGGTGATGACGGGACCCGAGGGCGCCCCATTCCTGCGGCTGTTCGGCCACCTGCATGCGGCATCGACCGACGATTCGTTGTGGCCGGACTTCCGTATGACCGCCACCACCGACTGGCTGGGACTCCTCGAGGAGGGCCTTCGCCCCCACGGCATCGCTGCTCCCGCGCTGGCGACAGCCGTCCTGGCGATGGTCCGCGGGTTGCTCCTAGACCGCGACGCCACGGGCGACATGGCACGAACGGACGCAGCCTTCGCGACGTTCCTCCGATTCCTCCAGCCGCAGTAGTCGAGCCACGCCGCCCGCTCGCGGCTTGAGACCGCCTGGAGCAGTCGCACGCGCAGAGGACCGGCTCCGTCTGGTTCGGGATCAGCTTGCGGGAGCGGCTTGACAACACTGGCCTTGACGGCGAGCAACGCAATGCCTCGAACCCGTGAACAGCTCCAGAAGGCCATCGCCAACACCGAGACGTGGCTCGACAGCCTCGACCAACGGCGCGCTCGCCTCACCGGAGTTAGATGCAGCGGACCTCCGCGCTATCGCCGATGCGCTGCAGCACGTGCCGACCGAGCCGCGTCCTGCGCGCCCATCCGCTTTCGGACGCTGGGCTGGTTCAGACTGGTGGGGCGGGTTCGTACTGGATGGCGTGTCGGACCTGCCGGGCGCGGTCGGCTCCGGCGAGCCGGGCGACGAGGTGTAGGGCCATGTCGATGCCGGCCGAGACCCCGGCGCTGGTGATGAGGTCGCCGTCGTCGACGTAGCGAGCATGTTCCTGGACGTCGACGGTCGGCTCGAGCTCTCGGAGTCGATCCAAGAAGGCCCAGTGCGTCGTGGCGCGACGGCCGGACAGGAGGCCGCCCGCGGCATAGACGAGCGCGCCGGTGCACACGCTGGTCATGAGCGGCACGACCGCGCGTTGGCCGCGCACCCAGTCCAGGTATGCGGCGTCGCTGAGGAGCTTCTCCTTGCCGTGCCCGCCCGGGTGCAGCAGCACGTCCAGCGGCGGAGCCGCGTCGAAGGCGTGGTGCGCGCCGAGCACAAGGCCCTTGGCGGCGGTCACGGCGCCGCCGTCACTTGACAGGCACGACACCGTCCAGCCGTCCTCGGGGTGATGCTGGGTCCAGTACGCCAATACCTCCCACGGCCCGACGGCGTCGAGCTCCTCCACGCCGTCGAACAGCACGATCCCGATCTGACGAGTTGCCCGTCGCGGTGCTGGATCCGGTGCCATGCGCACCAGTCTCCGGCGCCGCTGCCGCGCCGTCGAGGGGCAGGAATGCCCATATGCGTCAGGATGCTGCCTGTGCACCGCGTCGTTGCTCTCATCCTGCCGCGTGTGGTGGCCTTTGACCTGGCCATCCCGGCGCAGGTGTTCGGCCACCGCGACGAGATCGACCGCTACGCCTTCTCGGTGTGCTCCGAGGTCGCGGGGCTGGTGCCCTCGACCACGGGCTTCGCCGTGCACGCCCCGCTCGCGCTCGATGCCGTCGCCCTGGCCGACACGGTGGTCGTGCCGGGCTACGCCCCGCACGACGAGCCGGCACCACCGGTACTGGAGGCGCTGCGCACGGCTGCCACGCGAGGTGCGCGGGTGGTGTCAGTCTGCACCGGCGCATTCGCGTTGGCCGCGGCAGGCCTGCTCGACGGCCGGCGAGCGACCACCCACTGGCGCGATGCCGACCAGCTCGCCACTCGGCACCCGGACGTCGACGTCGATCCCAACGTGCTGTACCTGGACGACGGCTCGGTGGCCACCAGCGCGGGGGTCGCAGCTGGGATCGACTTGTGTCTCCACCTGGTCGGCCGCGACCACGGCGCGCTGGTCGCGGCCCAGATCGCTCGGCGCATGGTCGTGGCGCCACACCGCGACGGCGGGCAAGCCCAGTTCCTGCAGCGCCCTGTGCCGGCCACAGGCAGCGGCTTGGCGTCGACGTGCGCGTGGGCGCTGGACCGGCTGGCCGAGCCGCTGAGCGTCGCCCACCTGGCCCGGCACGCCGGCTGGGCGCCCCGGACGTTCGCCCGCCGGTTCCTCGCCGAGACCGGCACCACCCCGCTGCGCTGGCTCACCGCCCAGCGACTGCTCGAAGCCCGATGGCTGCTCGAAGCCACCGACCTGCCGGTGGATCACGTCGCCGCCCGATGCGGGCTCGGCACCGCGGCGAACCTGCGCCTGCACCTCGCCCGCGACGCCGCAACCACCCCCACCGCCTACCGCCGCATCTACCGCGGCCGCCAGCTCAAGACGGTTCAGCGCGCAGCGTCCTGACCGGCTATCGCCGATGCGCTGCAGCACGTGCTGACCGGGCCGCGTACCGCAAGCCAATTCCTTGCGAAGGGTGGCTCGCTCTCACGCACGGCCTGCGCCTTCTCATGTGTCGAGCCCGTCCGCGTCGCGGTGTGCGACGTGTTGGGCGAGTGCGGTGAGCGCCGTGACGATCTGCTCGCGGATCTGCCGGTCGACGATGGTCCCGTCAGTTCCGACGGCGTCGCGCGTGAGCGGGACGCGCACGCAGGCGCCATCGACGACATCGGCACCGACGAAGCCCAGCACCTTGCGCAGGGAGTCGTGAGCATCCGCTCCACCGGTTGGCGCCGCGGGACCCGAGGCGTTGATCCAGGCCACGGGCTTGCGATAGGTCCCGGCGTCGCCGACCGTCCACTCCAGGAGGTTCTTCATCGCCCCCGGCAGCGCTCCCGCGTACTCGGGCGTGCAGATCAGCAGCCCGTCCGCCGCCCCGACCTGCGATCGCAGCTCGGCCACAGCGGCGTGGACGGCCTCACCCTCGCGATCGTCGTCGGGGTTGAAGTGCGGCAGTCCGCCCATGCCGCCGTAGAGCACCGTCGCGAGCCCATCAGGCGCGACCGCGTGCACGGTCTCAAGCACCGCCGTGTTGGTTGAACCCGCCCGTAGGCTTCCCGAGACCAAGAGCAACTGGAGCCGCTTCCCCATGATCGGTCGCGACGCTACTACTGAAGCCGGATAGGACGCCGCTACCGGCTGCACAAGCGGCGGGAGGCCGCGGTTCGCTCAGCGGTAGACATCGTCCATCATCGCCCCGGGCAGCCGCTCGCCGGCGGCAGCGCCGAGCGGAGCGATCTCGTCGAGCCGGGCGAAGTCATCGTCTGTGAGCTCGATTCCGAGCGCGCCGACGTTCTCGTCGAGTCGCTCGGGACGGGTCGTGCCGGGTATCGGGACGATGTCGGAGCCCTGCCCGTGCACCCAGGCGAGCGCGAGCTGGCCGGCGGTGACGCCCTTCTGGTCGGCGATCTCGCGGATCCGATCTACCAGCTCGAGGTTGCGCTCGAGGTTCTCGGCCTGGAGGCGGGGAAGCAGACGGCGGTGGTCGTCCTCCTCGAGGGCGTCAGAGGAGGTGATCTTGCCGGTCAGAAAGCCCCGGCCCAGCGGGCTGTAGGCGACGAAGCCGATGCCGAGCTCGCGGAGGGTGGGCAGGACCTCTGCCTCGACGTCCCGTGTCCACAGCGAGTACTCGGTCTGCACGGCGGTGAGCGGGTGCGTGGCGTGCGCGCGGCGGATCGTCTCCGGCGCCGCCTCTGAGAGGCCGATGTAGCGGACCTTGCCCTCGTCGACAAGCTCGCTCAGCGCCCCGATGGTCTCCTCGATGGGCGTGTCGGGGTCGATGCGGTGCTGGTAGTAGAGGTCGACGTGGTCGGTGCACAGACGCTTGAGCGACCCTTCGATCGAGCGGCGCACGTTCGCGGGCGAGCCGTCGAAGGCCTCGGAGCCATCCTCGCGGCGCAGGACGCCGAACTTGGTCGCGACCACGTACTCGTCGCGGTTTCCCACGATCGCCCGGCCGACGAGCTCCTCGTTGAGGTGGGGCCCATACATTTCGGCCGTGTCGAGGAAGTTGACCCCAAGCTCTGCCGCGCGGTGGATCGTCGCGATCGCCCGGTCCTCGGGCGCCGAGCCGTAGCCGAACGACATGCCCATGCACCCGAGTCCGAGCTCTGAGACCTTAAGTCCCTGGGTTCCGAGTCGGCGTTGTTTCATCTCTAGATTCACGTCCATACGGAGCCTCCCACCCATTAGCTGCGACATGTTTGTCTTACTTGGGACCGTAGCACGGCCGTCCCGATCCGGGGGCATGCGCCCGTCACGGCGGACACGCTGATGGCCGGCACAGCGCCGAGAAGAGCACGCCGCGCCGACGCGCGCCGGTCAGAGCGCGCCCTCCTGCAGGCCGCCGATCGCGTGCTCACCCGCAATCCGTCCGCCAGCCTCGACGAGGTCGCCAAGGAGGCCGGCCTCGCCCGCTCCACGCTGCACCGGCGGTTTTCCTCACGCGAACGCCTCCTAGCCGCGATGGCACGCTGGACCACCGCCGAGATCAAGTCCGAGATCGATCACGTCCTCGCCGCACGTCCGGGCGACGACGCCGTCCTCCAGTTGGTGACCGAGCGCGCCCTCGGGGTCAAGGTGGCGTGGCCCTTCACGTCCACCGTCCCCGCCAGCGTCGATCCCGAGGCCCAGCGCCAACACGACGACATCGCCCAGCGAGTCGACTTCGTGCTCCGCCAAGCCCGTGACGCCGGACAGCTCGCCCCCGACACCGACCTCACCTGGGCACGACACGTCTTCTACGCCCTCATCGGAACGACCGTCCAGCAGATGACCCCTAACGACGATCCACAACGCCTGGCCAGCCGCCTCGTCGACACCTACTTGAACGGCCTCGCAACCCACCGAGAACCTCCACCCGGGTCCTCCGCAATGAGCGCCTGAACGCCGGCCGCGGCGTCGCTCGATGACATGCGCGCTCGCGTTTTGTGATGCGATCCGGATGCTACGTTGACCTTGTGCCCAAGACAGTGCAGATCCGCGACCTCGACGACGATGTCTACGCGGGCCTGGTCCGACGCGCCGCCGAGGCCGGGGTCAGCGTGCCGGAGCTGTTGCGAGGTGAGGCTGCGCGCCTCGTCGCACGGCCCAGCGTGGAGCAATGGCTCGAGCGCACGCGGCGACGCTCCTCGCCGCTGGGGCGGCTCGAGGTCGTGGCAGCGCTCGACGAGCAGCGCGGCTCGTGGCCCGATGCTGGTGGTTGACGCCTCTTGCTTGTTTGAAGTGTTGATCGGGGGCTGGGCGCGGAGGCGATCCGCGACCGGCTGGCCGGCGACGGCGATCACGCGGCCCCGCACATCGTGGATGTCGAGGTCTTCGGCGTCGTCAGGCGCGAGCACCTGCGTGGGCACCTTGACCGCACTGAGGCCGCCCAGGCGGTCGAGGACCTTGAGGCGTGGCCCGATCGAAGTGGTCGACCACCGATAGCCGGGCCTCAGGCGGACCGTGCTTGCCGACCGTCGGCGACAACGCGGCGCCGTGACCGCCCCTCAGCGCGCCTCGAGGGTGCGCAGGTCCTCGACGAAGCCCGGGTAGGAGACCGCGGCCGCCTCCATGCCCACGACCTCGACGCCCTCCCGGGAGGCCAGGCCCGCGATGGCACCCACCATGGCCAGGCGGTGGTCGCCGCGTGCGTCCAGCGTGCCGCCGCGCAGACCGCCGGTGCCGGTGACCGCGAAGCCGTCCTCGGTGGCC
>JBBSMR010000101.1:0-8418 GCA_038233095.1 Euzebyales bacterium
CGCACGCCGCCGCCACCAGCGCGATGATGATCAGAAGGCCCATCCGGGCCCGTTCATATCTCAGCATGATGCCGCGTCTCCTCCATGGTGGGATGACGAACTCCAACGCTTACGACGGGGAACGTAGCCACCGAACCTGGCTGCACGGCAACGCTTGCATGAACCCCAGGTGTCCGGCGCCTCAAGATGTGTGTGCGCGCTCGCCGAACACGTCCCACGTCAGGCGCGGTGCAGTGCTGAGGCCCGCATGGCTCCACAGCTCGGCTACGGAAAAACTCGCGGATCCGCGAGTTTCTTACGTCGACGACGTCGCACGTCGGTGACGTCAGGGGCGCGCGGCGGCGGCCTCGAACAGTCGTTCCTGCACATCGAACGTCCCTGCGCGTCGGTGCCAGGTGGCGTCGGCGTCGAGCGCCCAGACGGCGGCGTCTTCGTCGAGCAGCAGATCGACCACCTGGGCCAGGCGCTCGCGGCAGACGGGATCGTCGACCGGCCGGACGGCCTCCATGCGGTCGTCGAGGTTGCGCGGCATCATGTCGGCCGACCCGATCAGAAACTCGTGCGTGCGCGCCTCGCTGCCGAAGCGGAAGATGCGCGAGTGCTCCAGGTAGCGCCCGACCACCGAGCGGACCGCGATCGTCTCGCTCAGGTCCGCGACACCCGGCCGCAGGCAGCAGACGGTCCGCACGATGAGATCGACGCGGCAGCCCTGCGCGCTCGCCGCGTAGAGCTCGTCGATGATCGCGGGGTCCGAGAGGTTGTTCAGCTTCATGACGATGTGGCCGTCGTCGTGCACCGCTTCGCCACGGATGCGGTCGAGGATCGCGTCGCGCAGGTTGATCGGCGCCACGAGCAGGCGCTCGTATTGGTCGCGGCGGACATAGCCGGTGAGCGCGTTGAACAGCTCGATGACGTCACGGCCGATGGTCGGATCCGCGCTCAGCACCCCCAGGTCCTCGTAGCGCTTCGCGGTCACCGGGTTGTAGTTGCCGGTGCCCACATGGGTGTAGGCGCGCAGCTCGCCCTCCTCCTCCCGCACGACCAGGGCGGTCTTTGTGTGGGTCTTCAAGCCGACCAGTCCGTACACGACGTGGACGCCGGCCTCCTCCAGCCGGCGCGCCCGGGCGATGTTCGCCTCCTCGTCGAAGCGCGCCTTCAGCTCCACCAGCGCCACGACCTGCTTGCCGCCCTCGGCGGCGGCGATGAGGCTCTCGACGATGGGGCTCTCCGACTCGCTGGTCCGATAGATCGCGACCTTCAGCGCCACCGTGGCGGGGTCTTTGGCCGCATCCTGGATGAAGCGCTGCACGCTGTGGTCGAAGGACTCATAGGGGTGATGAACGAGCACATCGGCGCGGCGCAGCTCAGCGAAGACGTCGTCGACCGCTCGGAACCGGGGCGGGACGACCGGCGGCACGGGCTCCAGCTGGTGCTCCTCGGCGTCGAGCCCGGCGAGTTGGAAGAGCCCGCTCAGATCCAGCGGCGGCGCGAGCTCGTAGACGGCGTTCTCATCGAGCTCGAGCTCGCTCATCAGCCACTCGCGGATGTCCTCCGGCAGCTCCGGATCGAGCTCCAGCCGGACGGCCTGCCCGAAGCGGCGCTCGAGCAGCATCTCATCGACACTGCCGAGCAGGTCCTCCGCGTGGTCCTCGTCCAGATCGATGTCGGCGTTGCGGGTGACGCGGAAGCAGGCGTGCTCCAGGACCCGCATGCCCGGGAACAGCCGGTCGAGGTGGGCGGCCAGCAGTTGCTCCACTGGCACGAACCGGTCGCCGACGCGCTGAAAACGATCGAGCTGCTCGGGCACCTTGATCCGCGCCAGTCGGCGCTGATCGCTCTCGGGCTCAGCGAGCAGCGCGACGAGGCTGAGAGAGAGACTCGAGATGTGCGGGAACGGTCGGCCGCGGTCGACTGCCAGCGGTGTGAGCAGCGGGTGCACCGAGCGCTCGAAGCGCTCGGTCAGCGTTGCCTGGTCGTCCTTGTCGAGGTCGTCCCAATCGCACAGCTCGATGCCGGCCTCGGCCAGCGCAGGCACAAGCTCGTCGGCGAACAGCTCGGTCTGGCGCGCCAACAGCGCGTCGACGTGGTCCTTGATCGCGGCGAGCTGCTGCGAGGGGGTCAGGCCGTCGATCGAGCGCACGTCCACGCCGCTCTGGGCCTGCTTGCGCAATCCGTCGACGCGTTTGGCGAAGAACTCGTCGAGGTTGTTGCTGGTGATCGCGGCGAACTTCAGTCGCTCCAGCACGGGCAGCGTGCGGTCCGCGGCCAGCTCCAGGACGCGGGCGTTGAAGGCGACCTCACTGAGCTCCCGGTTCAGGTAGCGCGCGTCATCCGCGATCTCCTGTTGCGGGATCGTGTCGCGCTGGCCCTCCGTGGCTGCCGCTGGCTCAGTCGAAGTCAATGGAGGAGTACTCCATCAGCTTGTCGAACGTGTGCCGGGCCCTGATCTGGCGTACGGTCCCGGACTTGCCGCGCATGACCAGCGAGTCGGTGGTCGCCCCGGCATGCCGGTACTCCACGCCGTCGACCAGATCGCCGGGAGTGATGCCGGTGCAGACGAAGAACGTGTCGCTGGAGTCCACGAGACGCTGGGTGGTGAGCGGCTCGGTCAGGTCGTAGCCCTGCTCCTCCGCGCGCCGCTCGTCGTCCTCGTCGCGGGCCCACAGCCGGCCATGCATCTCGCCTCCCAACGCCTGCATGGCGCACGCCGTGATGACCCCCTCAGGGGTGCCGCCGATACCGATCAGCGCGTCCACCGGCCGGTCGGGGAGGGCGGCGAGCAGGCTGGCGGCCACGTCGCCGTCCATGATGAGTCGCAGGCGGGCGCCCGTGGCACGGACCGCCTTGAACAGCTCCTCGTGGCGCGGGCGGTCAAGCATGATGACGGTCAGGTCGTCGACGTCTTTCTCCTTGGCGCGGGCGATGCGCCCCAGGTTCTCCTCGACGGGCGCGTCGATCTCGATGACCCCGGTGGCGTCGGCGCCCACCACCCACTTGTCCATGTAGACCATCGGCCCGGGATCGAACATCGTCCCCCGGGGGGCGACCGCGATGACCGAGAGCGAACCGGGCCGGCCCTGGGCCAGCAGCCGGGTCCCGTCGATCGGGTCGACGGCGATGTCGACCTCGGGTGGTTCGCCGGTCCCCACCTCTTCGCCGTTGAAGAGCATGGGCGCCTCGTCTTTCTCGCCCTCGCCGATGACGACCACGCCGTCCATGTCGACCGAGGAGAGCAGCAGGCGCATGGCGTCGACCGCCGCCTGATCCCCCGACTCCTTCTCGTTGCGCCCCATCCACCGTCCGGCGGCCAGGGCCGCGGCCTCGGTCGCCCGGACCAGCTCCAGCGCCAGGTTGCGGTCGGGCGGCTGCGCTTGCGTTTCCGGTGCCACGGCGGGTCTCCTTGCAAGGTCGACGGGGCGGGACTATACCCGCCGGCCGCGACACGCCCTCGCTGCGCCCTCAACCGAAGCCGATCCAGCCCTCCTCACCGTCGGTCGCCTCGGGCTCACCCACGACCGCGCGCTCGTCGGGGATGTCCGGCAAGACGGTGCCCAGGTAGGACTTCATGGCCTCTTCCATGCCGACGTCCATGCCGGCCTGCTCGGAGAGGAACCATTTGTGCTCGATAATCTCGTGGAAGACCTCCACCGGCTCGAGCTTGCCGCGCAGCTCCTCGGGGATCGCCTCAGCGACCGGTTCGAAGATCTCCGAGAGCCATTGGTAGGCGGCGACGGCATCCGGCAGGCTGCGGCCGAGGCGCCGCTCGCGCGCCGCCCGGAAGTTGGCGAGGTCGTTCAGCAGGCTGCGCGCCTGGTTCTCCTGGGCTTCCAGTCCGGTCAGTGATTCGAGGCGGCGACGGTGGTGGCCCTGCTCGGTCACCGACGTCCGCAGGCGCAGCTCGTCGCCGCCGTCGCTGGCGACCAGTTCGACCTCGTCGACGTCGAAGCCGAGCTCGTTCAACCGACGAACGCGCGCCTCGATGCGGTAGCGCTCGTCGGGACCGACGATGACCTCCTCGTTCAACTCCTCCCAGAGGCGTTCGTAGCGCCGGACGAGGTCGGCGGCGGTATCGACCGGGTCCGGGTGCGGCGGCAGCCCGAACTCCGCCTGCAGATCCATCAGCCCGCCTGCCACGTTCAGCTCGGTCACCTCGAGATCGGCGGCGCGCTGGCCGGGCGTGAGCTGCTGGTGGTACTCCCCCGTCTCGAGATCGACGATGTAGACGGCGAGCGCGCCCGCGTCACGCCGGAAGAGCGTGTTCGAGAGCGAGCAGTCGCCCCAGTAGAAGCCGTTGAGATGCATGCGCACGAGCAGCATCGCCAGCGCGTCGAGCAGGCGCTCGTGCAGACCGCGGATGTCATCCGGGTTGTCGACGACGATGCGCTGGCGGCGGTGCTGGAAGAGCGTGCGGTACGGCAGCGAGTAGTCCAGGTAGCGGGTGAGCAGCACATCCTCGAGCGGGCCGTCCGCCACGTCGACGGCAGTGCGGTTCACCGCACCGACCAACTCGACGACAGGCAGCCCCTCCTCACTCATGCGCCGCAACATGCCGTACTCGCGCCGCACCAGTCGCGACGGCATCTCCTTCAGGGCGTACAGAGCGCCGTCGACGTCGAGAAAGCGCACGACGTGGCGATGCACCCCGCGCGCCACTTCGACGATCTGGTCGCCCTTCCAATCCTCGAGGCGTCTGTCCCACGGCAGGTCGAGAAAGTCGGGATGGCCCGGACGAGTCAGGATGCGTGTGCCCTTCGTGGCGACCATGACGGAGAAGGGTACGCTCCTTGTACCGGCAATCGCGCAGGAGGAAGCGGCACGGTTCACGCACTGTTCACCGATTCGCTGCTCCCCGGACACCGAAGCGGCCGCCGTCAGCCTGACGGACCCTGCACAATGACCACATGCAGAATGCGTATAGGGCTGACATTCAGGACAACGCTGTGAGCGGCGTCCCTGATCCCCTCGCCTGGCTGGAGCAGGAACGCGCGCAGCCGGGCGGCTCGCGGGTCGAGTTCCAGGAGCAGCTCGCCGACATCGATCGTCTGCTCATCGAGGTCGGCACCATACTGGCCGAGCAGATCGTGCCCGTCACCGTCGCCTTCCTGGAAGCCGACACGCACGCGGCCTCCGAGGCCATCGCGACCGACATCACCATCGACGAGCGCTGCGTGCAACTCGAAGACGCCTGCTACGTCCTGCTGGCGCGCCAGTCGCCGGTCGCCAGCGACCTCCGGCGCGTGGTGGCGGTGCTGCGCTCGGTCGCCGACGTGCAACGCTCCGGTGACCTGCTGCGCCACGTCGCCGAGTCGTTGACCTGGGTGCACCCGCCGTCGATGCCTTCGGAGCTGTGCGAGACGGTCCGACAGCTCGGCACCGTCACGGGCGAGATCTTCGCCGGCGCCGTGAAGGCGTGGACCCGCCACGACGGCCTGGCCGCGAACGAGCTGGCCAAGCGCGACGACCAGGTCGACCTGCTGCAGAAGTACCTGCTCACCGATCTCTACACCGGCGAGCAGTCCGTCGAGGAGGCCGTGAGCCTGGCGCTCATCGCACGCTACTACGAGCGCATCGCCGACCACGGCGTCGAGATGGCCCGCCAGATGGCCTACGTCGTCACCGGGAACCGCGTCACGGAGAGCTGATTCGTCCGCTCATCCGCGGGGACGCCCCGGCCCGTGTAGACCGTCTCGCCTACACGGGCTCCCGTGCGTTCGCCTCAGCCGCTGATGATGTTGTTCTCCACCAGGAACTGGTTCGCGACGTCGTCGGCTGACTCGCCCTCGATGTCGACGCGGCCGTTCAGATCAGTCATCGTCTCGTTGTCGAGCAGATCGGTGATCGCGCCGAAGAGCTGGTCGTAGGCTTCCTGGTTCGCCTCGTACACGTCCTGGCGCATGGTCATCGCGAGGTTGTAGGCGGGGAAGAAGTTCTGGTCGTCCTCCAGCACGTTGAGGTCGTCCGCGGCGATGCGGGGATCGGTCTGGAAGATCTCACCGACCGTGCAGTCTTGGCCTTGGACCGCCTGGTCGATGGCCACGTTGAGGTCGAGCTCGTTCACGGAGCTGAACTCGAAGCCGTAGGTCTCGGTCACACCGGGGAGACCGTCGTCGCGGGTGATGAACTCCGTCGCCGCGCAGAGCGTCACCTGATCGGGGCTCTCCTCGGCGACCGTGGCGAGCTCCGAGATCGACTCGGCGTCCACGTCGACGTTGGCGGGATTCGTGAAGAAGGCGTAGGTGTTGTTCACCTCCGAGGGTGGCAGCCAGACGATGTTGTTCTCGGCGTCGGCCTCCTTCACCGACTGGTAGTAGGCCTCGGGGTCCTCGAGCATCTCGGTGTTGCCGAGGATGGTGATCCACCCGGTGCCGGTGTACTCCCAGTACAGGTCGACCTCGCCGGACTCCAGCGCGTTGCGCACGACCTCGGTGCCCTGCAGGCCCGTCTGGTCGGTCACCTCGGCGCCTGCGGCCTCGAGCGCCTGGACGGCGATCTGGCCGACGACGCGCTGCTCGGTGAACTCCTTGGATCCGACGGTGAGCTGCACGCCGGAGAGGTCCACCTGCTGGGCCACGGGCTCGCCGCCGCCGCCTTCGGTGCCGCCACCGCCTTCGGTGCCGCCACCGCCGCCTTCGGTGCCGCCGCTCGAGGTACCGCCGCCATCACCCCCGCAGGCGGCCAGCAACAGCACGAGCAGCGCCATCAGCGCCATGAAGCGCAGCATCGGTCGGGGGGCACGCATGGTGGGTCCTTTCAGCGGGGGTCCGTCTCTCTCATGCTCTCTCGGTAGTCTACTACAGATATAGTTCGAGCCAAGGCTACAGCCCGCGGGGGCGCAGCTGCTCCTCGGCGATGCCCGCGACGTAATCGACCAGCAGCGCCAGCACGGCGGTGAGGACGGCACCGGTCAACGTGACGATGCGGCGGCTCTGGATGAGGCCGGTGTAGACGATCTCGCCGAGGCCACCGGCGTCGATCAGCACCGCGATCGTGGCGGTGCCCACGTTGATGACGAGCGCGGTGCGGATGCCGGCCAGCATCACCGGGACGGCCAGCGGCAGCTCGATCTGGCGCAGCACCCGCCGGCGGCTCATGCCCATGCCCCTGCCGGCCTCGATCACCGACTGGTCGACCTGCTGCAGCCCGACCATGGTGTTGCGCAGCACCGGGAGGAACGCATAGACCACGAGCGCCACGATGGCGACCGCGAAACCAAAGGCGCCCGTCAGCAGCGCCAGCACGACGATGACGCCGATCGAGGGGATGCCCTGGGCGGTGCTCGCGACCGCGACGATCGGCGGTGTCAGCTTGCTCATGAACGGCCGGGTGAACAGGATGCCGAGCGGCACGGAGATGAGGATGACCAGCACCGTGGAGACGCCCACGAGCTCGAGGTGGCGCAGGGTGCTCCGCAGGATGAACTCGATCCCCAGGCGCCGCTGTTCGATCGAGTCGAGCTCCCTCGAGCTGACGTAGAGGGAGAGCACGACGACCACGGCGGTGAGGAACGTCGGCATGGCCAGGTAACGCCACCACCGAGGGGTCCCCGAGCTCTCACTGCTCTCGGTGGTGACTGCTTCGGCTTGCGCGGCCAACCTAGGCCTCCGCCCGCTCGTGCTCGTCGTCGGCTTTCGTGTCTGCGCTCGCCTTGGCGTCGGCCCGGGCCGACTCCTGCGCGGAGTTGCGCTGCACCTCGACGGCCGCGGTGATGACGCTCATGTCCACCGTGCCCCGGTAGGAGCCGTCGGAGTCGACGACCGCGGCGCTCGCGACGCGGGAGCGGACCAGCTCGTTCAGCGCGTCGGCCAGCGTGGTGGTCGGCGCGACGGTGAGCACCTCCAGCCCCCGTTCGGTGAGCGGTCCGTCGGCGCGCTTCAGATCGCGGGCCTGCAGCCAGCGGCGCGGGCGGTCGTCGTTGTCGAGCAGCAGCAGCGCGCCTCGATCGGCTTCCCGCAGGCGGTCAAGCAGCGCGTCGGGGTCCTCGTCCTCCTTGCCGGTCGGCCACTCCGACAGCTCGTAGTCGCGCACCCGGGCGAGCGCCAGCCGCTTCAGCGACGCTCCCGAGCCGATGAAGTCGGCGACGAACTCGTCGGCGGGATCGGCGAGGATGACCTCCGGGCGGTCGTACTGGGCGATGATCGAGCGGTCGCGCAGGATCGCGATGCGGTCGCCCATCTTGATCGCCTCGTCGATGTCGTGGGTGACGAAGACGATGGTCTTGCGGATGTCCTCCTGCAGCCGCAGGAACTCGTTCTGCAGACGGTCGCGGGTGATCGGGTCGATCGCGCCGAAGGGTTCGTCCATGAGCATGACGGGAGGATCGGCCGCGAGCCCTCGGGCCACCCCGACGCGCTGGCGCTGGCCGCCGGAGAGCTCCTTGGGATAGCGGTCGCGATAGCGGCCGGGATCCATGCCGACGAC
>JBBSMR010000102.1:0-8377 GCA_038233095.1 Euzebyales bacterium
ACGCCGCTGCGCGCGGACCGCGCTGGCCATCGCGAGCCTCCTGTCGCGCGGCAGCCGCCTGGGCTTCTCCGCGGAGCAGAAGGCCGAGCTGAAGGAGCGAGCCGGCGACGCCGAGCGGGCCCTCGCCTCTCATCTGGGCCAGATCTACGGCGAGGTGCTCGTCCCGGTCGAGAGCGACGGTCCGGGCGGGGTGCGCTTCGATCGGGTCGACCTGGGCACCGTGCTGGCGGCCGGACGGACGCTGCACGAGCGCATCCACGACGCGCTGGCCGACAAGGTCTTCGACTCGCTCACCGCCCGTCGGCTGGCCACCCTGAGCCGCCTGGCCGAGCGGGAGGTCGTGCGCTGCGACACCCTCGCCCAGAGCTTCTTCTCCTCCTACCAGTACACGTAGCTGTGGTCGGCCGACGCCCTGCGCGCGGCGATCGCCAAGGGCGTGAGCGAGGGGCTGTTCGCCTATGCGACCGGCGCGAGCGGCGAGGGGCCCGACGTGCGGGTGGAGGACGCGGCGCTCATCCAGCTGCGCAGCGCGCCCCCGGCCAGCGAGATCGACCTCGGGGCAGGCGCGGCGCTGCTGACGATCGAGCGGGCCAAGGCGCTGATGCCGGCACCGCCCGAGCCCCAGCCCATCGGGACGGGGACCGAGCCACCGCCGTCGCCTCCCGGCGTCATCGACCCACCTCCGCCTCCCGCTTCGGGCTCGAACGCACTCTCGCTCACCATCCGGGCCACGGAGGACGACCTCCACACACTCCAGCTCGCCCTCGTTGGCTTGCGGGAGATCGTGCGCCCCGGCACCCTTCGCATCGCGGTGACCGTCCAGGCGGAGCGTGACGGCGAGATCGATCGCGCCCAGTACCAGAACCGGGTGCGCCAGCACCTTGAGGAGGATCCCGACGTGACTTTCGAGGAGCGGTGGTAGGCGGGAGGTCGGGGCTGGCGCGTTGGCTGCTGATGACATCGAGGTGTTGTCCCACCCTCGGGCGAGCCAATCGGTGAGCGAGGCGCTGACGGACCCTGAGCAGCATTGAAGGCGGAGGCGGGTACGCCCATACGCCTGTGAAGCCGTGTTCATCTTCCGCGATCGAGTCGTGTGACGCCGAAGGCCTCGCGCGCCCACCCGATGGTCTGCGTGATCGCGGCGGTCACGGGGTCGGTGGCTTCGCCCGTACAGCGCAGGTCGATGCCAGCTACCTTGTCGGTCATGGTGTGCATGGTCTCCATGCCGAGGTAGCGCAGGCCGCGGCCAATGCGCTCCCGGGCACGGCACTCGAGTCCGGCGTCGTAGGACACCGCGAAGCGGAGCGCCTCGAGGCGGCGACGGTCGACCCATACCGAGGGCGTGGCCCCGATGGCTTGGGCGCGCGCGGGAAGGTCCTGCCGCGGCTGGTCGTTGCCGCCCGCGATCCACGCCGCCGCGGCGGCGGTCGCGGTCGGCGTGGCTGCGGTGAGATCGGCGCCGCCGGCGATGCTCGCGGCGAGGACGCCGGCGAAAACGTCGCCGGAGCCGATCGTGCTGCGCACGGCCACGTCGTGGGCGCCGAAGGGCTGCTCCTCGCCGCCGGACTCAACGACGAGGACGCCCCACGCCCCGGCCTTTATGACAGCGGCGGCGTAGCCGTCGGGCGGGAGATCGGCCACTGCCTGCATGAGGCTGCCCCGCTTGGTCTCGGTGGCGGCCTCGAAGACGTTAGCCAGGAGGATGCGGCGGGCGGCAGGGATCGTCGCGGCCATCGCGGCGCCGAAGATCATGGACTGCGACCCCTGACGGTCGAACAGCAGCGTCCCGCCGTCGGCGGCGCGGTCCAGCCACCGCGCGCGGACTGCATCGAAGCCGGGCGTTCCGAAGCAGAGCAAAACTCGCGAGGACGGCAGCGCCGGCGCCCCGCCGCGCGGGACCGCGCCGACGATGACGCCGGGTACGGGCATCGCGAGGTCAGCGGGGTCAGCGATACGATAGGTCGTAGTCGTGCCCTCGAGCACCTCGACGCCGAGGTGGTCGACGCCCGCGGCGTCGAGCAACGCGAAGGCCTCGTCGGCCTCCCCCGTGCCCACCCAGCCGGCCAGCGACACCTCGGCGCCGTAGCGGGCGGCGGCCAGCGCGGCCGTCAAGCCGCTGCCGCCCATGCGGCGAGGGCGACCGGCGATCTCCTCGACGAAGATCCCGCCGCAGACCAGCAGGCTCACGGCGCCGCTGCGGCCTCGCGAGGACGCAGGGTGCCGCGCTGCCACTCCCATAGGAACAGGTCGAAGACCTGCGGCGAGGCGCCGAGCCGGTCGCACCAGTCCAGGAAGCGGCGCTCGACGGCCTCGTAGTCGACGGGCAGCCGCACGTCGGCGATCACGCCAGCCTCGGTCATCGCGCGCAGCACGTGGACATCGAGGATCGCCAAGTCGTTCGCCCAGCCGGTATTGCGTAGCATCCACGATGCCGACTTCGGGCCCAGACCTGGGCAGCCGACCAGCCAGGCGCGCCGGTCGCGCTCACACGCGCGGGCGGCGAAATGGTTGGCGAGCGACCCGGCCGCCAGTATCCAGCTGCGCGCCTGGCAGATCAGCTCGGCCTTGCGGTGCGGGAAGCGGTAGCGGCGCGGAGTGCCGTCCTTGCACAGTGGCTCATAGCGGCGGTCGGTGAGCAGCGCGACGAGCTCGTCTTGTAGGCCGTCGGGGTCGTGCCCGGGCCCAAAGACGTCGACCTCGGCCACGGCCTGCAGAGCCGACAGGCTCATCTCGAACGTTATCCCGTGGCCGCCGAGGAGGCAAAAGAGCAGCTCGCGCCGCAGCTCAGGCTCACCGGCGGCCGGACCCGGGACCACCAGCTCGTCGTAGGCCTGCGCGAACGCTGGCCACATGGTCTCCCAGTCGCCGTGCACGGCGCGATCATCGCAGCGCGCCGGGGCAGAAGCGCGTGACGGGGGCGGTGGTCACGCGGCAGTCCCGCGGTAGGTGCAGGCGGCGTCGGGGTTTTCGGCGATCGTGACGGCATGCAGGCCGGGCAGCTCCGGCGCCAAGCGGTCCCAGAGCCAGCGGGCCAGATGCTCGCTAGTGGGGTTGCCGAGCCCGTCGATCTCGTTGAGGTCGCGGTGGTCGAGCTGGTCGATCAGCGGCTGGGCGACCGCATCGATTGTGGCGTAGTCGGTGACCCAGCCGGCCTTCGGGTCCAACGGGCCGCGGACGGTGATCTCGACGGCGTAGGTGTGACCGTGAAACCGCGAGCAGCGGTGCCCGGAAGGCACCATGGTCAAGCGGTGGGCGGCCTCGAAGCGGTAGCGGCGCAGCAGCTCGAACATCAGCGGATCCCCAGCAGCTTGTGGGTCTGCAGACTGAGCCGCCAGCGCGGATGGGCGAGGCAGTAGGCGACCGCGGCGCGAGTGTGCTCTTCGAGCCGGGGGCCGTCGCAGGGCTGCAGGAAGCGGTGGCCGAACTCAAGATCCTCAAGGTCTCCGGGCTCCAGACCATCCTGGGGGAAGACTAGCTTGAGCTCGTCGCCATAGCGCTGGCGCAGCGGGGCGCCGGCCTTGGGGCTGACGCAGACCCAGTCCAGGCCCGTGGGCAGCGGCAGCGTGCCGTTGGTCTCGACAGCGGTGGCGAAGCCGCGGGCGTGCAGGTCGGCGAGCAGTCGGGCATCGAGCTGGAGCGCAGGCTCACCGCCGGTGAAGACGACGTAGCGCTCGTCGGCCGCGCCCGCCCAAGTGGCGGCGATCGCGTGGCCGAGGTCGGCGGCGGTGACGAAACGCCCGCCGCCCGGTCCGTTAGCCCCGACGAAGTCGGTGTCGCAGAACCGGCAGGTCGCGCGGTGGCGGTCGGACTCGCGCCCGTTCCACAGGTTGCAGCCCGCGAAGCGGCAAAGGACCGCTGGGCGACCCACCTGCGCGCCCTCCCCTTGCAGCGTGTAGAAAATCTCCTTGACCACGTAGGTCACCGGGTCCTCCGGTGGTTCCGCCCGCGGGCGGGGTCATGCTGGGCGGCGTGAGCGCGCAGCCGTACCTGTCGTTCGACTTCTCCTCCGGCCTGGACATAAAGACCATGTACCAGCAGAAGGCGCGGGTCACGCTGTCGGATGCGGGCAAGGATGACCTGCCCGCCGAGCAGCATGGCAATGCGCCGTACCGCCACCACGCGCTGGACGACGCGATCGAGCAGGCCGTGATCTTCGCAAGGCTGTTCGAGTGGGACGGTCGCTGAGGTCATCATCCGCCGTCGGGAGCCGAGGGCTGGTCAGGTTGCGGGTCCTCCCCCTGTGCCTGCAGCGCTCGCGGCTTGTCGAAGCCCTCGCGCAGGAGGTCGAGGCGATGCAGGCGCGGCGAGCGTTCAGGCCGGGCGGTGATGCGCTTGCTGATCTCGACCTTGCGCAGATGGCGGGCCTTGAGCCGGTTGAACTTCACATCTGGGATCGGGACCCGCAGGGCCCCGAGGGCGTCCATCGTGTGGTCGTACTCGGCCACTAGGTCGACATCGCTGCGCACGATGTCGCCATCCCGGCGCGCGTGCCGGTACTGCGCCTTGAGGTCCGAGAGACGCCGTGCTGCCTCGTCGTGGGCCCAAGCGCGGCGGCGCCACTCGACGAGCAGGTCGACGATGCTCAGGAGAAAGATCACGCAGGTGAGCACCCCGACCCACACTTGGACGCGGGCGGTGAACGGGCCGACCTTGACAGTCGACTCCCCACTGATGAACGCGACGCCGGTCGCGATGATCGACAGGCCCATGACGAACAGGGTCAAACTGATCGCCCGGCGCTCGTAGCTGAAACGCAGAATCGAGTGCCCGGTCAACATCATGTCGACGATGTCGTGCCGGCGCTTGTACTCGCTGGCGTCGAGGTCAGCCATCGCCGAGGAGGCGCTCCCAGTCGCCTACGGCGCGAGAGTTCTGCATGGTGGCGGCGAGGCCCTGGAGCCGCGTGGCCAACGCCCGGCGCTTGGACGAATGCGGGTCACCCAGGTGCTCGTCGACGTGATGCGACTGACCGGAGACGTCTTTGATCGGCCGCAGGACCCCACGGGCGGCGGCGGCGAAGTAGTGCGTGAGCATCGCCTTGGGGTCGCGTGAGCCGACGTAGTCGCCGAACGCGGCGACTGCGAGCGCCTCGACGTGGTAGCCGGAGGGCCTCTGGCCTTCGGGCAGGTGCGTGGCGATGATCTGCTTAGCGAGCTTAATCGCCGGCACGACCGCGCTGCCCTGACTCTTGTTGACCTCAGTGAGGCGGCGGGCGAAGCTGCGCGGGTGGATGGCCTTCCAGTCCTTGCCGTCCTGAGAGGAGATCGCCAGCCGGTCGCCGCGCTGGATGGCGGGCAGGAGCTGGATCTCGGTGCCATCGTGGTAGGTGACGGTCACGGCGAGCTCACCGCTGTCGACGTCCCTGGCGTCAGCGTGGGTGAGGCGCGCCTTCAGGGTCTGACGGAACTGCTCGCGGACCTGCTCAGGGGTCGCGTCCTGGAGGTCGTCGCGATCGAGCACGACGAGCGCGTCGACGTCGCTGAAGCCCTCGACATAGGTGCTCTTGGACACCGAACCGCCAAAGAGTGTGCGCTCCACGCCGTCGATGTCGTCCTTGAGCGCCGTGAGGATGCTCTCGAGGTAGTCGCCGACCTTCTCGACATCGCGCGCGTTGATCAAGGCAAAGCGCTCCGCGAGCTTGCCGTTGACGTCCGCGTCGAAGGCCGCCTGGTCGGCGATCTCCCGGGCGCGCTCGCGTAGCGCGTCGATGTCGGTCGGCCCGACCGGGAACGATCCACCGCCGCCGCCTCCACCCATCAGGTCACTCTCCCACGCTCGGGGTCAGCGCGCGATACGCGCTCTCCAGCCGGCCTGCAACGCGATCACCGAACAGCTTCCAGGTGCCGCCGTTGGCGAACTGTCGCATGTTCTCGTTCAGCGCGCCGATCGCGTTGAGGTTGTTGACGAGAAGCGCGAGTTCGCGCTCCTGCTTGGACAAACTGAGGTTCTGCGGATCCTCGAGTACAGGCACTTGGTCGCGGTAGATCGTCGAGTCCCAGTGGTAGCCGTAGCGCAGCCACGTGAGGCCGTCGAACACCTCGCCGCCGGTGGCGAAATACAGCGGCGCGAGCACCGGATCGAGGGACCCGAAGACATGGATCGGAGCGGTGACCTTCGCCTCGGTCAGCCGGGTCCGGAGCTTGGCGAGAGCCCGCAGCTTGTCGAGCAGACTGTCGCCCAGCTCCTTCTCCGTCACTCCGATCAGGTCGAAGCCGCGCAGGCTCTTCATGTGGGCGGTGAGCTTGTCGACATCTAAGGCGGTGTTGGCACGGTCGGGCTTGATCAGCAAATCGGAGCTGAAGTGCTCGTTAGCGGCGAAGAAGGTTTGGGCGGTCTCGATCTGGCAGTCAAAAGGCGCTTTACCCTCATCGTCGTAGCCGTCGTAGTTGACGATGATCGTCTGGCTAGTGGGGTCGAGCTCGGCCACCAGGCGCTTGTAGGTCTCGCGATCCCAGTCCAGCCGCGGGCCGTTGCGAGGCGGCGGCCCAGAGCGGGACTCGTACAACCCACTGTCGAGGAAGAGCGTTCTGTCCCCCGAGTAGATGCTACGGGCGAAATCGTGGCGCAGCTCGTCGCCATCGGGCAGGTTGCCGTGATGGACGTCGTAGGCCGAGATCAGCAGGGCGCGCTGCAGAAACGGGTGGAACACCCGCAGCCAAAAGGACGACTCGGGTTCGCTGGTGCCGTCGCCAAGGGGCACGCGGACAAAGCCTGCGCTCGAGATCGACGGCACCAGTAGAGGCGTGCGCAACTCGCCCCCGCCGCTCAGTGCCAGCGTGCGCTCACGCGCGAGCATCGAGCGCCTCCCGGTCGCGGCAGCTCGGGCAGGCGCCGCAGGGCGGCGTTGAGCCCGCCTCGCAGCTGTAGGTCAGCTCGAGCGGGATGCTCATCGTGTGCGCGTAGGCGTACACCTCGATCTTGGACCAGGTGACGAACGGCGCGGCGAGCTGAAGCGTCCCTTCGCGGTGTGCATCCAGCGAGACCTGCATCGCCTCCACGAACATTGGCGAGCAGTCGCGGTAGCCGGTGTCAGCGTGGATGCCGATCATGATCGTCGCGGGCGTCGGGCCAGTTGTCGCCATCGCGAGGTAGACCAGAAGCGCGTTGCGGCCGGGGATCTCGCCGGTCGGGATACGCCCGATGCTCACGCGCGCGTGGCGTAGGTCGGCGCCGTAGGCGCGGGCGATGGCGGTAGCTGCGTCGTGCTCGGCCGCGGCCGCGGCCTGGCCGTAGTCGACGAAGAGGGCGTCGACGTGGTGCTCGGGCTGTTGGGCGCAGAGCGCCAGCAGGCAGGCCGAGTCGACGCCGCCACTCAGCAAGACCGTTCGGGAGGGCGAGGCGTCGTCCGCCAGCATCAGGCGCGACCATACGTCTCAAGGCAGACGGCGTGCACCAGCTCCTCAGCGATCGTCTCCGCGCAGCACACGCAACACAACCCCTCCTTGCGGCGCGCGCTCCAGCGCGCGTAGCGACGAGCCGGAGGCGAGGAGCGAAGTGCGCTGGAGCGGCCCACCCCGCCTTCCTCCATCCGACCGTGTGTGACCTCGACATGCAGACCTCCGAGTCTAATCGAGTGTCCGGGTCAGAACCGGGGGCGCGGCACACCGAGCGCCGAGCCCGCAGGCTCGTCGGCGCCGCCTGCGTCCCGTACGCTCTGGACCCGACGGAACGCAGCCAACTTTCGGATGGTCAGCGTCGGTGTTTGTTTGTTTGGGCCCGCGCCGCACAGAAGGTGAGCGACGAGCGGTGCGAGAGGCACAGCGACCGCTCGCGACTCCGCCGATCCTGATTGATCGCTCGAGCAGGCAGTCCGCTGCTCTCGATGTCGTGGGCCGTGCGGCTGATGGCTTCCGCCCCGGTTCGGTGGTGGGTCGTCGGATGTCTTGCCCTGCCGCTACATCTTCGCCGACCGTGGCGATCGCATCACAACCTCGACATTGCCGTCCGCCACCCAGACCTCGCTGCTTCACGAGCACCTGACCGGATATCCCGTGCTCCCGCGTTGCGCCCACGGCTTCGTGTTGCGCAGTGCGATCCGATCCGCGGTTCACCCGATCTAGCGCTAACCCCAGCGGGACATCGATTCCACACGAACCGACCAGCGGCCTGGCCTCTCAGGCCGCTGCTGGTTTCGTCCGAAGCGGTAGGCCGCAGCGCCTGAGCGGAGTCGCTGCTGGCCTCAATGGACGGCTCGCCTACACGACGAGACCCGAGCGAAGCGTCGGCGCTGTCCGGAGGCTAGGAGCCTGGGTCAGTAACCGCCGAGGCGTCCGACCGGTCCTCGAGGATGTGTCTGCAAGCGAGCACGTCCGAGGAGGGTGGCATGGCGCAGGCGCTGGTGGAGCCCCAGGAGCGGTTGATGGAGGTGAAGGCCACC
>JBBSMR010000103.1:0-8307 GCA_038233095.1 Euzebyales bacterium
CCCCCTCGCCGTCGCGGTCACCTCAAACAGCCGGTCCTGTGGGTTACGCTGCACTCCCAAGGTGACGTCCTCTCTCCTCGACCGATGATGCTTCGACACCACCATCGTCGCAGGTCAGAGGGCGTTTCCTTGGCACCCAGCGCAGCCTCACGACGCCCCGCTATGAAGAATCGGGGCTAGCCGACGACCCACGCCTTGGCGCTGCGCGCTCCCCAGGTCGGACCGGGTCTGGTCAGCTCCAGCGGTTCGCCGAACGTCACCCGCACCGGCAGGTCGTGAAACGTCCCCAAACGCTGCGCCGCAGCCTCGACCGCGGATCGGTCAACGGCGGGCACGACCCGAGCATCCATGTCGACCTGTGTGCTGCGCAGCCTTCGTTTCCACGTACCGGCCACCTGTCCGTCCACGACGACCGTGGCGAAGAGCATGCCGTTGTAGGTCGAGATCGGGATGTTGCCGTGAGCGGTGCCGCGCATGCTCCACGACCGCAGCACGTCGCGACGCTCGATCGCGGCTTCGACCTCGGCGACCTGGGCCGACCGCGTCCGCATCCCCACAGCACAGGGCCTGCCGGGCGTCCCGCTGACCATCGCCCTCAACCCTGATCGACGTCGACAACGGCTGCGTGCCCTACGCCGCCGCCGCCGTGAACGTCTGGCACTGCACACGCGAGGGCGGCTACTCGCTGTACTCGCAAGGCGTCGAGGGCCAGAACTACCTGCGTGGCGTGCAGCAGGCCGACGACGACGGCGTCATGACGTTCGACTCGATCTTCCCGGCGTGCTATGCGGGGCGGTGGCCCCACATCCACTTCGAGGTCTACCCGAAGCCTGAACGACGCGACGGACGTCGCGAACAAGATCTCGACGTCACAGATCGCGCTGCCCGAGGATGTCTGCACCCGGGTGTATGCCACCGCGGGCTACGAGCAGAGCGTGGCGAACCTGGCGCAGGTCAGCCTCGACGGCGACACCGTGTTCGGCGAGGACGGCGGCGAGCGTCAGCTGGGCGCCGTCACCGGCGGCATCAACGACGGCCTGGCGGTGGCACTCGACGTCTCGGTCAGCGCCGCGACGCAGCAGGAGTCGATCATGGGTGCCGTGGGTGACCCGCGCGGTACCGGCCGGAATGGTTCCGCAGGCGCCGGTGCTCCGCCGAGCTGCATGGCAAGTCAGTCGCCGCGGCGGTAGTGGTACAGCGCCCGATCCGAGCCCGGAATGTCGAAGCGGTCCACCCGCGTGAAGTGCGCGTCGAACGCCGACTCGAACCCGGCGGGGGAGTAGTCGGCGAAGACGTCCTCCCGCGAGGCCAGGAGCCCCTCGACCTTCGGGTCGCTCTTGGGGACGAACTCGACGAGCACCTCGCGGCTGAGCTCGGCGAACCAGGCGGCGACGCGCCCGAGTGGGACGTTGCCGGCGATCGCCAGGTGGTGCACGAGCGCCAGGGCCAGCACGAGGTCCGCCGGTCCGCGCTGCGTCAGCGACTCGCGCTCGGCGTGCGCCCACCCCAGAGCCGGGCTCGGGTTCCCCAGATCGGCGACCAAGTGCAGCATGCGACCGGTCGGAGCGTCCGCCTCGTGCCGCCAGCCGGCTTCCACGGCGACCGGGTCGCCCTCGATGGCCAGCGCCGTCGCGCCCCGCTCCGCGGCGAGACGGGCGTAGCGACCCATGTTGGCGCCGAGATCCCACACCGTCTTTGGCTGTCGTTCGTCCAGCACGCTGGCGACCAGCCGCTCCTTGTGGGCGAGCGCGTCCTCGGTGTAGCTGTCACCGGCGTAGTAGTTAACCCAGGTCGAGCCCTCCGGCTGCACGTCGAGGCGCGCGACCGTCTTGCGCAGGCTCTCGATGAGCCCTTGCAGCGCCTGCTGGCTGAACTTGCCGCCGGTGGAGTCCTGCGACGCGCCAGTGCCGGCGTGGCGCTGCTGGCTGCGGGCGTGCTGGTGCAGGTGCAAGAGCAGCCCTCCGCGCAGCTTCGAGCGGCCGGGCAGCAGGCGTGCGGCCAGATTCAGGGGGAGGCCGTCGAGGTGGGTGGGCAGCAGCCCAGCGAGGCGCACGTCCACGAGGCTCATGAGCGCGAGCGGCGCGAGGAAGTGCTGGCAGAACTGGCGGTAGGCGACCCAGGGACGGCCCTGGGGCAGCGGCTCGAACGAGAGCGTGTCGATCAGCAAAGGCCGCGTGCCCACGAACTGGATGTTGTAGGCGCTCGCGTCCCGCAACGAGCAGCCGTGCTCCATGGCCGCGGCCTGGATGTCCAGCGTCGCAAGGGCGGCCGCCTTGAGCTGGGAGAAGCACCACTCGTAGGGGAACGAGACGAACGGGACGCGCTCCGGTTGGAGTACCGCGATCGCGCCGGGGGAGGTCTTAACCTCTACTTCACGGTGAGCGATGAGCAGACCCCGTTCGACCAGATGCGGGGAAAGGCCAGAGTCCATCAGCGCGCGATAGAAGGGCTCGCCTTGCGGGGTCACATGGCGGTAGAGCGTGTCTTCATGTGTGAAGACGAAACCGGCGGGGTCGCGGAAGGACCCGCCGGCGGTGCGCGTAGTCACGACCGGTCGTGACGCTCCGAGCTGAAGCGGGAGCGCAGACGCCGCCAGAACACCTTGATGCTCATGCCAGCAGCCAGCGCCACGCCGATGGTGGCCTGGAAGAGGAAGCTGCCGGAACCGGGATCGATGTAGGCCAACAGGGTGGTCATGTGCACACCTTCAGATGATGATCGGGTGACGCCCGCCTGGACGGAAGATGACCGGGAGCTTACCACGGCAGCAGGACGCTCGGCCGCGGACTGCCCGATCGGACCGGCGGCAAGACTGGCCCTGCGTGGCAGCATCGTCCTCTGCCCACCTCAGGCTGACCAGGGGTATCTCATGCGTCTGTTCGTGACCGGCGGTGCCGGTTTCATCGGCTCGAACTTCATTCACCATGTGCTCGCAACGCAGTCCGGCGTGCGGGTCACGAACTACGACAAGCTGACCTACGCGGGCAACCTCGAGAGCCTTCGCGACGTGGAGGATGATGACCACTACATCTTTGTCCACGGTGACCTGAACGACGCCGAGGCGCTGGAGCGGGCGCTCATCGGCCACGACGCGGTCGTGAACTTCGCCGCGGAGACGCACGTGGACCGCTCGATCGGCTCGTCGGGGGACTTCATCGACGCGAACGTGGCGGGCGCAAACGCGCTGTTCAGCCTGGCGCGACGCCTGGAGATCGAGCGGTTCCTGCACATCTCCACTGACGAGACGTATGGGTCCATCGCCGAGCCAGGCAGCTTCGTGGAGGGTGACGCGCTCGAGCCCAACTCGCCCTACGCCGCGTCGAAGGCGAGCGCGGATCTGCTGGCGCGCGCGTACAGGGTGACGTACGGCTATCCCATCACCGTCACCCGCACGGCGAACAACTTCGGACCGTACCACTACCCGGAGAAGGTGATCCCGCTGTTCGTGACCAATCTCATCGACGGCGGCAACGTGCCGCTGTACGGCGACGGCGGCAACGTGCGCGACTGGACGTACGTGTGGGACAACGTCCGCGCGCAGTGGCTCGTGCTGACCGAAGGCCAACCGGGCGGGCTCTACAACGTCGGCGCGGGCAACGAGATGAGCAACAAGGAGCTCACGCTGCGCCTGCTCGACCGCTTCGGCGTGGGCGAGGAGCGCATCGACTACGTGACCGACCGGCCCGGCCACGACCTGCGCTACTCCGTCGACACCACGCGCATCCGTGAGCTCGGGTGGCGTCCGGAGCACACCTTCGACGAGGCGTTGGACGCCACCATCGCTTGGTACCGCGAGCACGAGGAATGGTGGCGACCGCTCAAGGAGCGCGGCGCGAGCGCGCGGCAAGGCCTGCTGCGCTGATGCGCGTGCTGATCACGGGCGCGGGCGGTCAGCTCGGGCACGACCTGCTCGCCGCGTTCGCTGACGACGAGGTAGTCGGCCTGACGCGCGCACAGCTCGACGTCACCCGAGAACCCGACGTCGTGGCCGCCGTGCGGGACCATCACCCCGACATCGTGGTGCACGCCGCCGCGTTCACCCAGGTCGATGCGTGCGAGACGGAGATCGACCATGCCTGGCGCGCCAACGCCGCCGGCACGTGGTGGGTGGCCAGAGCGTGTGAGCTGGCGAATGCCCGGCTGGTCTATCTCTCGACCGACTACGTCTTCGACGGCACCGCCGGACGGCCCTACACCGAGTTCGACGCGACGAATCCGCAGTCGGTGTACGGGCACACGAAGGAGGCAGGCGAGCAGCTCACCCGCGCGACCCTGGCCGAGCACTTCATCGTGCGCACCTCGTGGGTCCACGGAGCGCACGGCAAGAACTTCGCCAAGACCATGCTGCGCCTCGGCAGCGAACGTGACGAGGTGAGCGTCGTGGCAGATCAGACCGGCTCGCCGACGTTCACGTTCGATCTCGCGCCCGCTTTGAGGGCGCTCGCGGTCTCCGGCCGCTACGGCACGTATCACCTGACCAACGCTGGTTCGTGCACCTGGCACGAGTTCGCCGAGACGATCTTTCGTGCGGCCGGTCTGGACGTCCGGGTGCAGCCCATCGATACGGCCATGTTCGGCGCCCCCGCGCCGCGGCCGCTCTACAGCGTGCTGGAGAACCGGATGGCTCACCTGGCGGGCCTCGGCGAGCTGCCCGGCTGGCGGGACAGCCTGATCCGTCTGCTACGACAGCTCGGCGCTGCCTAGCGCCGACGCCGCGTCAGTGAAGCGGGAACGCGGCCAACGGGCGGCTCTCGCACGGCGGCGGCTCCTCGTCGGTCCACGGCCACAGCTTCGAGGCCCACAGCGGATAGGGCACACGCTCCTCGGGATAGCCGTGGGCGATGAGCTCGTTCGCGACGTGCAGCCAGCGTTCGGCGTGCCCGCCGAAGCGTTCGGCGAGCTGCTCCATCATCGGCAGGTAGCGTTCGGCGAGCTGGCGGGCCCACGGGGTGGGCATCGACTGGGCGTTGCCACGATGGACCGGTCTCGGACGGACTGGCACATGGGCGGCCTCGTCCACGCCCAGAAAGCGGAAGACGCGGCGCAGCACGAACCGGGGGCGGGCGTTGATGTCTTCGAGGAAGCCGACGAACAGTTGACGCTTGGGGAAGTGAGCGAGCCAGCGGTCGAGAGTCGTCACGTAGTCGCCTCGTTGACTTGAAGCCTGGCCGTTGACGTGGCGGTGGAACTCCTCTTGGGTGACCTCGCTGAGTTGCTTCCCGCCGCGCCTCGTGAGGTCCATGACGGCGTGGGACCAGGCGCGCTCGATCGGGTTGCGCATCATGAAGAGCAGCTTGGCATCGGGCAGCAGCGCCGCGACGTGGGCGATGATCTCCGGCTCGAGGGTGGAGTAGGCGGGGGTGATCTCACCTGCGATCCGGTCGCTCGCCGGCGCGAAGAGCGACCGGTACCACTGATCATCGTTGCGCCCGAAAAAGAAATTGAGATCCCAGGTCACCTCGTCGACGACGAAGCGCTGGCGGTGACGCGCCAGGCGGTTCGTGAGGTTCAGCCGCCATTGCGGCGATGGTGCCTGGTCACTCCACATGCGCTGCGGCAGCGGCGCGAGTTTCCCCTGTAGCCGTTGGTCGAAGTAGTGCAGCTCTTTCTGTGGCGGCAGCCAGATCTGCTCGTGCTGGTCGAGATGGCGATGCAGCCAGGTGGTGCCGGCCTTCTGGGCACCGATGCCGAGAAAGTCGGGTGGCATGGCGACGCCTTCTCTCTAGCCGGCAGACGGTTGGGCAGCGGCTGAGCGCGGTGAGAATGCCGTCAGCGGCTGGCTCTCGCACGGCGGGGACTCGCTTGCTGTCCACGGCCACAATTCAGAGACCCACAACGGGTAGGGCACCCGCTCGTCGGGATAGCCGTGGTCGATGAGCTCGTTGGCCATATGCAGCCACCGTTCGGCGTGCCCGCCGAAGCGTTCGGCGAGCTGCTCCATCATTGGCAGGTAGCGCTCGGCGAGCTGGCGGGCCCACGGCGTCGGCATCGACTGGGCACTGCCGCGATGCACCGGCTCCTGTGAGAGGGACACGTCAGCCGTCTCGTCGACGCCCAGGAAGCGGAAGACCCGGCGCAGCAGGGCCCGGGGTTGCGCGTCCACGTCCTCGAGGAAACCGACGAACAGTTGGCGTTCCGGATAGTGGGCGAGCCAGCGGTCCAGGGTAGCCAGGTAGTCCCCGCGTTGACGTGACTGCCGCCCGTTGATGTGGCGGTGGAACTCCGCCTGGGTGATCTGGCCAACCCTCTTGTCGGTCCTCTTCGTGATGTCCATGACGGCGTGGGACCAGGCGCGCTCAATCGGATTGCGCATCATGAAGAGCAGCTTGGCGTCGGGCAGCAGCGCCGCGACGTGGGCGATGATGTCAGGTGCGAGGGTGGAGTAGGCGGGGGTGATCTCACCCGCGATCCGGTCGCTCGCCGGCGCGAAGAGCGACCGGTACCACTGATCGTCGTTGCGCCCGAAGAAGAAATTGAGATCCCACTTCACTTCCTCGGCGTCGAAGTGCCTGCGGTGTGACCCGAAGCGGTTGCGCAGCGAGCGCCGCCACAGCGGAGCAGGTGGCCGGTCGCTCCAGAGCCGCTGTGGCAGCGGCGCGAGCTGTCCGTGCAGCCGTTGGTCGAAGTAGTGCAGCTCTTTCTGTGGTGGCAGCCAGATCTGCTCGTGCTGGTCGAGGTGGCGATGCAGCCAGGTGGTGCCGGCCTTCTGGGCACCGATGCCAAGAAAGTCGGGTGGCACAGCGACCTCCTGTCGAGATGGGAACTGGCGCGGGACGTGGGAGGCAAGAGTCTAGCGGCGGCTATCATCCTCTCGGCCGATCAGGGCGCCGAGGAGCCGTGGAGCGGCGATCGGGATCAACCCACGCCCGCAGAGGGACTTCATGCGCACCGAGAGACTGAACGAGAACAACGCGCAGGCGCTCGCCCGCCGCCACTTCCTCGACCCCGACTACGAGTTCGCGCCGATCTCCAACCACGTCCCGCTGCAGGAACGCTCCGAGTACCCGTACTTCGGGTTCGTCGACATCGAGATCGAGGACGTGCCGGCGTTCGTGATGTTCTCCAACAACGACGATCGGGTGGCGCAGACCTACTTCTGGTACGGGCCTGATGCCGTCGAGACGCTCAGCCTGCGGGTCTGGAGGGAGCTCAGCCGCACGTCGCGAACGGTCTTTGACATCGGCGCGTTCTCAGGGGTGTATGGGCTCGCGGCCGCGCGCGCGAACCCACAGTCCCGTGTACGGGCGTTCGAGCCGATCAGACGCATCTACGACCGGCTGCTCATCAACATCAAGGCGAACGGGCTGGGTGGTCAGGTAAGCGCGCACGACATCGCGCTGAGCGACGAGGACGGCACTGCCGAGATGCACGTCTTCAAAGGCCCGAGCGTGCTGGCGACCGGCTCGTCTCTTGTGCAGAAAGCAGACCACGAAATCCACCAGGTTGAGATCGTCGACGCAGCCCGTTTCGACACCTTCTACGAGCAGCAGAACGTGCACACGGTGGACCTGGTGAAGATCGACGTCGAACAGGCCGAGCACCGGGTGATCGACGGCATGGCCGCGACCATCGAACGGCATCGTCCTCATCTGCTCGTCGAGGTCGTTTCGAACGAGCGTCTCGAGGCGATCCACGCGCTGCTCTCCCCGCACGGGTACCACTTCGTGGACCTCGACGAGGGTGCGCAGCGCTGCTACATCGACGAGCTGGGCCCACATCCGGCCGTGCGCAACACGTTGTTCACTCCTCTTGAACGGCGCGAGCTGAATCGGCTCTCCGCCCGCCTGCCACCTGTGCAGCGCCGCGGACCCTCTCCACGCTTCATCACGCCGCGAGCGGAGCGACCTCCCTTGGCGAAGCGCCTCCAGGAGGCGGTGCGGCCCGGCGAGTGACCCGGGATCAGCTCGCGGGGTCCCCTCTGTGTTGGGTCGTCGGGGTGCGGTCCTCCAGCTCGGCCGCGAGGCGCTCGACCGACGCTCGGGGGTACAGCTGGAAGAAGGCGCCGTCGGCGGCCAGCAGCCGCTCGCTCAGACGTAGCATCGTGTCGCGGTCGTAGGCGTCATTGACGTTGCGGCTTTGCAGCGTCTCGGTAAGCTCCGCCGCGGCCGGCGCGATCCTGGTAAGCGCCCGGCCGTCGGAGGCGATCAGCTCTTCGTACCGGATGATGGACCGGTCGTCGAGGTTGGTGAGCAGCCGCTCACACCACCAGTCGAGCAGTCGCAACTGGCGGTCGAAACGGTTCCCGTCGGCCCGTTGATGACGGCCCAGGTCCGAGTCGAACCACTCGGCGTGCGGGCTGCGCCCCTC
>JBBSMR010000104.1:0-8050 GCA_038233095.1 Euzebyales bacterium
CCATGCGCTCCCACTGCCGTGATCGATGTGCGCGATCGGGAGGGAGGCTGGAAGCGCATAGACGACAGAGGTCGAGTGCTGGAACGGCTCCCCAGCACTCAATCGCATTACGTCGTCTTCATGGAGCGACTCGATAAGGGCTGGCGTGTTACCAAGTTCGTGCGCGGATCTTGATGACCTCGCGCGCGCTCTGGCTGATCGCTCTCCTAGCTTTGCTCTGGCCGCTTCTGCCCGCAGAAGACGCCCTTGCTGAGGCGCCAGGTCCTCCTGGCTCCAACGATTGCGGTGGGTGTTACTCCGGTGAGCCGGGGTGGTTGGGTGACTGGCGGCGTGAGGCACGCCGCGCCGAGGGCGACTCGCTGCCGATGCGCATCTGCGGGGTGAACTACTTCGGTCCGGAATGCCAGACCGCCGCCGAGACCACCAACACCCAGATCGGGAACCCTGCAACCGGCACGGTGGACACCGGCAACGCACCCGGCTCTGCCCCCGGCGCCGGGCCCGACCAGCCGCCCGGCCCCGATGCGCCACCGCCGCCGGACCCCGCCGAGCTGGCCGCCGAAGCCTGGACACGCCTGCCTTTGCCAGCCCCCGACCCGTTCATCGACCCCGGCTGGGCGATCACCGGGCTGCGCTCCTACCTGCAGACAGGCAGCAGCCTCGAGCCGATCACCGCCACCATCGCCACCCCCGCCGGGCCGCTGGCGCTGCACGTCACCAGCCACTACACCGTCACCTGGGGCGAAGGCGAACCCGAGACACACGGCGTAGAAGGCGGGCCCTGGCCCGACGGCGACATCACCCACCTGTACCAGACCGTCGGCTACTACGACGTCACCGTCACCCAGGTCTTCCGCGCGCGCTGGCGGCCCGCCGGCACCAACGGCCCCTGGCGGCCGCTGCCCACCACACGCACAACCAGCAGCACGATCCCCGACTTCACCGTCACCCAGATCCAAGCCGTCCGCCGCCGCTGACCACCCAGCCCACCTCAGCCCTGCGCCGCTCCGGCTAGTAGGGAAGAACCGGGCAGAACGGACGGCGCCAAGGCCCCGAGCTGGTCGTCCGGGACCAAGGGTGGCTAGCATCGGCGTTCATGTACCGCGACGACACCTGCGCCGTGTGCGGCGAGTCCCTGCCGCCCGATCATTTCTACTGCCGCGAGCATGGCGCGCGCGGCGACGCGCGCCTGCACGAGACCGGATCGGTGCTGGCCCGGCTCACCGACGACCTGGCCGAAGCTGCGACACTGCTCGGCGGCATCGCCGAGGAGACCTGGGACTGGCTCGCGGAGGACCGCGACGCCGACGAGCCGTGGCCGCCCCGCGCCGAGCTGGACATGCACGTGCACGCCGACGACCTCGACGTGGGCGTCGATGACGAGCCCGGCCTGGTGCGAGTGCGCTTGAGTGGCGAGCTCACCGACCTGCTTGCGGCCGTCGGCGCCGCGTTGCGTCAGGCTGGGACGCCACAGCTCGCGCGCGCGTGCCGGCAGGCCGAAGGGGCCGACGCCACGCACTGATCCGTGGCACGCAGAACGCGCGGGAGAGACGGCCAGCAAGCCCCCGCAAAGACCTCAAGGAGCAACGCAGATGCAGTACCGCAAGCTGGGCCGCTGGGGCACGAGGTTCTCGGCCGTGGGGCTGGGATCGTGGCTCACCTACGGCGGCAGCGTCGAGGAGCAGGCGGCCGCCGAGTGCATGCGCCGCGCCTTCGAGCTCGGCATCACCTTCTTCGACACCGCCGATGTGTACGCGGGCGGGCGCGCCGAGGAGGTCGTCGGCAAGACGATCGCCGAGCTGCCGCGCGATCAGATCGTCCTGGCGACGAAGGTCTTCTTCCCCGTCGGCGACGGCCCGAACGACCGCGGCCTGTCGCGCAAGCACATCCGCAACCAGGTGCACGCCTCGTTGCGCCGGCTCGGCGTCGACTACCTCGACCTGTACCAGTGTCACCGCTACGACCCCGAGACCCCGCTGGAGGAGACCTGCGCGGTCATGGACGACCTCGTCCGCGCCGGCGACATCCTGTACTGGGGCACCTCGGAGTGGAGCGCCGACCAGATCGACCATGCGGTCAGCCTCTGCGCCGCCAACGGCTGGTCGCCTCCCGCGAGCAACCAGCCCGAGTATTCCGCGCTGCAGCGCCGGATCGAGCAGCGCGTCTTGCGCGTGTGCGAGGACCGCGGCGTCGGCAACGTCGTCTGGTCCCCGCTGGCCCAGGGTGTGCTGACCGGCAAGTACCGCTCCATCGACGACGCGCCCGAGGGCAGCCGAGCGGCCGGCGGCCAGGCGCAGTTCATGCGCCGCTACTTCACCCAGGAGGTGCTCGATCAGGTCCAGCGGGCGTCACAGCTCGCCGACGAGGCGGGCTGCACGCCGGCGCAGCTCGCGCTCGCCTGGTGTCTGCGGCAACCGGCGGTGACCAGCGTGATCGTGGGCGCGACCTCACCCGGCCACGTCGAGGACAACGCCGCCGCTGCCGACCTCGACCTCGACGACGAGCTGCTGGCCCGCTACGACGCTCTGCTCGCGCCGGTGGCCGCGTGAACCGACCCGCCGAGGCGACCCCTCGCGTCCGCTCGGTCCGAGCGAAGCCGCGCGCCCACATCGCCATCCTGCGCTTCGCCACCGTGGGCGCGTGCGGCGTCGGCGTGAACCTCGCGGTCCTGAGCCTGCTGCACGGCCTCGGGGCGCTGCCCTTCGTCGTCGCCTCGGCGCTCGCGACCGAGGTGGCCATTCTCACGAACTACGTCGGCAACGAGCTCTGGACCTTCCACGTCCGCCGTCTGCACACGGGGCGGCTGGCACGCTTCCATCTCGTGGCGCTGGCGGGCGGGCTGGTCACCGTCACCGTCGCGACGGCGGCCAACGGCGTGCTCGACTACCGCCTCGCCCAGCTCGCCGGGATCGCGGTGGGCAGCGGCCTGAACTTCGCGCTCAACTTCCTGTGGACCTGGCGCTAAGGCGACGCGCCTACTCTCCCACCAGTTCTCCCCCGCCACGCACGCTCAGGTCGTGGCGCAGCTCCCACAAGTGCGGGAAGAAGCGGTAGCGCACGGTCCGCTCCAGATAGGTGATCGCGGTGCCGGCCGTGCCACGCGTGCGTGCGCCGAGGCTGCGCTCGACCAGGGTGATGTGCTCCTGCCGCCAGCGGATCCAGCGCTCGTCGTAGTCGACCAGCGTCTCGCAGAGCAGGTAGAACGCGCCGTCGGAAGGGTCGGCGTAGAAGCCGGCCCAATCGCGGATGCCGACCCGCTCGGCGGCCTCGGCGTGCGCCTCGGCGAGCGAGCGCTGCTCCAGCCGTCGGGTGATCGGCGCCGGCAGCTGCCCGTCACCGAACGCCCGCAGCGTCGCCAGGTAGGTCGGGTCGCGCAGCCCGGAGAGCACCTCGAGCTCGCGGAACTGCACCGACTGCAGTCCGCTCGCCTCGCCGAGGTAGCTGCGGAACTCGTGGAAGCTGGACGGCGGCATGTCGTGCAGGCTGCGCATCTGGTCCAGGCCGGTCTCCATCACCGCGTTCACCCGCCGCAGCAGGACGAGCGCCCCGGTCCAGTCATCGGCGTCGATCGTCGCCACGACCCGCCCGAGATCGTGCAGCAGCAGCTTGAACCAGAGCTCCAGCGCCTGGTGCACCACGATGAAGTGCAGCTCCTCAGGATGCTCCGGCTCGCTGCGCGGCCGTTGCAGGCTCAACAGCTCGTCCAACCCCAAATAGCCCGCGTACGTGAGCGTCTCGGTCATGAACACCTCCGCGCGGGACGATACCCTTCGGCCCCGTCCGCCCGCTCAAGCTCGACCGACGAGGTCCCCCATGGCTGCTCTGGACCAACAGATCGAGACGGATCTGCGCACCGCGATGAAGGCCCGTGACACCGAGGTCGTCGCGACCCTCCGGATGGCGCTCGCCGCCATCCGCAACGCCCGCGTGGCCGCGGGCCGCCAGGGCGAGCTGACCGACGAGGAGACCGTCGAGCTGCTCACCCGCGAGGCGAAGAAGCGCTCAGAGGCCTCCGAGGCCTTCGCCACCGCGGGCCGCGAGGACGCCGCCGAGAAGGAGCAGCGCGAGCTCGCGATCCTCCAGCGCTACCTGCCCCGCCAGCTCGACGAGGAGGAACTGGCCCGCATCGTCGACGACGCGGTGGCCGCCACCGGCGCCAGCTCACCCGGCGACCTCGGGAAGGTGATGAGCGCGGTCATGCCGCAGGTGAAAGGCCGCGCCGACGGCAAGCAGGTGAACGCCCTCGTCCGCGAACGGCTGACCTGACCACCGCTGAGACGAGCAGAGGTCCTCAGTCCTTCAACACCTCGTCGTAGAAGTCCGCGAGCGCCGGTCGGACGATCACCGAGCGCGTGAGCTGCACGTCGTGGGCACCCTTCGGCACGACGAGCTCGTCGGCCTGCTCCCACACTTCGCGCAGCTCCTCGTAGTGCCCGGGACCGACCACGTGATCGCGGTCGCCCCGGATGAGCAGCACGGGAGCGTCCAGCGCGCCGAGCGCCTCGACGTCCACGTCGACCTCCAGGCCCGAGGAGTCCCGCAGGCAGACGTCCCGCCACGCGTCCTCGCCGAGCGGCGCGTGGATCTTCGCGAGCTGGCGGACCCAGAGCGGATACTTCTCCTGCAGCGTGTCGGGCTGGAAGAGCCCGCGCCAGTCCTCAAGCCCTGGGTGCCGGCGCACGCTCACACCGACCAGCACGAGCGAGGCGAAGAGCTCCGGGCGCTCAGCGACGAGCGCCAGCGCCGTGTGTCCACCCATGCTGAACCCGGCGACATGACTGGGGCCGTCGCGCTCCTCCAGATACTCGGTGAGCGCCGCGACGTGCACGTCCCGGCCGTACTCGACATCGTCGGGCGCCGGTGTGTGCCCGTGCCCGGGCAGGTCGGCCAAGTGCACGCGGAAACGCTCGGCCAGCATCTTCACCTGCTTGGACCAGTGGTATCGGCCCGTGCCCACCCCGCCGTGCAGGCAGATCAGGTCGGGCGCGTCCTGCGAACCTTCGAGCTCGGCATACATGCTGGTGAAGGCTACGCTCTTGGCTTCGATGAATGGAACGAGGATCATCCCGTGAGCTTGCGAGTCGGCATCGTCGGACTGCCCAATGTCGGCAAGTCCACGCTCTTCAACGCCGTGAGCGCGGCCGGGGCCGAGGCAGCCAACTACCCGTTCGCCACCATCGAGCCCAACATCGGCGTCGTGGCCGTGCGCGACCCGCGCCTGGACGCGCTCGCCCGGCTGGCCGACTCAGCCAAGGTCGTGCCGACCTCGCTGGAGCTCGTCGACATCGCCGGGCTCGTCGAGGGCGCCAGCAAGGGGGAGGGCCTCGGCAACCAGTTCCTCTCCCACATCCGCGACGTGGACGCGGTCGTGCACGTCGTGCGCTGCTTCGCCGATCCCGACGTCGTCCACGTCGACGGCTCCGTGGACCCCGGCCGGGACATCGAGGTGATCGAGACCGAGCTGCTGCTGAAGGACCTCGAGACGGTGGAGCGCCGTGTCGAGCGCGCGCGGCGCTCCTCGCGCTCCGGCGACAAGGGCGCGCAACGCCTCGCCGCCCTGTCCGCCGACCTGCTCGAGCATCTCCAGCAGGCCCACCCCGCGCGGACGTTCCCGCGCCGGGATGAGGATCCGATCCTCTTGCGCGAACTCAGCCTGCTGACCGCCAAGCCCGTGCTGTACGTCGCCAACGTCGCCGAGGAGTCGCTGCCTGTCGGCGGGCCGCTCGTCGCGCCGGTGCGCGCGGCCGCCGAGCGAACGGACGCGGAGGTGATCGTGCTGGCCGCGGAGATCGAGTCGCAGCTCGCCGAGCTCACCGAGGCGGAGCGCAGCGAGTTCCTCGCCGACCTCGGTCTCGAGCGTTCGGGCCTTGATCGCCTCGTCGACGCCGCCTACCACCTGCTCGGGCTCATCACGTTCTTCACGGCCGGTCCGCAGGAGTCGCGCGCGTGGACCATCCGCCGCGGCGCCCGCGCGCCCCGCGCTGCGGGTACGAGTCATACGGACATGGAGCGGGGCTTCATCCGGGCCGAGATCATCGCCTACGACGACTACGTCGCGTTGGGCAGCGAGGCCGCCGCGCGGGAGGCCGGTCGGCTGCGGGTGGAGGGCAAGGACTACGTCATGGCCGACGCCGACGTCATGCACGTGCGATTCAACGTCTGAGGCGTTCAAGCGGGTCGAGGGTGTCGAGGTATGCAAGAGGCTGACGGGCGGCTCATCGCGGAGCGCTACCGGGTGCGCTCGGCCTTGGGGCGCGGCGGTGCGGGCGCGGTCTGGCTAGCGCACGACGAGCGGCTCGACCGCGACGTCGCGGTCAAGGAGATCGAGGTCGCCCCGAGCCTCTCCGAGCGCGAATCCTCCGCGCTGCGCCAGCGTGTGCTGCGTGAGGCCCGGACCGCCGCGCGACTCGACGAGGTCGGCGCCGTCCGCGTCTACGACGTCTTCGAGGAGGACGACCGCGCCTTCATCGTCATGGAGGTGCTGCACGCGCCGTCCCTGGCCGAGCTCGTCGCCGACGGCGGCCCGCTGTCGGAGAGCGCGGCCGCGCGTCTCGGTCTGGAGGTGCTGGAGACGCTGGCGGCCGCTCACCGCGAAGGGGTCGTCCATCGCGACGTGAAGCCCAGCAACGTGATCGTGCCAGACTCGGGCCGTGCCCGTCTGACCGACTTCGGCATCGCGGCGGTGCGGGGTGACGCCTCCCTCACCATGACGGGCACGGTCCTCGGCTCCCCGTCCTACCTCGCGCCCGAGCAGGCTCGGGGCTTGACCGTCGGCCCCGCCGCCGACCTGTGGGGGCTCGGCGCCACGCTCTACTACGCCGTCGAGGGCCGTCCCCCCTTCGAGCGCGGGCAGCCCGTGGCGACGGTGAGCGCAGTCGTCCACGAGGGGCCCGATGCCTTCTCGCGGCTGGACCGTCTGTGGTCCGTGGTGGGAGCGCTGCTCGAGAAGGCGCCCGCGGACCGGCCCGGCGTCCCCCAGATCCGGGACGAGCTCGAGCCCATCGCCGGCGCGGGCGACGCCGCGGCCGTGGCGGCCACCGTCGACGACCAGAACGGGACGAGCGTTGCTGACTCGGCGTCGGTAGACGCTGGCGGCGGTGAGGCTCATCACGGTGGTCGCACCCGGCGGCGCCGCAGCCCCGCAGCGTGGGTCGTCGGCCTGGTCCTGGTCGGTCTGCTGGCCTGGTTGGTGGCGGGCGTGGGCGGCGACGAGCGGCCCGCGCAGGAGACCGCGCTCGTCGCGCCCGGCGGCGCTCCTGGTGCGGCGGCGACCCCAACCTCCTCAGCAGCGGCCGTTCCGCCGTCCCAGCCACCCACGCAACCGTCCACACCGACGCGAGCCGAGCCCACGCAACCTTCGCAGTCCCCAGAGACCACGTCGACCGGCGAGGAGATCGACGGGGCCCCCGCTGAATGGCAGCGGCACACCAACGACGAGAGCGGTTACACGGTGGCCTTCCCCCCCGACTGGGAGATCCGCAACCAGGAGGGAACCCTCACCGACTTCGTCGATCCCGCGACCGGCACCTATCTGCGGGTGGACTGGACGGACGACCCGGCGGAGGACCCTGTCGCCGCGTGGGAGCAGTTGTCAGATGCCCTCGCCCAGAGCAAGGAGAACTACCGCGAGATCAGCATCGAGCCCACCAGCTACCAGGGCTTGGACGCCGCGCTCTGGGAATTCATCTACACCGAAGGCGACGCCGACCTGCACGCCTACGACCTCGGCTTCACCGACGGCGAGCGTGGCTATGCCCTGAACTTCCAGACCACCGAGGAGCGCTGGAACGAGTCCCAGGAGCTCTGGCGGCAGCTCCAGGAGGGCTTCGCGTTGGATTCAGGTGGCTGGGAGGAGAAGAGCAAGAGCAAGAGCAAAGCAGAGGACGGGGAGAAGGCCAAGGAGGACGAGTGATGCGCCCACGAAGCCGCTTCGGTATGCTTGCCGCCACCCTGACGGGCGCTTAGCTCAGGGGGAGAGCGCTTCCCTGACACGGAAGAGGTCAGAGGTTCAAATCCTCTAGCGCCCACAAAGGCTGGCATGGACAACAAC
>JBBSMR010000105.1:0-7898 GCA_038233095.1 Euzebyales bacterium
GACGGCGAATGGCTGCTGGTCACCGACACCGCGCAACGGCTGCTGATCGTCAATTCGCGTAACGGCCGGACGCGCCTGCTGGCCACCGACGCCGAGCAGGCGGTTTGGCATCAGCCCTGACGCGGAGCCCCCTCAGCGTCCGAGCTCGTGAGGCGCAGCTCACCAGAAGGGACGCGCTGGGTGAGCGGCCAGGATCAAGGTGGTGGCTACGCGGCGCGCTCGGCCAGCGCGATCGCGCCGAGCACGCCGGCGCGGTCACCGAGACCCGGGATCACGATGTAGGAGTCGGTCTCCTTCGTGACGGCGGGCACGTCGATGTAGCCGCCGAGCAGCGCGACCGTCTCGTCGCGCACGCGCTCGACGAGCCCGGGCAGCTTCATCACGCCGCCCCCCAAGATGATGAGCTGCGGCGAGAGAGTCAACGTGAGCGCGGTCGCGAGCTGGCCGAGGTAGGACGCCTGCAGCTCGAGTGCGGCCTCCAAGTCGTCCTCCAGCTCCTCGGCGGGACGACCCCAGCGCTGCTTGAGCGCGGGCCCCGCGGCCATCCCCTCTAGACAGTCTCCGTGATACGGACAGACGCCCGCGAAGTCATCGCCCTCGGCGTGGCGTACGAGCAGGTGGCCCATCTCCGGGTGCAGCAGGCCGTGCAGCAGCTCGCCACGGACGACGCCGCCTCCGCCGATCCCGGTTCCGACGGTCACGTACACGAAGGTGTCGAGCCCCTTCGCCGCGCCCCACCGCCCCTCCCCGAGCGCCGCGCCGTTCACGTCGGTGTCGAAGCCGATCGGCATGTCGACCGCGTCGCGGGCCGCACCCACGACGTCCGCGCCGTTCCAGCCGGACTTCGGCGTCGAGGTGATCGAGCCATAGGTGGGGGACGACGCGTCGAGGTCGACGGGGCCGAACGAGGCGATCCCCACGGCGTCGAGCCGCGCTTCGTGCTCCCGCAGGAAGTCCGCCATCCGTCCGAGGGTCTCCTGCGGCGTCGTGGTCGGAAACGTGGTCTCAGCCGTGAGGTCGTCCGGCCCTGTTCCGACCGCGCAGACCCACTTCGTCCCACCCGCTTCGATGCCCGCGTACACGCCAACTCCTGCTCGTCGTCTGCCCGCGCCGTCAGGCGCCGTCCGCTGCGAGTCTCGCAGACGGCGGCGAGATCAGCCCGAGCAGAACGATCAGCGGCCGGCCGCGCCACGCCCTTCCTGGCCGCGAGCGCCACCGGAGCTGTCCAGACTCCGCGGGGCAGCCGGCCGCGACGGGTTGGCCCACTGAGCGGTCCTGGCCGCACCGGGAGCCTGCTCGACGATGTGGTCGGCCATTTGGTCGAGCAGCTCGGGGGTCGAGTACGGACTCCAGCAGTGCGGCTCGTTCTCGCCGTAGCGGAACTCGGCACGGGCCGGCGGGTCGTCGAGCTCTTCGACCGCCTCCTGGAAGAGCTCCACGCCGAGGTTGAGGAAGAAGGTGTCGTCATCGCCGACGTAGACGTGCAGCTGATTTGTCAGCAGGGGACCCAGCTCTGCCCATTCGTCGACGATCTTGCGCCGCAGATCGAAGGGCGCCCACGCCTCAGCGACGCTGTGGTTGATCGCTCCTGTGCGCTTGTTCCAGATGCGCGCGGGATAGCCGTCGCGTCCCTGTGGTCCGAACACGGCCTCCCAGACGTCCCACTGCCCTCCGGAGCGGCTGTGGGTGCCCAACGCAAGCTCCCAATGGTTCTCCATGCCCATGGTCCAGAGCACGTCACCGCTCACCGCGCGGGCTGAGGGACGCTCCACCCGCTCCCAGTCATAGAGCGTGTAGTAGGCGTTCTCGTCCTCGTACACGTTGACCAGCTGGTGGCGCCGGAAGTCGAGGGAGTCGGGGCACAGCGCCCAAGTTCCGGCATACATCTCGGGATAGAAGAGCTGCGTCGCCATGGCCTCCCAGCCGCCGGTGGAGCCGCCGGTGAGCACCCGCGCCCAGCGCCGGTCGATCGTACGGAAGCGCCGCTCCACCATCGGGAGGAGCTCGGTGTTGATGGCGTCGCCGTACGGACCGAGGTTTTGGGAGTTCACCGCGTAGGAGTCGTCGTAGTAGGGGTTCTCGTGGCGAAGCTCGACCACGATCATCCGCGGCGCCTCATCCGAGAGCCACCAGCGCGAGAAGTCGTCGTCGCCGTCCTCGGTGAACCGGAACGGAGCCCGTGACGGGAAGTGACCATGGCGGACCACCAGGGGGTAGCGCACGGTCCGGTTGGCGGGGTCGTCGTAGCCCTCGGGCAGCAGCACGTTGGCCGCGACATACATGGGCTGACCCCAGAAGTCGCTCAGCAGCTCGCTGCGGACCTTGACGTGCTTGACGTGCTCGGTGTCCGGCGGGTTGCCCTGCTGGCAGGTGCCACCAGCCGGCACGGGATCGGCGGGCTCGATCCGCTGGTCGAGCACCAACTCCACCGTCTGACCGTCGTCGCCGCCCACGGTGAGCGGCTGCACCTGGCTGTAGAGGTTGTCGGGCTGGGAGAACATCGACTGGCCGTCGCCGCAGGGCAACGGCAGCTGGACCGTCGAGCCATCCGAGCGGTCGAAGGTGGTGTAGGTGTTGAAGAACGCCTGCACGACGTAGTCACCCGGCGGCAACTGGCGGATCCTGCGCAGCGGGTAGCCGTACACGCCGCGTTCGTCGCGCAGGCTCACGGCGTCACCCGACGCCAAGCTGTCGACGTCCTTGCCCCAGAAGGGGATGCCGCCGGCGACGTCGACCTGGAAGCGCGGCTCGGTCTCCCCCGAGCGCGAGACCATCACGAAGACACGCCCGGGCGCAGGGGTCTGAAGCAGCCCTTCTCCGGCTCGCACGACGAACTCGAGCCCCTCGTTCGTCTGCGCGGACGCGCTGCGTTCCGAGAGACCGCCGACCAGTGTGCCGAGCACCAGGGTCAGTCCGAGGCCGATGATGGTGAGACGTGCCCGCATGACGGCTCCCTTTCGCCGAAAGAGCTTGGGTTGCAGCGACGCCTGCAGGAACCTAGAGCGCCCCGACGAGCCTTACAAGCCCGACTTTTCAGCTCTCGGCGTCGGTCGCGGCCGCCGTCGCCGACGGGTGCGACGCGTCGCCGTTCACGGACTGCACCGGCAGCAGCGAGTCGGCCAGCACGCGCGCCACGTCGACGACCTGCACCTGGCCCTCGGCGAGCTCGCCACGGGCGGTCTTGTCCGCCACCGCGTCGTCGAGCATCACCATGCAGAACGGGCAGGCGGTCGAAACCAGGTCGGGTTCGAGCGCGAGCGCTTCGTCGACGCGCTCGTGGTTCACGCGCTTGCCGATGTCCTCCTCCATGTAGAAGCGCGCCCCGCCCGCGCCGCAGCAGAAGCCGCGGCTGCGGCAGCGCGGCATCTCGATCCGCTCCAGCCCCGGCACGTCGTCGACCACCGCCCGCGGGGGGTCGTAGATCTCGTTGTGCCGGCCGAGGTAGCAGGGGTCGTGGTAGGTGACGCGCTTGGCGACCTCGGACCGCGGCGTCAACCGGCCCTCCGCTACCAGGCGGGCGAGCAGCTCGGTGTGGTGGAGCACCTCGAAGTGCCCGTCGAAGTCGGGGTACTCGTTGCGGATGGTGTTGAAGCAGTGCGGGCAGGTCGCCACGATCGGGACGCGCTCGGCGCCCGCCTCCTTGAGCGTCTCGACGGTGGTCTGGGCCATCATCTGGAAGAGGTACTCCATCCCGAGGCGCCGCGCCGGGTCGCCGGTGCACGACTCGGCGGTCCCCAGCGTGGCCCAGCGCACGCCCGCGGCGTTCAGCAGCTCGGCGACGACCCGGGTGGTCTTGCGCGAGCGGTCCTCGAGCGCGCCCGCGCAGCCGACCCAGAAGAGGTATTCGACCTCCTCGTCGAGCCGGCCGTCGACCACCGGCACGTCCAGGCCCTCGGCCCAGTCCAGCCGCCGCGCCTGGCCGAGCCCCCACGGGTCGCCGGAGTTCTCGACGTTGCGCAGCATGCCGCCGGCTTCCTGCGGGAAGTTCGTGTCCATCTGCGCTTGGTAGCGGCGCAGGTCGACGATGGCGTCGACGTGCTCGATGTCGACGGGGCACTCCTCGACGCAGGCGCCGCAGGTGGTGCAGGTCCACAGCACGTCGTAGTCGATGACCGCGCCTTCTTCGTCGCGCGACCCCGCCACGAGCGGCTGCGAGAGCACGGCGTCGCCGTTCCCACCGTGGGAGGAGCCGGAACCCAAGAGATGCGGGCCCTTCTCGTAGAGATGGTCGCGCAGATCCATGATCAGCAGCTTCGGCGAGAGCGGCTTGCCCGTGTACCACGCCGGGCACTGGCTCTGGCACCGGCCGCACTCGGTGCACGTCACCATGTCGAGCAGCCGCTTGAAGCCGAACTGCTCGACCGCGCCGACGCCGAGCACGTCGTCCTCGTCCATCTCCTCGATGTCGATCGGCTCGGCCTCGAGCTTGCCGAGCGCCTTCGGCTTGCGCGCGAACGCCACGTTGAACGCGATAGTGAAGATGTGCAGGTGCTTGGAGTGCACGGTGAACACCATGAACGCCGCGAAAACGATTAGATGCGCGATGAGGAAGATGGCGGCGAGCCATTCGAGCTGGAACTCGCTCACGCCGGAGAGCACGCGTCCGAAGGCGACCGAGGCGAACGCCCCGTCGGGGTAGGGCAGCGTGCCGAGCGCGGCGCGCGCCCCGCGCAGCACCATGACCGTGTAGAGCAGCCCGAACTCGGCGAGCAGCACCCACCACCCCTGGTCGAGGTTGCTGCCCGCGAAGCGCGAGCGGCGGCCGAGCTGGCTCGGGTGCTGAGCAAAGCGGATGAGCGCGAAGCCGGCGATCCCGATGAGGACCAGCACGGTGAAGAGGTCTTGGAGGAAGCCGAACCAGGCCTCGTCGCCGATGACGGGAATGTGGAAGCGGGGATCGAAGATCTCCCCCACCGCCTCGAGCGTGTGGCTCTGCAGGACGACGAAGCCCCAGAAGACGAACGCGTGCATGACGCCGGGACCCGTCCACTGCAACAGCTTGCGTTGTCCGAGCACCTCGACCAGCTCAGCGCGGACCTTCGACCACACGCCGCTCACACGTTCCGGCATCGGCTGCCCCAGCCGGATCAGGCGGTAGACGAACCACAGCCGCCGTCCCGCCCACCCGAAGCCCACGACGAGCACGGCCACACCGGCGATCAGCCGGACGACATCGACGATCTCCATGCGCGTACTCCGGGTCGGTCAGCCGGCGCGGACCCCTTCAAGTTACCGCGCGGTAACTGCAGCAGCCTCTCTCATCCAGGCAGAAGACTGAGCAGCAACACCACCGCGGCGAGCAGGAGCAACAGACCCACACCGACCGCGGCCGCCGTCCGCCGCGGCCGCTGCCCACTGAGCGCGGCGAGCCGCTCCACGAGCGTGGCGTCGGACTCTCCGACATGGTCGCCGCCCAGATCATCGACCAGCCGGTCGGGCGGCTGCAGCGCTGGGAGCTGCTTGATCGACTTGCGCCCCTCAGAGAGCTGGCCCCGGACGCGTCCGCACCCGTCGCATTGGCGCGCGTGCGCGACATCCGCGGGATTACCGACGGCGAGCCCGCCAAGGCGTTCCGGATGCTCGATCTCGCTGAGCGGATGCTCGAGCGCCTCGAGCCGTCCATGGGCGAGCTCCGTGGGCGCGTCGGGAGGCTCGATCGCCACGATACCGGCAGCCTCGGGGAGCTCTAGTCCCTCCAGATCGTGCAGCAGCGCGAGCTCGGAGGCCGGGCACATCGTGCGCTCGCCGGCCGCCGACCGGACCGCCGCGAGGAGCGGCAGCAGGCCCTCGTCCCGTCGGGAGAGCGACGCCGCACCCTCGCGCAGCGCACGCTCGGCATCGGACTCGTTGCCGGTCAGCCACCACGCGTAGGTGTAGGCCGACCACGACGGCTTCGCTCGAATGGCCATGATCGAGAGCGTAGAAGCCGGGCGACCCAGAACCGTGGAGGCTGCGCGCCCGAGATGGGAGACTGGCGCGCATGACCTCCACGCATCTGGCCGTCACCCGAGCGGCCGCGCTGATCGCGCTGGGCCTGTTCGCCGGCGCGTGCACGCCCGCCGCCCCGGGGAGCGCCGTGGCGACGCCGACCACGCCTGCTGTCAGCGCGAGCGTTGTGCCGAGCGCCGTCCCGCCGACCGCTGTCCCGCCCAGCACCCCGACGAAGCCCAGTGGCAACCCGCTGCCTCCGCTCGGCGCGTTCTCCCAGACTACGCTGACCGTCCGAGGCGCCGGTGGATCCGAGCTGCCCGTCTACGTCGCGGACTCGCCCGCCGAACGGCAGCGCGGGCTCATGGGTGTGGAGGATCTGCCGGACGGCTCGGGGATGCTGTTCGTCTTCGACGAGCCGTCCACCGGCGGGTTCTGGATGAAGGACACGCTCATCCCGCTCTCCATCGCCTTCTTGGACGAGCGGGGGCGCGCGCTCGCGGTGCTCGACATGATGCCGTGCGAGGCCGATCCCTGCGAGGTCTACACGCCGGGCGTGACCTACACCAACGCCCTCGAGGTGGAGCAGGGGCTCTTCGCCGAGCTCGGGTTTCAGGAGGGCGACCGGCTCTCTTTGCCGCCCGAGCTGCTCGGGCCGTGATACGGTGCCAACAAATATGAGTGCCTGACGCTCAGATAGGTTGTCACGCTCAGCCGCACTCGCTAAGGTGGGCTGCAGTTCGACACGATCTTTCGCGAGAGCGCCGTTTCGGCGCGGAGGTGAGCACATGGCACGATCAGTCGGTATCGACCTGGGCACCACGAACTCGGTGGTGACCGTGATGGAGGGTGGAGAGGCCACCGTCATCGCCAACGCGGAAGGCGCCCGCACCACCCCGTCGGTGGTCGGCTTTTCCAAGACGGGCGACGTGCTCGTCGGCGAGGTCGCGAAGCGTCAGGCCGTCACGAATCCTGACCGCACCATCCAGTCGGTGAAGCGGCACATGGGCACCGACTGGGCCACCGAGCTCGACGGCAAGCGCTACACCGCCCAGGAGATCAGCGCGCGCATCCTGCAGAAGCTGAAGCGCGACGCCGAGTCCTACGTGGGCGACGAGGTCACCCAGGCCGTCATCACGGTGCCCGCCTACTTCGGCGACGCCGAGCGGCAGGCCACCAAGGAGGCCGGCCAGATCGCGGGCATGGAGGTCTTGCGCATCATCAACGAGCCGACCGCGGCCGCGCTGGCCTACGGTCTGGACAAGGAGGACGAGCAGACCGTGCTCGTGTACGACCTCGGGGGCGGCACGTTCGACGTCAGTGTCCTCGAGATCGCCGAGGGCGTGTTCGAGGTCAAGTCCACCTCGGGTGACACCCACCTCGGAGGCGACGACTGGGACCAGGCCGTCATGGACTGGCTGACCAAGACTTTCAAGGACAACCACGGGGTCGACCTCAGCAAGGACAAGATGGCGCTCCAGCGGCTGCGCGAGGCGGCCGAGAAGGCGAAGCGCGAGCTCTCCACCACCACGGAGGCCTCGATCAACCTGCCGTTCATCACGGCCACGGCCGAGGGCCCACTGCACCTCGAGCAGACGCTCTCCCGCTCGCAGTTCCAGCAGATGACCAGCGATCTGCTCGACCGCACCCGCGACCCCTTCCACGCAGCGATCAAGGACGCGGGCATCTCGCCGTCCGACATCGACCACGTCATTCTCGTGGGCGGCTCGACGCGCATGCCCGCCGTCGTGGACCTGGTGCGCGAGCTCACCGGCGGCAAGGACCCGCACAAGGGCGTCAACCCGGACGAAGTCGTGGCGATCGGCGCGGCAATCCAGGGCGGCGTGCTGGCGGGCGACGTCAAGGACGTGCTGCTGCTGGACGTCACGCCGCTGTCGCTGGGCATCGAGACCAAGGGCGGGGTGATGACCAAGCTGAGCGAGCGCAACACCACGATCCCCACGCGCAAA
>JBBSMR010000106.1:0-7606 GCA_038233095.1 Euzebyales bacterium
ACGATTCTGCAGGCTTCGCTGTTGGTCATCCCTTGGGTCATCAACCGAACGTAGAGTTCGCGCTTGGAGTTCTGGGGAGGCGGCCCAGGAGGCCGTGAGGGGCGGCGTGGCGAGAACGGCATTGCAACTCCGATTCAAGTCGGTGTTGCAACGACCCCTGGAACCCAAGCAGGGGTAACAGGCCGCGGACGATCGCCTCCCTCCCCATCGGAGTGGACCTGGAAGGTGGCAGGTGGCATCCTGCCGGTCGATGCCGAGCCCCCGCGTGATCGACCCGATGTCACGGTCATCGCCCACGATCGAACGAGGAGAGGTTGCCCGCGTATGCCAGTGATCGGCTTGGGGTAGGGGCGGTCGCGCATATGCCCACCACCGGACACCCGACGGCCTCGCGCCGGCTACGGCTGAGCCCCCGTCGAAGCCTCGTGCGCCGTGCCCTCGCGGCCAGCTCAGCGCTTGCCCTGAACGGCTGCGCCCAGACCGGGACGTTGGACCCGCGCGGCATCGACGCCGACGTTGCCGCCGGGATCTGGTGGTACATGTTCTGGCTGAGCGCCGCGATCTTCGTCGGTTGGCTCGGGCTGTTCGTCGTCGGCATGCTCCGCAAGCATCCGGAAGACGCCGACGACGACCGCGATCAGCGGCTGCACCGCCGCCTCATCGTCGGCGGGGGCATCGTGGTGCCGACCCTCGCGCTCGGTTCGCTGCTGGTCTACAACCTCATCGCGGTGAACGAGCTGCCGCGGGGCAGCGAGGTCGTGGTCGACGCCACCGGCTATCAGTTCTGGTGGGAGTTCACCTACGACGACTCGGAGCTCGTCACCGCGAACGAGCTGTACATCCCCACCGACACCGACGTGCGGGTGCGGCTGCACACCGAGGACGTGATCCACAGCTTCTGGGTGCCGCAGCTGTCGGGCAAGCGGGACATGATCCCTGGCCGCGTCAACGCCTTGGACCTGCACGCGCGCGAGCCCGGCCGCTACCTGGGTGAGTGCACCGAGTTCTGCGGCATCCAGCACGCGAACATGCGCTTCGAGGTCGTCGCCGTGACGCCTCAGGAGTACGAGCAGTGGCTGGCCCGGATGGAGCAGCCGGCGGCCGAGCCGAGCGGCGCCGCCGAGCAGCGCGGATACGAGACGTTCATGAACGCCAGCTGCGCGTCGTGCCACGCGATCGGCGGCACCCCGGCCGACGGCCAGGTCGGTCCCGAGCTCACGCACTTCGCCTCACGCAGGTGGCTCGGTGCCGGCGCCGCCCCGAATGACCGCGGCCACCTCGGAGCGTGGGTCGCCAACTCCCAGGGGCTGAAGCCCGGCAACCTCATGCCGCCGGTGGAGATCAACGCCGAGGATCTCCCTGATCTGCTGACCTATCTGGAAAGCCTGGAGTAAGCATGTCCATCCTCGACCCGGAGACGGACTCACCGCAGCAGGTCAAGCGGCGGCTCACCGAGATCTGGTCCGATGACGCTGGAACGCCCGGGTTCTTCTCCAGCGTCGACCACAAGCGGGTGGGTCACCGCTACCTGGTGACATCGTTCGTCTTCTTCCTCATCGGCGGCATTCAGGCGTTGATGATGCGCACCCAGCTGGCGGCCCCGAACGCGAACGTGCTCTCGCCCGAGCTGTACAACCGCATGCTCACGATGCACGGCACGACGATGTTCTTCCTCTTCCTCGGCACGATCATCTCGGCGTGGGGCAACTACATCATCCCGCTCGCCATCGGGGCACGCGACATGGCGTATCCGCGGCTGAACATGTTCAGCTACTGGGTCTTTCTGTTCGCCGGCATCTTCATGTACCTGAGCTTCTTCATCGGCCAGATCCCCGACGGGGGGTGGTTCGCCTACGTGCCGCTGACGACGGACTTCTCCCCGGATCTCGGGATGGATTTCTGGGCTCTGGGGGTGGTCTTCCTCGGCATCTCCAGCACCGTCGGCGCGGTCAATTTCATCGTCACGACGTTCAAGATGCGGGCGCCCGGCCTGACCATGAGCCGGCTCCCGCTGGTGGTGTGGTCCACCCTGACGACGTCGTTCATGATCCTGTTCTCGTTCCCCGCCATCACGGTCGCGCCGCTGCTGATGGCCTTCGACCGGATCGTCGGGACCCACTTCTTCGACCCCGAGCTCGGGGGCGACGCGCTCTTGTGGCAGCACCTGTTCTGGTTCTGGGGGCACCCGATCGTCTACATCGTGTTCCTGCCGCCGATCGGGTGGCTGTACATGATCATCCCGACCTTCGCCCGCCAGCGCATCGCCGGCTATCACTGGGCGGTGGCCGCCACCGTCGCGACCGGGTTCATCAGCTTCGGCGTGTGGGTCCACCACATGTTCGCCACGGGACTGCCCGACGTGACGGCGGGCTTCTTCTCGGTGGCCTCGCTCGGCGTGTCCTTCCCGACGGCCGTGGCGTTCTTCGTTTTCACGGCTACCGTGTGGACGGCGCGCCGCATCGAATGGACGGCGTCGATGCTGTGGGCCGTCGGCGCGCTGATCAGCTTCGCGATCGGCGGGATCAGCGGCGTCATGGTCGCGGTGATGCCGTTCGACTGGCAGACCCATGACACCTACTTCGTGGTCGCCCACCTGCACTACGTGCTGGTCGCGGGCAACGTCCTGCCGATGTTCGCCGCCTTCCACTACTGGTTGCCGAAGGTCACCGGCTGGATGCTGAGCGAGCGGCTCGGCAAGTGGAGCTTCTGGGTGACCGTCATCGGTCTGCACCTCGTCTTCTTCCCCCAGCACTGGCTGGGGCTGGTCGGCATGCCGCGCCGGGTCTACACCTACGCCGAAGGGCTGGGCTGGGACACGGCGAATCTCGTCTCCACCGTCGGCGCCTACCTGTTCGCGCTCGGGGTGCTGATCTCCGTGGTCAACTTTTTCTGGTCGCGTCACCGCCACGTCGACGCGGGGCCGAACCCGTGGGGCGCGGGGACGCTGGAGTGGGCTACCACCTCCCCGGTCGCGCCCTACAACTTCGCCCAGATCCCCGTGGTCGGTGACCTCTATCCGCTGTGGGACGACCAGAACCGGGCCATCCCCCAACCGGTCGGCATCGAGCCCGAACCGGGCGGCGTGGTGCTGGCGCCCGAGGAGGAGCATCACGAGACGCTGGAGACCGTCGGGCTCGACGCGCGCATCGGCAGCGTGCTGGAGATGGCCGGCCCCTCGTACTGGCCGTTGTGGCTGGCAGCCAGCCTGTTCGTCTCCTTCTTCGGCTTCCTGATCCACAACCTGGCCACCCTGACGGCCGGGGTGGTCGCCGTCGGGCTCTCGCTCATCGGGTGGCACTGGGGCCACATCACGGGAGAGGAGCACTGATGCGCGCTCAGCGCGCGGCCCTCAACGGGGGAAGATCATGAGCGTCGACGCGGTCCGCGCGCAGCTCGACGTCCCGAGCGGGGAGGGTCGCAGCCTCGCGTGGTGGGGAATCGTCCTGACGATCCTCACCGAGGGCACGCTCTTCGCCATGCTGCTGTTCGTCTACTACTACCTGTTCAGCCGCGCCCAGGAGTGGCCGCTGGGCGACATCCAGCCCCCCGAGCTGTTCACTATCTCGATCCGCACGGCGATCCTGTTCTCCAGCAGCGCGACGATGAGCATCGCCGACCGCGCGCTGCGACGCGGCCGGATCGGGCTCACCAGCGTGTTCCTGGTGCTCACCTTCCTGCTGGGAGCGCTCTTCCTCGCGGGGCACGTCCGCGAGATGCTCATCCTTCCCGAGGAGTTCACGTGGGCGACGAACGCGTACGGCTCGCTCTTCTACGTGATCGTGAACTTCCACGGCGCGCACCTGCTGGTGGGCCTGATCTTCCTCGCCTTCACCTTCGTCGCGCTGCGCCGCGGTCGCTACAGCGCCGACAGCCACGAGGGGTTCAAGGTGAGCGGCATGTACTGGCACTTCGTGGACGCCGTCTGGGTGTTCGTCTTCCCGACCCTGTACCTGGTCCCGCACTTCCTCGCGAAATGACGAGGCGATGAGCAGCAGCACCGAAGCCGAGGCCGACCGGGAACGATCGCGAGGCGTGAACTACCTGGCGCTCTGGTTCGCGTTGATGGGCGGAGCGGCCGCCTGGCTGCTGCGCCTGGTCGTGAACGCCTCGCTCGTCGAGTACTCCTGTCGGATCGAGGCGACGTGGCCGGTGTGGGCCACCACCTTGATCGCCACCGCGATCGCGGTGGGATCCCTCCTCATGGCGTGGCGGTACTTCCGGCTGGGCGGTGATGCGAGCCTTGACACCGCGCACTGGCTCGCCCGGCTCGGGCTCATGTTCAACGCGCTCGCGATCATCGGCATCCTGTTCGAGACGCTGCCGATCCTGTTCATCGATGTCTGCCGATCGGTGCCACCGTTCGGATGATCCTCCTCGCGCACGGCGGAACCCTGACCGGTCCCCACGACCTGCTCTCGCTTTCGGCCTGGTCCTGGGACCCGCTGGTGCTCGTTGCGCTCGTCGCGTCCCGTTGGTGGTACCGGGCGGGTGTGCGGGCGCTGTGGCGCTCGGCTGGACGGGGCGGTGTGGTCGCGCGGGGGCAGATCAACGCCTTCGCGCTCGCCATCGTCGCCGTTGTGATCGCCCTCGTCTCGCCGCTCGATGCGGCGAGCGGGGCGCTGTTCAGCGCCCACATGACCCAGCATGTGCTGCTCACCCTCGTCGCCGCGCCGCTCTTCGTGCACTCCTCCCCGCTGCAGGTCATGGCGTGGGGCCTGTCGACGCGTGCGCGGCGCGCGCTCGGGCGCTGGCAGGGCAGCGTCCGGCGCCTGCTCACCCGGCCGACCCTGCCCGGACTCGCCCTGGTCGCCTTCACGGTGGTCTTCACGCTCTGGCACGTACCGCTGCTGTACGACGCCGCGGTCGCCAACGACGCGGTCCACGCGCTGGAGCACGTCACGATGCTGGGCTTCGCGCTGCTCTTCTGGGCGCCCGTCGTCCGCCCGCGCCGGACGCACCCCGGCCTCGGGGTCGTGCTGCTGTTCGTCTCGATGATCGCCAACGGCGTCCTGTCCGCGCTGCTCGTGTTCGCCCCGACGCCCTGGTACGCCTACGACGACACGTTGGCGTGGGGGCTGACGCGGTTGCAGGACCAGCAGGCGGCGGGCGCCGTGATGTGGGTGCTCGGAGGGACGATCTACGTGGTCGCTGGCGCCGTCGCGGTCATGCGCTGGCTGCGCGTGGACGAGCAGGCCGGCCGGCGCGCGGACCGTCGCACACAATCGGTCTGATCGTCGGGTCGGTCACCCGGAGAGCGCGCGCACGGCCTCGAGTAGCGCCTCGCGTTGGGTGTCGAGCCAGCTCCGCACCTCACCCGGATCGAGCTCCGGGCTGACCCCCTCGGCCAGCAGCTGCGCGATCTCGCTGTCGATCTCTGCCACCTGATCGGCTGCCTCAGACGATGGCGATGCCGCCGCTTCGAGCAAGGCGGCGTCACGGGCCGTCCACCGCTCGAGGAAGGCCGACTCCTCGTCATCATCGACACCGGGCGCGCGGCCGACGGCCATCGCGAGCTCGTGGGCATTCTCGTCGAGCACCTTCGCGACGTCGGAGGATCGTTCGACCGCACCGGTCTGGACGGCGGTCGCGAGCACGAGCAGCTCGTCGCCGAGCTGGCTGGTGATCTCCTGACGCAGGTGGGCGGCGGTGGTCTCGTAGCCCGGCAGATCCAGATACTGCGTGTACGCGTGCGCGACCTCGAGACCGGTCGGCTCGACGGCGGCGGTCAACGCGGCGTGGGTCCGCTCGACCGCCTGGGCCGGGTCGCCGCCCTCTTCGACGGCATCCACCAGCGCGTCGGTCCACGCGGCGATCAGCTTCGTCGCGGCAGCCGTTTCGAGCGTGCCGCCGGTCGTTTCCTCGATGAAATAGCCCAGGTCCATCGACAACATGTCGAATCGTTGCTGCGGCACCTCCAGCGGCGCCCCGCCGCCGGCGGCCACCACGCGTGCGTACTCCTGGGTGACCTCGACGTGCTCCGCCAGCAGCGTGGCCACACTGCGCTGGTCGGCCGCCTCGACGCTGCGCCGCTCGGAGAAGACCTCCACGAGCCGCGCCGCAGCATCCTCAGCGAAAGCGCGGGCGGCTTCCGCGTCTCCGGCAGTGCCGATCAGCCGGTAGCCCAGGAGCAGCTCAGCGGCGGTCAGGCGCGCGAAACCGTCGGCGAACCGCTGCCGCAGGACGGCACCGTCGGCGTCGAACTCAGCGCTGTCGGCAAGGCCCGACGAGAGCGGCAGCGCGAGCTCCTGGGTCGTGCTCTCCAGCCCGGACGCCAGCGCGTCGTACGGTGCCGACAGCTCCGGAGCGGCGGGGACCGGCAGCGGCGATGGCGGGGTCTCCTCGGCGAGGCTCGCGTCGACGACCGTCACCGTGCTCTGAACGGTCTGCAGCTTGGGCTCGCCGGTGACGGTGGCCAGCAGGTCGTACTCGCCCGCGGCGACCGGCAACCGCGCTTCCTGGAGGGGGAAGCTCACGTGCTGCCCGGGGGTGAGGCTCACCTGCATCTCCTCGAGCGCGAAGGCGCGGGGCTCGGCCCAGCGATAGACCTCGACACGCTCGGAGGAGAGCGCCACATCCCCGTGCTGCGTGGTGTCGAACGTCAGGCTGGCTCGCTGCTCGCTGACGTTGGTAACCTGCAGGTCGAAGGTGGCCTGCTGGCCGCTGACCAGTGGGTCGGGACGCACGACCACCTCAAGCTGGAGACGGTCAGTCGACGACTCCGCCAGCTGCCGAGACGCGTCACCGCATCCGGTCGCGACCAGCGTCAGCGCAACGACAAGGAGAACGGTGCGCATCAGATCGCTAACCCACCTTCCCGCTCACGCGAGCGGCCGTCGGCTGTGGCGACACGTAGTCGTTCCCGACGGTGACTCGTCAACACCTTCACCCGACTGATCGAGCGTCGTTTGCCGCATGAGACTCAGGGTATCCCCGCGCGCATGACACACCCGGAGCCCGCCCGCCGGTGCTCGCCGCCTGCGGGCGCCACCGGGCGTCCGCGTGCCGGAGTCGGAAGGCCGCTCCTCGGATGGGCGGTCCTGGTCGCCGCGGCGGGTGCGCTGTTCGTCTTCATCGCACCCGCTCACGGAGAACAGACTCCCGAGAGCGAGTTGGCGCGTGGCCCGAGCTTGTACCAGCGCAACTGCGCGAGCTGTCATGGCAACCGAGGGGAGGGAACGTTCCGCGGACCCAGCTTGATCGGGGTGGGTGCGGCCAGCGCGGATTACTGGCTGCGCAGCGGGCGCATGCCGTTGCCGCTGCTCGAGCCCGGTCAGGAGGCCAAGCGCGGTGAGCCGGCGTTCACCGACCCCGAGATCCGCGAACTCGTCGCGTACGTCGCGAACCTCGGGGAAGGCCCCGAAATTCCTGAGCTCGACCTCGCCGAGGTCGATCTGGCGGCGGGTGGCCAGTTGTATCGCGTGAACTGTGCCTCGTGCCACAACTGGGACGCGAAGGGCGGCGCGCTGGTCAACCGCGGCAATGCCCCTCCCCTGCATCCCGTGCCGAATCCCCAGTTGGCTGAAGCGATCCGTATCGGTCCTGGCGCCATGCCCCAGTTCAGCGAGGAGCAGCTCGACGATGCTGAGCTCGATGATGTCGTGGCCTA
>JBBSMR010000107.1:0-7369 GCA_038233095.1 Euzebyales bacterium
GAGGATCTGCGCGACGTGCTGCTGACCACCACGGCCGGGGACGTCGCGTGCATGATCGCCGAGCCGATCCAGGGGGTCGGTGGCTTCACTTCGGGTCCCGACGGGCTGCTCGGGGCGTTCAAGGAGGTGCTCGACGAGTACGGCATCCTGCTCGTCGACGACGAGGTGCAGACCGGCTGGGGACGGACCGGCGAGCACTTCTGGGGTATCGACGCCCACGGGGTCCGACCCGAGCTCATGACGTTCGCGAAGGGCATCGGCAACGGTCTCGCGCTGGCAGGCGTCGTCGCCTCGGCCGAGCTCATGGACGACCTTCCGGCCAACTCGATCTCGACCTTCGGGGGCAACCCGCTGTCGTGCGCCGGAGGCCTGGCGAACCTCGAGTACCTGCTGGAGCACGACCTGCAGGCGAACGCGTTGAAGCGCGGTGAGCAGCTCATGGGGCGTCTGCGCGAGGCCTGCAAGGATCACCCGGCGGTCGGGGATCTCCGGGGGCGCGGGCTGATGATCGGCGTGGAGCTGGTGATTCCCGGTGGGACGGAACCGGATCCGGGCGCTGCCGGGCGGGTGCTGGAGGCCGCGCGCGAGCGCGGCGTCCTGATCGGCAAGGGGGGGCTGCACGGCAACGTCCTGCGGATCGCCCCGCCGCTCACGCTCACCGAGGCCGAGTGCGAGCAAGCGGGCAGCGCGATCGCCGCCGCGCTCGAGACGGTGCGCTAGTGGCGGGAGGACACAGCAACAAGGCCGTCGTCGCCGCGCTGCTCGCCAACATGGGGATCGCGATCGCGAAGTTCATCGGCTTCCTGCTGACCCAGGCGAGCTCGATGCTGGCGGAGTCGATCCACTCCCTGGCCGACAGCGGCAACCAGGGGTTGCTGTTGCTGGGTGGCAAGCGGGCACGGCGGGAGGCCACGGCGGAGCATCCGTTCGGCTACGGGCGCGTGCGCTACTTCTGGTCGTTCGTGGTGGCGGTGGTGCTGTTCGCGCTCGGCTCGCTGTTCGCGCTGTTCGAGGGCTACGAGAAGCTGCGCGAGCCGCACGAGCTCGCCTCACCGCTCATCGCCGCCGGCATCCTGGTCGCGGGCATCGCGTTGGAGGGCTGGAGCTTCCGCACGGCGATCACCGAGGCCAACACCGTCCGCGTCAACGAGTCGTGGTGGTCGTTCATCCGCCACTCGAAGAACCCGGAGCTGCCGGTCGTGCTGCTCGAAGACCTGGGAGCGATGATCGGGCTGGTGCTGGCCCTGGTCGGGGTCGGCCTGGCCACCCTCACCGGCGATCCCGTCTGGGACGCGCTCGGGACGCTGGCGATCGGCACCCTGCTCGGGATCATCTCGATCATCCTGGCGATCGAGATGAAGAGCCTGCTCGTCGGCGAGTCCGCGCGCCCCGCCGACGTGGAGACGATCCGCGCGACGCTGCGCGACGCCCCGGGCGTCGTGGCGCTCTTGCATCTGCGGACCCAGCATCTCGGACCGGAGGAGCTGCTGGTGGCCGCCAAGGTGCAACTCGACCCCGGCCTCTCCTTCGACGAGGTGGTGCGCGCGATCGACCAGGCCGAGCGGCGCGTGCGCGAGCGCCTGCCGATCGCGCGGGTGATGTACATCGAGCCGGACCTGCCCGACGAGGATCCGGAGGCAGAAGCCGCAGCGCCCTCAGCGGAAGCGGCGACGTGATACAGCCGAGCGCCGTCGTGTTCGACCTGGGCGGTGTGCTGATCGACTGGGATCCCCGCTACCTGTACCGCAAGCTGCTGGACGACGAGCAGGCCGATCGCTTCGTCGCCGAGATCACCACCAGCGCCTGGAACCACGAGCAAGACCGCGGCCGGCCGTTCGCCGAGGCGATCGCGGAACTCTCCTCGCGCCACCCCGAGCACAGCGAGCTGATCGTCGCCTACTACGAGCGCTGGGAGGAGATGCTCGGTGGTCCGATCGAGCCCACCGTCGCGCTGCTGGGACAGCTGCGCGAACACGAGGACCTCGGGCTCTACGCGCTCACCAACTGGTCGGCCGAGACCTTCCCGATCGCCGAGGCGCGCTATGACTTCCTGAGCTGGTTCGACGGCGTCCTCGTCTCGGGACGGGTGGGGGTTGTGAAGCCGGACGTGAAGATCTTCGCGCTGCTCGTCGAGCGGTTCGATCTGGAGCCCGCGACCACGCTCTTCATCGACGACGCGGCAGCCAACGTGGAGGGGGCGCGCGCCGCCGGCATGGACGCGGTGCGCTACACGACCCCTGCGGCTTTGCGCGCCGATCTGGCGCGTCGCGGCTTGCTGAACGGCGCGTAGGGCGCAGCGCTCACGCGCCGAGCACCTGGGCGAGCACCTCGGACTTGAGGCGCACGAAGTCCGGGTCGGCGAGCAGCTCGCGGCCACGGTCGGGCCCGAGCGGGACGTCACGCTCCTGGCGGACACGGGCGGGGCGGGGTGAGAGCAGCACGAGCCGGTCGCCGAGCAGCAGCGCCTCCTCGACGTCATGGGTGACGAGCACGACCGTGGCGGAGCGCTCGGCGAGCAGGCCGCGCAGCCACTCGTGCATCTGCAGCCGCGTCTGGGCGTCCAGGGCGCCGAACGGCTCGTCGAGCAGCAGCAACGGCGGGCGGTTCGCGAGCACCTGCGCGATCGCGGCGCGCTGGCGCATCCCTCCCGAGAGCTGCCGCGGAAGGACGTGCTCGGCCTCGGTGAGGCCGGTCGCGGCCAGGAGCTCGTCGGCGACGTCGGCCGCGTCGGAGCGACCGGAGGCCCGCGGCCCCCACTCCAGGTTGGCGCGCAGCGAGAGCCAGGGGAAGAGGGTCGCGCCCTGGGTGACCATCGGCCGGCTCGGCGCGGGACCGCGGACTGCGGCGCCGTCGATGACGACCTCCCCCGCGTCGGCGGGCTCCAGGCCCGCCAGCAGGCGTAGCATCGTCGACTTGCCGCACCCGCTCGGGCCGAGGATCGCGAAGACGGTCCCCGGGCGGATCTCCAGGTCGATGCCGTCGAGCACCCGCGTGGCCTCGTAGCTCTTGCGCAGCGCCCTGATGGAGACGCTGGCGCTCACCCCTCGTTCCAGGACACGAACGGGCGGGCGACGCGGCGCAGCAGTCGGTCGGCGACGAGGCCGACGACCGCGAACGTGGCCATGCCGACGATGATCTGATCGAGCCTGCCGACCTCGCGGGCGGCGAACATCATGGCGCCCACCCCCGTCGCGGCGCCGGTCAGCTCACCCACGATGACGCTCATCCATCCGAGCGTCAGGCCGAGGCGCAGGCCGGTGACGATGCCGGGCAGCGCGGCGGGGACGTAGACGCGCCAGGCGAGCTTCCAGCGGGGCGTGCCCAACATCTGGGCGGTGTGCACGAGCGTGCGCGGGACCTGCGCCGCGCTGTCGGCCGTCGCGATGACGATCGGGAAGACCGCACCGATGAAGACGAGGTAGCGCGTCGCGCCCTCGCCGAGCCCGAACCAGACCAGCGCGATCGGCAGCCAGGCGGTGATCGGGATCGACCGCAGCGCCTGGACGAGCGGGTCGAACACCTCTGCTCCGAGGCGTGAGAGCCCGAGCGCGAGTCCCAGCGGCATCCCGACCGCCACGGCGAGCGCGAAGGCCGTCAGCCAGCGGCTCACCGATGCGCTGATGTGCTGCACCGCCGCGCCCTCGAACGGCACGACGCCCGGCAGCGACGGGCCTCCGTCGCCGGCGAGGAACGCCCATCCGGCCTCGGCGACGGCCGCGGGCGTCGGCAGCAGGCGCGGTGAGATCCAGCCCGCGCTGCCGGCCAGCGCCCAGAGCGCCAGGAGCGCGGCGGGCGCCACGAGGCCGAGTAACGGCCGCCGGCGGCGACGCCGTGCGTCCGGGACAACCGCGAGCTCCTCCTCGGCGCCCTGCGCTGCGTCGGTCTGCCGTTGGGCTGGCGGCGACGCGTTCGTCGCGGCGCGTGGCTCGTTGGGCGTGCTCATGCCTGTGGCAGGTAGTCCAGCAGGTACAACGACTCGTAGTCCGGCTGCTCGGCGAGCACGCCGGCCTGCAGCATGAGCTCACCCGCGCCCTCGACCTGACTCTTGCGCTCCTCGCCGAACTCCCATTCCGCGCCGATGTTGGAGAGCACCTCTGCGTAGACCTCCTCGTCGTAGCCGAACTCCTCGACGAGCAGCTCGTGCCAGACCTCCTCGTCGTTCTCGCCGTTCGGCGTCAAATACTCGGCGGCGCCCCGCTGCATCGCGACGACCGCGTCGAGCAGCTCGGCGTCCTCCTGCACGTGCGGGCCGGCCCACATCGCGGTGTTGAAGTCTCCCACGGCGGTGGTGTAGACGCCGCCGACCCGGCGGCCGACGCCGGAGACGACGCTCATGGTCACGGGTGGCTCGGTGCCGATGTAGGCGTCGACGTCGCCGCGCTCCAGCGCGGTGAGGTGGTCGGCGTAGCCGAGCGGCACGGCGGTGAGATCCTTTTCGAGTTCCAGGCCGGCCTCCTCCAGCAGCGTGGTGAGGATCAGCACCTGCACGCCCGGCGGCGGAACGGCCACGCGCTTGCCGGCGAGGTCCTCGACGCTGGTGATGTCCTGATCCGCGCGCCCGACCAGCCCGATGCCCTCACGCGAGCACATGCAGATGATCTTCGAGGTGAAGCCCTGCGCGGCCTCCACGAGAGTGTTGTAGGGACCCATGAGACCGAAGTCCAGGTCGCCCGCGTCCATTGCCCGGTTCATGTCGCTGCCGCTCGTGAAGATCCGCGGCTCCACCGTCAGGCCCTCCGGCGCGAACCGCTGCCAGAACAACGGCGAGGAGGCGTGGTTCTTCGAGTACAGCGCCACCGAGATCGTGCGCCCCGCGAGCGACGAGGAGCCCGTCGAAGTCGTGGTGGGGGAGGGCACGGCCGCGCCCGCGCCGGTCTGGGCCGCTGCGGTGACCTCGTCACTCCCGCCGCACGCCCCGAGCGCGAGACCCGCGGCGGAGAGGCCGGTCAGCTGCAGGAGCCGGCGGCGGCTGAGCTTGTCTTGCGCTGCTCCGCCGATCACCACGGCGTCGTCGGTCGTTGCACCGGTTTGGCGGTTGGGGTGTCGATATGGCATGGAAGCTCTTTGATCAGGAACGATTGGGACGACGGGCGTCCCAGACGCCGGTGGCGCCGTCCTCGGCGAGGACGACTTTTCGGACGCGGGTCGTGGGCGTCTTGGGCAGCGAGGCGCGGACGTCGATGTAGCGGGGGACCATGAAGCGCGGCAAGGACGCCTGCAGCCGCTCGTGCAGCAGAGCCGGGTCGAGGTCGTCCGCGCCCGCGACGCAGAGCTTGATCTCCTCCTCGACGGTGTTGTCGGCCGGCACGCCGACGGCGGCGGCTTCGACGACGCCTGGGAGGGCGAGCGCCGCGGTCTCGATGTCGTCGGTGGCGATCATCTCGCCCCGCCGCCGGATGACTTCCCCCGACCGTTGACAGAAGGCCAGATCACCGTCGGTGCGCCACTGCATGAGATCGCCCGTGCGGTACCAGCCGTCCTGGCAGGGGCTCTCGACGATGGTGGCACCCTCTTCCGTGTGGCGCAGGTAGCCGTCGAACATGACGTCGGGGCGCGTCGGGCGGATCCAGAGCTCGCCGGGCTGGCCGATCTTGAGATCGTCGCCGTCGGGTCCCACGATCCTCGCTTCGAACCGCTCCGTCGGGCGGCCGACGGAGCCGGGGGACTGCGGCAGCGTCACCGGCTTCGTCCAGCACGAGGCCGTCTCGGTCTGGCCCCAGACCTCCATGATCTGCACGGCGAAGCGGCGTTCCACCTCGGTCCACAGATCGACCGGCGCTGCGGAGCCCATGATCCTGCGCACCGGGTTGTCCGTGTCGTCGGGCCGCGGCGGGCGGCGCGCGAGCACCGACAGGATCGTGCCGACGAAGCTGAACATCACCGCCTCGGCCGCGCGCACCCGGCGCCAGAACCGGAAGGGATCGAACGCCGCGTCGATGGTGAGGCGCCCGCCGCGCCAGAGCGTCGCAAGCGCCGTGCCCTGACAGGTGACGTGCGACAGCGGCAGGCACGTGTAGATCGCCTCGCCCTCGGCGATGTCGAGCAGCTCGTCGCCGTAGCAGCGGGCCCATGTGGCCTCGCAGTCGCGGTTCCACACCACGCCCTTGGGGACGCCGGTCGTGCCCGACGTGTACATGAGCTTGGTCGGGGCTCCGGGCTCGTCGCCCAGCGGCGGGGGCGAGCCGGCCGGTGCAGCTTCGACCAGTGCCTCGAAGGAGCTCGTCCCCGGTGTGCGCGTTCCCCGGGCGATGAAGACATCGTGCAGATCGGGGAGCCGCTCACGCAATGGGGCCACCGACAGATACAGCTCGGCGTCGCAGACGAGCACACGGACACGGGCATGTGCGAGCACCCGCCGGAGGGGGTCATGGGTGAGCAGGGGGTTCACCGGCAGGTAGACCGCACCGAGCTTCGCGCAGCCGAACCAGACGGCGATCATGGCGCTGCTGTTGCCACACAGGGCCGCCACCCGGTCACCGGCGCGGACGCCGCGCGCGGCGAGACCGTTCGCGGTGCGGTTGGCCAGCTCGTCGGTTTCGGCGTACGTCAGCCGCGCGTCCGGCAGCGCGAACAGGGGTCGCGTCGCCAGCCTCGCGGCTTGGCGTTCGAGGATGCCCCGAAGGGTGTGGTCAGATAGGTCGTGATTGTCCAAGTGAACGCAGATGTTACTCACTTGCGTCTCAACTTGCCCGCGGTGTATCCGTACCGCCCGCTACACTCGACCGGCCATGCCCATCGCACCCGCGCGCACGGACGCCGCCGAGTGGCGCCCACTCGACGTGGGGCCCTTGGCGACCTGGCAGGTGGGCGAGCGGGGACCTCTCGTCATTGCGGTTCACGGCCTGGCCGAGAGCGGCCGGTACTGGCGTGGGATCGCCGAGCGGCTCGCCGCCGATCACCGTGTCGTCACGGTCGACCTGTTGGGTTTCGGGCGCTCCCCCTGGCCCCAGCTTGGCTACACCGTGGAGGGTCACGCCGACGCGCTGGGCCAGACGCTGGCGGGCGTGCTCGGCGGTGAGACCGGGCTGCTCATGGCCCATCAGGCCGGTATGCCCGTGGCGATGGCCTGCGTCGAGAGCCGGCCTGAAGCGTTCACCGCCGTCGTCGGCATCGGCACGCCCTGGTATCGAACGCCGCTCGAGGCGCGCCGCGCGCTCCGCGGCCCGTGGTGGCTCACCCGCTGGCTCGTCGAGCACCAGGGCAGGGCGCGCCTGCTCTGCAAGACGCTGTGCGGCGGCCGGCCGGTCGTGCCGCGGGTCGCGCGCCTCTTCGCGACCGAGCACCTGCCGGCGGACGTGGTGGAGGACGCGTTCCTGCATCATTGGGACTCGTTGTCGCAGACGCTCGCGTCGTGCTGGACCGGCGCGGA
>JBBSMR010000108.1:0-7359 GCA_038233095.1 Euzebyales bacterium
CGCAGCCGGTCGCCCTCGGCCACCGAGCAGCTCGCCGCCAGACGGTAGGCCTCCCGGTCAATCTCCAGCGCCACGCCGGAGGAGATCACGAGCGCGTCGTCGCCGCCCACCGCGCTGTACACCTCCACGTCCGAGGCGCCACCGTCGTGCCGACGCAGCCAGGGCCGCATCGCTCCGTAATCGAAGCGCGGCTCGATCAGCACGTCCAGCTCAACCTGGCCCTCGATCCCGTCGACCACCCTGAGAAGCACGTGCGCCGGGTCGTCGCGACCGCCGGGTCGCACGGCGAACGCCTCGGTGATGCGGAGCCGGCCGCCCGGCGCGGTCACGACCGTGGAGAGCACGAGCGAGCCGTCGAGGTAGCGCCGTGATGTCTCACGCCGGTCGCGCACACTGAGCGCGAACGTGCCGCCCCGCTCCCAGTCCAGAACGCCCCCGAAGCAGCTGCCGGCGTCGAAACGCGTGAGGCAGGCCCAGTCGACGGTGTTCTCGCGGCTCACGAGCGCTGCGGAGAAGCAGTCGCTCAGCAGCGCGTAGTCGCCGATCGGCGGTTGGTCAGCGCTCACGCGTTCTGGCGACGGTGAAAGACCGCTGCGGCGTTCACCAAGGCGAGGTGGGAGAGGCCCTGCGGCAGGTTGCCGAGGAACGCGCCGGTGGCGGGGTCGATCTCCTCCGAGTACAGCCCGACGTCGTTGGCCAGCTCGAGCATCTGATCCATCACGTCGGCGGCCTCGTCGAGCCTGCCGGCCAGCGACAGCGCCTCGACCAGCCAGAACGAGCACGCGACGAAGGCGCCCTCCTGGTTCTGCATGCCGCTGTAGCGGTAGAGCAGCGGGCCCTCGCCCAACTCCTCGCGTACGGCGTCAATCGTGCCGTTCAGCCGCTCCCCCGTTTCGGCGTAGCCGATCCGGGCGGCCAGCAGCGTGCTGGCGTCAAGATCCTCGGGGTCGTCGCCCGCCATCGTGTAGCTGCCGCGTCGCTCGGAGAAGCACGCTGTCTCGATGTAGTCGTGGATCCGGTCGCGTTCGTGACGCCACCGTTCCGCGTGATCGCCGGGCACCTGCTCATGCTCAGCCAGGGTGAGCGTGCGGTCCAGCGCGAGCCAGCAGGCCATCTTGGAGATGGTGTAGGGCCGCTGGCTGCCCTTCAACTCCCAGATGCCCGAGTCGTCGTGCTGCCAGATCTCGCAGACCAGGTCGGCGATCTCGGCGATCCGGACGCTGGACTGCCAGTCCAGCTTGTGCCCGTCCTCGACGTAGAGCCAGGTGGTGTCGAGCAGGTCGCCGAAGTTGCCGAGCTGGAGCTGCCCCGCCGCGCCGTTGCCGACGTGCACGGGCCGCGAGCCTCGATAGCCGTCGAGGTCGAGCTGCGCGTTCGGCAAGCGCGGGCTGCCGTCGATGGTGTACATCGGCTGCAGCCGCGGATGCGTGTGCGCCGTCGCCTTCAGCAGCCACGCGAACGACGCGTGCGCCTGCGAGCGCAACCCGAGCTGGATGAAGGCATCGAGGGCGAACGACGAGTCGCGCACCCACATGTACCGGTAGTCGAAGTTGCTCTGCCCCCCGATGCGCTCCGGCAGCGACATCGTCGGTGCGGCCAACATCGCTCCGGTGGCCGCGTCCTGCAGCAGCTCCAAAACGAGCCCGCTGCGGCGGGCCGCCTGCTCCCACCTGCCGTCGTAGCGGATCTCTTCATGGCGCTGGCGCCAGGTCTCGCAGGTGGCGTCGAGCCGCTCTTCCACGTGGCCACGACGGGGCAAGACGCGCGGCTCGTCGTGGGTGAGGGCGGCCACGAGCAGAGCGCGCTCGCCATCGGAGAGCGTGAACGCCCCGCTGACTGCGTCATCGGTGAGCTGCAGCTCACCGGCGCCCCAGGCCTGGAAAGCGAGCGCGTCCTTGTCTGCGGTGGCGAGCACGGCCTCGCGGAAGCGCTCGAGGGTGGTCTCGGCCCGCCCGTAATCGAAGCGCGGCTCGACCCGCCAGCGCAGACGCACGCTGCCGGACAGACCCTCAACGCGGCGGGCGAGCTCCCGCCATGGCAGCACACCGCCGTGGGCGAGCGTGAGCGCATCGGTCACCTTCACCCTGCCCCCCTCCGTACGGTAGGTGGTCTCCAGCACGTTCGTGCCCGGCACATAGCGCCGCTCCGCGGTGTAGGCGTCGTCCGGGGTGAGGACGAAGCGGCCACCGCGCGCGCTGTCGAGCAACGCACCGAACACGCTCGGTCCGTCGAAGGTGGGCGTGCACATCCAGTCCACGCTGCCGTCGCGGGCGATCAGCGCGACCGTCCGGCCGTCGCCGACAGCGGCGTAGTCGCGGATGGGCGCGTAGCCGTTGGTTCGTTCCATGCACCTCTCCCGCCTGCAAGCCGACGATCAGCGTCGCAGGCTACACGGGGCGATGCGGTCAGCGGCGGCGGACCGCCCGTGCCAGCGCCCCGCCCGTGAACGCGACGGCACCCGTGAGCGCGACGACGCCCCAGTTGGCGCGCAGCACGGCCGCCGGGCCCTGCGAGTCCTCCAACGGCTGCTCCAGCGAGCCGCCCGTGAACGCCGCCCGCAGCACCTCGGCGGTGTGCAGCATGCGGATGCCGCCGAGCTGCTCCACCTGCTCCCGGCAGCTGTAGCCGCTCGTGATGAGCAGGTCGTCGTCCCCGGCCTGACGAACGCTCGGGAGCAGGGCGTGCTCGCCGACCGCTTTCGAGACCTCGTACTTGCTCGCCTCGAAGCCGAACGAGCCAGCCAAGCCGCAGCACCCGGCGTCCTTCAGGTACTCCACGTCCAGGCCCAGGCGACCGAGCACGTCGAGGTCCGCATCCATGCCGAGCGTCGACTTCTGGTGACAGTGGCCGTGGACGACGGCCTTCCTGCCGGCGAGCGACTGCGGCCATTCCAGCTCGTCGGCGCGTGCGGCGAGGAACTCCGTGAGCATGACCGCGTTGTCGTGCAGACGCTGCGCGTCCTCGTCGTTCGGGCAGAGGTTGACCAGCTCGTCGCGGAAGACGACCAGGCAGCTCGGCTCCATGCCGATGAGCGTCACGCCCGCGCGGATCTGCGGTCGCAGCGCGTCGAGGATCTGACGGAGCTGGCGCTTGGCAAGGTCGAGCATTCCGTAGTCGTACAGGGGCCGGCCGCAGCACAGGATTCGCGGCGGCAGCGTGACGGTGTAGCCGAGCGCCTCGAGCAGCTCGACGGTCGCCTTGCCGACGGCCGGGTGCCAGTGGTTGTTGAAGGTGTCGGGCCAGAGCAGCACCGTCTCGCCGCCGCTCACGTGTGAGCCGCCGCGGCGTTGGAACCAGGTCGTGAACGTCTCGCGGGCGAACTGCGGGGCCGACCGCTCGGTCGAGACACCGCCCAGCCTCTTCACGACGTCGCCGAGCACGGGCGCGCTCAGGACGGCGTTGGCGACGTCGGGCATCCGGGCGGCCAGGCGCGCGGCCCAGTAGATGAGCCCGAGCGCATACGCCTCGCGCGGGCGGACCCTCCCCTGGTAGTAGTGGGCGAGGAACTCGGCCTTGTAGGTCGCCATGTCGACGTTGACGGGGCAGTCGCCCTTGCAGCCCTTGCACGCGAGGCAGAGGTCGAGGGCGTCGTGGATGTCGTCGCTGCGCCATCCGTCCTCGGCGACCGCCGAGTCGCCTTGCAGCATCTCGAAGAGCAGCCGGGCGCGGCCGCGGGTCGAGTGCTCCTCCTCCAGGGTGACCATGTAGCTCGGGCACATCGTCCCGCCCTCGGTGCGCCGGCACTTGCCGACGCCGACGCAGCGGGTGGTCGCCCGCGCGAAGTCCCCGTCGTCGTCCGGGTACTGGAAGTGGGTCTGGTTGCCCGACTGCAGCGGCAGCGGGTGGTAGTCCGTGCCGAAGCGCAGGTTGGCGAGCAGCGGATCCGGGTCGATCGCCTTGCCAGGATTCATCTTGTTCTCGGGATCCCACAGCCGCATGAAGGTGCCCATGTCGTCGACGAGCTCGCGGCCGAACATCTTCTCCAGCAGGAACCCGCGCGCCTGGCCGTCGCCGTGCTCGCCCGAGACCGAGCCGCCGTAGGAGAGCACGAGGTCGGCGGCCTCCTCCACGAACGACTCGTACTTCCGCAATCCCTGCGCGGTGTTCAGCTCGAAGGGGATGCGACAGTGGATGCAGCCGTCGCCGAAGTGTCCGTAGACGCTGACCTTGTAGTCGTACTCATCGAAGAGGCCGCGCAGCTCCCGCAGGTAGGCCCCGACCTTCTCCGGCGGCACCGCGGAGTCCTCCCAGCCCGGCCAGGTGTCGGGCTGGCCCGGCACCCGCGCGGTGGCCCCGAGCCCCGACTCGCGGATCTCCCAGATGTGCTCTTCCTCCTCCGGGTCTTCGAAGAGCTTCATCGTGGGCGCTGAGCCGTTGCCTCGCAGCGCCTCCATGCAGTCCCGCGCGCGCCGTGCGGCCTCGTCGTTGTCTTCGCCGCCGAACTCGACGAGCAGCCAGCCCTCGCCGTCGGGCAGCAGCGCCCGGTCGTCGGCGTGCATGTGCTTGGTCTGCATGTACTCGATGAGCATCTGGTCGATGCCCTCCAACCCGACCGGCCCGAACTCGAGGATCTCCGGCACGTGGTCCGCCGCCTCGTAGACGCTCGGGTAGCCGAGCACCAGCAGCGTGCTCGCGGGTGGATGCTCCACGAGCTTGCAGGTCGCCTCGAGCACCGTGGCACAGGTGCCCTCGGTGCCGACCAGCGCGCGCGCGACGTGGAAACCGTTCTCCGGCAGCAGCTCGTCGAGGTTGAAGCCCGAGACGCGCCGGGGGATCCGCGGGAAGCGTGCGCGAATGAGATCGGCGTGGCGATTGACGATCTGCTTCATGCCGGCGTAGATCTCACCGCGCCGGCCGCCCTCGGCGATGATGCGCGCCAGCTCCTCGTCGCTGGTCGGTCCGACGCGCATCCGCAGGCCGTCGTAGGTGAGCACCTCGAGCTCGTCGATGTTGTCCGACGTGCGGCCCGCCATGACGGAGTGCACGCCACAGGAGTTGTTGCCGATCATCCCCCCGAGCGAGTTCCGGTTGTGCGTGGACGGGTCGGGCCCGAAGGTCAGCCCGTGCTCGCCGGCGGCGTCACGCAGCTCGTCGAGGACGATGCCGGGCTGCACCCGCGCCTGGCGGCGGTCGGGGTCGAGCTCGACGATGCCCCGCAGGTACTTCGACCAGTCGATCACGACGGCGACGTTCGTCCCCTGACCGGCCAGGCTCGTGCCGCCTCCGCGCGAGAGCACCGGCGCGCCGTGCTCCCGGCACGCCGCGACCGTCGCGACGACATCGTCGACGCTGCGCGGCACCACCACGCCGATCGGCGTCTGCCGGTAGTTCGACGAGTCGGTCGAGTAGGCGCTGCGGCTGCCCTTGTCGAAGCGCACCTCGCCGCGGACGGTGTCTCGCAACGTCCGTTGCAGGCCTTCGAGGTCCATCGCCCCGCTCCGTATGGTGTGCAGATCGGTCATCACAGTGCCTCTCTCGCGTTGCCGTGCACGCCCCTCAGCCCCGCTCGGCCCTCGCCGTCTGCGGGGCCGTCCCGCGGGAACGCTGCCCTCATGTGCCGGACGGCCTCTCTACCCCTCAGGGAAAGGGGCTGCCACGCAGCCCACCACCAGCGTAAGGCTCACGCGCTGGAGGCAACGAGCGCGAGCACCCGCGGCAGCGTCTTGACGTAGGCGTCGAGGATCACGGCGATTCCCGGAGCGCCGTCGGCCATGCCAGCGCCATCAAGCGCCTCGGGCCCCGCGACGACGGGCCAGTCCAGACGTCGCGCTGTGCCGACGGCGTCGGCCTGCAGTTCCGAAGCCGCGCCGGCCGTCCCGTCGACTTGTGGCTCCAAGTGCGTCCACGCCACTTGGAGCAGTCCGCGCTCGGCCAACGTGCGCCAGATACTGTTCACCAGCGGCGTCCGCAGCGCGAGCCGCAGACGCCCAAAGAGCTCGTCTTCATTGAGCTCCCACTGAGCGGGAGAAGGCCTACGGGCGGCGCGGTCGAGCTGCTCCGGCGGTGTCGCCGGAGCCGGCCCCCCGAAGAGTTCACCTTCGACCGCGGCGAGCAGGCCGGCCGAGAGCAGCAACATCCGGCCGAGAGGCTCGACGAATCCGGCGAGTGCGTCACGGATCTCCGTCTCCGTCGGGGCAACCGCGGCCTGCGACACCGCGCCCGCCAACCGCCGCGCCTCGTCCCCGAACGCCTCGGTCGCGAACGCCGCCTCGGCCTGCCGCCACGCGAGCACGAGATAAGGAGGGCAGACCGCCAGTGACTTGAACAAGCTCGGAACGAACGGCATGTGCTCCAAAGCCTGGCTGTAGACCGCCGCGACGCGGCCGGAGGCCTCGTGCTCCTCCACCATGGGGTAGATGGCGAACGGATGGGCGAGGTTGCTGGCCACGTGTCTTGCTCCTCGAATCCGGCGTCGGGTTCCCCTGCGGGTCGCTTCAAGATCGCCGGGGAGGAATCCGCTGGGTGCGTCCCGGCTCAGGCTGTCCGTCGTGGCCCGCGCAGCGCCATCCTCATGCGCCACCGACCCCCTCGTTGATCCGGCCGGTGCCAGCGCACGTCTCGCACTCCTGCCCGTTCAGCTGTCCGGATCCATTGCAATCCGGGCAGAGGTCCTCGCCGACAGGGGCGTCTTCAGGCTGAGCCTCGTCGCCCGGTCTTCTCTGCTGCTCGTCGCTCACGGCGCCTCCGCTCATCGGCTGTCGCTTCAGAGTTGACCAGGAGCGCGGTGCGCAAACTCCCAAGGCTTTCGTTTGCGAGGCGAGCCCTCGGGAACGCTGTCGCCCTCACATGCCGGACCGCGTCTGAATCCGCAGGAGGCGCAAGCATGGCCGCATCCGACGTGACAGGTGTGCTGGATGAAGACCACCGCGAGCTGCGCGCTCTGTTCAGCCGCTGGTATCGCACCCCCGACTTCGCTGGTCAGCAGGAGATCGTGCGGCGCGCCGTCGCCACCGAGTTGCGCCACGCGTTGGTTGTCCGGAACCACCTCAAGCCGGCGCTCCAGGAGGCGGCCGCCGACGTCGCCGAGGACTTGTTGCTGCTGCAGAACCATGTGGAGGCGGTCATGAACCACCTCGACGAGGCGTCCCGCAACGACGTGAACTACCACCTGCTCGTCATTCGGCTCATCAACGACCTGCGCTTCCAGATGCACCGCGAGGAGACGGATGTCTTTCCTCGAATACGCGCAGCCCTCTCCGAGGAGGTACACGCGTCGCTCGCTGACCGCCTCGAGGAGAGCAAAAGGGATGCCCCAGGCTGGCCGGAGGGCCGCTCCGACGACGCCCCGCCCTTCTCCGATCAGGCCGACAGGAGCGTCCCCCTGGTCGAGCGCGTCACCGCCTGGCTGGCGGACGACAC
>JBBSMR010000109.1:0-7331 GCA_038233095.1 Euzebyales bacterium
AAGGGAGACCACCTCCGACGGCGGTCGGCTCGGAGGAGCGGCGCGACGGTAGGCAGCGGGGCGGGCCGCCGGCAATGCCCAGGGTATGTCGTAGCCACCCCAACGCAGTTGAGCGGCGCGCTCCTCCCTTCACGCGAAAGCAGCAGTGGCGCGCCCGTCATGGACGGCCCCGCGGACGCCATCGCTCCCGGCCACTGAGAGACGCTACTGGCTTGGCTCGGGCTCAGGCGGACCCGGACGTGCGACCGAGAAGCGCCAGATGACCTCGCCGTCTTGCACTGTCTCTGGGTCGTGGTGGAAGCCGGCCTTCTCCAGGACGCGGTTGGAGGCATTGCGGTGCGCCAGTGTGTGAGCGATGACCGTCCTGACGCCCGTGTCGGCGAACGCCTCGGCGAGCATCGCGCGCGTCGCCGCGGTAGCGAGTCCACGCCCCCGCCGGGCGTCGGCGATCTCGTATCCAAGCTCGACGATGCCGGCCGCCGGCGGTCCCTTGAAGCCACCCCAGCCGACGAGCTCCGGCGGGTCGCCGGCGACGAAGAAACGCGCACCCCAGGGCGATCTGCTCGTGTTCGCGGCGACGGCATCTCGGGTGGTCTGGAGCGCTGCAGTGAATGTTGCCCAGCCGGCCACGACATCGTGGCCGAGCACCGCAGCCAGCGCGTCGTCGCTCACGAGAGCGGCGTCCAGCAGATGCAAATCGGCGCGGACGAGGCGAATCACCGACACGAGCCTTCCACGCGACATGATCGCGGGGCGGCTCGAACGACGAACGACGCGCTCGCTTCGCGCGAGAAGCGGCACTCCCGTCCCGCGAGCGTCGTGAGATCGACGCAACGCACCCGACGCCTGCTGCCGGCAACGTGGCCTGCGGCGCTCGGTGGTCGCGTTGGCGTGTGCCGTTTAGCCCTCCGCTACTGCGACATGTCACCGAACCAGACTTGCGGGACACCGGGCGTCGCCGGCCATGGAGATCACGGTCTACGCCGAGCTTGGTCACCTTGTGCCGCTCGGGGTTCGTCGTGCGGGACGCTGGCGCTAGAGGGCTGGTGTGGGTCTAATGGCGGCAGGTTGGTTGGGGGTTCAGGTTCAGGCGTTTGCGGAAAGACGCCGATCAGGTCGTCCGGTGCGCGCGGTCTTGGAGAGGCCGCGCGCTCGGTGATCTCAGCAGCCAGCTCAGAGTGAGTTCCATGATGTCCTCCCGGCTGCGCGCGCCGTGGTCGGCGACGATGAAGTGGTTGCCGACGTACAGCGACATGACGAGCATGCAGCGGGCCTCGACGTCGTCCTGGTCAGGGCAGAAAGCACCGAACAGCGAGCGCAGGTAGTCCATTCGCCGGTTGTCGACGCGGCGGAGGCGCTCGGCGACCGCCGGGTCGCGCCGGGCCCAGTCGCAGACTGCAAGCTCGGTCGTGATATCGGTGGTCGACCTGTGGTTGGAGGCGGCGATCGCGAACAACCGTTGCAGCTTGGCCCTGGCGTCCCCGCCGCTGCGCTCGACGCGCTCGATCACCTCGTGGGTGACCTCGCGCTCCCAGTTGTCGAGCATCTCCTCGAGCAGCGCACCCCGGTTGTCAAAGTACCCGTAGAAGCCGCCTTTGGTGACGCCGAGCGCCCGCGCCAGCGACTCGATCCGGACGGCGTCCGGTCCGCCGGCGGCTAGGGCCCGCAGCCCCTCGTCGATCCACTTGCCGCGAGGCGTGCGAGCCAGCGCCATGATCTATCTCCATTCCCGCGAATCATGATCTATACGCCTTCGTACAGACGTGGTAGCCTCGACTATTCGCCATCGTATAGATCGAGGTTCAGGCATGAGACTCCCGAATACCGCGCACACCTCCCGTCCTTGGCGCATCCACGACCTGACGCCCGACTTCAAGCTGGAAGACGTGTGGGGACTTCCGACGCCAGGAGGCCCCGGCGAGCTTCCTCGCCTGGTCTCGCAGTTCGTCTCCGGCGACGACTTCCCACAGGGTGCCCCGCTCGTCGTCCGCGCGCTGTGGGAGGCCCGGTTGAAGGTCGGCGGGCTGCTCGGCTGGGACGACACGGGCACTGGCGTCGGCTCCAGGGTGCCGACGTTGCGCGACCGGTTCCCGGAAGACCTGCGTGCCGCGCCGACCGGCCCGGACTTCGATGCGCTCCCGTTCACCTCGCTGTACCAGCTCGAGAACGAGTGGGTGGCAGAGATGGCCAACCGGACGGTGCACGCGGTCATGCACATCGGCTGGGTCCCGGACGAGGCAGGCGGCTACCGCGGCCAGATGGCCGTCCTAGTGAAGCCCACCGGCCTGCTCGGGACCGCCTACATGGCAGCGATCAAGCCGTTCCGATATCTGATCGTCTACCCCGCGCTGATGGGACAAATCGAGCGCGAGTGGGAGGCGAGCACCGGCGAGCCGACACCGGCACACGCATAGCTCAGATGGTTGATTTCACTCATCCGGCGCCACCCGCGCAACCTGCCGTGCCGGTCACGCTCGGGCGCACGCTGCGCCCCGCTGGCGACGGGGTGCTCTCCGCGCTGCCTCCAGGCGATGAGGGCGCGCCCTATGACCGCCGCGCCGCGGCCTATGACCGCCTGGTCGCCAGCCCGCTCTACAACCGGCTGCTCTGGCGCACCTCGCCGCGGACGTACGCGGCGTTCGCCGCAGAGGCGCTGCACGCCGGGGACGGGCCGCTGCTCGATGTGGCCTGCGGCAGCGGGGTGTTCACCGCCGCCGCCTACCGCCACGCCGACCGGCCGCTCGTGCTCGCCGACCGCTCGCTGGCCATGCTCGGGCGCGCCCGTGGGCGTCTTGGTCTCGCCGCGCCCGAGGTCTCCTTCGTGCAAGCCGATCTGTTCGACCTGCCCTTCGCCGCCGGCGCCTTTGAGACCGTGGCCTGCCACGGCGCGCTGCACGTCTTCGACGACCTGCCCGAGGCGTTGCGGGCGCTGCGCGCCCAGCTCGCGCCCGGCGGCACCCTGTACGTCACCTCACTGATCGCAGAGACGCCCGTCGCCGCCCGCTACCTGGCTCTCCTGCACCGTGCGGGTGAGGTCGCAACGCCGCGCCGGCAGGCCGATCTACTGGCCCACGCGCGCGCCGAGCTCGGCGACGTCACCGTGCGCCGCCACGGCGCCATGTGCTTCCTCACCGCCCGCACCTGACCCGCCTGGTCGCCTCGGGATTCTCGACGCTGGCCGCCCACTGACCCGCGGTGCTTCAGCGCAGCTCTTCCACCGGCTCGCGCGCCAGCCAAAGTCAGTGCCCCACCCCGCCGCCGGGAACGCCGACCGAACACAGCCAGCGTTCAAAGGCGTCCCGATATGGATCCGTGAGGACCAAGCGCACCGTCCACCGCGCTCCGGGGCGCGGGCGTACATTCGCGGCATGGACAGGTGGCCAGAGTCGGCGCAGGGCGTAATTCGCCTGCCGTCTGGGCGGCTGGTCCGTGGTCGAGGGCTGAGGAAGCCACTGCCCGACGGGCCCCTGCCCCACTTTGGGCTGTACCTGCAGGGCAGACCGTCGGCCCCCGTCGCGTGGGAATCACGATGGTTGCGGTGGCCGGACTTCAGGCTCCCGGCTGATCCGATCGAGGCGCGACGAGCACTCGCCGGACTGTGGCAGCGGTCCGGGCGCGAGCGGGTGGAGATCGCCTGCGGCGGAGGACGAGGCCGCGCCGGGACGGCGCTGGCGTGCGTGGCCATCCTCGACGGCGTGCCGGCCGCCGAAGCGGTCTGGTACGTGCGCCAGCACTACGATCCGCGGGCGGTCGAGACTCCGTGGCAGCGCAGATTCGTTGCTCGCTTCCAGTGACGTCGTTGCTCCGCAAGGCGATGCCCTGCGGGACAGCTTCGGCGTCCTCATCGTCGCCCGGTTGCCGTTCCCTCAGTGGGACATAGTGCATCCGCGTCGGATCGGGCCGATGAGTTTGCGCGTTCCGGGAGGTCTGTGTTGGTAGCAGGGCAAGAGCACACGACAGAGGAGAGGATCAGTCATGGGGCAGCCAGTGGTGCACTTCGAGATCATCGGGAACGATCCGTCCGCGCTCCGCAGCTACTACGCCGAGCTGTTCGGATGGGAGTTCGAGACGGGCGACGCGGCCACCGAAGCGGTCTCCCAGCCGGGCAACTACGGATTCGTGGACGGAAGCACGACCGGTGACGGCACCGGCATCAACGGCGGTGTCGCCGGTGGCGAGGGCTACGAGCGCCGGGTCCTGTTCTACGTGGGCGTTCCCGATGTCGAGGCCGCGCTCCAGAAGGCCGAGAGCCTCGGCGGGACGCGCCAGATCGGCCCCGAGGGTACGCCGGGGACGCTCGTGATCGGGCAGTTCACCGACCCCGAAGGCCAGCTGATCGGCGTCGCCGGTACCGCGTAGGGAAGCTGACGGGCGCGGCCCGACCTGCGTCACAAGCCGAACAAAGGATCTCGTTGCGGGACGGTGCTCGCCCGTCGGTAGTGTGCACCTTGGCGAACTGGCGAGTCTCGAACCCGGAGCACACGATGGCGACTTCTCGTACCCGGCTCAACTTGCACGATGTCGCGGATGCGGCTCCAGCGAACGGCTTCGGTGATCGCTGGGAGGCACGCGTGGCCTACCGCGAGAGCGCGCCTACCTTCTCAGGATGAACGGAGGCGCCGTGCTCCTCACGCGAAGGCAAGCGGTCGACTTTCGCGTCGCACGTCACGGCCTGACCGAGCGCCTCGGTCCGGATGGGGCGCAGACCGCCGCGGTGGTGGGGCTGCAGGACACGCCGCCGGGCACCGCCGCGCTTGCACTCGCCGCGCGGGCCGACGTCGCTCCCGAGGCGCTTGACGACTTGATCTTGGTGCCGAGCGTCCGCGGCGCTCCGTTGGCTGTCGCCCCTCGGGATCTCGGCGTCTTCACCGCAGGGCTCGAGCCGCCCGACGAGGCGGCGGCCAAGGCGGTGGTCGGCAACGCCTGGAAGTCGCTGGACGGCATGACCGCGATGGAGGCGCTGAACCGCGTCAGCGAGGCGGTATACGAGAGCCTCCGCGACGGCCCGCGTCCGCGCGACGACTTCCACCAGGCGCTGCGCGAGCGCTTGCGCGACGAGCTGCTGTGGTGGTGCAAGGGCTGCGGCAGCCACCACGTGCATCCTTCGCTGTGGCGCGCAACCGGGATCCGCGGCGTGCTCGCGATCGTCGGGCGCGAGGGGCGCAGCGCCGTCTTCGGTCTACCGCCGAAGGCGCAGCGGGTCGCGGATCCTGGTGCCGAGCTGGCCCGTCGGTTCCTGCGCGCCTATGGTCCGGCCCGCCCCAAGCTGCTGGCCGGATGGGCCGGTCTGGCGACATCCCACGCCACTGCGCTGTGGGAGCGCGCCGGCCTGCTCGTCCCAGTCGACGTCGACGGCACGAAGGCGTGGGCCCTCGCCGAGGACCAGACCGCGCTCGCCGACGCGCCCCAGGCCGAAGGCGTGCGGCTGCTGGCCAACCTCGATCCGCTGAACGCCGGCCGTGACCGCGAGCTGCTGGTGCCCAACCCCGCCGTACGCAAGCGAATCTGGACGGCGATGGGCGGCCCGGGGACCGTGCTCGTCTCCGGCGAAGTCGCCGGGCTGTGGCGTCCCGCCAAGAAGGGCAAGAGGCTGCTGGTCACCGTCGAGCCGCTAGTCGGCCTCGCGACCGCGGCGAAGGACGAGCTCACCGCCGAGGCTGAGCGCATCGCCCCGTTCCGCGGCGCCGACACCAGCGAGCTGCGACTGGCGACCCTCTGAAGCAGACTTCGACTGGACAACGGGAACCCAGTCGCAGCAGCGGATCATCGATCGGGCCGAGGCCTCACCCTAGGCGCGCGGGGCGATCTCTTCGATGCATGCCGCGACGAGGTCGGGCCGCGAGAGCATCGGGAAGTGTGCAGCCGGAAGCTCGCGGATGGTGGTGGCCCTGGCTGCGTGGGTGCGCTGAAGGTCAGGATCGGTGCTGCGGTCCTCGGCGCAAACGAGATAGGTGGACGGGACTCGTTCCCACGCTGCTCTGGTCGTCTCAGCTCCGAAGACGACGGACGATTGCGCGCAGAGACGGTCATGAGCGCCGCTCACGAGGTCGGGATCGGCGACGTCGTGCAGGAATCGGGCGTCGAACGCGACCGTGTCGTCGTCGTCGACGCTCACCGACCCATCGGGGTGCGGGGTGACTGGCACGGGGTCGGGACCGCTGCTCAAGGTGGCGAGACTCTCGCCGACGGCCGGGAGGAACGAGCTGATGTACACGAGGCCACCGACCGCCGGATGCTCGCCGGCCTGGGAGGCGACCATCCCGCCGTAGGAGTGCGCGACGACGATCGCCGGCCCACCCTCGTCCAGCACCGCGGCCGTTGCCGCGGCGTCCTCGTGCAGGCCCGGGCCGGCATCGGTCGGTGCGACTCCCGCCTCTCCACACGAGGGCAGTGCCACCGCGGTGCTCGCGATCCCGCTGCGGTCAAGGAGCGCGGCGGTCGGCGCCCACCACCACGCCCCGTCACGGGAGAACGCTCCGTGGATGAACACGACTCTCATACCAGAACGTTAGACGTACTGAGAGTTACGTGAAAAACTAACGGGCATCGGACGGGGCCCGCAACCCGAACGACGAGCCGCCCTCTTGGAGGCCTGCACCGACGAGGTGCTCCGCCACGGCCTCCCTGGACTGACGCTGGCGAAGATGGCGACCGCGGCCGGCACGAGCTCGCGGATGCTTCTCTACCACTTCACGACCCGCGACCAGCTCGTACTCGAGGCGCTCCAAGAGGCCCGGCGGCGACAGCAGGAGGTGTTCGGCGAACTGCTCGCACCCCGACCCGGTGTCCCTTACGGCACCGTGCTGGCCCTCGCCTGGGACCGGATCACAGCGCGCGAGTTGCGCCCGTACCTCCGGCTGTTCGGCCAGCTCCACGACCTCCCCCCAGACCGAACCCCGTGGACTGAGTTTCGGGTCCGATCGATCACCGACTGGCTGCCCACGATCGAGGCCGGGCTACGCGCCGACGGCCACTCCGACGCTGCTCCCCTGGCAACCGCGATCACCGCCGTACTCCGCGGGCTCCTCAACGATCTCAACACCACCGCCGACCATGAACGGACCACCAACGGGCTCCGAGCGATCGCGAAACTGCTCACCCACCAGCCCCGCTAGCCGATCCCTGAGTGGGAAGCGGCAGGAATGGCTCGTCGTCCCGTGCTGGCGAGTGTCCCTCGGACCGCTGTCGCAATGCGCGAGTAGGAGCAGCCCTCATCGCCGCTGGACGGGTGTAAGGATCGGCGCGCAACGACCGCCCGTGGCAGTCGAAGTTGCGGGGTCGGGATGCGCGCGCGTCGACATAGTTGGGTGGTGCGATCGGGTGGGCGGCGC
>JBBSMR010000110.1:0-7145 GCA_038233095.1 Euzebyales bacterium
CGCAAGCGGCGCTGGAGCAAGGGCCGCTCCATGCGCTACGCGCGCGAGCACCTCGCCGGGACCGTCTCGGGCGGAGCCTTCTACGTCCTTGCCGGCCGCGCGGGCGGGCAGGGGAACTTCACCTACGCCGAGCGCTACCTCCCGAGCCGCCGGCGCTGGGAGCGCCTCCCGAGGTCCGCCAAGCCGCGCGGAGGCATCGCGGCGGCGACGCTCGACGACGGCCGCATCGTGCTCGTGGGCGGCGAGGAGGGCGCCGGCACGATCGCGGAGGTCGAGCTCTACGACCCCGGTCGCCGGCGCTGGAGCGACCTTCCCGACCTGCGCACCCCTCGCCACGGCCTCGGCGCCGTCGCCTTGGGCGACCGCGTCTACGCGATCGAGGGCGGTGACAAGCCCGGCCTCTTCTACTCGAACGCCATCGAGGCGCTCGACGTTCCCTGAGCCCGGAGCGTAGTCCCGCGACCGGCAACGGGCAGAGCGTCGGCGGGTGCGGTACCTAGTGCCGCGTCAGGCAACGTTTGCGCGCTTGACCACCTCACGCAGCATTCGATCCTGCGCGTGCCGGTTGCGCCCGGCGATGTAGCGCCGGATCAAGAAGGCCTGGGCTCGTGGCTCTCGTGGTCCGTGCCGTCGAGAACAGAAGTGGCGCAGCGCGGTGAACTGGGCCTCGATGCGGTTGAGCCAGCTGGCGTAGTGCGGGGTGTAGGCGAACTCGACGTTCGCCCAGCAAATGCGTGGCCAGCGGGTAGCGCCGCCTCGATCGCCTCGGGCCCGAGTTTGCCAGGAAGGCCTTGCCCTGAAGCGAGCGCTCGCTGAGCCGCTGGGCCAGGCGCACGGGCCGACTCGGTGTAGAACAGGTTTCCGACGTGAACGAGGCGCGCCGCCTGGTCTGAGACCGCCGCGACCACGGCCGGGTGGCAGTGCCCGACGCTCGAGACCGAGATGCCGGCCAGCAGCGGCTCGGTGAGCGTCTCCTTCGAGCTCCTGGCGGCGCAGCCAGGCATCACCCAGCACCGGACGATAGGCCACCGGCGTCCCGTGCCACACTACCTCGCGTGAAGGAGCAGGCGATGGCCCACGTCACCCTCGACGGCGATTTGACCGGCGACTACGCCGTCACCGAGCAGCGCGAGGACGGCACGCTCGTTCTCACCCCGCAGACCGCCTATCACGCGAGCCTTAAGCGGCGCGGCCTGCGGGCCGCGACGCCGGATGAGCTCGACGCCTGGGTCGCCGAGCACGGCCCCCTGCTGCCGGCCGACGACGAAGGCTAGCCGCCGTGAGCGCCAGCCCGCGGCCCGGTCGCGTCCGGGTCGCCTTCGACGAGTCCTTCTGGGCGCAGGATGTCGCGCACGCGACGACAGCCGGTCGGCGTGCCGCACAGGCATGGCGAGCGGATGTGCAGCGGCGCGGTGTCGTGATCCGCGAGCTGCGCGCCTGTCAGCCGGAAGGGCGAGACGGCACCCGGCTCCCCGGCTGTCTGAAGCTCTATCTGCCGGCGCCGGCCGGACCGTGGGGGCCGTGGTCGCCGTCGCCATCGACCCAGGCGCTGCCGAGGCGACGCTCGACTTCCTCGCCTTCGGACTACGTCACCCGCCCAGCGCGAGGCGAACAAGCGTGTACCAGCTCGCGCACCGACGCCTGCACAGCACGTAAGCGTGACCGGGTCGCTTAAGGGGCTGCGTTGAGCTGTTGCGTGCCGAGGCGGCGCTCGTCTGCGGCGCTGTGGTCATGGGCAGCGCCGACCATGTCGCGCCCGGGCGAGTGATCCGAAGCACGAGCTTGCTGGCCAGCAGCCCGGCAGCCTCGAGGTCGTCGATGGCGGCCAGCAGCGCACGGCGGTCAAGCGCGCGCTCGCTCGTGCCCTCACGCTCGTAGGCGCGGGTGAGCGATGGATTGGCCAAGGGAGCGGCCAGGGTGGTCAGCAGTCGCTGCTCGGCGGATGGCGTGGGCATCACGCGCTCCTCTCGGGGTGGGAGAGTGGGATGCCGGATGCTGGCGCGGGCTTGAGCCTCCCCGGGACCCGCAAGGGCCGTCAGACAGTCCCGTCGCGTCAGCGGCCCGCCAATCCAAGCGTGCGCGTGCGCTCGCGCTCCCACGCGACGCCCGCGGGCCGCCGCCGGCGTGAGCTTGACCTTGCGCTGGAGATGGCCGCGAGAGCCCCATCATGCGTCGCGGAGAAGCTCTCGAGCGCGCGCCACACGACGATCTCCTCGCGAGCAAGATCGTCGCGCTCGACCTCGACGCGCAGCTCATCGCCAGCATCGAGCCTGAGTGTCGCCCGTTCACGCACGCTCGTCACAGTCTCGCACGGCAGACGAGGCCTGGGCACCGCGACCGAGGCAAGCCTGGGTCGCAATCGTCGCGCAACGAGAAAGCGAGCAGCTGCGAGTCCTCCCTCGTGGCGGCGGTCGCGCGCGAGGAGGTCTCCTACGTCGTCGGCCTGCCCGGCGCCGGCCACGAGACCGAGGTCTTCTTCTCCGATCTCTCCCACGAGTACGTGACGATCAATGCCGAGTACACCACCTGACGTCGGCCTCCTCTTAAGAGGCGCTCCCCTACATCCGGGAGTTCCACGGCCAAGACCGTCGTGATCAAGTACGGCGGGGCGGCGATGAGCGACCCGGGCCTGCGCGAGGAGTTCGCGCGCGACGTGGTGCTGCTCAAGTACGTGGGCCTCGATCCGATCGTCGTCCACGGGGGTGGGCCCGAGATCACCGCCTACATGGAGCGCCTCGCGCTGCCCGTCGAGTTCGTGGGCGGCCTGCGCGTGTCCGATCCCGACACCGTCGAGGTGGCCAAGATGGTGCTCGTGGGAAAGATCAACCCCGACATCGTGGGGCGCATCGCCCGCCACGGCCAGCCCGCGGTGGGGCTCTGCGGCGACGACGGCCCGCTCTTCCGTGTGGCCCGCCAGGCGGCGCCGGGTGGGGAGGACATCGGCTTCGTCGGGCGCATCGAGCGCGTCGACGTCGACGTCCTGCGCCACGTGGCCAGCGACTACATCCCGGTCATCGCCTCGGTGGGCTCAGACCGCGACGGGCACTCCTACAACGTAAACGCCGACGAGGCGGCGGGCGCGGTGGCCGCCGCGATGGGCGCCTACAAGCTGATGTTCCTCACCGACGTCGACGGCTGGCGGCGCGATGCCTCAGACCCCGCCACGTGATCTCCGAGGCGACCGCCGCCGATGTGGAGGCGCTGCTCGGCGGTGTTACCGGCGGCATGCGCCCCAAGCTGCGCGCGTGCGTGGAGGCCATAAACGGCGGGGTGACCGGCGCCCACATAGTCGACGGGCGGGTCCCACACTCGCTGCTCATCGAGCTGTTCACCGACGCGGGCATCGGGACCAAGGTCCGCGCGGCCTAGAGCGAGCCGATCCGATGGCCCTCTCAGACCTCCAGGCGCTCGAGCGCGACCACCTGATGCCCACCTACGCGCGCCTGCCGGTGGAGTTCGTCCGCGGCTCGGTCGCGCGCCTGTGGGACTCAGACGGCGTCGAGTACCTCGACTTCCTCGCCGGCATCACGGTCTCGAGCGTCGGGCACTGCCACCCGGCCGTGGTCGCGGCGGTCTCAGACCAGGCGGCGCGCCTCCTCCACGTCGGAAACGTGTTCTACACCGAGCCGCCCATGCGCCTGGCCCAGCGGCTCAGCGAGCGCTCGCTTCAGGGCAAGGTGTTCCTGACCAACTCGGGGACCGAGGCCGTCGAGGCGGCGCTCAAGCTCGCGCGCAAGCGCCGCCCGGGCGGGGGCTTTATCTCCGTCCACCGCGCCTTCCACGGGCGCACCTACGGTGCCCTGTCGGCCACGCCGCAGGAGGCAAAGCAGGCGCCCTTTGCGCCGCTGGTGCCCGGCTTCACCTCCGTCGCACCCGACCCCGATGCGCTGGCCGCAGCCGTCGACGAGTCGACGCCGCCGTGCTGCTCGAGCCCGTGCAGGGCGAGGGCGGCATCCACGTGCTCGACGACGACCTCCTCCGCGCCGCCCGCGAGGCCTGCGATGACACCGGCGCCGCGCTGATCTTCGACGAGGTCCAGTGCGGCCTGGGGCGGACCGGCTCCCTGTGGGCCTACGAGCAGACCGGCGTGCGTCCCGACGCGATGACCCTCGCCAAGCCGCTGGCCGCCGGCCTGCCGATCGGGGCGCTGGTGACCTCCCCCGAGCTGGCCGACGTGCTCGGGCCAGGCGACCACGGCTCGACCTTCGCCGGAGGCCCCGTCGCCGCCGCGGCCGCCCTCGCCGTGCTCGAGATCATCGACGACCCCGCGCTGCTCGAGCGCGTGGGCGAGCTGGGGGCGCGCATGTCCGACGGCCTGGCGACCCTGCCGCGCGTGCGCGAGGTCCGCGGCCGCGGGCTGATGCTCGCCATCGAGATCTACGACGCACCCGCCCTGGTCCGCCGGGCGCTGCTTGAGCAGCGCCTCGTCCTCAACGCCACCGGCCCGACCACGATCCGCTTCCTGCCGCCGCTGGTCGTCGAGGAGGCCGAGATCGACGAGGCGCTGCGCCGCCTGAGCGCGCTCTTGGCCTGAGGAGTTCGCTTCCTCTCGCTGTGGCGGCAGAGTCCACCCACGATCTCCTCTTCGAGCTCACGCGGGCAGGCGCCCCGACTACGATGGGTCGCCAAGCGCCGAGCCATGCTCGGTCACATGGCCGTCGGGGCCGGGAATGTGGGCGTCATCTCCTGCCGCTGTCGTCACCGCTCATCCGCACGCGGCGCACGCGTCATACGGTGCTGCATGCCGGCATCGGCTATGCACCCCCGACGACGAGCACTCAGGGCCGCGGCGCGCACCGCCGCGAGGGCCTCGAGCCCGCCGCCAGCGCATGCCTACCATCGAAACAGAAGAGACCAGCCACCCACATGACCCCCGGACGACATTGCTTGATCGCCGCCCGGATTTCGGACATTGAGTGGGAGATACCTCAGGTGATGGCTTGCGTTTGCCCCGGCGCGAGGGCTTGAAGTGGTCCCACCTCGCGTCGGTTGATTGTGACCAGCGCAGGGTCCGCTTGTTCCCTGGACTGTCTGCGGGCACCGTGGCTGCTGCCGCATGGGGTGCGGTCCGCTGAGGCGATCGGCTGGCGCGCGATCATACCGCTGGCGACTTCGGCGTTGGCTGAAGGTCCGGCGACGGGTGGCGGGCGATAGAGTCAACGGTCAAACTCGCGATCGCTTCGCCCTGACTTTGCGTTGTAGGTCGTTGCGGGCAAGAAACCGGCTTGTGGTGTGGTTAGGGCGTCTCGTCTGGTCAAGCGGGATGGCGCGGGTGCGGCCGCGCTTGCCGTGCCGCATGATCGCCCACCAACTCGTGGAGGCCTTGATGGCTTGTCGCAGGCGCGGGTTGCTGGCTCGGCGGCGCTCGTCGATGTCGGTGAGCAGCATGCAGGTGACCTGTGTCTGAGTCTTTTGCCGAACTTGGGCTGTGTTTCACGCAGCCAGTTTCGGGGTTGGTCACGGGTCGGTCGGGGTGGTTGGGGTTGATGGTACGTGAGCTGAGCTGGGTTCGGGTAGCTTCGCGCGGCCGGGCGGTCAAGGGCACCGCTTGGCGGCTCGCTTCGCTCGGCCCTGTCGGGCTGCCCTGGACCGCCCGGTCGCGCTGCGCTGATGGGCGGGTGAGGGTGGCAGCAGAGCTGCCGGCGGTCAGGCCGGGGGCGGTCATGCCTCGAGCTCCTGTTGCGGGTAGCGGCGGGCAGCGATCCTGGCGGCGCGGGCGCGGTCGAGGCCTTCGCGGCGTGCGCGTCGGATCGCGGGGCCGCGGCCTGAGTGCTCGTCGTCGGGGGTGACATAGCCGATGCCGGCGTGCAGGCGGACCGTGTTGTACTGGCGGCGCACCGAGTCGAGCTCGCGCGCGAGGTCGGCGGGGTCGCGCAGCTGGCAGACGTGCGGCCAGTCGTGCTTTATGTGGCCGAACAGGCTCTCGATGTGCGCCTGGTCGGTCGGCGTGCCGGGGCGCCCGTGGTGGGTGGCGATCGCGTGCAGCGCCATGAACTCGCGCGTCGATCCCGAGGTCATCTGCGCGCCGTTGTCAGAAACGGCCAGCAGCACGGGCTGGGCGTCGCCGGCCCCGCCTTCGCCGGTGTCGGTGAGTCGCAGGATCTCATCGAGCAGCCCCTCGGCCTCAAGCGCCCTGGTGAACAGGGCCTGGACCTGCACGGAGGTCGCCTCCGGGCACAGCAGCGTATCGATCCACTTGCGCGAGACGAGATCGAGGATCGCGAGCGCCTGGGTGCCCGCGGCCGCGAACGCGGTGAAGTCATAGCCCCACACCTGCCGCGGCTTGTAGTCCACCCACTCCGGCCACGGGCGGGCCTCAAGCCGCGGCCTGGGTGGCCGGTAGGGCAGCGCGCGGCCGTGCTCGAGCAGGACGCGCAGCACCGTCGAGGCAGACACCCACACGCGACCCTCATAAGAGCCGCGGTGGGCGAGCTTGCGATGCGAGGCGTCTGTCTCGCCCCACTCCTCGGCCAGCTCAAGGATCGCCTCGACCTCTGAGCCCAGCAGCCCGTGCACCGCTCGCCCCGGACGGCGGTCGACCAGCTCGCCGGCCGCGTCACGCTGCTGCCAGTAGCGGGCGCGGCGCTCCCGCACGCCCAGCACCCGGCACGCCCGACCGAAGCTCCAGCCCAACCCGGTCGTCTGCGCGATCAGCCCCAACAGCGCCCGCTTGACGCCGACATCGACCCGGGCCGCGACCGGGCCTACCAGCCCGAGCCCGCTTTTCCCCGCAACGCGACGAGCTCTATCGCCTGCTCCTTGACGCACTCCTCCAACCGGGCGATCTCCGCCCTGGCCGCCCGCAGCTCGGCATCCTGGGCGTCGTCGCCGCGGCGACCGGGCTTGGACTGCGCCAACGCGCCCAGCGCGCCCTCGCGACCGACGCGGCGGATGCGCATGACCGTCGTCGGATCGACATTCCACTGCTCCGCCGCCCCGCGCTGGGTCAACTCGCCCGTCAACAACTGCTGCCAGATCTGGTACTTCTCCTGCGCCGACAACGACCGGCCTCGACGCCTCCGGCCCGGCTTGCCATCCTGTGATCGCGGCATCGCTCTCCTCGCTCCCGACCGACCGCCAACCCCGATAGTTGCACGTCAAACAAGATGGCGTGAAAAACCAGCCAAAGTCGGCAACGAACTCAG
>JBBSMR010000111.1:0-6912 GCA_038233095.1 Euzebyales bacterium
CCCGAAGGCGAGCGCCCGGCCGTTGCAGCGCATCGTCGTGGTGCCGACGCCGGCGAAGTTCACGTCACCGTAGGAGAGCGCCGCGGCGATGTTGCCGCCCGGCCTGATGGTGGTCGCGATCTGGGCCGCGGAGAGCTGCTGAGTCGACGATCCCCCCGACGCGGCGCCCGAGACGACGAACGGCAGACCCATGCGCTCGTAGTGGCGGCTGGCGCTGGCCAAGCGGCGCCCGGAGAGGCCTGAGATGCCGACCGGAATCCGCAACTGGCGGCCGCGCACCATCGAGGGGGTCGCTGCCAGGCTGCGGCCGCTGCTCTCAGCCAGCGCCCGCCGCTCGCTCCTAGAGAGATGGCCCTCCACCTCCTGCGGCGCGTCCGTCGCGAAGGGGAGCTGGTTGGGGTAGTCGAGCACGTTCAGCATGTCCTGCGCGGGGGTGATCCCGGCCAACGGTGAGGGTCCTAAGGCGAAGACGTATGAGATCGCACCGACGATCTTGCCGCCTGTGTACACCGGCGAGCCGGACATGCCGGCCCAGATGCCGGCCCGGTCGACGCTTAGATTGCCGCTGAAGTCTGCCAGGACGAGATCGCGCCCGGGACCGACCGCGTCCTCGAGCACGCCCACCACGACGCCGCTGATCGAGGTCGGGTCCTGACCCGTCACCACGCTCAACGTCTCGACCGTGTCACCCTCGGCGAGGGAGGCGGGGTCAGCGACCGCGGGACAGAGCGTGTCCGCGGGCACATCCGATGGGGCCGCTCCGGCGGGAGCGACCATCAAAGCCATCAGCATGGTCAACGCGGCGGTCAGAGCAAGCAGGCGGAACCGTGTGTGCGACATGAGAAAGCCCCCCGTTCGATATCCCGACGGCCCGTGCGTCCTGAGGTCGACGCAACGTACTCCTTTTCGACACCCGTTGCGCGCACTTGATACAAGCATCTTCGGAAGACTTTTCCGCGTCGGTCAGGCGCCGCGCTGCTCCAGCCAGGCGAGCAGGGTGCGCACCCCGTAGCCCGTGCCTCCGACGGTGCGATGGTCCCGCGCGAGCTCCTGGCTCAGGAAGGCTGGTCCGGCGATGTCGAGGTGGGCCCAAGGGGTCTCGCCCGTGAACCGGCGCAGGAAGAGTCCCGCGGTGATCGCCCCGCCGCCGGGGCTGTCGGTCACGTTGGCGACGTCGGCGATCGGGCTGTCAAGGAAGGTGTCGAGCTCGTCCCAGAGCGGGAGGCGCCAGAGCACCTCGCCGGCCACGTCCGCGGCGGAGAGCAGCGCGTCGGCGAGCTCGGTGTCGTTGGCCATGAGCGCCCCGGCGTACTGTCCGAGCGCGCCGATCGCCGAGCCGGTGAGGGTGGCGAGGTCGACCATCGCGTCGGGCTTCAGGTTCGCTCCGTCGGCGAGCGCGTCGGCGAGCACCAGCCGGCCCTCGGCGTCGGTGTCCAGCACCTCGACCGTCTGGCCGTCCCGCATCCGCAGCACGTCGTCGGGCCGGCCCGCGTCGGCCCCCGGCATGTTCTCGGCCAGGGGCAGCAGCGCGGTCACCTCCAGGCGCACACCGAGGCCGGCGAGCACGGAGCACGCGCCGGCGATCGCGGCGGCGCCAGCCATGTCGCTCTTCATCTCGTCCATGTGGCTGCCGCGCTTCAGCGAGAGGCCGCCGGAGTCGAAGGTGATGCCCTTGCCCACGAGGACCACGTGACCGAGGGGCTGTTCGGGGCGGTAGTGCAGCCGCACGAGACGGGGCGGCGCCGCGGAGCCGCGCCCCACCCCGAGGATGCCGCCGTAGCCGCCGTCGGCCAGCGTGTGCTCGTCGACGATCTCCACGTCGCACGCGTCGGCGTTCAGCTCGCGGATCCGCTCGGCCAGCTCCCCGGGGCGCTTGCGGTCCGGAGGCAGGTTCACCAGGTCGCGGGCGGCGCACGTGGCGACGGCGTAGTGGCGCGCACGCATCAGCGCCTGCCGCGCGGGCTCGAGCTGGCTCGACGCGATCAGCAGCGTGGCGGCGCGCACCTTCGAGGGGTCGCCGCGGGTGGTGAACCGCCGGTCCTGGTAGCTGCCCAGCAACAGCCCCTCCGCGACGGCCTGGGTCACGCCGGGCCGCGCGTGCACCTGGGAGAGGGTCGTGGCGAGCGTCGTGGCGTGTGAGGCCGCAGCTACGCCGATCGCGGCCGCCTGCCGCAAGCGCTCGCCGTCGGTGGCGTTCATCCGCCCGAGGCCGACGAGACAGAGAGCGCGTGCCCGCGTGCCCCTGGCCGAAAGAAGGAGCGTCTGGCCGATGTCGCCCCGGAAGTCCGGTGTCCTCGGGAGCTCGTCGAGCCCGGCGGTGGCCAACACGCGCTGCACGCCGGGGCCCTCGATCCCGCCCTTGAAGACCGGGATGAGCAGCACGTCCACCTCGACATCGAGGGGATCGTCGGCGGTGACGTGCAGCTCGATCAACGCGGCTCCAACGAGTTCGGTGGGATGTGCTGGGATGCTAGCCGACCTGCCACGCGCTGTTGGCGCCGCAGAGCACGACGCAGACGCGCTTGGCCGCGACCCCCCCGTCCAGCACCGCCGCCAGCCCGGCCGCGCCCGCCGGCTCCACCGCCAGGCGGCAGGCCTGCCACAGCAGGTCGCGAGCCGCGAGCACCCGTTCGTCGGTGGTCGCCACCACCCCCGCGGAGCGACGCACGAGCGCCAGGGTGAGCGGCGCGGTCCGGCGCGCGCCCAGCGCCGACGCGGTGACGGAGTCGACCGTGACGTCGACCGGCTCGCCGGCCGCAAGCGCCCGCGTGAGCGTTGGGACGCCGGTGGGCTCGACGCCGATCGCGGCGACGTCCGAGCCCTCGCACGCCGCCGTCGTCCCCGCGAGCAGACCGCCGCCGCCCGTGGCGACGACGATCGCGTCGAGCCGGCCGTCCAGCTCCTCGAGGATCTCCAGCGCCACGGTGCCCTGACCGGCGATCACCCGGGGGTCGGCGAACGGGTGGACGAAGGGCAGGCCGCGCCGCCCGGCGAGCGTGCGTGCGTGCGCCTCGGCGTCGGCGTACTCGCCGCCGTGCCGCACGAGCTCCGCGCCCAGCTCCTCCAACCAGGCGGCCTTCTCGACCGGCACCGTCTCGGGCACGACGACGGTCGCGCGCTTGCCCGCCGCGCGCGCCGCCCAGGCCACGCCGAGCCCGTGGTTGCCGCCGGAGGCCGCGACCACCTCGGTCACCTCCGGAGCCATGCTGCGGACGGCGTTCGTCGCCCCGCGCACCTTGAACGACCCGGTGAGTTGCGTCTGCTCAAGCTTCAGCCAGACGTCTCTACCTCCGAGACTGGCGCGCAGCAGCGGCGTGCGGCGGACGTATGGGGCGATGCGCTGCGCCGCCTGCGCGACCGCTGCACGGTCCGGCGGCTCGACCCGGTGTTCGTGCGCTGCCGACGGCTCAGTCAAGGATGTGCTTGTCCTGCACCCGACCGTCGCGCAGCGTGTAGACGAGCGGGACGCCGGTGGCCAGCTCCAGGCCGGCGACCTCGTCGTCGGCGAGCCCGTCAAGCTCCTTCACGATCGCGCGCAGCGAGTTGCCGTGCGCGGAGACGAGCACGACCTCGACCTCCTCGGTGGCGGGCACGATGACGTCGCGGAAGAACGGCAGCGTCCGCTCGGTGGTGTCCTGCAGGCTCTCCCCGCCGGGCGGGCGGATGTCGTAGCTGCGCCGCCACAGGTGCACCTGCTCCTCGCCGAACCGCGCCCGCGCTTCGTCCTTGTTGCCGCCGGTGAGGTTGCCGTAGACGCGCTCGTTGAGCTGCCAGTGCCGCGACTGCTCGAGCTCGGACAGGCCGAGCGTGTCGAGGACGATCTGGCCGGTCTCGACCGCACGCACGAGCGTGGAGGTGAACGCCCTGTCGACGCGCAGGCCGCGCTCGTCGAGGCGTTCGCCTCCTTTGCGGGCCTCCGCCCGGCCGCTCTCGGACAGCGGCACGTCCACCCACCCGGTGAAGCGGTTCTCGGCGTTCCACTGCGACTGGCCGTGGCGGATGAGCACGAGCGTCCCCATGGCGACTCCTTCTTCGACGGATGGCTGCGGGAGGGGACGCTACCGCAGTGACCAGCCCGCGGGCGCTGACGCCGGGCCAGCCCGCGGGCGCAGACGCCGTGCGCTGCAGCTATGACCGAGGATGGAACGAACGGACACGTGACATCCAACTTACGATGCCGTAGGTTACGCTTACGTAACCGTCATTCTCTTGTGAGGAGCGCACTTCGCCATGCTGAGCGAACAGGACCTGCTGGCCGAACTCGAACCGAAGGCGGAGGAGTATCTCGAGCGCCATCTGAAGATGGCCAAGGAGTGGTTCCCCCACCTGTACGTGCCCTACAGCCAGGGGCGCGACTTCGACAAGGAGCCGTGGACGCCGGACCAGCCGCGCCTCACCGGGGTGGCGCAGACGGCGTTCGAGGTCAACCTGCTCACCGAGGACAACCTGCCGAGCTACCACCGTGAGATCTACGACATGTTCGGCCGTGGCCGCAAGGACTCGCCATGGCTTGAGTGGGTGCACCGCTGGACCGCCGAGGAGGGCCGGCATGCCATCGTTCTGCGCGACTACCTCGTCGTCACGCGCAACGTCGATCCCGAGCAGCTCGAGCGCGGCCGGATGGCCGTCATGGAGACCGGTTACGACCGCGACGGCAAGGGCGTGCTCGACGGCATGGCCTACGTCGCATTTCAGGAGCTCGCGACGCGCGTCTCCCACCGCAACACCGGTCGGTACTCCCAGGACCCTGTCGCCGACCGCATCATGGCCCGCATCTCCGCGGATTAGAACCTGCACATGGTCATCTACCGGGACAAGCTCACGGCCGGGTTGCACGTCGACCCGTCCGCCACGGTGCGCGCCGTCGCCAACCAGGTGATGAACTTCGAGATGCCCGGCGCGGGGATGCCCAACTTCCAGCGCAAGGCGGTCGAGATCGCCATGGCGGGGATCTACGACCTGCGTGCCCACCACGACGACGTGGTCTGGCCGTTGCTGAAGCACTGGGACGTCTTCGCAGTGGAGGGGCTCGACGAGGACGGTCAGCGCGCCCTGGAGGAGCTGCGCGCCTTCGTCGACAAGCTCGATGCTCAGGCGGCTCGGTTCGAGGAGAAGCGGGAGAAGCGCCGCGCCCGTGAGATGGCGCGCGCGAGTTGACCCCGCCTTTCACTCCTGCCGCCGTGGTCTTCGATCTCGACGGCATCCTGGTGGCGACGGAGGCGCTGTGGGGTGAGGCCGAGCGCGCGGTCGTCGAGAGCTACGACCGCCCGTGGGACCCGAGCGTGCGCTCGCTGCTGTTGGGTTGCGGGCCCGCCGACGCCGCGAAAGTGCTCGCCGACCACATCGGCACGGACGACGTCGAGGAGGTGCAGCGCCGCCTGACCGAGCTGGCGCTGGAGGCTTTCGAGGGTCGGGTGAAGCTCATCGACGGCGCCGCGGAGCTGGTCAGCGCGCTCGACGGGCGCGTGGCGCTCGGGGTTGCCACGAACTCGCGGCGGGTGCTGGCGGACGCGGCGCTGGACTCGGTCAGCCTCCCGACGCGGTTCGGGGCTGTGATCACGTCCGACGACGTGCACGCCCCCAAGCCCGCCCCCGACCCATACCTGGAGGCCTGCCGCCGGCTCGGGGTCGCGCCCAGCCTCGCGGTCGCCATCGAGGACTCGGCGGTCGGTGCACAGTCGGCGAAGGCCGCCGGCATGTGGGTGATCGGCTGCTGGTCCTCCGACGCCACCTTCGAAGCGGCGGACGCCGTGGTTCCGGACATCGCCTCGATCCAGCCAGACGTGCTGCTGAACACGTAGCTCAGGCATCGTCGAGGACGTGACACCAGTGGCGACCGCTCCTCAGTTTTCGCTTCGAGTGTTCCGTCGCAAGGAATGGTAGGCGGCCTCGAAGGCCAAGGCCTCGACCATAACGAATGGCTACAGCGGCGCCACTGTCGGGATGGGAGCGGACGGTGTGGACGATACAGTATCCGGCGCCGAGGTGGTGACCCGTGCCAGCAGATGGTCGGGAGCCAAGTGTTGAAGGCATGAGACACTGACCACGCCCCAGCAGCCGCCACCGAGCGCGATCAACGCCTGGCCGAAGGCTGCCACGATCAGGCTGCTGGTCCAGGCTGTGGCCATCAATGCTGCACACGCGCACGTGACCGCGAAGATCAGGACGTTGCCGGGACCGATGCGACTGCTCAGCCGGGACGCTATCAGCCCGCCGAGCGCCCCGCCGGCGGCGAAGGCGACGAACAAGACGGCGAACCCACTCGCCGGCACCCCCAGGACGTGCAAGGCGTAGAGAACGAGCACAGCGAAACCTGCGTCCAGCGCAAAGTTCACCCCGGCGGTCATCAAGCTCAGACTTCGCAAGAGCCGGTGGCACCACAGCCAACGCAACCCCTCGAGGATCTCTCCTCGCAGACTCTGCGGTCCAGATCCTTCCGTCTCGATCGCACGGACGCGCAGACGCATCAACAATGCAGTCGCGACAGCGAGCAGCACAGCGTCCAGCACAAGGGTGAGGGTGACCCGCTTCGACGGACAGGTCAGTTATGCGGCACGGCGTGGTTGGTAGTAGCTGTCCTCCTTCTCGATCGGGGCCAGGTACGAGAGCGTGGAGTGCAGCCTCCGGGTGTTATACCAGCCCTCGATCCAGCGGACGACCGCCAGGCGGATGCCCCGGCGGGTAGGCCAGGTGTAGCGGTGCACCAGCTCGCGCTTGAGCGTGGCAAAGAACGCCTCGGAGGGGCTGTTGTCCCAACACACCCCGGTCGCACCCATCGACTGGGTGACACCCGAGCGGGCGCACAGCCGGCGGAACTGTCGGCTGGTGTACTGACAGCCCCGATCGGAGTGGAAGATCACCCCGTCGACGTGGCCGCCGCGCGTGGCGACCGCCATCTTGAGCGCGTCGCAG
>JBBSMR010000112.1:0-6827 GCA_038233095.1 Euzebyales bacterium
CCGCTGGCGGTGGTCTGCTCGGCCTCGTTCGCCTTCACGACCACGCGGTCGTCGAGAGGCTTCAGCCGAACGTCGGTGGCGGTCGCCATGCCATTGCTCCTTGTTCGTCGTCGGGAGGTCCTGCGCCTTTGGCGGCGGACCCATGATGGATGGAGGTTGCTGCTGCTGTCCGAGAGGCGCCTCACGCCATCTCGGCTGGCACTCGTCGATAGGGAGTGCTGATGAACACACTAGCAACCTCGACAGGAGAGTGCAAGTCGGAGACCTGTCCGATCGCCCGCTTGTGCCCAGACCTTAGCCCAGCACGCTCATATTCTTGAAGTCGCCCCCAAAAGCGAGAGAGACTTTACGCAGCGTAAGCCTGTGTTATCGTGTGTGTTCACCCGAGAGAAGGACCCACGACGTGGTATCAGCCGATTATCAGCGCCGGCTGGGCGGACGCCTGCGCGCGATCAGACAGCAGCAGGGTCTCACACTCCAGCAGGTTGAGGAGGCCTCCGACGGCAAGTGGAAGGCCGTCGTCGTCGGCTCCTACGAGCGCGGCGACCGAGCGGTCTCGGTGGCCAAGCTCGCCGAGCTGAGCGACTTCTACAAGGTTCCGGTCTCGGAGTTGTTGCCGAAGGAGGATCTGCCGACCACGAGCGTGGCCGGGGCGTCGAATCGCATCATGCTCGATCTGCGCCGCCTCTCACGCAGCGACCTCGATCCCGAGCTGCGTCCGATCTCGCGCTTCGCTCACACTATTCAGATGCAACGCGGGGACTTCAACGGCAACGTGTTGACCATACGAGGTGAGGATCTGCGCGCGCTCTCCGTCATCTACGGCACCGAGCCTGACGAGCTCGTCGTGCGGCTCGATCACCAGGGCATGCTGGCCAACGACTAGGAGCACGCTCCGGGCAGCCGCCTAACGCAACGCGAGCATCCACGCACCGCAATCGACGAACCCCGCTCGTCCGTAAGAATGCAGGGCGGCACCGTTATCGCTGCGCACGTGGAGCGTGACCCCGAGCGCACCGTCGGCGAGCAGCCGGCGGGCCACGAGCGTGACTAGGCCCGTCGCCAGCCCCTGGCCGCGGTACTTCTCGTCGACGTAGACCCCGGCTATCTGCGAGCCGCGCCGACGGCCGAAGAGCGGCACATCGACCTTGGCCACCACCTTGCCGGACCGCACCACGACCCAGGTCCGGCCCGACCGCACACTGTCGCGCATCCGGCTCTTCACCGCCTGGCGACCCGCCCGTGAGAGCGGCGGACCCATCTGATCCTCCACATGCAACCGACAGGCGAGCTCGGCGACATCATCGAGATGCCCGAGCGTGCCCTCCGCCCATCCTTGCGGCGGTGGGTGGTCGACGGCCTGCCGTGTCGCCATCAGCCGCTGCTCCCGGGCGCGGGGTCCACGGCGCAACAGGCCCTTTGAGGCGTGCCGCACGATCTCCTCTGCCGGCCCGATATCGCCGATGAGCACGCGCCAGCCGCTGCCGTCGGCGAAGTGCGCGAGCGGGGTGCCGGCCGCCCTGTCGCCCGCCACCACGAGCGTCCCGTTGCCGGAGAGGTAGCCCACCCCGACAGGATTCTCCCCCGGCCAGACCGCGAAGCGCTGATGCTGTCGGCGGTCGAGCGCGTCCAGGAGCTGTTGGTGGCGCAGCACGCACCAGGCGTCGTAGGCGCTGCCGGTGAACCCCTGCTCCAGCTTGGTCTGCAGCAGCCGACTGCGTGCCTCGTCGAGGCCCTCGGCCTGACCGGGGGGAGCGGAGGTCACGAGTCCCAACCGAGATTCGGGTCGGCGGCGATGGAGGGCGCGTCGCGCTCCCCGCGCGCGAGCCGGTTGGAGCCGGCGGCGGCGATCATCGCCCCGTTATCGGTGCACAGCACCGGTGAGGGGATGAGCAGGCGCAGCCCCTCGCGCTCGCAGGCGTCGGCCATGCGGGCGCGCAGGCGGGTGTTGGCCGCGACGCCACCCACGACGGCCACCTGGTCGACGCCGTGGTGCGCGGCCGCCGCGAGCGTCTTGGCCACCGCGACATCCACGATCGCCTCCTGGAACGAGGCAGCCACGTCCGGCACCGTGTACTCCTCGCCTGCCGCTTCGCGGCGTCGCAGCTCACGGATGACCGCGGTCTTCAGACCGGAGAGGGAGAAGTCGAAGGTGTTGTCGTGGAGCAGCGGGCGCGGGAAGGCGATGGCGTCGGGCGACCCGCGCTGGGCGGCCAGATCCAGCTCGGGCCCACCTGGGAACCCCAGCCCGAGGAACCTGGCGATCTTGTCGTAGGCCTCGCCGGCCGCGTCGTCCAAGGTGCTGCCCAGCGCCGAGAAGCGTCCCTGCTCGTCGAGCAGCACGATGCTCGTGTGGCCGCCGCTCACGACCAGCGCCACGAGCGGCGGCGTCACGGCGCCGAACTCGAGCTGCACCGCGAACACATGGCCCTCCAGGTGATTCACGCCCACCATCGGCAGGTCGTGTGCCAGCGCGAGCGCCTTGCCCGCCGCCACCCCGATGAGCAGCGCTCCGATCAGGCCGGGTCCGACGGTCATCGCCACCGCGTCGAGGTCACGGTAGGTCGCCCCCGCCTCGACGAGCGCGCGGTCCAGGGTGGGAAGGAGCAGATCCAGATGGGCGCGCGCGGCGATCTCGGGGACCACCCCGCCATAGGGGCGGTGGTGCTCGAGCTGTGACCCGATCACGTTCGAGCGCACGACCAAGCCGTCCTCCACGAGCGCCGCGGCGGTCTCGTCGCAGGACGTCTCGATCCCGAGTACGAGCACGGTTCAGCGCCCCACGCGAGGTGACGGAAGGCCGTTGCGACCCCGGACCCAGGGCACATGCAGGTCAGGAGCGCCGCTGGTGCCCCCGGGGCTCCCCAGCCGCGCGATCTGGCCGCGCAGCGCCTCGGCGAACGCGGGCGCCTGCAGGTCATGGACCCACATGACGAGCGCATCCTCGGCCGTCTCGGCGTAGTAGCCGGGACGCACGCCCACCGGCGCGAACCCGAACGCGGTGTACAGCCGCTGCGCCCCGCGGTTGGTGACGCGCACCTCCAGCGTCGCCGCGCTGGCGTCTGCGGCCAGCGCCGCCTGCATCAGCCCGACCAGCAGATGGCTCGCCACCTTCTTGCGGTGCTGATGCGGATGCACCGCCACGGTCGTGACATGGGCCTCGCCGGCCTGCACCAGCATCCCGGCATAGCCGACGAGCCTGCCTCGGCCCCAACGCCGGCCCGGTGGCCAGCGGCTCGCCGGTGGCGCGAGCGCCGCGAGGTAGTGGCGCGTCTTCGTGCGCCGCAACTCGTCGGCGAAGAGCGCGCGGGTCCACGGTTTGGGATAGACCGCCTGCTCGATCGCCATGACCTCGTCGAGGTGGCGCGACCGCAACGACACGACCTGCACAGCAAGCGCCGGTCGCATGGGTGTGACTTGCGGCTGATTGCGCTCGGCCGGCGGGCGGATCATCTGCCTTCTCCCACCAGCGGGGCGGGATCTCCTCGGCCGCCGAACGCCGCCCCTCGCTTCTGCCAGTTGATGCGGGCGTCCGCCCGGCGCAGGTAGATGGCCCGCAGCTCCTCCGGCCGCTGCGTCTCCTCACGCACGAAGCGGGGCAGTGCCAGCGCGACGAGCGCCTCGGCACTGGGATAGCCGCTCCACTCCGAGCCGCAGACGGCGCCGGAGGCTTCGAGCACCTGGCGGTGCGCGCTCGCGCCGTCGCCGACGCACAGCACGTCGTCACCTCCCGCCTCGATCTCGCCGGCGAGCTTGGCGGGAGGTCCCACCCGCAGCTCAGTCACCCGTTGCATACCACCGTGCGCGGGCCGGTAGAAGGCCCAGAAGAGCTCCTGCCGGCGGGCGTCCACCACCGCGCAGATCACCCGGTCAGGGCGGGCGTAGCGCACACCGAAGGCGAGGAGGTCCAAGGCGTTCAAGCCGACGACCGGGAGCTGACGGGCGTGCGCCAGGGTCTGAGCCGTGGCGATCCCGACGCGCATGCCGGTGTACAGCCCCGGGCCGAGATCGACGGCGATCCCATGGACTGCGTTCATGGCCAGACCGGCCTGCTCCAGACAGAACCGAATCGCGGGAATGAGAAACTCGCCGTGGGACCGGGGCCGACCGAGAGCCGCACTCGCGAGCAGGCCACGCTCGCTGCCGAGGCAGACGTGCGAGCGGGTGGTCGAGGTCTCGATGCCGAGCACGTGCACGCCGCTAGCCCTCCTCTCCACCGGCGGTCGCGGAGCCTCGTCCGGGATCTGGGAGGCCCTCGATTCCCTTCCGCCACGGCTGCAGGTCCACCGCGAGTCCGACGATTCTCCGGAGCCAATCGTCTCCGTGCGGACGCACGATGACACTGCGCCGGAATCCGTCGTCGGCCGCGCCCGTGGAGGCGCGGACGTCGGTCAAGCTGATCTCCACCTCCAGGTACGCCACCGGCAACAGCGGCGCCATAGCGTCCCCCCACTCGATGAACGTGACACGGCGATGCCCAGGCTCGGTCGCTTCTCCGAAGCCGAGCTCGATCACCTCCTGAAGCGTGTCCAGCCGGTACACGTCGAGATGCTGCACGATCACGTCACCCTCGTAGTCGCGTCGCAGCAGGAACGACGGGCTGGTCACCCGCTGGGTCACGCCGAGAGCCTTCGCCGCGCCCTGCACGAAGCAGGTCTTGCCAGCGCCGAGCTCCCCCGTCAGCGCGACGAGGTCACCTGGGCGCAGGGCGCCGGCCACGACCGCCGCGAGCTGCCGAGTCTCCTCGGGTCCCTCGGTCGTGCACGTGACGGCGCGTTTCACGCGCGCCCGCCGAATGGGCTGGACTGGTCTCTGGGCATACGACGCGAGGGCGCCGGAGGCGGTGTGAAGAGGGTGGGCAGCATGCGGGTCGCTCTCCGCGTGAGACGTGGTGCGAAAGTGTACGTCGCACGGACCGACCGTCGCTCTCGACCGTAGGTCCCACCGAGCGCCCAGGAGTGAACAGATGAGCCGTCCCCCCGCCTTGATCCGCGTCGATGAGCACGACCACGGCGTCCGACTCCTCACGCTGCGCGAGCCTGACCGACGCAACGCGATGAGCGAGGAGATGGGTGCGCAGCTGCGCAGCGCGGTCGCGGCCATGCGCGCTCAGGGCACCCGCGTCCTCGTCGTCACGGGAGCGGGCAGCGCCTTCTGTGCCGGGGCCGATCTGCCTGCCCTCTTCGGTGATCCCGATCAGCCGGTGACGGCGACGCACGCCCGCCTCCAGTCCTACTACCGGGCGTTCCTGGACGTCTTCGACCTGCCGTTTGTGACGATCGCCGCGGTGAACGGGCCCGCGGTGGGGGCCGGGCTCAACCTGGCGCTCGCCTGCGACCTGCGTCTGGCGGGCGTCGAGGCCAGTTTCGGCGCCACGTTCACCCGCATCGGTCTACATCCCGGAGGTGGCTGCACCTGGTTCCTCGTGCGACAGCTCGGCGCCGCGCGCGCGCTGCGGACGCTGTTGCTGGGCGAGACGCTCGACGCACAGCAGGCAGTCGCGTGGGGCCTCGCCGAGGGACCCCACGACGACCCGGTGCGCGCGGGGCTGGAGCTCGCCGACCGCGTCGCGCGCCTCGAACCGGAGCTCGCCCGCCATGTCAAGCGCAGCGTCCGCCTGGCGGTCTCGACGGGAGATCTCGACGCCGTGCTGGAGTACGAGTCGTGGGCGCAGGCGGCCTCGTCCTCCTCCGACCGTCTGCAGGAGTGGGTGGCGCGGTTCCGCTGACTGTCTGACCGCTGCGGGCGGCTGAGGGGCGACTGGACGCGGCTACCGGCTGGCGCGGGGGTCGGCGGGGAAGCCGGGCAGGTTGGTGACCTTCTCGGCATGGCGGACGGCCGTGCGGATCGCGGCGCTGACCGCGCGCGCCCCCAGGTCGGCGACCAGGTCGATGCTCGCCTCGACCCGCTGGGTGCAGAGCAGGAAGAGCGCGTCGCCGTCCATGGTCGTGTGGGCGGGCGAGACCGCGCGCGCGATGCCCGAGTGGGCCAGGTCCGCCGCCCGCCACGCGGACGGCTTGTCGAGCCGCGCGTCGGTGACCAGACAACCGATCACGGTGTGCTCGAGCGGCTCCGGCTGCCGGAACGCCACCTCCGGATAGCGGGGGGTGTCTGCAGGGGCGCGGCTGCCGGCGAGCACCTCGCCATGCTCGTCGAGCACGTCGCCCAACGGGTTGACGGCCAGCAACGCCCCCACGGTCACCCCGCCGGCTCGTTCGACCGCCCAACCCTGGCCGCTCTTGGACCCCCATTCCAGGCCCGCCGTCTTGCCGACCGTGCAGCCCGCTCCCACGCCGACCGAGCCATGCGGTGGAGCGGAGTCGGTGGCGGCCTCGCAGGCGGCGCGGCCCGCCTCGGCTCCGGGGCGGTCGAGGCCGGGAGCGCGCAGGTCGAAGACGATGGCCGCCCCGACGATCGGGATGCGAGCGACATGCCGGTCGTAGCCGATGCCCTGTTCCTCGCACCAGCTCATCACCCCATCGGCGGTCGCCAGGCCGAACGCGCTGCCGCCGGAGAGCGCGACCGCGTGGCATTCCTGGACGCTGCCTGTCGGCCCGAGCGCCGCGGCCTCGCGGGTGCCGGGCGCGCCGCCGCGCACCGCCAGCGCGCCCAGCGTGCCCACGGGCGAGAGCACAACCGTCGTGCCGGTGTGGCGCTCCGGGTGGGTCCAGCAGCCCACGCGGACGCCGTCGACGCCGAGCGCCATCTAGGCCGACCTCGGTGAGGAGCGCGCGCTGAGCACCTCGTCGGCGAAGCGCTCAAGCTGTCGGCAGACCTCGTCGGGCGCTTCGAGCATCGTCGTGTGCCCGGCGCCGACGAGCTCGACG
>JBBSMR010000113.1:0-6810 GCA_038233095.1 Euzebyales bacterium
GCGACGAGCCGTGGTCCATCGACGACCTCTGCGACCGCTTTCCGGTCCTGGCGCAGCGCTGGGAGCAGCGCGCCGGGTCGTTGAGCGGCGGTCAGCAGCAGGTGCTGGCGATCGCCCGCGCGCTCGTCGGCAACGGGCGGCCGGTCGTGATGGACGAGCCGGCCGAGGGGCTTGATCCCGCGCGTGTCGAGGTGCTCGCCGCGCCTGGTCCGTGAGCTGCGGCGGCGCTGGAGCGCGGTCCTGATGGTCAAGCAGCGGGTCTCCTTCGCGCTCGACCTCGTGGACCGCGTCGTGTTCATGACCCGCGGCGAGATCACCGCGTGCGAGGATGCCACGACGCTGTGTGGAGACCCAGACGCGGTCTCGCGCCATCTCGGATTCGGCTAAGCCACGAGCTGACCGCCAGAGTTGGACCAGGTGTGGCACCCCAGCCGCCCCCGAGCCGCCCACCGCCGCACCCAACCCCCTCCGAGCCGCCTATTGCCGCCCCCAACCCGCTCAGTAGAAACTCGCGGATTCGCGAGTCCTACTCTGCTCCCGCCCCTTTTGTCGGGTGCCTCCCACCGGACCGCAGGAGAAACTCGCGCATGCACGAGTTTCTTCGGCAGGGGCCCGGCGCTCAGGCCTTCCCGACGTCGGAATTGACAGTGCTCGCCGCACACACGGGGCGGCGACGCAGCACGTCAAGCGGTGAATGCCCGCGGCCGATCCGGGCTTGCTTCCTCGAGGGCGCTGCGGACACCGTCGGCGTCGAGATCCGCGCCGTACACCGGCGCCCCCGGTTGCTGCCGCCAGGACTCGTCGAGCCCCCCCGCGTCCACCGGGTCGAAGCCCAACTGGTCGACGAGCGCCATCACCGTCCGCTTCTCGTCGCGGTCGTCACCCGCGACCGGGAGCGCGATCCGCTGCTCGTCGCCAGGCTCGCGGCCGAGCTCGAGCAGATGTTGCGCCTGAATGGTGTTGAACGCCTTGACGACTGGTCGGCCGAGCTCGTCAGCGACCCAGCGGCTCTCGGGCGTGCCCCCCTCGATGGCTGCGATCCGCCCATCCCGCTGGGGATAGTAGTTGCCGGTGTCCACGATGATCGCGTTCTGTGCACCCGAGAGCACCTCGTCGGGGAGGTCTGGCACCCTGCTCTGGGGGATCGTGACGATGATCAACTCCGCGCCGTCCGCCGCCTCGGCCGCCTCGACCGCTGTGGCGCCCGTCTCGGCCGCGAGGCCGGCGAGCGTCTCCGGGCTGCGCGAGTTCGCCACGGAGACGTCATGACCCAGCCGACTCAAGCGACGGGTGAGTGTCCCCCCGATGTTGCCGGCGCCGATGATGCCGATCTTCATGACAGCCTCCATCTCCGCGGCTCCGATTGGGCGGGCCGGTCTGCCCTCACCTCAACTCCCCGCGCGTCGTACGTGTTCCCGGCCTGCCCGGCCTGCCCGGCCTCGGGGCAGCGCAGCTCACGCACACGGTCGTGGTCGGCCTGGCCAGCAGGCGCTGCCAGCCGATCGCGCCACCGCAGCGGTCACAGCGGCCGAGGTCGGACCCGTCGATCCGGTCGGAGACGCGGTCCAACGCCGCGAGCTTCCCATGCGCGTCGGCGAGCAGGCTCGCCACCTGCGCCCGCTCGAACGCGATCGTCGAACCCTCCGGATCGTGCTCGTCGTCGCGCACGGCGTCCGCGGAGGCCGTCACGATGTTGTCGTGCTCGCGCGCGAGCGCGGCGAGCCGGGCCGCCGTCCGCTCGCGCTCGCGAGCGACGTGCGTCCGCAGCTGCTGGCGCTGGGCGTCGTTGAGGTGCTGCACACCCCGATCATGCCGTGCGCGCCGTCAGGCGGCGCTCACGCCGGCCTCGTACGCCGTTGTTGGGCGGGAAAGCGCGGCAGACTTGCTGGATGGGAACGTCCGCACGCTCGCGTCAACCGCTGCACGCTGATCCTACGGAGGGCGCGCTCGACCCGCGACCGTCTCCGCGGTCCCGCATCCGCGGCATCGACATGGCACGGGCGCTGGCGATCTTCGGGATGGTCACGGTACACGTCGGAGGCTTTCGGACCGACGTGCAGACCGTCTCCGGCTGGCTGTACGAGCTTCCCCACGGCCGGGCCTCGTTGCTCTTCATCATGCTGGCCGGCATCGGGGTCTCGCTGCTCGCCGGGGACCGTTCTCCCCAGCGGCTGATCCGTTTGCGCAAGAACCTCGTGACGCGGGCCCTGCTGCTCGCTCCGCTGGGGCTGGCGCTGCAGTTGCTGGGCACCCGCGTCGCGATCATCCTGCAGTACTACGCGGTCTTCTTCCTCGTCGCCCTGGCGCTGGTGCGCCTGCGCGACCGCGCGCTGCTCACGTTCGCGCTGGCGTGGTCGCTCGTCGGTCCCGTCCTGTACCTGGCGATCGTCATCCGACGCCCTGAATGGTTCGCCGCCGCCGGGCAGCCCGGCCTCGACCAACCGGTCGCGCTGGCCCGTGCGGTGCTGCTGACCGGCTTCTATCCCGCACTCGTGTGGGCGGCGCCGCTCGCGTGGGGGATGTGGCTCGGGCGCCGCGATCTTCGCGGTGCGACCACGCGCTGGCGCATGCTCGTCACCGGCGCGGTGGTCGCCGCCGGCGCCTACCTGCTCGCGTGGGGTCTCACGAGGCTGATCGGCGTCTCACCGCAAGCGGCGGCGCCGTCATGGGGCCTGCTCGCGACCGCCGAGCCCCACAGTGAGATGCCGTTGTGGGTGATCGGAGGAACCGGTGCGGCGACCGCGCTGCTGGCGGGGTGTCTGTGGGTCTGCGACCGTCTGCCGCGTCTGACCTCGCCGCTGGTGGTGACCGGGCAGCTCGCGTTGAGCGTCTACGTGGGCCACCTGTTCGTGCTCGCCGCCGCGCCCGGTCTGACCGGCCGGACGCTCGCCGCGGCCGTCAGCTCCACGGCGCTCATTTCGGTCGGCGCGATCGCGGTCGCGACGGCCTGGCGGGCCCTCCTGCCGCGCGGACCGTTGGAATGGGCGCTGCGGTTGCCGGTCCGGTCGGGCTGACAGACTCGGGGGCCGGGGCGTCACGGTGCGGTGGCATGGGCAGGATGAAGCTGTCGGGCGACGAAGGGTGCACGCATGGGTGGAGTCTGGATACAGCTCGCGCTCGTCGGCGTGCTCGTCGTGGCCAACGGTTTCTTCGCCGGCTCCGAGATCGCGCTGATCTCCCTGTCGGAGGGTCAGGTCGAGCGGCTCTCCGAGCGCGGCCGGCGCGGGGCGGCCCTCAAGGTCCTCCATGGCGACATGAACCGGTTCATGTCCACGATCCAGATCGGCGTGACGCTCGCAGGGTTCCTCGCCAGCGCATCGGCGGCGGTCACGCTGGCCGAGCCGCTCACCGAACCGCTCAGCGCGCTCGGCTCCGCCGCCCGACCGACAGCCGTCGTCATCGTCACGGCGCTGCTGACCTACGTGACGCTCGTCGCGGGCGAGCTCGCGCCGAAACGGCTGGCTCTGCAGCGCGCAGAGGCCTGGGGGCTGGCGAGCGCCCCCGTGCTGCTCATGGTCGGCAAGGTCGCCACGCCGGTGGTGTGGTTGCTCGGGCGCTCGACGGATCTCATGGTGAGGCTGCTGGGTGGCGACCCTGACGTCGAACGCGAGGACATGTCCGACGAGGACGTCCGCGAGCTCGTCACCTCGCGGCGCACGCTGCGCCCCGAGCAGCGCAACATCGTCGCGAGCGCGTTCGAGGTGGCGGGCCGCACGGTGCGCGAGATCCTCCGCCCCCGACGGGAGGTCATCACCCTGTCCGCCGACACCTCGGCGCGGGATGGCCTGCGCAAGCTGATTGACTCCGGGGTCTCGCGTTCACCGGTGGTCGCCGACGATCTGGAGACGGTGGAGGGTGTCGTGCACCTGCGCGACCTCGCCCTCGTCGAGGGCTCCGTGCGCGACCACACCCGCGACGTCCCTGTCGTGCCGGACACCATGCCGGTGCTCGACCTGCTCCGCATGCTGCAGCAGCGCCATGAGCATCTCGCTGTCGTGGTCGACGAGTACGGCACGACGCTTGGGATTGCCACACTCGAGGACGCGCTCGAGGAGGTCGTCGGCGAGATCTACGACGAGGCCGACCGCGCCGCTCCGCTCGTGCGCGAGCGCGACGACGGCTGGGAGCTCGACGGGTCGCTCGCGCTGCACGACGCCGCGACCGGAGGCGTCGAGCTGCCGGCCGGCGACTACGCCACGGTCGCTGGCCTCGTGCTCGACCGCCTGGGACGGCTGCCCCGCTCCGGTGAAAAGGTCGAGGTGGACGGGTGGCGGCTGCGCGTGGAGGACGTCGACGACACCACGGTGCGCACCGTGCACGCGACACCGATCGACGACGAGACCTCGGATGAATCCGATGGTCGTACCCACGCTGACGCGTAGCTCAGGCGTTGCGCTCGAACCACGCACGGATGAGGACGCAACACCACGTCCGGTAGGGGCGCCACGCCTCCGCCAGCTTGTGCAGATCGTCAGCATCCGGGTCGGGGAGCTCGTACAGCAGACCAACGGCCTGCAACAGGCGCCGCTCCCGCGTCGGGACGTGATCGGGATGGCCGGCGCCCCGCAACAGGATGAGCTCGGCGCTGAACGGGCCGATGCCCGGCAACCGCTGCAGCTGCTCCAACGCCTGCTCGGGGGCGACGCCTCGCAGCCGAGCCGCGTCAAGCCGCCCCTCAAGCGCCGCATCCGCGAGCTCTGCGAGCCGGTCCCGCTTGGACTGGGGGATGTCGAGCCCCGCCGCCGCGGCGCGCAGCGCGGCTGGCCCGGGAAACGCGACGGCTTGCTCGCCGTGAATCTCCACGGGGGTACCATGCGCCTCTGCGATACGCCGTTTGGCGGTCGCCGCCTGGGTCATGCGGACGCGCTGGCTGAGGATGGCCCAAGCAGCGGCCTCGTAGGGCGAGAAGAAGCAGACCGGTCGCAGGCCGGTGAACGTTTCCTGCAACTCAGCCATCACCGGGTCGCGCTCGGCGACCTCCGGGAAGCTGCGGCCGTCCACGTCGAGGGAGAGGATGCGGGCGAGCTGGATCCGCGCCGCCTCGTGATCCGCCTCCCGATCACCGTACAGATCAGCGACGACGCCGTTGTCGCTCGCTCGGACGCAGGCGCCCGCGGCATGCCATTCCCCTTCGACCGGGAAGGCGAGATGCAGGTGAGCGTCCCCGGTGGCTCCGGCGTGGGCCGCCGGCGTGAACCCCTCCAGGAACGCCGCGGAGGCCTGGAGGGCGAACGGTCCTCGGGTCGGAATCGTCACGGTCGCAACCCGTTCGCTCATTCGGTACCTCCCCCCGCGTAGGATCAAGGGTCTTGAGCATCGTCACTCTACGCGGGACGTGACGGTGTCAGCGTCCAGCGCCGTTGGTGGCGCGTCCCGGGAGGATGAGAATGTGCGCAGGGGGATCGATCGCTGGCTGCGGAGCCCGAAAGCGCGCAGATCAAGACGAACGGGGCGCACTTGGCGTCGGACGTCGCGGCGGTGTAGCTGCTCGTCCCCGAGCTCGACGTCCTTTTGCGCGCGACCGCGCAGACGGCGGTTGAGGGTGCCACGGCGCTCGGCCCCGCGCACATCTCGTTGGGCTACCCCTGGCGCGAGGCGCCCGACCCTGCTCACCTGGCACGAGTCGCCGCGGACGCCGCGCCGATTCGCGCCGCGCCTCATCGGTCCGGAGCGATTCGGACCCGACCCGCGTGGGCGCATCGTCGCGCAGGTGCGGCTCGGCTGACCGCGCCAGCTCGCATCCGGGTGGAGCAACCCGCGTGTTCGCTGCGTATCAGCGCGAGTGACGACGGGGCGGGGCGCGAGGGAGCTCGCTCGTCGTCAATCACTCACGCTTCTGCAGGCCACGATGAGGTGGTTGACGACGGAGCGGTGTGGTGCCCGGGCTCCGGTCGTCAATCGGTTGCACACAAGTCTGACTCTCGGGCGTCTGGCAGACTGTCACGATGAGCTACGAACTCGCGCAGGTGAACGTCGCTCGGCTGCGCGCCGCTGGACAGCCCCGTGCTGGCCGACTTCGTCGCCGCTCTGGACCCGGTGAACGCTGCCGCCGACAACGCACCGGGATTCGTCTGGCGCCTCCAGACGGAGGACGGCAACACGACGGCGGTGCAGGCCTTCGCGTGGGACGTCGCCGACAGCGCCGGCGTGATCGTGAACCTGTCTGTCTGGGTTGACATCGACCACCTCGCCGCGTCCGTCTACGGTGAGCTGCACCGCCAGGTCCTACGGCAACGCCGCCGGTGGTTCGCATCCATGCAGGAGGCGTTCACGGCCTGCTGGTGGGTGCCCGCCGGAGCGCGACCGAGCACCGACGAGGCCGAGCGGCGCATTCGGCACCTGCGCGTCATGGACCGACGCCGGACGCCTTCACGCTGCGTGTCCATTTCCCGCCACCCGACGATAAGCGCTCAGCAGCAGCGAAAGCCGGCGCAGACCATTGGCTCTGTCCGGCCTGAGACGCTTGGTCGACCCGTCAGCCTGCCTTCACCGCGGCGATGCTGGCAAGGGTCGCCACCATCGCCGTTGCCCGCCGCCGAGGTCGAGTGCGAGCACCGCGGTCGTCGTGACGACATACACCGCGCCGACGTGCACCGTCACGTCGGCGGCGGAGGTGCGCCCGACGCCGGCGGTCCAACGCGCCGTCCCATCCGTCGGCTCCCGCCGTAACCGGAGTTCCGCAGTTGGGTCGGGGTTGTAGGCACGCGATTGGGCATCTGAGCAGGGGAAACGCCCCTCCTGGCTGGGCGGGCGTGTAGTGCCTACGGCCTTAGCGGGGCGTGATGTCGCTGAAGCGGGGTGGGTTGGCGA
>JBBSMR010000114.1:0-6730 GCA_038233095.1 Euzebyales bacterium
ACGCGGGGAACAGCGACGACCCCGACCTGGAGACCCTCTTGGAGGCGTGGTCGCGCCGGACGCCGTGGGTGTCGGCACGCTGGAGGCCATCTGCTTCGACGAGGTCCGCAAGTCCGCTGGCAGCATCCAGCAGGACACCGTCGAGGTCATCGCCGACCGACTGCTCGAAGAGAGCGAGCGGGGCGCCGCCACGCCGGCGCCCCTCTTTGCGTGCCGCGCCGCTCAGCGCTCGCGCTCCTCCACGGCCGCTTCCTCGGTCTCATCCTCGCCCTCTTCGGGCTCGTGGCGCAGCGAGAGCCAGATCGTGAGCGTGAGCACGACCGCGATGAAGCCGAGCGAGGCGAAGATCGGGATGTGCAGCCCCAGGCCCTCGGCGATGAACTTCACACCGACGAAGCCGAGGATGATGCCGAGCCCCTTGTTCAAGTAGATGAAGCGGTCCTGCATGCCCGCCAGCAGGAAGTAGAGCGCGCGCAGACCCAGGATCGCGAAGGCGTTCGAGCTGAAGACGAGGAACTCCTCCTGGGTGATCGCCAGGATCGCGGGCACGGAGTCGACCGCGAAGAGGATGTCGGTGAACTCAATCGAGATCAGCACGGTCAGCAACGGGGTGACCATGCGCTTGCCGTTCTCCTTCACGAAGAACTTCTGCTCGCGGTAGTCCTCGGTCTGGGGCAGCACCTGGCGCACCCGTCTCAGCACCGGGTTGTTCTCGGGGTCGACCTCGATGTCGTCGCTGCGGGCGATGCGCCAGGCCGTGTAGAGCAGGAAGGCGCCGAAGACGTAGACGATCCACTCGAAGTTGCTGAGCAACGCGGTGCCCGCGAAGATGAAGACGGCGCGGAAGACGAGCGCGCCGAAGATGCCCCAGAAGAGCACCCGGTGCTGATACTTGGGCGGCACGGCGAAGAACTGGAACATCACCGCCCAGACGAAGACGTTGTCGATCGACAGGCTCTTCTCGATCAAGTAGCCCGTGATGTACTGCAGCGCCGGCTCGCCGCCCTCCCAGATCCAGACGAACCCGCCGAAGGCCACGCCGAGGGTGATCCACACGGCGCTGTAGATCGCCGCCTCGCGCGTGGAGATCTCGTGCTCCTCGCGCATCACGACCTTCAGGTCGATGAGCAGGAGCACCGCGACGAACGCCAGGAACGCGACCCAGACCCACGGACCGATCTGAAAGCGGAGCTGCGCATCGCCACCGCCACCGCCCGCCTCGGTGGCGAGCACGACGAGTTTGTTCCACGAAACGAGGGCGTCGAGCACGTGTGGACCTTCCATTTGGGGCCGCCGAGATAGCTTGGATACCCCTAGTCTGCCGAGCACACGCCGCCCACGTCGGTGAGCGAGACCGAGCGCCTCGTCTCGGTGGGTTTGTACGCTGGAGAAGACGGTAGGTCACGCGTCGCCCCAGACGCGCCGGAGCGAGCACGAGGTGAGCCCATGCCGATCGGAAAGCTGCTGAACGCCTGGCCGGTCGTGCGCCAGCTTCGCGACGGCGACACCCTCGGCCGCGGTGCGAGCGCCCGCTCGGAACGGTCCGAGCGTCTGCGGCCCCGCACGGAGACCGCCGACAGGGTCGTCGATTCAGTCTGTCCGTACTGCGCGGTGGGCTGCGGGCAGAAGGTGTACGTCTCCGGCAACGAGGTCACCCAGATCGAGGGCAACCCCGACTCGCCGATCTCGCGCGGCAAGCTCTGTCCGAAGGGCTCCGCCTCCAAGCAGCTCGTACAGAGCCCGGTGCGCGAGTACCGCGTGCGCTACCGCCGCCCCCACGGCACCGAATGGGAGGAGCTCGGCCTCGACGAGGCGATGGACATGATCGCCGACCGGGTGATCGCCACTCGACGCGTGACCTGGCAGGACACCGACGCCGACGGCAACCCGCTGCGGCGCACGATGGGGATCGCGAGCCTCGGCGGAGCCACGCTGGACAACGAGGAGAACTACCTCATCAAGAAGCTGTTCACCGCGCTCGGAGCGATCCAGATCGAGAACCAAGCGCGCATATGACACAGCTCCACGGTTCCCAGTCTGGGGACCTCGTTCGGACGCGGTGGCGCCACCACGTTCCAGCAGGACCTGGCGAACGCCGACGTCATCACCATCCAGGGCTCGAACATGGCCGAGCAGCACCCGGTCGGCTTCCAGTGGGTGGTCGAGGCGCAGCGCCGGGGCGCCAAGGTGATCCACGTCGACCCGCGCTTCACCCGCACCAGCGCCGTCGCCGACCTGCACATCCCGCTGCGCTCCGGCACCGACATCGCCTATCTCGGCGGGATCATCAACTACATCCTCACCAACCACCGCGAGTTCCGCGAGTACGTCGTCGCCTACACGAACGCCGCGACGATCGTGAGCGAGGAGTACGTCGACGCCGAGGACAACGGCGGGATCTTCTCGGGCTTCGATGAGCGCTCGGGCACCTACGAGGTGTCGAGCTGGCAGTACGAAGACATGGAGGTGGCCTCTGCCTCGGGCCAGCACGAGATGGGCGCCGGCCTCGGCGAGCAGCACGGCGCGCACGGCGGCTCGCTGGAGCACGGGCAGCCGCCGTCGGAGGACCCGACGCTAGAGCATCCCCGCTGCGTCTTCCAGTTGTTGAAGCGCCACTACGAGCGCTACACCCCCGAGATGGTCGCCGAGGTCTGCGGGGTGCCGCAGGAGCTCTTCCTGGAGCACGCCGAGGCGCTCTGCGCCAACTCGGGACGCGAGCGCACCGGCGCGATGGCGTACGCGGTCGGCTGGACCCAGCACTCCGTCGGGGTGCAGTACATCCGCACGGCGGCGATCATCCAGCTGCTGCTCGGCAACATCGGCCGTCCCGGCGGCGGCATCCTGGCGCTGCGCGGGCACGCGAGCATCCAGGGCTCCACCGACATCCCGACGCTCTACAACCTGCTGCCCGGCTACATCCCGATGCCCCACGCCGAGCACTACGAGGGGCTGGACGACTACATCGACAAGAACGCGGCCCCCACCGGCTATTGGGGCAACATGGACGCCTACATGGTGAGCCTGCTGAAGGCCTACTGGGGCGAGAAGGCCACTGCGGAGAACGACTTCTGCTTCGACTACCTGCCGCGCATCTCGGGGGACCACTCGGCCTACGCGAGCGTCATGGACATGCTGGACGGGAAGGTGAAGGGCTACTTCCTGCCCGGCCAGAATCCGGCGGTCGGTTCGGCCAACTCCCGGATGCACCGGTTTGCCCTGGCGAGCCTGGACTGGCTGGTCGTGCGCGACTTCTCACTCACCGAGTCGGCGGCGTTCTGGTACGACGGGCCGGAGATCGAGTCGGGTGAGCTCGACACGCCCGGGATCGGCACCGAGGTCTTCTTCCTGCCGGCGGCCGCGCACGTCGAGAAGGACGGCTCCTTCACGAACACCCAGCGCCTGCTGCAGTGGCACGACGCCGCGGTCGAGCCGAAGGGCGATTGCCGCAGCGAGCTGTGGTTCTACTATCACCTCGGCCGGATCATCCGCGAGAAGCTGGCGACCTCGGACGACGAGCGTGACCGTCCGCTGCTGGACCTGACCTGGGAGTATCCGGTGCAGGGCAGGCAGTCCGAACCCGACGCCGAGGCGGTGCTGGCCGAGATCAACGGCTGGAAGGCCGACGGCTCGCCGCTCGGCAGCTACACCGAGATGCAGGCCGACGGCTCCACGACCGGAGGCGTGTGGATCTACTGCGGCGTGTACGCCGACGGGGTGAACCAGGCCCGTCGGCGTAGGCCCGGCGACGAGCAGAGCTGGGTCGCGCCCGAGTGGGGCTGGGCGTGGCCCGCGAACCGGCGGATCATCTACAACCGGGCGTCGGCCGATCCCGACGGCCAGCCCTGGTCGGAGCGGAAGCGCTACGTGTGGTGGGACGCCGAGCAGGAGCAGTGGACCGGCGAGGACGTCCCCGACTTCAAGGCCTCCATGCCCCCGGACTACGTGCCGCCCGACGGCTCGCAAGCCGAGGACGCGCTGAGCGGCACCGAGCCGTTCATCATGCAGGCCGACGGCAAGGGCTGGCTGTTCGTGCCCAACGGCCTGAAGGACGGCCCGCTGCCGACGCACTATGAGCCGCACGAGTCCCCGGTGACCAATCCGCTCTACAAGCAGCAGGCGAACCCTGCCCGCCAGCTGGCGCCTCACAGACACAATCCGTCCAACCCCAGCGGCGGTGGCGGCGAGAACCCCTATCCGTACGTGCTGACGACCTACCGGTTGACCGAGCACCACACGGCTGGTGGCATGTCGCGCACCGTGCCGCACCTCGCGGAGCTGCAGCCGGAGTTCTTCTGCGAGGTCAGCCCGGAGCTGGCCGCTGAACGCGGGTTGGAGCACGGCGGCTGGGCTACGCTCATCTCCTCGCGCACCGCGATCGAGGCGCGCGTGCTGGTCACCGACCGCATTGCGCCGCTGCGCGTCGCGGGCAACACCGTGCACCAGATCGGCGTGCCCTACCACTGGGGCTTCCGGGGGCTCGTGACCGGCGACTCCGGCAACGAGCTGCTCGGCGTCGTCATGGACCCCAACGTGCACATCAGCGAGTACAAGACGGCGACCTGCGACATCCGCCCGGGTCGCCGCCCGCGCGGGCCGGCGCTGGCCAGATTCATCGCTGACCTGCCACGCGCCGATGACGCGCCGACCGAGGGAGGCGACTCGTGAGCGCCGGCTTCACGGCCCCATCGGCGACGTCGGGGTACGACGACGCTCAGCCGCGGATGGGCTTCTTCACCGACACGAGCGTGTGCATCGGCTGCAAGGCGTGCGAGGTGGCGTGCAAGGAGTGGAACGACATCCCCGCGACGCTCTTCGAGTTCAGTGGCAAGTCCTACGACAACACGGTGGGGCTCGGCGCGGATGTCTGGCGGCACGTCGCGTTCATCGAGCAGCGCGTCCCCCGGATTCAGGAGGCGGCGCTGTCGGGCGTCTTCACCGAGGAACGCCCCGGCGAGGGTGGCGAGGGCGGGCTGGCCGACTTCCGGTGGCTGATGAGCTCGGACGTGTGCAAGCACTGCACGACCGCCTCGTGTCTGGACGTCTGCCCGACCGGGGCGCTGTTCAAGACCGAGTTCGCCACGGTCGTGGTGCAGGAGGACATCTGCAACGGCTGCGGCTACTGCATCCCCGCGTGCCCCTACGGTGTCATCGATCAGCGCAAGGACGACGGGCGGGCCTGGAAGTGCACGCTGTGCTACGACCGGTTGAAGGGCGACCTCGAGCCCGCGTGCGCGAAGGCCTGCCCGACCGACTCGATCAACTTTGGGCCGCTTGAGGCGATGGAGCGGATGGCGGCCGAGCGGCTCGATACGGTCATGGCTGCACACGTTCCCGGTGCGCAGCTCTACGGCGACGGACCGAGCGGCGGCATGGACGGCGTTGGCTCGCTCTTCCTGCTGCTCGACCAGCCAGAGGTGTACGGGCTGCCGCCTGACCCTGTCGCGGTGACGAAGCACGTCGGTCAGCTCTGGCGCGCCGCCGCGGTGGCGGGCGCGGCGCTGGTCGGCGCCGCCGTGGCGTCGTTCGCGGGGGTGCGGCGGTGAGCGGGGCGCCGGTCTCGGGTGTGAGCCCGGCGCTCGCGGGCGACGGCCGGGTCCAGACCAGCGACAGCTACTACGGCCTGCCGATCATCAACGAGCCGGTCTGGACGTGGGAGATCCCCGTCTACTTCTTCACCGGGGGTCTCGCCGCCGGCTCCGCGCTGCTGGCGCCGCTGGCTGACCGTTCCGGGCTCGGCGAGCTGGCGCAGGCGGCCCGCCGCGTCGGTGCGGCCGCGGCGCTGGCCAGCCCGCCGCTGCTGATCGCGGATCTCGGACGCCCGGAGCGCTTCCACCACATGCTGCGGATCGTTCGGCCGACCTCGCCGATGAGCGTCGGCTCCTGGGTGCTGGCCGTCTTCGTGCCGGCGCAGCTCGGCGGGGCGCTGTTGGCAGAGCTGGACATCCTGCCGGGGCTGCGCCGCCTGGCCGAGTCGGTGGCGGCGGCGCTGGCGCCGGTCATGGGCACGTACACCGCCGTGCTCTTCGCCAACACCTCGGTGCCCATCTGGCACGAGGCCCGCACCGAGCTGCCGCTGATCTTCGCGGGCGGCTCCGCCGCGTCGGCGGGAGCGGCCGCGCTGCTGGTAGCGCCCGTGGACCAGACCGAGCCGGCCCGCCGCTTCGCGCTCCTCGGCGGCCTCGCCGAGCTGGTCGGCACCCAGCTCATGCAGCGCCGGCTCGACGAGCTGGCCGAGCCGTACCAGGAGGGCGAGGCCAGCACCTGGTCGCACCGGGCGACGGGGCTCACCGTCGCGGGCAGCGTGCTGCTCGGACTGGGTCGCGGCGGGCGCGGTTCCCGCCGTGGTCTGGCGCTGGCCGGTGCGGCGTCGATGCTCGCCGGCGCCATGTGTGAGCGCTGGGCGGTGTACCGGGCGGGCTTCGCCTCGGCACGCGATCCGAAGTACACCGTCAAGCCGCAGCGCGAACGGATCGAGCGCATGAACGGTTCGGACTCCGGCTGACCGGGCACTCCTCGAGGCTGCCGAACCTCCTACGAGTGATGGATGCCGTCGGAAGGCGTGGCGTCACGTGGCTCCGCGCCGACGGCGTAGCCGTGCAGGCTGACGGCAAGGCCGGCCACGCCGAGCGCCACCAGCGCGATGCCGCCGAGGGCGAACGGCAGGGTCGTGAGCTCGGCGCCCAGTCCGACGAGCGGCGGCGCGAGCAGAAAGCCCAGCCGGGCGATGAGC
>JBBSMR010000115.1:0-6728 GCA_038233095.1 Euzebyales bacterium
CGCCGAGCTGGCCGACCAGGGCGAGCTGCCCGCCGGCGGCACGTCGGCGCCGGTCGGGCGTGCTCAGCCGGCACCGGCGGTCGCGGATCCGCCTCTCCCACCGTTGGTGGAGCTTCCCGGGCAGCTGCGGCTTCCCTTGGACGCCATGCAGAGCGGAGTGGTCGTGTCGATCGCCATAGCCTCCACGCGCCGGAGATCCGAGTCCTGAGGGCTCGCCCCACTTGCTTAAGCGCGACGGGTGCTGTCCGACGGGAAGAGGGGACGAAGAACCCTTCCCTCTACCGACAGCCGGGGTGTGCAGTGCTGAGCCAATGTCCGCCGTGCGGGTCCGACGATCTCGTCCAGATCGCGCTGAACCCATCGGGCCAGGCGCTGCGCTTCTCGACATGCAGAGCATGCGAGCATCGTTGGTGGGAGAACCTGGCCGCCAGCGACATGGTGCCGCTCCGTGAGGTGCTGGATCACGTCTCCGCCGCATAGGAGGAAGGGCTCCAGGGCCGGTAGCATGTCGTGGCCTAACGTCTGCGACCAGAAGGACCCACGATGGCCGTCGCGCCCGAGCTCATTGAACTGCTGATCTGTCCGGCGTGCCACGGCCAGATCGAGTACAAGGACCGCCGCAAGCTCATCATCTGCACCGAGTGCGGGCTGCACTATCCAGTGCGCGACGACATCCCGGTGATGCTCGTCGATGAGGCGACGCGGCCGGAGAAGGGTTCGTGAACCTCGACCAACCGGAGTCTTACGCGCAGGTCGACACGACCGACGCGCTGGGCGACCTCGAGGCGATGGCGGAGCAGTGGCGCGCAGCGCGCGTAGGCGCTGCGGACCGGCTCGCGCTCGACGGGCTGCGCGCGGTGGTGGTCGCCGGCATGGGGGGCTCGGGCATCACCGGTGACGTGGTACGCACGCTGGCCGACGGTCGACTCGCGCTCCCTGTTGTCGTCCACAAAGGCTACGGGATGCCGGGTTGGGTCGGCCCCCAGACGCTCGTGCTGGCGGTCTCGTGCTCGGGCGGGACCGAGGAGACGCTGGCCGCCGTCGAGGAGGCGGCCTCGCGCGGCGCCCGGCTGGCCGCCATCTCCAGCGGCGGGCGGCTGAGCGAGCGCGCCCGCGAGGACGGCTTCCCGTTGTACGAGGCGAAGGGCGGCCTGCCGCCGCGCCACTCGATCGGGATGCTCGCCGCTCCGGCGTTGGGTGCGTTGGGACTGGACGAGGATCTCGACGAGGCCCTGGCGGCGATGGAGCAGGTCATCGCCGCCTGCCGACGCGATGTCCCCACGGCGGAGAACCCTGCCAAGCGGCTCGGCGCGCAGCTCGGTGACGGCCGCCCCCTGGTCATCTGGGGGACACAAGGCCTGGCCGAGGTGGCCGCGTACCGCTTTCACTGCCAGCTGAACGAGAACGCGAAGCTGCCGAGCATCGTCAATGTCCTGCCCGAGCTCGACCACAACGAGGTCGTCGGATGGCAGGAGGCGCCGGTGGGTGACGGCTTCGCGGGACTGGCGGTGCTGCGCGATCCGGATGGCGAGCCCGAGCCGGTGACGCGTCGGGTCGAGCCGAGCGTCGCGGCCGCGCGCGAGCATGTCGACTGGGTGGAACAGCTGCATCCCCAAGGCCAGAGCCGCCTCGCGCGACTGGTCACCCTCATGCTGCTCGGTGACTTCGCGAGCGTGTACGCCGCACTGGCGTTGGACCGCGACCCCACCCCGATCCCCTCGATCGACGCGTTGAAGGCAGAGCTCGCTCGGTGACCGTCAGGCGGCGCTGACCGAGCTTGCCGAGCACGCCCTGCCGGACACCCGCGCCGGGCGGGTGCCGTGGGCCCTCTGCGTTAGGCTGGGTCGCACCGAGAAAGACCGTCCGACCACATGGTCTCATGGGTCGTCCGCCGCCCCCTTCAGGAGATGCCGTTCCATGTCCGCCTCCCCCTCTGATCGCAACCTGCCCCCGAACGACGTGGCCGACCTGGACCTGGCCCCGGCCGGCCGCGCCCGGATCGAATGGGCGGACCGCTCGATGCCCGTCCTGGCGGCCATCCGAGAGCGCTTCGCGGAGGAGCGGCCGCTTGAAGGCCACGTCATCGCCGCAACCCTGCACGTGACCACCGAGACCGCGAACCTGGTGCGCACGCTCGCCGCGGGCGGGGCGCAGGTCACGCTGACCGCCTCGAACCCGCTCTCTACGCAGGATCCGACGGCGGCCGCGCTCGTCGCCGAGTACGGGATCTCCACCTACGCCATCCGCGGCGAGGACAACGCCGTGTACTACAAGCACATCGACGCGGCGCTCGACACCCGTCCCACGATCACGATGGACGACGGCTGCGACCTCGTGAACCGCCTGCAGGCGGAGCGCCCCGACCAGGCGCTGCAGGTCATCGCCGGGACGGAGGAGACGACGACCGGCGTCATCCGCCTGCGCGCCATGGAGAAGGCAGGGGCGCTGCGCTATCCGATCGTGGCGGTGAACGACACCCCCACGAAGCATCTCTTCGACAACCGTTTCGGCACCGGCCAGTCGACGCTGGACGGGATCATCCGCTCGACAAACGTGCTCATCGCTGGCAAGACGGTCGTGGTGGCCGGGTTCGGCTACTGCGGTCGTGGTGTCGCCAGCCGGTCCAAGGGGCTCGGCGCCGACGTCATCGTGACCGAGATCGACCCGATCCGAGCGCTTGAAGCCGCGATGGAGGGCTACCGCGTCATGCCGATGAGCGAGGCGGCGCCCTTGGGCGACATCTTCGTGACCCTGACCGGCAACACGTCGGTGCTACGCGCGGAGCACTTCGAGCAGATGCGCGACGGTGCGATCCTCGCCAACTCGGGCCACTTCGACGTCGAGATCGACATCCCGGCGCTGCTGAAGATGGCTGATGACCACGTCGAGGTGCGCCCGAACGCCGAGCAGTACCGGCTGGCGGACGGCCGGCGCATCGTCCTGCTGGCCGAAGGGCGGCTTGTGAACCTCGGAGCGGCCGAGGGGCATCCCGCCGCCGTCATGGACATGAGCTTCGCCGACCAGGCGCTGGCCGTCGAGTGGCTGGTCCGCAACGCGGAGAACCTCGAGACGCGCGTCTACGACGTGCCGGTCGAGCTCGACGCGGAGGTCGCGCGCCTGAAGCTTGCGAGCATGGGCAAGGCGGTCGACACGCTGACGCCCGAGCAGGTCACGTACCTGTCCTCCTACGACATGGGCACGTGAGGAAGCAGGAGCCGACGCAACCGACCGGCACGCTCGGCGAGCTGGAGGCCGTGCTGCGAGCGCGGGCGGCCGCGCCCCCGGCCGACTCGTACTCGGCGACGCTGCTCGCCGATCCCGAGCGAGCGGGCCGCAAGATCGTCGAGGAGGCGTTCGAGCTGGCGGTCGAGCTCCTGCGTCAGCCGGTCGACCGCGCGCGCACGGCCGAGGAGGCCGCCGACCTCGTCTTTCACACGCTGGCGGGACTGGTCGGGGCGGGCGTCAGTCTCGACGCGGTGCTCAACGTGCTCGCGACGCGGCGCGTGGGCTCATGACGCCTGAAGCGCATCCGGGCGCGACGGCGCGCACGCGCGTGGCGGTGCCGTCCCGGGGCCGACTGCGGGACGAGTGCCTGAGCCTGCTGGGACGAGCGGGCTTCGACACGTCGATGCTGCGGGGCGGCGGCTCGATCGCGTCGCTCGGCGCGCTGGAGTTGTTGGAGATGCGTCCACGCGACGCGGCGGCGGCCCTGGCGGCCGGGCAGCTCGCCGGCGCCTTCCTCGCCACCGACATCGTGATGGAGTTCGCACTGGAGGAGCTCACGGCGCTCCCGCTCGGCTTCTCCCGTTCCGACCTCGTGCTCGCGAGCCGCGACGACGACGGGCGTCGTGCGCCAAGCGATCTCGAAGGCGGCGTGATCGCGACCCATCTGCCCCGCCTGACCGAGCGCTTCCTGGCCGTGGAGGGGGTGAAGGCCACGGTTGTGGCCATGGGCGGCTCACTCGAAGGGGTCTGCGCCGCCGGCCTCGCCGATGCCATCGTCGATCTGCGCGAGACCGGGACCAGTCTGCTCCAGAACCGTCTGCGGGTGCTGCGCACGCTGCGCCGCTGTGAAGCGCTTTTCGTCCGCCACGACGAGCAGCCTCACCTCGACGACCTGGTGCTGCGACTCGGCGGTGTGCTGAGCGCCCGCCTGCACCGCTACGTCATGCTGCACGTGCCTGCGGATCGGCTCGAAGCGCTGGGCAGGGTCTTCCATGGTCTCGCTTCGCCCACCGTCTTGCCGCTGGCGGGCCGCGACGACCTGAAGGCGGTGCACTTCGTCGTGCCCGCCGAGGAACTCTGGGCTCGCCTCTCGGATCTGCGGGCGCTCGGCGCCACCGGCATCGTCGCGCTGGAACCGCACGCGCTGCTGCCCTGACCGTCCGGTTTTCCACACGCTCGAATGTCATCTGCGCCCACGCCCGTCGCCGATGCGTACCGTGCAGAACGTGTCGGTGATGCGGGCGGTCTGGGACCTGGCGGCGCCGCCGCGCTGCGCGGCGTGCGACCGTCCCGCTGCGGTGGTGCTCTGCCTGGACTGCGCGGATGCCGCCGAGCGGCTCGTGCTCGCCGACCGCGGCTTCCTCCAACTCGGTGAGCAGATCGCCGCGATCGGTGGGTTCGCCTACGACGGGGTGATCCGCGACGTCGTGCACCGTGTGAAGCTCTCCCACCGCCATGCCGCGGCGGCCGGTCTCTCGCGCATGCTCTTTCAGCTCCTCGACCCTCCGGGATGGCCGGTCACCTGGGTGCCCTCGCGCCGGCGCAGTCGGAAGGAGCGTGGCGCGGAGATTCCGAGGCTGCTCGCTGGCGTCGGGGCCGGGCGACTGCTCGCCGTCGGCGAGGACCGGCCGGATCAGACGACGTTGGACGCACGCGCCCGCCGGTTGGCGCCTGCGGGCTCGTTCCGGGCGGTTGCCGCGGTACCGGAACGCGTGGTGCTCGTGGACGACATTCGCACCACCGGCGCCACGCTCACGGCGGCCGCGTCCTGCCTGCAGTCCGCAGGCGCGCGCCGGGTGCTGGCCGTGACCCTCGCGGTGGCCGACGGCGCTGCGCGCCCGAGCGCGTAGGCCGTCCAGCTGTTCACCGAAGGTGATTCTCAAGGTCGACACCGGTGCGCGTGACCGAAACGGATTTCCTTCTGAGCCCGTCCCCGCGTACGATATGTCACGTTCGCTGACCGCTCTGGCTCGTGTTAGGACCTCTCACAAGGCGGTCATCGACTCCGACGACAGGAGCCTGCCTGTGGAAATCAGCGTCACCACGAGGAACTGTCAAGTCCCCAGCCGGCTGAGAGAGGAGGCCGTCGATCGGGTCGAGCACGCGACACGGTTCTTCGATCGACTCTCGGGCGTGGAGATGATGTTCCGAACCGAGGCCAACCCACGCATCCCCGAACCGGCGATCGTCGAGCTCACCACCAGGATCAAGCGCCACCACATCCGCGCGCAGGGCTGCGGGGCCGATCACCGAGAAGCCGTGGACGTCGCCATCGCCCGCTTCGAGCGCCAGCTCGCGCGTTACAAGGCCAGGATGCTCGATCGCCGTCGACAGCCGCGCACGCCGGTCATGATGAACGGACAGGGCCCTGAACCGGACCGCATGGCCGACACGACCGAGCAGGCCTCGCTCATCGAGCGCACCAAGCAGTTCGTCCTCAACCCGATGCTGCCCGCCGACGCGGTGCTGCAGCTCGAGCTCCTGGACCATGAGTTCTACGTGTTCAGCCACGCTGTCACGGGCAACTGCAACATCGTGTACCGGCGCAGAGACGGCTCGTTCGGACTGATCGACGCCATCTCGGAACAGACGGTCGAATCCTGAGGGCTAGACTTCTCGGGAAGTTCCCGACCAAAGGACTCACCGGATGGCGAGCGCCCCCGAGACCGAGGTGATCAGCGTCATCGTCGCTGACGATCATGCGCTCTTCCGCCGAGGCTTGGAGATGGTGCTGGATGACGAGGCTGATGTCAGCGTCGTTGCCGAAGCCAGCGACGGGATCGAAGCCGTCGAGCTCGTGACCGAGCACCTGCCCGACCTGGTGCTCATGGACGTGCGCATGCCGGGGATGAGCGGCATCGAGGCGACGAAGGCCATCAGGGACGCGTCGCCGCACACCAAGATCCTGATGCTCACCATCAGCGACGAGGAAGAGGACCTGTACGAGGCCATCAAGGCGGGCGCCGGCGGCTATCTGCTGAAGGAGATCCCCATCGACGAGGTCGCCGCGGCCATCCGCAGCGTGCACGCCGGCCAGTCGCTTATCTCGCCCTCGATGGCCTCCAAGCTGTTGACCGAGTTCGCGGCGATGGCGCGCAAGGACGAGGAGCGCGACCAGCTGCCCGAGCCGCCGAAGCTCACGGCGCGCGAGATGGAGGTGCTCACCCTGGTGGCCCAGGGCATGGCCAACCGCGAGATCGCCCGCGAGCTCTACATCTCCGAGAACACCGTGAAGAACCACGTCCGCAACATCCTCGAGAAGCTGCACCTGCACTCGCGCATGGAGGCCGTGGTCTACGCCGTGCGGGAGAAGCTGCTCGAGATTAAGTAGGGCGCCCTCCCGCGGCTCCCGCCCCCCTGGTCCTAAGTGCTCTGGCACGGAAGTTCGCGCACGTATCGGTTCAGGCTGCCGTTGGGAGTGACTGGTGGGCGGCGATGCGCTTGAGGAGCAGGTCGAGGTCGTGGCGGGTGAACTTCCACTCGAAGGGCTTGGCGCTGGCCTC
>JBBSMR010000116.1:0-6724 GCA_038233095.1 Euzebyales bacterium
AGGTGGTGGGCGAGGCCGCCGACGGGCGCGAGGCGATGGCTCTCGCCCGCGAGCTCCGTCCCGACGTGTGCCTGTTCGACGTCCGCATGCCCGAGCTGGACGGCATCGAGGCGACCCGGCTGCTGGCCGGGCCCGACGTGGACGACCCGATGGCGATCGTGGTCATCACGACCTTCGACCTCGACGAGTACGTGCACGGCGCCCTCAAGGCGGGCGCCCGCGGCTTCCTGCTCAAAGACGCCGGTCCACAGCTGCTGGCCCAGGCGATCCACGCTGCTGCGAACGGCGATGCGCTGATCGCCCCCAACGTCACGGCGCGCCTGCTGGCCGCGTTCTCCGGCTCGCTCGCGGACGCGCCGCCGGCCCAGCCGAGCGAGCCGCTGACCGCGCGCGAGAACGAGGTGCTGGCAAAGGTGGCCAGCGGACGCACGAACGCAGAGATCGCCGACGAGCTGTTCATCAGCCTGAGCACCACGAAGACGCACCTCGCGAGCCTCATGAGCAAGCTCGGTGCCCGCAACCGCGTCGAGCTCGCCATGTGGGCCTACGAAACGGATCGCGTCAAAGGTTGACCGCAGTCCCGCAAGCCATCCAATGCGCACTGGAGCCACCCACCGCGCGAAGCGCGCGTGCGCGCGAGGCGAAGACGACGCGAACTCTGCGGCTGCGCGGGTACGGTCGCGATGGCGGATCGGTTGTGGGAACGGGCCTGCCGTCCTGGTTTCGCGATTCGCGAGGCAGTCCGTGGCGCGCGCACGCGCGAGGCCCGGCGCAGGATGTCGTCGACAGGGAGCAGTCGGATGGACATGACTGCGCGCTGCAGCTTTGGGCGAGACGCAGCAGCGAGGGTGCCGTCTCGCAGCCGGATCCCCTAACGGGACACCGCTCACGCTGTCGGACCGAAGCAGGCGTCCCCAGCGGCTCCTCGCAAGCACTCGCTCTGGACGACAAGCGGGAGCGACGGAGTCGCCCGCGCGGACGATCGCTCGCGGCCGTTGGAGTAGCGGAGCGAGCGGCCTGGAGCTGGCGCTATTCCTCGGCGCCGGAAGCGATCGTCTGCGTGGGTGGTGGCGTCGCTTCTGGTTCTCGTCCCGAGCAGGCGTGAGCTCGGCGCCAATGGAGACGCCCGCTTATCAAAGGAGCAGCGGCGCTTCGGCCTGCGTCGCATGTCGGCCGCTGCTCAGATTCGTCAAGGCAGCAGCGGCCTGCCCGGGTCATTCAGACGAACCTCCCGCAAAGGAACAGAGAGGGGGAACCAGCGGTTCCCCCTCTTGAACTGGCCCCGGCGAGATCGACCTACGCGGCCTGAGTGGCGGGATCGGGAGTTGCGTCCGGCTGCGCGCGCGAGGGTTCAACGCGGAGGATGCGCGCGGCCCAGTCCGGGAGCCACCAGTTCCAGCGGCCGAGGATGGCGACCGCGGCGGGCGCGAGGATGCCGCGGATGATCGTCGCGTCGATCAGGATTCCGCCGCCGAGTGCGGTGGCGAAGATCTTCACTTCGGTGCCTGGGCTGGCGCTGAAGGCGACGAACGCCAGGCCGAGGATCAGCGCGGCGCTCGTGACGAGTCGGCCGGTGCGGCCGATGCCCTCGACGACGGCGGTTTCGGTCGAGCGGGTGCGGTCGTACGCCTCGCGCATGCGGGTGATGATGAAGACCTGGTAGTCCATCGAGATGCCGAAGAGGAAGGCGAAGATGACGATCGGCATCTCGACGTTGATCGCCCGTGTCGCCTCGATGCCCCAGATCTCGTCAGACCCGAACCCTTGCTGCCAGACGAGCACGATGAGCCCCCAGGCGGCGGCGACGGAGAGCAGGTTCAGGAGGACGGCTTTGAGCGGCAGGATCAACGAGCGGAATGCGCGCGCGAGGAGGAGGAAGGTGAGGACAGAGATGAGCGCGAGCATGAGCGGGAAGTTGCCGTAGACGGCGTCGAGGAAGTCGGCGCTCAGCGCGGCCTCGCCACCGATCGTCACTTCGCCGGGGAGAGTGGTGGCACGGATCCGGTCGAGCGTCGCTCGGCCGGCCGCGGAGTTCCCGTCCTCCGTCGGGATGACGGTGACGAGCGACGTCCCGCCGCGGCGCCAGTCTGCGGGTGCTGCCGCGCTCCGGACACCGTCGACCTGGGCGAGCGCCTCCGCGACAGTGCCGGCGTCGCCTGAGCGTACGAGCGCGTCGAAGGGCGAGAGCGGACCCGTGCCGATGCCCGAGTCCTCCAGCTTCTCGAGGCCGGCGCGTGCAGGCCCGGCGTTCGCTAGCGAGTCGGCGCGCGGGTTCCCGAGCTGGATCGAGGAGGCGGCAACGACGAGCGCGGCAAGCACGGCCGTGGATGCCACGGCCGCAGCCCAGCGGTGGCGCACGACAAGGCGGGCCCAGGCCGACCAGGCGCGGCTGGCGCGGGCGTCGCGTCGGTTACGAGGCCAGTCGAGCCTTGGCCCGACCGTCGCTAGGACGACCGGCAGGAGCGTGACAGCCACAGCGACGCTGACCAGCGCGATCAGTAGGCCCGCGATGCCGATGCTGCGCAGGAACGGCACCGGCAGGGCGACGAGCGCGAGCAGCGAGATCGCCACGGTCGTGCCGCTGAAGACGACGGCGGAGCCGGCGTGCTGCATCGCGTTCCGCACCGCCGCCTCGTTCGTCACGTCAGGGCGCTGCCGTTCCTCGCGCCAGCGGACCACCACGAGAAGTGCGTAGTCGATCGCGATACCGAGCCCGATCAGCGCGACGAGGAACTGGACGATCACCGACACGTCGGTGACGCTCGCGACCGGCCAGACCAGCAGGAAGGTGGTCGGGATCGCGACGAATGCCATCAACAGCGGCACGAGCGCCATGAGCGAACGGAAGACCAAGGCGAGGACCAGGAGCGCGCCTAGCGCCGCCACCAAGGTCCCCAGCAGGACGCCGGTGCCGTCGCCCTCGCTCTCGCCGGCGGCGGCGCGCAGTGCGTTGAGCCCAGTCACCTCGACGGCCGAACCGCCGACCGTGACGCCCGCCAGCGCCGCCTGCGCCCGCCGCGCCTCGGCCAGGCCGGGATCGACTCCACCCTTGGCCGGGATGTAGACGAGGGCGAAGGTGGTGCGACCGTCGTCGGAGATGAACGCCCGGTCGCGGGTTGAGGCATAGGAGGCCGTCCTAGCCTCCGGCAGCGCTGCCTCGACTCTCGCAAGAGCCGCGTCGAGCTGCCTCGTGATGCCGGGCGAGTCGACCGTCTTCCCCTTCGGGAGCGTCACGACGGGCACGATCGGCGCGACGTCGCCGCCGTTGCCGTAGATCGCGTCGAGCTCCTTGTTTGTCTCGAAGCCCTCGCGGCCCGGCACGCTGAACTGCTGCGAGAGAGCATTGCCCGCCGGCTGGATCGCGGCGAAGGCGGCGATCGTGACGACGAGCCACAAACCGAGAACGAGTCGTTTGTGGTCGAGGACGAAACGGGTGATGACGTTCATGGCGTCTCTTCCGGTTGGACTGTGGGTGTCCGGATCTCTTGCTGGCCAATCCGGCGTGTCGGATCTGAAGTCGAAGGTGATGTCGATCCCCCTCGCCCAGACCCATCTCTCGACGATACAGCCGGACGCGAGCGGAGATGCTTTCCAGAGCGCGGAGCCCGCGAAGGAGCCGCCTTACTTCTCCCGCGAGGCGCGGTTGCGGGCCAGGAGAAACCGTGCGCGTCGTGACGAGGGCGGCGAGGAGTTCGCGGAGGTAGTCCGCGCTGTCCTCTTGCTCACCGATCGCCTCGGGCCCGATCTCAGCTCGGCCGAGCGGCGCCGCGCAGCCGGCCACTTCGCTACGACCGCCCGCTACGAGTGGATGTTCTGGGACATGGGTCACCGGCGCGAGGGGTGGCCGGTTTTGAGCCGGGAAGCAGCACCCGCTAGCCGTGGTATCCAGCGGTAGCGATGTGATGGGCTCCGCCGGCCCGCGTGTCCGCTGGCGCTCGCACCGCTACTGCTCTTGACGGAACCAGTGACGCCGGCACGGAAGCCGTTGGCTATTCCATTCGGCGCGAAGCGGAGGCGAGCGGCCGGCAGTGAGCGATTTGGACGCGCTACGCGGAAGTCAGGCCGCGGTGGACCGGCGCTGCTTGAGGCGATGCCCTACCGCGACGATTGCGTCGATCGCCGGAAGGATCTCTCGGCCGAGGAGGGTCAGCTCATACTCGACGGTGGGCGGCGTGGTGTCCATGACCCGCCGCTGCACGATCCCGTCAGCCTGGAGGCGCTGCAGGCGCTGGGAGAGCACCTTGGCCGAGATCCCGACGACGTCGCGGCGCAGATCGTTGAACCGCCGAGGCCCTTCGCGCAGATACCAGAGAACGTTCGGTGTCCACGCGCCTCCGAGGAATGCCATGCATTCGGTCAACGGGCACTCATCGGGCGGGCGTACGACGCGGCTGGGCTGGTGTCGGATCGCGGTGGCCATCGGTGACAGCAGGTTACTAGATGTCCACCGGCACTTGCTTGCTAAGTGCTTGCTGGTTACCTACAGTGACCGCATGGCTCCTCTCTCTCCCCCTACTTGGCCCGCCACCAGGCTGACCCGGGCGCTTGGCCTCGAACACCCGATCGTCCAGGGGCCGTTCGGCGGCGGTCTGTCGAGCGTCGTACTGGCCGCTACCGTCTCGGAGTCCGGGGGGCTGGGCTCGTTCGGCGTTCACCACCTCGACACCGACGACATCGCCGCCGTGGCTGCCTCGCTACACGCCGCGACGGCTCGACCCTTCGCGCTGAACCTGTGGGTCTCCAACCACGATCTGCCCGAGTCCGAGATGACCCGGGAGCGCTTCGATGCGGCGGTCCGGCGCTTGCAGCCCCTCTACGACGAGGTCGGGGTTGACGCCCCGCCGTTCCCCGACCGCTTCTCCGCGACCTTCGAGGAGCAGGCTCAAGCCGTCCTCGACGCGGGCCCGGCGGCGTTCAGCTTCGTGTTCGGTGCCCCTGACGCCCACGTGCTGGCGGCCTTCCGCGAGCGGGGAATCGTGACGCTCGGGACGGCGATCACCCCCGACGAGGCGGTCGTCCTGGACGAGGCGGGGGTCGATGTCATCGTCGCGTCCGGCGCCGAGGCCGGCGGGCACCGTGGAGCGTTCCTCGCCGAGGCCGAGGACTCGCTCGTCGGGACCATGCCGCTCGTGCGCGTCGTCGCGCAGGAAGTCCGCGCGCCCGTCATCGCCGCCGGCGGTATCGGTGACGCGCGCGGCATCGCTGCTGCCCTGGCGCTCGGAGCCGACGGTGTGCAGATCGGAACTGCCTTCCTCGCCACCGATGAGTCCGCAGCGACACCTGAGCACCGTGCGCAGTTGCTCAGCCCTGGGTCGCGGCACACGCGTCTGACGCGCGCGTTCAGCGGCCGGCTGGCGCGCGGCATCCCCAACCGGCTAATGGACGAACTCACCGCCAACGGCGCCATCGAGCCTTATCCCTACCAGGGCTACCTGCTCAAGCCGGTGCTCGACTCCGCGCGGGCCGCCGGGCGCACCGACGTCGTCGCGCTGTGGTCGGGCCAGGCCACTCCTGTCCTCGAGCACCGCCGTGCCCGGGAGCTCTACGCCGCGCTCGTGCACGGCATCGACCCCCTTCTCCGTCCCACTGCCGATACCAACACGCTCAAAGGAGCTAACTGATGACTACCGCCGTCCAGCCTCTCACCGGGGACTTCACCGCCGACCCTGATCACTCGTCCTTTCAGGCCCGGCTGCGCCACATGGGGGTTGGGTCCTTCCGCACCGGCTTCGATGATGTCGAAGCCCGGCTTGAGGCCACGCCCGAGGGACTACGCCTGACCGGCCGGGCCCTCGCTGAGTCGATCACGATCCGGCGGCCGCCGGAGTTCCGCCGGCATGTCGTGGAGAGCGCGGAGTTCTTCGACGCCGCCAACCATCCCGAGATTTTGTTCACCTCCACCAAGCTCGACCTCGGCGAGGACGGCACCGCTGCACTTGCTGGCGTGTTGAGCATGCGCGGTCAGGAGCATCCGATATCGGCAACCGGCACCTACGTGGCCCCGGTTGAGGATGTGTACGGCGGCCACCGAGCGGCACTGGATCTAACCGCACACATCGACCGCCGCTACTGGGGCATGACCTACCAGGCCCAGCTGCCGCGGGGCGGAGACGTCCTGTCCTGGGAAGTCGAACTGTCGATCCATCTCGAGCTGATCGCCGACGCGGGGTGACCCGTGCTCGTTCTCGGCATCTCGGGAAGCCTGCGAACGGGCTCCTACAACACGGCGCTGCTGCACGCCGCCGGCGGCCTCCTCCCCCCCGCGGTGCGGATCCGCATCCACGACGACCTCGCGCTCTTGCCTCCCTATTCGGAAGACCACGATGTCGAGCCGGCGCCCGTCACCGTCGCAGCGCTCAGGGCCCGGTTCGCCGCCGCCGACGCCCTACTGTTCTCCACCCCCGAGTACAACGGATCGGTCCCCGGGCAGCTCAAGAACGCAATTGACTGGGCGTCGCGCCCCTAGCCCGAAAACGTGCTGCGCAAAAAGCCCGTCGCGGTGATCGGCGCCAGCACCGGCATCTTTGGGGCCGTCTGGGCGCAGGCCGACCTGCGCAGGATCCTGACCACGACAGGCGCCCATGTCCTCGACCGCGAGCTGATGCTCGGCGACGCTCCTGCCGCCTTCGACCCCCTACTGGGGCTCACCAACCACGCGACGACCGCAGCGCTGCGAGAGGTCGTCCGGGACCTGGTCAAGGCGACCCGTCCCACGACCAAGCAC
>JBBSMR010000117.1:0-6639 GCA_038233095.1 Euzebyales bacterium
CACCACCTCCGGGTCCGGGCCGGCCTTGGCGATCTCGGCCGACAACGCCTCCGCGTCGTTGTCGATGCGCACGACCTCCAACACCTCCCCTTCAGGGGATTGACGCACGATCACCGAACGTCGCCGGTGCAAGTCGATGCCGACATACTGTGAAGCCATCGGGATCTCCTCCTCTGTGTCGATGGCTGTTGCTGACAACACCGAGTGTCTCCACTCGGAGCCATCAGCAGGAGCGGAGGTCCCGTTCCTTCATGGCATCAAGAGCTCGGCTTCACGACCGGGAAGCTCTGCTCGCCACTTGCCGACCGAGGCAGAGCTGCCCGTGCTGGTGATGTGGTGGCTGAACTGCTCACGGTCAGTGATGACCCGGGGGTCGAGATCGATGTCGAGCCACGCCTCCAAGCGCGCCGATGCTCTCGCGGGCGCCTCAATCAGATCCTCGTACCTGAGCAACAGCGCTCGGGTACGGGGACCGGATTGCAGCATCGTGTGGATCCTGTCGCGGATCATCCCGACGAAGCGCGCGAGATACTCATCTCGTGACTCGCTCCTGGCTCGACCGAACCCGTAGTAGCCACGCTTCTCATCGAAAGCATTCAAATTCACGGAGGCCCAGATATCCCTCGGATCCCGCACGAGTGGATCACCGACAGTGGAAGGTCGGTCTGCACGGCGAGGTCGAGAGCAAGCGCTCCGGCCTTCTCCGGGGCATAACGGGCGCGAGGCAGAGTGCTGTCACGCAGACCGGTGTCTGCGCTTCGGGAGTAGGCCGCTCAAAGCGCCCGCAGAGCCTCCTCACCAAACTGCTGAACGCCAACCGTGCTCGGTGGCCACGAGCTCTGGCCCGCACTCGTCGTGATAACGCCCGCGGCCTGCAGCTTGTTCGCCAGATCCACGATGTGGGCGAAGGGTCTCACCTCGAAGGGGTAGGTCCGCTCAAATTCCATGTCGGAGGACGTGCCCAAGAGGTGCATCAGAACCGTCGTGCCCGTACGCCCATGGAGATTGCGGAACAGCACCGGTGCGAGCCACGGCTCCGAGTGCTCCAGCGTCTCGCCTCGCTGCACACGCGCTCCCCCAGCCTCCAACTCGGTTGCCAGACCGTCGGCAAAACTGGCGTGACCGGCGGCGAGACCGCCGACGTGAGGAAGTGAAGAGAGCTTGGCGGCCGCCTCGTGGGTCGTCATGACGAGGCTTCCCGCCTGAGCGACGGAGGCCTTGGGGTCGGCGCCCACGAGTGTTCCCGACCGGCTTGGATCCGCCCTCGCGTGCAGCAATCGACTCTTGTTCGAGCAAAGCCGAGCATTCGGATCACCAACCCCGCTGAAGGCGGGCTTCGGGAGAGAGCCAGACCACGGTGCGGTTCTCGGCTGCCAGATCGATGCCCTGCCGAAACACCTCCTCGATGGTGACGTCCACTGGCATCTCCACGACGTGCACATCATCCTCCAGCGCCTCGAGCAGAAGCGGCATCGAAGGATCGGGTGAGGATGTGACGAGCACCAGTCGCCAACGATCATGGGGCGCTGAGGCCTCGAGGTTCTGCAAGGTCTCAAGCGTCAGCGCAGCGCCCGCTGGTGCGTGCAGTATGACCGTGAAATCGGGGTCAGAAGCCAAGCGTCGCTCCTCTCTGCGCGCGGCCCATCATGCCTTGACGTTGTGAGGACGACGTTCAGGCGGTCCGTCCGTGGTGCTTGCACCGTCGACCGGATGTCCGTACATTTGTCTTCACGCTGTCACTGTCGTTGACGAGCCCCACGAGGAGTGTCGTGATGACCAAGCAAACGGATCAACCGATGCCGGAGGTCTCCCCGGCGCAAGCCGAAAAGCTGCTCTTGAGCGATGCATTGCTGCTCGATGTGCGGGAGCCAGACGAGTGGGAGGCGGGCCATGTGCCCGATGCGCACCACCTGCCCCTCGGACAGCTTGGGGAGCGCTACACCGAGCTTCCGCCCGATCGCAGCATCGTTGCGGCCTGCCGCAGCGGCGGCCGGTCCGGTCAGGCGACCGCCGCGCTCCGCGGCGCGGGCTACGACGTCGTGAACCTGGGCGGCGGAATGCAGGCGTGGCAGCAGGCCGGTCTGCCGGTCGTCACAAACGACGGCCAGGCCGGCACCGTGGCGTGACCGGTCTGCTCGCCTCTCCTCTGGGGCTGCTGATCGGTCTGGCGCTCGGGGCGCTCGGTGGTGGCGGCTCGGTGCTCGCGGTCCCCGCCCTCGTGTACGTCGCCGGTCAGACGCCACAGGCCGCGACGGCGACGTCGCTCGTCGTTGTCGGTCTGACCTCGGTCGGCGGCTTGTGGTTGCACGCGCGGAACGGTCATGTCGTCTGGACCTCCGGAGCGGTCTTCGGCGCGGCCGGCATCGTCGGCTCGCTGCTCGGCACGCGCCTCAACCAGGCGCTCGCACCGCAGGCGCTTCTGCTCGCCTTTGCGGTTCTCATGCTGGTCGTGGCCGGGGTCATGCTCCGGCGCGGCAACGGCACGGGCCAGGAGACCGCCGAGGACGAGACGGGTCCGCGGAGCAGGCTGCGCACGGCGGGCAAGGTGGCGGTGCTCGGATCGAGCGTGGGGCTGCTCACCGGGCTCTTCGGCGTCGGTGGCGGCTTCGTCGTCGTCCCCGCGCTCGCGCTGGCGCTCGGGTTCTCGATGCCGCTGGCGATCGGCACGTCGCTGCTGGTCATCATCATCAACACGGTCACGGCGCTGCTCGCGCGCCTGGCCGGTCCGGGCGTCGAGTGGGCGGTCGCCTTGCCGTTCAGCGTTGCCGGCCTGCTGGGCGTGTGGGCAGGCACGCGGCTGGCCGACCGGCTGCCGGCGGCACAGCTCACCCGGGCCTTCGCGCTCCTGCTGATCGCGGTGGCCGCCTATCAAGGCTTCGATGCCGCGCGCAGCCTGCTCTGATCAGCCCGGTCATCCACCCCTGACAGAGAGGGTTCGTGGTTCTAGGCTTGCGAGGCGAGCTTCACCTGCGCCCGTAGCTCAGCTGGACAGAGCAAGCGGCTTCTATCCGCAAGGTCGGGGGTTCGAGTCCCTCCGGGCGCGCATGTATGATGGACTGCCGCTGTATGTCCGTGCAGCGTCATGGTGGCCGTAGCTCAGTCTGGTTAGAGCGCCGCGTTGTGGTCGCGGAGGTCGCGGGTTCGAAACCCGTCGGTCACCCTCGTCCTCGGCTCTCGCTGGGTGCGGCCGGCCGGAACCGACGTTAGACTCCCCGCCGAGCGTCACGCGGGTCGCTAGCTCAATTGGCAGAGCAACCGGCTCTTAACCGGTTGGTTCGGGGTTCGAGTCCCCGGCGGCCTACAAGCTCCTCTTGCTTCGGTCACCGCCGTAGGTGCGCCATCGGTGACAGTTCGCGCAGACGACGTCGCACTTCGCGATCTCGGTGAGCAGCACGCGCGGTGAGACGTGCCGCACCATCTCGGACACGTTCCCGTCCTTGCTTTCTTTCACGTGGTCGAAGTCCAGGACGAACGGTGGGAACCGAACACCGCAGTCGACGCATGGCCGATCCTTGGCGGCCGCGATGATGGTCCGATTGTCGATAATCCTTCGCTGCCGGTTGCGTTGAACATCGGCGATATGGCGGTCACGGTTGCGCTCGTACCAGTCACGCTGATACACGGCCTTGCAGGAACGGCAGTACGGCTGCCGCTTCCCTGTGTCCCGTCGGCGCAGGGGGAACTCATCGATCGGCTTCGTCGTTCCGCAGCGCGAGCAGCGCTTGGTCTCCATGGCAGCACTCTGGCAGAGGGGTATGACAGGTTCACTGTGGCGCAACCCGTCGGTCACCACCGGCTGGCTATCCTCGGGCTGCCATGACCGCGCCACCGGAACCGAGCCGGCTCGCACGCAGCCTCGGCACGGCCGACGCGGTGGTCGTCGGCCTCGGCGCGATGCTCGGCGCCGGCGTCTTCGTCGCCGTCGGCCCGGCCGCCGCGGCATCCGGCAGCGCGCTGCTGCTCGCGTTGGCGCTCGCGGCGGCGGTCGCGTACGGCAACGCGACATCCTCCGCGCAGCTCGCGGCGCTCTATCCGCAGGCCGGCGGCGCGTACGTCTACGGCCGCCGCCGGCTCGGGCCGACGTGGGGCTGGCTGGCGGGCTGGTGCTTCGTGGTCGGCAAGCTCGCGAGCTGCACCGCGATGGCGCTCACCGTCGGCGCCTATCTGGCTCCAGGCGCGCCCCGTCCCGCCGCCACGGCGGCGGTGCTCGTTCTGCTCGCGGCGAACCTCGGTGGCATCCGCAGGACCGCGAGGCTGACCAGGATCATGATCACGCTCGTCCTCCTCGCCCTCGCCGTGATGGTGGCAGGGGCGCTCACGGTTCCCGATCTCGATCTCGCTCGGCTCTGGGCCCGGGACATCAGCCCTCGAGGGGTCCTGCAGGCCGCCGGGCTGCTCTTCTTCGCCTTCGCGGGCTACGCGCGCATCGCCACCCTCGGGGAGGAGATCAGCGAGCCGCGCCGGACCATCCCCCGCGCCATCCCGCTCGCGCTCGGGATCGTGCTGGTCGTCTACCTGCTGGTCGACGCGGCGGCGCTCGCCGCTGTCGGGCCCGACGTGCTGGCCGCCAGCTCCGCTCCGTTGGTCTCCGTCACCGAGGCGGGCCGCCTCACCGCGGCCGTACCCATCGTTCGGGCCGGCGCGGCGCTCGCGTCGATCTCGGTGCTGCTCTCGCTGCTCGCGGGTGTGGGCCGCACGGTCTTCGCCATGGCGGCCAACGCCGACCTCCCGCGCTGGTTGGACGCGGTGCATGCTCGCTCGAAGGTCCCCCACCGAGCGGAATCGGCCGCGGCCGGGGCGATCATCGCCGCCGTCTGGTTCACCGACCTGCGCGGCGCGATCGGCTTCAGCGCCCTCGGTGTGCTCTTGTACTACGGGATTGCGAACCTCTCCGCCTGGACGCTGCCAGCCCATGAGCGGCGTGGGCCGCGATGGCTCGCGGCCGCGGGCGCTGCGGGCTGCGTGCTGCTGGCCTTCAGCCTGCCGGTCGCCGCGGTCGTCTCGGGTGTGGGTGTGGTGCTCGCCGGGTTGGGGGTTCGGTTGCTGCAGTCCCGTTCAACATGAGGGCTGGCTTCAGCGGCCAGACTCCTCCTCCCAGGCGTCGTCGATGTCGATGATTTCCGCGCGCTCCTGCTCCCAGGCGAGGAAGTTGTCGACCTCTCCGCGCAGCCGCCGCACGACGAAGCCGAGCACGGCGGCGTCGTCCAGGAACCCGCCGGGAAGGAAGTCGGGGATCACGTCGACCGGCGAGACGAAGTAGAGGATGGCCGCGACGATCAGGATCACGCTCTCGGTCTTCACCTCCCGATACTCGCTCTTCGCGTAAGCCCGGACGAGGCGGGTCAGTGCACGCAGGTCGTCGACCACGGCACCCATCTCGTCGACCTCCTCGGTTTTGGATTTCGTGACCGCACGATTGACGAGGTCGCGCATCTTGCCCGGCTCGCCGATGTAGTCGGCGGCTCTCATCTGCAGACGCTGAAAGATGCGGCTGCGCGGGGCGCTCGCGGCCCGGTCGTACGAGGAGCCGCTGCTTCTTCGACTCATGACGCGTCGCTGTCCACATACCGGCTCTGCGCGAAGCAGAACACTCCGTAGGCGAGCAGCCCCAGGGCGACGATGCCCAGGAGCCAGGGCCCGTAGCTGGCCTGTCGCAGCTGCTGCAGCGCGCCGTCCAGGCCCTTCACCTGTCCCGGCTGATGGTTCACGGCCGCTATGACGACGAAGATGCCTGAGATCGTGAAGACGACCATCCGGGCGAGCGAGCCCGCGGTGCCGAGCCGGTCGATCCAGCGGTACTCCTTGGCGCTCATGTCCCGGGTATCGAGATCTTCCATGAACTTGCTCTCCCAGCCCTTGTAGCCCTGGTAGAGGCCGACGCCGATGACGATCAGCCCGACGGCGCCGATCAGCCACGTGCCTCCGGGCCACCCCATCACGGTGGCCGTGAGCGTCTTCTTCGAGCTCCCGCCGCCGGAGGATGAGCCCATCAGCAACCGCACCGTCAGGATGCTCAACCCGGCGTAGATGACGAACCGCACCGCGAAGCTGATCCTGAGCCCGATGTTCTTGGCCTGGCTGTCCTCGCCCGGATCCTGAAAGACCTGCAGCAGTCTCCAGATGCCGTAGGCAGCCAACCCGATGGCGAGCAAGACGAGGATGATCGTGCCGAAGGTTCCTCCTTGGAGGCTCTTCAGTGCGCCGCTCTGACCGGCCGTCTGCCCGCCGCTGCCGAACGCGAGGCGGAGCGAGAGGACGGCGATCGTCGCGTACAGGAATCCTTTGGCCGCGAGCCCCGCCCGCGCCGCTTGCGCCTCCCAACCGCTCTCCCCCGCCCACCTGGACGTGTGTCGATCAAAGGACGCCTTTGCTTCACTTGTACTCAAGGTGTCATTCTCCCACTGCCCGACGATCCCAACGCTGACTGACCACCGCCTAGCTACCCGAACGCGAGCGCCGACAATCCGGAGCGTTGCCGCCCCTGCGCTCATCCTGGTGGGATGGGCCGCCAGGCCATCCGTGAACACAAGACCCTATCCTGTTACAGCCTCCTCGCGCGAGTGGTGGAAGCGGCAGACACGCCAGGTTTAGGTCCTGGTGCCCTCACGGGCGTGCAGGTTCAAGTCCTGTCTCGCGCAC
>JBBSMR010000118.1:0-6616 GCA_038233095.1 Euzebyales bacterium
CCGACTTCGAGGTCGAGCGCTCCGCGTCGACGACGTCCTCGCCGACCGGCTCACGCGTGCGCGAGAACCGGCGCGTGCTCACGCCCGCGAGCATCTGCTCCAGCACGACCGCCGTCAGCGGGTCGCGATCGGCGAAGTGCGCGTAGGTCGCCATCTTCACCTCGCCCGAGCCGTCAGCGGCACGCACCCTCGGACGCTGCACGGCCACGCGCCGCCCGCCCAGCGTGACCTGCCCGGCCTCGCTGCCATGCCGCACGGCCGCGCGGTCGACGTCATGGCGACCCTTCGGGCCGACCACGTCGTCGACCTCTTCGGCCATCAACTCGCTCAGCACGCCCAGCCCGACGCCGACGCTCAAGGCCAGCAGGCCCTCCTTCGCAGCGCCGGCCAACTCGCCCAGCGCCTCCTGCACACGCTCAGGCAGCGCGTCGACCTTGCCCTCGCCGACAGCGTCGGCTGCTTCGTCTACGTTCTTCATGGCGGTTCTCCTCGTCTCGAATGGACCGATTCGCACTCGCCACGCTGCCAGCGGCAGCGGACGAGGCGGGAGAACCGCCACCTCAAGTTCTACGAGCTACGGGACAACCTCGCGGATGGTCATGGACTCGGGCTGTCCGGAGACGTCTACGCGCTCACGCTCACGTAGACTTGAATCCGAGGTGCCTCACCAAGCCAACCGGTCGTCGGAGTACGAGCTCGTCTCCTTCAGCAATCCGCCGGTAGCCGAGGTTGCCCTGAGCGCTCAGTTCGCCGCGGACACGGTGGACATCGAGGCGCTTGGTTCCTTCGCGCACCACGTACGAGGTGCCCTGCCGCGTCGCCGGCGCCAGCCTATGGCCCCTCCCCTGGTCGAGACGTTCGACCGGGTACCCCAAGTGCCGTCGATCGAGATCCATCTCGAGGCTCCGATCTCCCTGCCCCGGACGTGGTTCCTCAGCGAGAGCGAGGTTCAGCTGGTGCAGCTCCAGCACGATCGCCTCACGCTGAACTGGCGCGAGGTCGAGCAAGGCGCTCCCTACCCGCGCTATGGGCAGCTGCGGGAGCGGTTCGAGGAGCTGTTCGGAGTGCTGGGCGACATCCTTCGCGACGTTGAGCAGAGCGCGGACGTCAACCTGGTGGAGGTGACCTACGTCAACCCCATCGACCTCGCTCCTCCCGTCGGGGATGGTCATCCTGATCTGGCGAAGATCGTCAATCGGGTGCGACCGAGGCCGCGGAACGCGTTCCTACCCGAGGCCGAAGATGCCCAGCTGCAAGCGCGCTGGCGCATCCCCGGAGATGCGCTGGGTAGAGCCGGCCCGGCTGGCCGGCTCTACGTCTCGGCCACGCCGGGCCTAAGACCCCCGAAGAACACGCCGATCTATATGGTCAACGTCACGGGACGCGTGATTCCCACCGGAGGTGATCTGGACAGCACCATGGAAGCGTTGGACTTGGCCCACAGGTGGGTCGTGCTCGGCTTCAGGGACCTCACGACCACGGACATGCACCGTCAATGGGGGCTTCAGGAGGAAGCAGAATGAACGCCGGCATCGTCGTCAACGACTCGTCGAGCCTCAGGTGGGATGTGGCGGGCCTGGACTATCTGGCACGGCCTGAGGCTGAGGGCCCTCGTTCCTCGATCTCGCTCAGAGGCGAGAAGGTCCCGCCCTGGGCAGTACCCGTGATCAGTCGCATGGAGGAACTCGCGGCCCTGCCCGTGGTCGCTCCTGGCGGGAGTAGCCCCATGGTTCTGGAAGACGTGATGGACGCGCTGCGCTTCCTGACACGCGTCATGCAGGACGACACGGTGATTCCGTGGATCGGGCGCCTGAGCAGCGGCGGCCTTCAGCTTACGTGGCAGTGCGGAGACGTTGAGGTCGAAGCGGTCTTCGACCGCACCCGACACGAGCGAGACGTCATCGTGGCGGTGGGCGGCACCGAGTGGGAGGCGCCTGCCGATCAGGCCGATTCCCTGTTCGCGACCGTCGCAGACCGCCTCCACCGTTGAGCACACCACCGCCGCCTGAGCTTCAGGACCCACAGCCGGCGGTCGGGGATGACGTGCTCGTCTACCGGCTCATCCCCGTCTGGTCTTGCAAAGCGGTCGACGGACGGTGGGAGTTCCAGAGCAACGCGTTCGACAACGCCAGCCCCCAGCAAGAGGGCGAGCCGGCCGACGACATGTCCGTCGTGCTGGACGACACCTTGGCCGCCCTGCAACGAGTACCTGGGAAGCTGCCTGAGGAGACGTCATGGGCCGGTGACGAGTGGGGGGTCGCCGTTCTCCATGTCCGTTTCCTGCGCCACGAGGAGGAACAGGAGATCCTTCGCACACCCAACGAAGGCGAACCAGCGCACGGCGATGTCCGCGGCAAGAAGGGCCAGAAGCGCCGACGGCGCTTGAAGGCGCACGCCGACTGGGTCATCCACCCTGCCGCCTCGCCGAGCTAGCCGGCGGTCCACGGTGGTCGGCCCCCGTGGAGGGGCCTACAGAGACCGACTTCGCGCCGGCTGCCTCCAATGGTCCCGGGCCCACTCCAGCAGCAGCGGGTTGGCCAGTGCCCAGGTCCGTTCTCTTGGCTGAAAGGCCACGCCGAGCTGACGGAGTCGGGCGAGCGCGTCCGAGATGCGCTTGTTGTTCGCCGCGAGCTTGTAGGGCTGTCCGTCGATGGCGATCGCGGCCACCACCTGCTGAGCGAGCGGATGCACCCGCGCCAGCAGGTCGAAGCTCTGGCCCGTCTGGGCGTCGGTCAGGGCTCGTAGGCGGCGCCAGCCGTGCAGTGCTCGCTGGGGCGCCGCACCCTCGCCTGCGGCCAGGTCGATGATCTGCCAGGTGAGGAACGGGACGCCGGCGGCCAGCTCTGCCGCAGCGCCGAGCAGATCGGAGGCTACGCCGGTCGTCGAGGGTTCGCGGTGGGAAGCGTCGTCGATGAACCGCTGCGGTCCGGGGCGGCGGATGTCGATGCTCTGCCCGGCGCGGTAGAGCGGATGCTCTGGGTCTTGCAGGGCGCGCTGCACGGGCCCTTGCGGGCGGCCGATCAGCAGCAGCTGGAGGTCGGGCAGCGCTTGGCGGACCGCGCGCATCACTTCAAGGCACTCCCGCGCAGCCTTCTCCTCCAGGCGGTCCAGGAGGCGATCGAGATGGTCGACGGCGACCAGCGTCGGTCCGTCGCCGAGCACGCAAGCCATGCGCAGCGCGTCGGCGAGCAGGCGGGAATCGGGTCCATCACCCTGGCGCAGCCGCTCGGCGTCGAGCCCCTTGCGGTGCAGCGTGTGGCCGAGTCGCAGTCCGTCCGTGTCGCTCAGCGAACGATGCTCCCACCATCGCGAAGCCTGCGGCGCCCGCGACGCAATGGCGGCCGAAGCGATGCGCTGGGCGAGCTCACCGACGGTGGCGCATGGTCGTGCGTCGGCGAGGATCGCGGAGTACTCGAGGCCGTCGAGCGCGGTGGGGGAGCAGTGCGCTGGTACCGCTCCAAGGATCGGCGCGGATGGTCAACAGGCCAGGCTGCTCGGAAAGCTGGGCCTGCAGAGCCCGGTACTCATCAAGCAGCCCGGTGATGGCGCGCTGCGGCGCGGTGGCTGTGGCCAAAACCAGGACGTCAGTCATCGTCGAGCGCGGCCTTGGCCGCCTCGAGCCCCGCGCGGGCCACGTAGAGGGTCACCGCCTCCGTCTCCAGCCTGCGGCGCGGCGTGCCGGGCAGCGGTCACGAGCGAGGTGCTTCGGAAGCGCCAGGACGGCTCGCTGCTGCGCGGAGGTCGGACCGTCGCTTTGGAGCGCGGACAGGTTCAGCGGCAAGCCCTCGTCGGTCAGCAGCTTCTCGATGAGCGGCAGGACGACCTCGGCCGCCCTGCCGGCCTTCGCGGAGCGCGACTGCGTCTGGCAGCGCTCGATGATGAACTGGCACAGGTCGTCAGGGGTGCTGCGCTCGGGGACCTCGACGTCGACGACGAGGTGCTCGCCATCGCGCAGGCGAGCACACGCCGCGTTGGCCACGGTCGTCTTGCCGATGCGACGGGCACCCGCGATCATGGTGTGAAGGCCGTTGCGCACGCGACCACATACATCGGCGATGTCGCCTTCGCGCCCGATGATTGAACGCGGGCTCGACGGGTCCGCCTGCCGTAAACACGCGACCGATCAGCTCGTCCGCCATGCGGCGGATGATACTCTATGGTAACGACAGGGATACGGTCAGGTAACGTACTGAGCACAGCCCCCAGCAGGGTCGCAGTGCAGTTCGCGCGCCTTCTCGACCGGCACGCGCGCCAGCCCGGGATCCACGGCCAGCAGCTCAGGGACGTCGAGGTCCCTGACCTCGTCGAGTACCTCGGGTGTCTTGCCCGCGGGCGGCGCCACTCCATCAGGCGGTGGCTGCGCAGCAGCGGTACGCGCGCGAGCGCCGGGTAGAGTTGCGGCGTGGCCCGGCTCAGGCGGGGGCGGATACACTGGGGTCACTGACCCTCCTCGGCGAAAGAGCCCAAGGGCTCTGCCGAAACGGCTAGCTGGGGAGGGTCTTGCTCTTTCTAGGGGTAGTAGATCCGCTCGCTGGCGATGAGACGAGCGAGCTGCATGCGGGGCATGCGGTCGTCCTGCTCGTGAGCACGCGAGGAGGCCAGGCGCTACGCCGAGTTCCTTGACGCCCCTGCCCGACGGCCGGCCGCCACGCATGGACCTCTATCGGGCCACAACCCCGCGAAGCTCGCGGACCTCGTGGCGATCCAGACCACACATCATGGCCACCTTGGCCACGCCGACGGACCGCATGCTGATCGTCGCCTCGGAGCTGGGGACCAAGCGGCGACGGGGCGCCTTCCATATGGCAGTGCAGCAGGCCGTGGCGGGCACGACCCAGATCAAGCATCGCGTCGCGTTCTGGCCCAACGCCTCGGACCCGTGCTTGTGGGCGGCCGACTACTGCTGCTGGGCCATCCACGCGACGTTCCGAGCGCGAGCCCCTATCGGGCGCGACCGGCCTGCGCAAGGTCGTCGGCGACGGTGGCCGCGTCGACGAGCTGCAGGTCGTCGCGTTGGAGCGCGAGGCTCAAGAGGCCGGCCTTGAAGCCGCTCTTGCTGAACAGGACGATCTGCGGACCGTCCTTGGCGAAGCGCACCTTGGCCTGGCGCATGGCCGGGACCTTGTGAGTCTCGAGGTCGCTGAGGACATCGGCTCCGAGGCGACCGCTGGTCCACTTGCATTCGCCGACGATGGTGACGACGGAGCGGCGCAGGCCGACGAGGTCGATCTCCTCGGTCTGTCGCGTGCCCGCCCTGCGATGTTCGTTGAGCGCGTTGCCCCACCAGCTTCCGACCCTGGTGGCACGGCCGGTGCGCAGTACCCAGGCGCGGCACAGCATTTCGTAGGTCGGGCTGACGTGGTCAGCCAGGGCGTCGGCGATCTCGTCGTCGTAGAGCGCGGCGGCAGGCAGGCCCGTCTTGAGGTCCTCCTGGAAGGGGAAGACGAAGCGAAACCAGAAGCGCATGAAGTCGTCGGCGAGCGTGTAGCGGTGCGTGCGCTGGTCCTCGCGTGCCGTCACCGGGGCGACGCGTTGGACTATCCGCATCTCGCGCAGCGTGCGCAGGTACCCCTGCAGGTCGGTGGTCTTGCGGCCCAGGGCCGTGGCCAGGTCGCCGAGCGACTTCCTCCCGGTGGACAGCTCCTCCAGCAGCGAGTAGTAGGTGCCGGGCGTGCGAAGCTCCTCCTCGAGCACCTCTCGCGGGTCGTTGAACAGCGGACCACGGGGATCGAGGACCCGGCTGCAGATGCGGGCGCGCAGCGACCCGCCGCGAGTCAGCTCGTCGAGGTAGAGGCTCATGCCGCCCGCGACCGCGTAGCGCTCGATGCGGTCGACCGCCGAGCAGCCGGGCGCCATGAACTCGCCGGCCTCGTCAAAGCTGAGCGGTTCGACCGTCAACGGCGTGAGGCGGCCTCGCAAGGGACCCTTGAGCAGTCTTTCCATCTGGCCGATATAGGAGCCGCAGAGGATGAGCTTCAGCCTGGAGGCGTCGCGATCCTCCATGACGCGCTGGATGGCGGTCAATACCTCGTCGCGCTCCCTGTCCTGCCCCGGCAGCAGGTAAGGGAACTCGTCGATGACCGCCAGGGTCGTGTCGGTCCCGGCGATCGTGTAGAGAGCCTGGATGAGGGATGCGACGCCGTCGAGGGCCGGCTTGAAGCCCATCAGGGGCTCGAGCTGCTCGGCGAAGCGGTCGAGCTGGGGCCGGCGCGCCCGTCGATCGGCGACGAGCAGGATCGCCGGCTTTGCGTGTGCGAACCGGCGTAACAGCCACGACTTGCCGACCCGCCGGCGTCCGTAGAGCGCCAAGGCGTTTGTCTCCGCGCCCGACCACCAGTCCTCCAGCCGCGCGAGGTCGTCGACGCGATCGATGAAGCGGTCCTGCGCCGCGAAGAAGAAGGGGCCCATTAGGTGCCAGTACATTAGATGCTGGCGCCTAAAGGAGCGAACAGCGCTGGGCGATCACTTCAGTGCGTGCTCGACAAACGGATCGGCAACCGCCCATGCTCGAGGTCGCGGTCGTACGATCAGGCCCGCTCGGTGAAGTGCTGTGAGCCCGTTGTGAACGGTGCCACGGCTCGCGCGGACAGCGCTGTAGGGCTTCTCGCCACGTGAG
>JBBSMR010000119.1:0-6487 GCA_038233095.1 Euzebyales bacterium
CTGCCTGGATGCTGACAGCGGGCGTCACCGAGGCAAAGGCCCAGCTCTCCAAGCTGCTCGAAGCCGTCCAGCGCGGAGAGCGGGTCGTCATCAGTCGTGCCGGCAAGCCGGTGGCGGAGCTGACGATCTATCGGGGCGACGTGCGACCCTGTCAGCTCGGCGGATGGGCGGGCCGAGTCTGGATCGCCGACGACTTCGACGGACTCCCGGAGGACGTCCTCGTTGACTTCGAGTCGTGACTCGACTGCTCCTTGACACGCATGCGGCTGCTGTGGGCGCTCGGCGCTCCGGAGCTCCTGTCCGCCGGAGCGCGCGCCGCCATATCGGATCCCGCGAATGAGGTCTTCGTGAGCCGGCGTCTGGGTGGGAGATGGGCATCAAGGCTGGGCTGGGAAAGCTGCGCGTCCCCGACGATCTCGGCGACGAGGTCCGGGCGAGCGGTTTCGTGGCGCTCCCGGTAGACACCGCCGTGGCCTTCTCGGTGCGACGGCTGCCTCCGCACCACCGGGACCCGTTCGATCGGCTGCTCGTCGCCCAAGCGCAACGCGATCAGCTGACCGTGGTCACACGCAGCCCGTAGATCCGGCAGTACGGGGTACGGATCATCGAGGCGTGAACGCCGTCGTCTCGTGGCAGGGCCCGACATCCCGTGGAAGCAGGTCGCAGCATGGCTGTGTCGCCTACCCGTCTCATCGGTCACCAATCCGCCGTTGAGTGACGTCCCAGTGGGCGGCTACGGTCGTCGGTATGGACATCAGTGAGCGGGTCGCCTTCGTGTTCGGGGCGTCGGTCAGCGCAGCCACGTGGGAGACAGCCGACGCGCGGGAACGCGAGGAGCTGATGGACCTGCATCTCGCGGCGGAGGGAGATGGCAGCCCGGCGCTGCGAACAGCCGTCGCCACGCAGCTGCTGGACGACACACCGCCGCAGGTGTGGCGGACGGCACGCAGGCTGGCCGATGCCGGGCTCGACCCCGGTGCGATCCTGTCGCAGCTGGCCATGGCGTTCGCCCAGTCGGCGATCGAGGCGCTGCAGAGCGACGACTTCGACGAGGACGCCTACGTGGCCCGCCTCGGCCAGCTGCCCCTGCCCGAGCCCGGCGAGGTCGAACGCGCGGTGCTCGACGTGGCCGCAGAGCACGTCGTCATCGGCCACGACGAGTTGACTGCGAGCGTGGCCCAGCGACTGGGCGACCACGCCGACGGCGCGGTGGCCGCGCTCATCGAGCGCATCGAGCAGAACCTCGCCGACGAGTGGGGGCCGCTGGGCTGGCTTGCCGGCGACCGGACGGTGCACATCGGTCAGCTGTGCGCCGGCATCGTCTTGACGCACGTCCTCACCGAATCCGAGCGGGAGATCGGGCTGCTGCACGTGTCGGTGGACCTGGCCGGGTTCAACCGGATCGAGTCGCTGACGATCGACGGTGCGCACGTCGAGCCGGTCTCCTTCGAGCACGGTCATGTGGCGTGGGCGGGGCCCGACGGCTGGCTCGACGGATTCGCGGTGGGCACAGCCATCGCGGTGAGGGTGGACGACGACGGGGCGATCGACCTGCGGACACTGCCGTCGGCGCCGGACCCGGATCCGCGGCTGGTGACCGCGGTCGGCCAAGCGTGCGACGAGGTGACGGCGGAGCCGGGGCTGCCCGCGTCGTGCGAGGACCTGGTGCTGAGCGTCCTCGTGGACGACCGGGCGGCGTTCAGCGAACCACGCGCACCGCTCAGCGCTCTGTGCGAGGCCGCAGGGCTGGAGCTGCGCGGCTCGTCGGCGGCCGGTGATCCCGAGGTCTTCGACAACGCGCTGCACCTCCAGCGCTGGGGGCGACTCACCGCCGCTGCCGACGGCGATGCAGACCTAGCCGGCGAGGTCCTGCGGGTCCTCGAACTGGCCGATGACCTGGCCGCCTCCGAGGCTGCCGGGAGCCCGGCCCCCGATGCCGCGAGCATCCGCGACGTACTGGACGCCATGGACGACCCCCACGTGCTCGCGATGGTCAGCGACGAGCTGTTCGACGATGAGGGCGTGTCACCCTCGGCGGCGCCACTGGCCGCCGGGTTCGTCAACGCCGCGAATCGGCCGGGTCGCCGCGCGACGGCACGGCTCATCGCGGCGCTGGCCGCGGAGCGCGACGGCGACTGGGCCGCCGCCGAGCAGCACCTGGAGCTCGCCGTCGAGGCCGATCGACGCTACTTGCCGGCCGTCGATCGCCTGGCCTGGTACGCGAGCGACCGCGGCGACGCCGCTCGCGCCGCGAAGCTGTGGCGAAGCGTCCCGCTGACGGGGGGAACGGAGCAGGACCTGGCCACCGTCGAGCCCTTCGCCCTGGCGTCGTCCGGGCGACCCGGCCTCGGACGCAACGACCGCTGCTGGTGCGGCTCGGGGCGCAAGTACAAGCACTGTCACCTGGGCGTGCCCGAGGTTGCGGCGCTGCCCGACCGGGTGGGGTGGCTGTGCCGCAAGGCCGTCGGCTACATCGAGCGGTCCGCGCCGGGCGCGCACCTCGACCTCGTGGACGTCGTGGGGGTGCTGACCGAGTCGCAGCCGCACGACGCAACGGCCGGCCCCGACTGGGCGTCGGTCATGCAAGACCCCCTGGTCATGGATCTGGTGCTCACGGAGGGCGGGTGGTTCGAGGACTTCGTGGCCGACCGCGGCGCGCTGCTGCCGGACGACGAGGCACTGCTGGCCACCGCGTGGCTCACCGTGGAGCGCACCGTCTACGAGGTGGTGTCGACCACCCCCGGGTCGAGCATGACCGTCCGGGACCTGCGCACCGGTGACCGGCTGGACGTCCGCGAGGCGACGCTCTCGGGCAACGTGGCACCCGGCATGCTGCTGTGTGGACGCGCCGTGCCCGACGGCGAGCGACACCAGTTCATCGGCGGGCTCTTCGGTGTCCGACCGGGCCAGGAGGCGGCGCTGCTGGCGGTGCTCGACGAGGGTGACCCGCTGGCGGTCGCCAAGTGGGTCAGTGACCTGCGCGCCCCGCCGCAGCTGCGGACGCGGGAGAACGAGCACGTCGTCGAGTGCGAGACGGTGGTCACCACCGACGACCTCCCCGGACTGATCGATCACCTGAACGCCGCGTACACCACCGACGTCCCCGGCGAGGTGTGGACCGAGCACCACGAGCTCGACGACGTCGAGTCCGTCATCCGCGCGAGCCTGCGCCTGGACGGTCGGCGACTCACCGTCACCACCAACAGCGTCGAGCGCGCCGACCGGGTCATGGATCGGCTGCGTGGTGCGGTCGACGTCGAGGTGGTGGCACAGACCCGCACGCCCGTCACCGATGTCGGCGACATCGCCGGCACGGCCCGGGGAGGGCTGCCGGACCTGCAGGGTCTATCGGGCGGCGTAGACGCCGACGTCATGGCCGACATCCAGCGACAGATGGAGCTGCGCTGGTGCGACGAGCGAGTCCCGGCACTGGGCGGGGTCACCCCGCGTCAGGCCGCGGCCGATCCCACCCGCCGCGAGCAGCTCGAGCGACTCCTCGACTCCTTCGACGCCGCCCCGGCGCCGCCCGGCGCCCTGACCTTCCGCACCGATCACGTGCGCGCGGAGCTGGGGTTGTAGCGAGGACGCCCACGACGCCGGTCATCATGACGCGGGCGAGTCGTGCGCGAATATCCGACGCCGTATACTCCGGTGATGGCGCGGCGACGCGGACGGCCGGCGATCGGGGAGCGGGTCTGCGTCCGGCTGTCCTCCCAGATGCTGGCCGCGGTCGACCAGCGGGCCGACCGGCAGGGCACGACTCGGGCCGCCGCGCTGCGCTCCTTGCTCGCCGCGGGGTTGGAGTCGAGCGACCCGTGGGGAGTCGACGCCGCACAACTCGAGCGCATGCTGTCCCTGACTCCTGGCCAGCGAGTGCGCCACGCCGCCGCTGCCGCCAAGCAGCTGCGGCGTATCGGTGGCGCCTCGCCTTCATGACCGCCGACTTCGATCCGGTGCGCACGCTCGAGGTGCTCCACGGCCACGGCGTCGCGTTCGTCCTCGTCGGAGGCCTCGCCGCGGTCGCACACGGATCCACGCTCACGACCGTCGATGTCGACATCACGCCCGAGCGGTCGGATGCGAACTTCGCGAACCTGGCACCGGCGGGGTCCGTGCCGAGCGGGCCGAGCAGGTCGCTGACGTCGGAGCCGTCACCGACCTGCTGAACCACTACGTGAAGCGGGACCGGATTCCGGCCGTGGTCCGTCGTCGCGCAGCCGGGCTCGGAGGCACGAGCCTCATCGAGCTCGTTGCGGCGGGTCGCAGCCGCGAGGATGTCGGTGTACGCGCGCGCCACCACGGCGGGCCCACGTCACTGCCGCCCTCGGCCGACGACGGCTCGCTCGACATCGTCGATGGCGGCGAAGACCTCGTGCGCCTCGTAGATCTTGAGGTTGCGAGCCGCGGTGGTGCGGTTGAGCACGCCGGCCTCGGTCAGGGACTCCAGGGCTCCCCGGGCAGCCGGGCGCGACACGCCCAGCCGGTCGGACACCTGTGCGGCCGTGCACACCGGATGCGACGTCAGCTCGTCGATGATGCGGCCGATCGCGGCGTCGGCCCGTGCGTTGGCCACCTGCGGAACGAGGCGCCACTCGTCGCGCAGCTCGGTGAGCCGGCGGCTCAGCTCCTGGGTCGCGATCGCTGCGGTGATGCAGGCGCTACAGAAGTAGCTCACCCAGCCGGGCATGTCGCCGCGCTCGTAGCTGGTCAGCCCGTCGAGGTAGGCGGCCGGACCGGCCAGCACTGCGATCGACAGTGGCGCGATCGCGTGAATCGTCACCCCGCGACGACGCAGAATCATGTGGGCCAGCGCTCGCCCGACTCTTCCGTTGCCATCCGGGTATGGATGAATGGTCTCGAACTGGGCGTGAGCGATGGCGGCCTGCACGACGGCTGGCATGTCGTGCCGGTTGGCGAAGACGGCCAGGTCATCCATCAACGCTGGGACCCGCTCGGGCCGTGGTGGGACGTACCGTGCGCCACGGGGGCTGTAATCCGACCCGGCGATCCAGTTCTGCACGGTCCGCGGCGTGCCTGACCAATCCTCACCCGGCAGCAGCGTCGCATGGACGCGGTGGATCTGCGTGGCCGTGAGCGTGTCGAGATCTGCGCTCACTGCCGAGTGCAGCGCGCGGACGTTGTCGGCCACCTCGATGGCGGATCGTTGCTTGGTCGGCAGTCCCGCAAGGGCGCGACCGATGTAGCGCTGTGCCACCTCGATCTGCTCGATCTTCGACGAGGCCGCGGACTCCGTACGCAGCAGCGGCACTGTCGATGCCCCGTCGGCCACCCGTTCATCGGCTGACCGCAGCGCCAATGCGGCATCCTCGGCCTGCGAGAAGACTCGGCTGTCCAGTCGCACAGGTTCGTGGGCGATCATCGCTGGCACGGACGGCCGGTAGCGGTAGTTGCGGTCGGCGACGGGGATGCGTGCGGCGACCTGGGTCTCCCACACGACCTCGTCGTCCACGCCGACCGACATCCAGTCCTGAGACGCATCGGCTTCTTCGGCGTCGGCGGACCGGCCTCCGTGGTCTGCATCCAGGCGGCGGTGGTGGCTCATCGACTCCCTTCCGCTCTGGGCGCTAGTAAGACGGTTATCACCATAAGGTTACAACTGATGGATCAGCTCTAACGTTGCACCGATGGGACATCGACGGAGTGCTCGCTCTTCGCAGACGCGGCCTACCAAGAGAAGGCGCGCCCGCGCGGTCTTCGCCGTACATCAGGTCAGCAGCTCGGCCACGGCATCCCGGGGATCCAGGCGACGCGACTCTCATCTTTACTCTTCGAGGAACCGCTGTGCCGCCTGGCGGCGCCGCGCGGCACCCGTCGGCGGGTAGGCAATGTCGATCGCGGCGCGGATCAAGCTCGCCACGGAGTGCCAGACGGGGGTAGGCCTCTGCGAGCAGCGCGTCTGCGTGTTCGGTCAGCTCAGCGTTGCGTTCCCGCTGCTGTTCAACGCGTGACCGTGCCTCGTCGACCGCTGCTGATGCATCGTCTGCGCCTCCAGCCCTCGACCGGTGCTCATCATCGCTGCTGCTCACAGCGATGCAAGTGGAGTTCTTGGCGCGCCGTGCGCGCGACCGCGTTCAGGGTTCGCGGGTCACCACATAATCGGGCGGTTCGTCCGCGGCGAGCGCATGCGCGCCTGACGGGAGAAGCAGTCGCTGCAGCTCGCCAGCGTCCGCCCGGTCATAGGCGTCGGGCGCCAGCCACAGGCTGGTCCCGGGCGCCTGGTACAGATACAGGGCCCGTGCGACCGCGTGGGTGCGGCGGGCGTCGCGGGGCCACGGTGTGGCGTCGGCGATCGACGCGAGCGAGGCGGCGTGATGCTCACCCCGTTCGAGCCAGCGCTGCAGATGGACTCCGGCGGCGAGGCTCGCGCGCTTCGCGTTGTTGCACCCGGCGTGGGCGGCGACCAGGTTGTCCAGGCCATCGTCGGTCGAGCGCGACCACGGCAAGAAGTGGTCGACGTCGGTGCGCC
>JBBSMR010000120.1:0-6427 GCA_038233095.1 Euzebyales bacterium
CCGGGGAGACGAAGAAGGCGTCCGGAGGGATCGGGTAGTCGACCGCATCGAGGGCCGCGCCGTACCGCCCGGGTGGAGCGGTCGTTCCATCGGAGTCAGCCTGGGCCACGCCCTGAACGGCGGCCCCTACCAGCACCGCGCTCATCGCCAGCAGCCCGACGCTGCGGGCGAAGGCATGCGCGAGCGCACGGGCTCTAGGGTGGCGGTCGGGGGTAGTCGACATGGGAGGACCTCGCCTGGTAGGGGATTCGCCGCTGAACGAGCGGCGGCGCCCCTTTTCCTTCGACGTCCGGTCCGGGCTCCTGCCTAGCCCAACCGGTTGATCTCTCGCCGTATACCGGTGGACTCCTGTCCCGCTTGTCTGGCCAGGACCGCCAGCCAGCCCACGATCACGTAGCACCAGACGTTGGACAGGTTGGCGGCGGCGCCGAGCCCTTCGTACGTCATGCTGTTGACCAGGAAGAACGCCATCATGGCGGCCAGCATGGGCAGGTCGGCTGAGACGCTCGTGCATCCCCAGAGCCGCCGAATCGTGGAGATGACCACCACGATGAGCCACAGCCACAGTGCCGTACCGATCAACCCGCCGTCGATGAGCACGTTGATGAAGGCGTTGTGTCCCCCGCCCAGTCCAATGGTGTCCAGGAAGAGTCCCTTCGCAGCCGTCAGCCCGTAGCCGACGAGCGGCTGGTCGGCGAAGAACCTGATCGCCGCCGACCACAGCGGTGTGCGGCCGTTGAAGGTTTCGAGATTCTCGACGTCAGCACCGCGGGAGAGGAAGCGCCCGATGACGGGGCCGTAGGCGAGCAGGCCGAGCGTGACGATGACGGCGGTGACGGCCAGGATGTCGATGCGGCGCGGTCGGCGAGAGTTCAGCAGCAGCGCCACCATGGTGCCCACCACTGCCGCACCCATGGCCCCCCGGGTCCTGGTCGCGAGCAGCGCTGCGACACAAATGGCCAGGGCAACCACGTAGACCCAGATCGGCCAAGACGGGGAGAACCGCCTCCTGTCGGCTCTGCTTCGGACGAGGTAGGCAACGAGGATTGTGATGGTGAGGCCCAGGTAGGTGCCGACGACGACGGGATGGACCTGAAGCCAGTCGAACCGCCGGCGTCCGGTGCTTGGAACGACCACCCCCAGGAACACCGACAGCACGGTGACGACCACGTAGGTGTGCGCCAAGAGGTGTAGGTGTTCCCTCCGGGCGTACGCGGCGATCGTGTGTGCCAGCCCCGCGATGATGAGCAGCTGGACTCCTCTGACGGCGGCGGAGGCCGGGTAGATGGCCCAGACGACGGACAACGCCATGAAGGCTGCCCAGCCCCATGCCGGCGCGAGCAGTCGTCGGGCGGGGACGAGCGAGGGCGGAGTGACGAGCTGAAGCGCGAGGAAGGCCGCGACCGCGGCGTACACGCCGATCTCCACGAGTATCTGCGCATCCACCTGACCAGCCAGGCTGCTGTCGGCCTCTCGCAACCGCAGCTTGTAGTCGCTAGCGATGACCATGGCGAGTGCCAGGGTCGCCACCCATGTCCGAGTCAGGAGGCGCGGTCGGGTCCGCGCGAGCCTGCCCCCGGTCCCGACTGCCGGCGCCTCCCGCGTACCCACCGCACGCGGCGGAACGGCCCGCGTGCTCACGGGATCCTCTCCGCGCGGCGGGCCACGCGCAGACACAGCAGGACAGCTCCGGTCACCCCACCCACCGCCAGAGCGAAGGGGACCAGCCACGCCTTGCCGATCGTGAGCACCACGAAGACGAGCACCAGTCCGAGCGCCGCGTCGACGGTGCGGAGCAAGAAGACGTCACGCGACGCCTGCCGGGCGACCACGGCGAGCGACGGGGGTATGCCAGCTGCGAAGGCAACCGCGTAAACGGTCCATCCCGCGACGACTCCCGTGTCGATCGAGTACTGCCCCGAGGTGAGTAGCTCGGTCAGCGGCTGCAACAGCGCCAGTGCGGCGGCGCCGATGAGCAAGACGAAGCTCACAAGCACCGCCATCGTCGTGTAGACCGCGCGCGGACGCGTGGCTCGTTGTCCCTCTCCGGTGCTCGTGCTGTAGTGAGACAACAAGTAGGAACCCACCCCGCTGACGAAGCTTGTCGCTGGTGCCAGCAGGAGACGCGCCGCCTCGATGGCACCCAAGACAGCCCGGGAGGCGAGGGAGGCGACAGCGACGCGAACACAGAGCAACACGAGCGGCTTGAGACCTGCTTGTGCCGCCCTCCAGACGGCGAAGCGGCTGACAAGGCGCAGTCCTGGGACGCTCATCGCCACGGTCCGGATCTCGTGCGTGGGCAGCTGCGCGAGCGCATGCGTGACGGCGGCCAAAGAGCCGCCGGCCATGACGAGGATGAAGGTGAACAGCGTCAGCCGGTCGAGCAGGACCGCGCACGTTCCGAGTGCCGCCAGGGTCACTGTGACGTAGATCGTGTCATTCAGGGCCAGCAGCCAGAACTCGCGCCGCGCCATGAAGATGCGTCGGCCGAGCTCCTCGGTCATCCAAAGGATCACCATCAAGGCGAAGAGAACGGCCCCCTTCACGGCCATGAGGCCGAGCGTCAGCACTACGGTGGCTGCTGTGACGAACGCGACTGCCGTGCCGACCAGATGCGACAGCTGCAGCCCCCCGCGGACCGACTGATCGAATCTGTCCAGCACCGTGAGCGCATCCCCGACCCAGCCGCTGTGCACTGCGTTGATCGTGACCAGCGTGGCGACGAGGATGGCGAATGTGCCGTATCCGGCGGCTCCCAGCGTGCGGGCGGCGAGCACCTGAAGGACGAGGCTGCCCCCTGCCGCGATGAACTGACTAGATACCGCCCCTCCCGCCCGACGCCCGGCGATGAGCCGGCCGCCGGTACGGCGTTCCTCGCGTGGACGCGGCTGCCCGGGATCGACAGGGGGGGCCTGTGCCGGCATGTCAATGCGGGGAGGGCATGGAGTCCACCACGTCGACGGTCGCGGCCCGCCGCACCTCGACATCGCGGCTACGCCGGGGCCGGGTGACGACGTAGCCCACCAGCCGCGCGGGGAGCAGGTCCAGCTGCTGTCGCAGCGCCTGCAGCCGGGACACCGCGGAGCCGGCGCGCACGACCGCCAGAACGCCGTCCGCGTGTCCGGCCAAGGCGGAAGCGTCCGGCACCTTGAGCAGCGGAGGGCAGTCGACGACGACGAGATCGTGCACCTCGCTGAGCGCGGCCAGGGTGGCACTCATCTGCCGGGAGCGGAAGTCACTCGGGACACCGTCGTGAAAGCGGCCCGCTGGGACGACCGAGAGTAGAGGGCCCTCACCGAGACGGACGGGGATGATGCAACTGTTCAGGTCGGCGCGGCCGGCTGCGACATCGGTGAGTCCGAGGTGGCCGACTTCGACGCCGATCAGCCGGCTCAAGCCCTGGTTTCTGCTGTCGCCGTCGACCAGCGCGATCCGCAGCCCTTCCCGCGCCGCTCCGGCCGCCACGTTGGCCGCAGTCGTGGTACGGCCGTCGTGCCAGTCAGCGCTGACGACCAGCACGACGCCGCTGCGTAGTCCTAGGCGCAGTGCGGTCGTCGCGAACTGGTAAGACTCGACGGGCATCCTCGTGATGTCCTGCAGCTTGGTGCGCTCCTCGCGCCTTCCGAGGTCAGGGATGTCACCGAAGAGCGGCGCGCCCAACAGGTCCGCGGCGTCCTCCGCGTCGTCGATACGTTGGTCGCGGTCCGCGCGCATCCAGGCGACGGCCATGGCGATGAGGAACCCGACCAAGGCGCCCAGGACGCCGTTGCGCGTGCTCGGTCCGCGGTTGGCGGACCCGACCGCCTTGGCCGGGTTCGTGAAGACGAGTCCTGAGCCGAACAGCGCCGCAAAGGTTGATACCTGGCTCGCCTGCGCTTCGAGCGCCGCCAGAGTCTGGGCAGCTGCCGCGCCTCTGGGCCCGCTGGAGGCGCCGGCCGAAATGCTCCGGCGGATCTCGCGGATCCGGGAGTTGACCACGTCGAGCGCGGCCTCGGCGGCCATCTTGGTGTCCTGGGCCGAGATGTTCGAGTACGCCGTGGTAACGGCATCGGCGATGTCGACAGCATCATCGCGGGTCCGCCCGGTCGCAGAGACCCGGATCACGTCGGTGTTGTCGAGGACGTCGGCGCTGACCAGGGAAGCCAACTGGTCGGGACGGTAGCGCCCGTCGAGCAGCCGACTGGCTTCCGCAAACACCCGCGACGAGCGGACGAACTCCGCCCGGTTGGCCGTATATCGCTTGAGGTCCCCGCTGGCTCCGCCGCTGACCCGCAGGACGGTGCTGCTGCGGGGGTCGGCGAGCGCCATGCTTGCGTTGGCCACCGGGGGATCCTCGGGCAAGAAGGCGGTGCTGGCGAAGCCCAGCAACGCTGCCTGGAACACGATCAGCAGCGTCATCCACCGGTAACGCCAGGCGGAAGCGAGCAGACCGGGCGTCTCGCGCTCGGCACGTGCGTCGAACATCTCGGGCGGCCCCTCCGATCACCCCCGCGGCCGCGTGACAGCCCCCTTGACCAGCGCGGACGTACGGCTCGCTGACGGCAGTGTAAGGCTCGTTCCGGCAACGAATGACCGGATCGGGGCAACTCGAGGCGGGGTGGAGACGTTCGGCCGGCTGTGCTCACCCAGCGTCGCGAGGGCCTGCCCCGGCGTGCATCCGCATCCTGAGCAGGTCACCGGCGAAGTGCCATAGAAACGCGGAGTTGGTCGACAGGTATCTACGCCACAGCCGGCGCGGCTCGCGGCGCAGCCGGTACAGCCACTCCAGCCCGGAGGCTTGCATCCACGGCGGCGGAACGGGCAACGTGCCGGCGATGTAGTCGAACGCGGCGCCGACGGCGATCATCGCCGCGGGCACACGACCGCGGTGCGCGGCGACCCAGCGTTCCTGGCGGGGGCAGCCACGCCCGACGAAGACCAGACCGGCACCGGAGGACGTGATCAGCTCCACGTCCGCCGCGTCCTCGGCAGGCGTCGCCTCGCGGAAGCGGTCGGGAGAGACGCCGGCGATCCGCAGGGCCGGAAAGCGCGCGCGCAGCGCGGCGGCGAGCAGTTCACAAGTCCGCGGCGTGCTTCCGTACAGATATATCGCCACTTCCTGCTCGGCGGCAGCCGCGCACAGGCGCAACATGAGGAATGGGCCGTACACCCGGTCGTCCAGCCGGGTGTCGTGCAGCCTGTTGAGGGCCCAGCGGACCGGCTGCCCGTCCGGCGTCACCACATCGATCCCGCGCAACACCCGGGCGAAGTCGCGATCACCCGCCGCCTCCATGAGGCCGTGTGTCGCGAGCGCTGTCACGGCGTACGACCGGCGCTCCCGAGCTGCAGCCATGATCGCTGCCACGCTCTCGGCATAGGTGGTGGGGTTCACGCCGACGCCGAACACGGGCAGTTTGGTCTTCACCGCTGACACGGTCGGCTAGCTCTCCCACCGCTCCATGCCCTCGGCGTAGAGCTGCCGAAGGATGTCCTCGACGCTGCGGTCGAGCGTCCAGCCGGGGTAGTGCGACTGAAACTTGCGCGTGTCACTCACCCACCAGATGTGATCGCCAGAGCGTGCCGTCGGTTCGTAGCTCCAGATGAGCCTCCGGTCGGCGATCCGCTCGCACAGGTCGATCGCCTCGAGCATCGAGCAGTCGCTGACCCGGCCACCGCCGATGTTGTAGACCTCCCCGCAGCGCGGGTCGCGGTAGATCTCGCTAAAGGCCCGGACCAGGTCGTCGGAGTGGAGATTGTCGCGGACCTGCTTCCCCTCGTAGCCGAAGATCCGGTACGGCTGCCCAGTCGCCGCGCACTTCATGAGGTAGGCGAGGAATCCGTGCAGCTCGGTCCCGCTGTGGGCAGGTCCGGTGAGGCAGCCGGCGCGCAGTGCTGTCGTCTTCATGCCGAAGTAGCGGCCGTACTCCTGCACCATGAGGTCAGCGGCGGCCTTGGACACACCGAACAGACTGTGCTTGGTCGTGTCGATGCTCATCGACTCGTCGATGCCCTGCTCGCTGGCGGGGTGCGACGGGTCGACCTCCCATCGGGTGTCCCGTTCCACCAGGGGGAGGAAGTTGGGCCGGTCGCCGTAGACCTTGTTCGTGGAGGTGAAGATGAAGACCGCCTCCGGAGACCAGCGGCGGGTCGCCTCGAGCATGACCATGGTGCCGACCGCATTGACGCCGAAGTCGGTGAGTGGCTCCTTGGCGGCCCAGTCGTGAGACGGCTGAGCGGCCGCGTGGACGATCAGCCCGACATCGGAGCCGTACTCGGCGAAGACCTTGCCGATGGCCTCCTGGTCACGGATGTCCGCATCGACGTGGACGAAGTTGGGACATTCCGCGACGAGCCGCGAGACCGCCCAGCCGGTGGAGGCTTCGGCTCCGAAGAAAGCCGCCCGTGAGTCGTTGTCGACGCCGACCACCACGTCGAACTCGCGCGCATA
>JBBSMR010000121.1:0-6305 GCA_038233095.1 Euzebyales bacterium
AGATGATCGACGCCATGGGGGCCGACGGCGGCGTGCGGGTGCTGCTCGTCGCCGCCTCGAACATCGCCGTCTCGGCGCCCCACGCCGGACGGGTGGCCGAGGCGATCGCCGCGCTGGACTTCCTCTGCGTCCTGGATCCGTTCCGCTCCGAGACCGCCGAGCTCGCCGACGTCGTCCTGCCCGTCACGCAGTGGGCCGAGGAGGACGGCACGATGACCAACCTCGAGGGCAGGGTGGTGCTGCGGCGCGCCGCCGGGCCGCCCCGCCCGGGCGTGCGCAGCGACCTCGAGGTGCTCGCCGGTCTGGCCGATCGCCTCGACGCGCCGCCTGGCGCGTTCCCCGTGAACCCGCGCGAGGTCTTCGCCGAGCTGGTGCGGGCAAGCGCCGGGGGCAAGGCCGACTACGGCGGGATGAGCTACGAGCGCCTGGCGCCCGAGGGCCTCTTCTGGCCCTGCCCGGACGCCCAGGCGCCCGACACGCCGCGCCTGTTCCTCGATCGCTTCGCCACCGAGGACGGGCGTGCGCGCTTCGTCGCCGTCAGCCACCGCTCCCTCGCCGAACGGCCCGACGACGAGTTCCCGCTCAGCCTGACCACCGGCCGCGTGCTCAACCACTATCAGTCGGGCACGCAGACGCGCCGGACCCCCGAGCTCGCCGACGCCGAGCCGCACGCCTTCGTCGAGCTGCATCCCGTGCTGGCGCATCGCCACGGCATCGAGGAGGGCGACATGGTGTGGCTGGCCAGCCGTCGGGGCACCGCCGCAGGTCGCGCGCCTGAGCCCGGACAACCGCGTCGACACGGTCTTCATGCCCTTCCACTGGAGCGGCGAGGGATGCGCCAACCGGCTCACCAACCCGGCGCTGGACCCCCACTCCGCCATGCCCGAGTTCAAGCACTGCGCGGTCCGCGTGGCCCGCGTCGAGCCCCGAGACCCCCGGAGGTCCCCGCCATCATGACACTCGCGCAGGCTCCGCCCGTCAGCGACCAAAGGACACCGAACATGAGCTCACGGCCCCGGTTTCTGCAAGGTGCCTTCTCCTTCGAGGGCCAGGGGCTGGACCGCCCCGTCCTCATCGACCCGGCGCTGCGCTACGTCGTGCCAAAGGATCGCGAGGCGCAGCTCGTCTACTTCCGTGGCGGCAACTCCAGCGACGAGCTCATCACCGCCGTGGTGACGCGCGACGGCGAGCCGATGCGCTACTTCCCGATCGGCGCGCGCAGCTCCACGCACGTCCCGCTGCGCGTCGTCGAGGACCTGCTGGCGCAGACCACCATCGAGCTGCTCGTCGGTGCGCAGGGCAGCGGGCAGATCGTGGTCGACCTCGGGCTGGTTGAGATCTGATGACCAGAGGCGACAGGCGTGCCCGCCTCATCGTGGTGGGCAACGGCATGGCCGGCGCGCGCGTGGTCGAGGAGGTGCTGCAGCGCGACGGCGAGCAGTTCGAGATCACCATGTTCGGCGACGAGCCGCACGGCAACTACAACCGCATCTCGCTGTCCAACGTCCTCGCCGGATCCGAGGACCCGCGCGACATCTTCCTCAACCCGCTGGACTGGTACGTCGAGAACGGCGTCACCCTGCACACCGGCCGTCGGGTCGTGGCGATCGACCGCTTCGCCCGGACGCTGCGGACCGACGACGGCGGCGTGCACGGCTACGAGCAACTCGTCCTCGCGACCGGCAGCCGGCCGTGGATCCCGCCCGTCGACGACGTGTACGTCGGGGACCCCGAGCACGGGAAGCTCAAGCCGGGGGTCTTCGGCTTCCGCACGCTGGGTGACTGCGACGAGATGCTCGCGTGGGCCGAGCAGGCCTCGCACGTCGCCGTCGTCGGCGGCGGGCTGCTGGGCCTCGAGGCCGCGCGCGGGCTGCTCGAGCGCGGCATGAAGGCCACGCTCGTGCACCGCTCGGACCGGCTCATGAACGTGCAGCTCGACCATGAGGCGGCGGCCACGCTGCAGGCCGCCGTCGAAGCGTTGGGCATCGACGTGCTGCTCGACACGTCGACGAGCGCCGTGCTGGGCGAGGACCGCGTCGAGGGACTGGCGTTCGCCGACGGCTCGCAGCTCGCCTGCGACACGGTGGTCTTCTCGACGGGCATCCGCCCCAACGTCGAGCTCGCTGCCCGAGGGGGCATGACCGTCGAGCGCGGCATCGTCGTGGACGACGCGATGCGGGTGCTCGACGAGGACCATGTGTGGGCGGTCGGCGAGTGCTGCCAGCACCGCGGCGAGCTCTACGGCCTTGTGGCACCGGTGTGGGAGCAGGCCACGGTGCTGGCCGACCGCATCACCGGCGCCAAGCCGACCGCCGAGTACCACGGCTCCAAGCTCGCGACGAAGCTCAAGGTCTCCGGCGTCGAGCTGGCGACGATGGGCCTGTCGGAGCCCGAGCCTGCCCACGACGAGGTCGTGCGCTTCTCCGAGCCCAGCCGCGGCGTCTACAAGACGGCCATCGTGCGTGACGGCAAGCTCGTCGGCGCGACGCTGCTGGGTGACATGGGCAAGGTCTCGTTCCTCATGCAGGCCTTCGACCGCGGCACCGTGCTGCCCGACGAGCGCGTTGCGCTGCTGTTCGATCTCGGCGGCCCGTCGACCGAGGACAGCATCGCCGAGCTGCCCGACGACGCCCAGGTGTGCAACTGCAACGGCGTGACCAAGGGCGACATCCGCTCCTGTGTGGCCGGTGGCGAGAAGACGCTGCGCGGCGTCATGGGCAAGACGCGGGCGGGCAGCGGCTGTGGCTCGTGCAAGTCCCAGGTCGTCGAGATCGTCGAGTCGGCGGCCGGCGGCGCGCTCGAGGCCGATCCCGCGGCGGACCTGTACCTGCCGTGCATCCCGATGCCCAAGCCCGAGCTCATGGCCGCGGTCCGCGAGCACGGCCTGCGGTCGGTCTCGGCGGTGTTCGAGACGCTCGCGGACGGCACCCAGGACGCGAAGGCGAAGCCCGCGCTCGCGTCGCTGCTGCGGCTCGTCTGGGGTACGGAGTACGAGGACGAGCGCGACGCCCGCTTCATCAACGACCGCGTCCACGCGAACATCCAGAAGGACGGGACCTTCTCGGTCGTGCCGCGCGTCTCCGGCGGCGTCACGAGCGCCCATCAGCTTCGGCGCATCGCCGACGTCGTGGACAAGTACGAGATCCCCATGGTCAAGATCACCGGCGGCCAGCGGATCGACCTGCTCGGGGTGCCCAAGGAGCAGCTCCCGGCGGTCTGGAAGGACCTCGACATGCCCTCGGGCTACGCCTACGGGAAGTCGTTCCGGACGGTGAAGACGTGCGTGGGCAGCGACTACTGTCGCTTCGGACTCGGCGACAGCACGCGCCTGGGTATCACGCTCGAGGAGCGCTTCAAGGGGCTGGAGAGCCCGGCGAAGCTCAAGCTCGGCGTCGCCGGCTGCCCGCGCAACTGCTCGGAAGCGATGGTCAAGGACGTCGGCTTCGTCGCCGTCGAGGGCGCGCGCTGGGAGATGTACGTCGGCGGCGCCGCCGGCGCGCACGTGCGCAAGGGCGACCTGCTGTGCACCCTGGACACCGAGGAGGAGGCGATGCTGGTGGCCGGGCGGTTCATGCAGTACTACCGCCAGAACGCGAAGTGGCTGGAGCGCACGTACACGTTCATGGAGCGCGTCGGCGTCGACGAGGTCCGCGCGGTGGTCGTCGAGAACCGCGACGGCGACGTCGATCAGCTGGATACCGCGATGCAGACCTCCATCGACGCCTACAGCGATCCGTGGCTGGAGGCGCAGGCGCCGGCCACCCCCAACCAGTTCCACACCGTGGTGACGTCGTGAGCACCCCGAGCGACGTGGAGCGGACCGTGGGCCACATCTCGGCCATCCCGGTCGACGAGGGGCGGATGCTGCGCGTCGACGGACACCTCGTGGCGGTCTTCCATCTCCGCGGCGGCGGCGGCGGCGTGCGCGCGACGCAACCCTGGTGTCCCCACCGCGGGGGCCCGCTGGCCGACGGCTTGGTGGGCGACGCGACGCTCGTCTGTCCGCTGCACGGGCGGACCTTCGCGCTCGATGGGGGGGAGGCCGGTCCCGACGAGGTGGGCATCCGCACGTACCCGGCCCGTGTCGACGACGACGGCGCCATCCTGCTGACGCTGCCCGCGGACGGTCCCCTGCCGGCCTGCTCGGACGACGTGCCGGCGACCGCCCCGCCCGGGCCGCAGGCCGGCACGGCGCCGTTCGCCGAAGACATCAGCCAAGCGCCCGATCCAGGTTCGTCGCCGCGCTGATCAGAGCGATGTGCGTGAACGCCTGTGGGAAGTTACCGAGCAGGTCGCCGGTCGGGCTGATCTCCTCGGAGTACAGACCGAGGTGGTTGGCGTAGGTGAGCATCTTCTCGAATACCAGCCGCGCCTCGTCGAGGCGGCCGGCGCGCGTCAGCGCCTCGACGACCAGAACGAGCACATCGAGAACGTGCCCTCGTGGCCGCGCAGGCCGTCGTGCGAGGCCTCGACGTCATAGCGGTACACCAGCGAATCCGAGACGAGCTCCTCGCCGATCGCGTCGAGCGTCGAGAGCCAGTGCGGGTCCTTGCCGGCGATGAACAGCACGAGCGGCATCAGCAGCAGGGAGGCGTCGAGCACGTCGGAGCCGTAGTGCTGGACGAAGGCGCCGCGGCGCTTGCTGTAGCCGCGCTCCATGATCTGGTGGTAGACGCGGTCGCGCTCGCTGAGCCAGCGCACGATGTCGCCCGGCAGCCCGCGCGTGCGGTGCATGCGGATCGCGCGCTCCAGGGCGACCCACGTCATGAGGCGCGAGTAGGTGAAGTGCTTCGCGCCGCCGCGCGTCTCCCAGATGCCCTCGTCGGCCTGGTCCCAGTTCTCACACAGCCAGTCGACGATCCGCTGCACGTGCCCCCAGGTCTCATGGAAGATCGGCGAGCCGTGCTTGTTGTAGAGGTAGATCGAGTCGATGAGCTCACCGTAGATATCGAGCTGGCGCTGGCCGGCGGCGCCGTTGCCGATCCGCACCGGGGCCGAGTCGCAGTAGCCCGACCAGTGCGTGAGCTCGATCTCCGGCAGCTCGCGGCGCCCGTCGATCCCGTACATGATCTGTAGCGGGCCGCTGGGGCCCGGCGGTCTCTGCTGGGACTCACGCGTGCGGTCGGTGAGCCAGTCCATGAAGGCCGCGGCCTCGTCGGTGAAGCCCAGCCGCAGCAGGGCGTAGAGCGAGAACGCAGCGTCACGGATCCACGTGAAGCGGTAGTCCCAGTTGCGATCGCCGCCGATGCGCTCGGGCAACGACGTGGTCGGCGCGGCGACGATCGCACCCGTCGGCGCGTAGGTCAGCAGCTTCAGCGTGAGCGCCGAGCGGTCGACCCTCTCGCGCCAGCGTCCGCGGTAGCGCGAGCGGCCGAGCCACTGGCGCCAGTAGCGGACGGTCGCGTCGAAGGCGTCGGCGGTCTCGCGCTCGGAGTGCGGCCGGCAGGTGTGGTCGTCGCCCACACGCTCGAGGACGAACGTGCGCGACTGCCCCGCGCGCAGCGTGAAACTCGCGCGCACGCCGCCTTCGCTGCGCTCTGGCTTCTCCGACGACCAGCCGCCGGTGGACCCGCCGTCCGCGAACGACCCCTCCAGCGCGAGCGCCAGGGACGGCGAGCGAAAGACGACGCCGTGCTCCTGGAGCTCGAGGTCGTGTCGCGCGCGCCCGTAGTCGAAGCGCGGCTGGACCTCGAGCGTGAACGGCATGTCGCCGCGCACGACGACGACCCGCCGCACCAGGCGGTGGCGATGGTGGGCGACGTCGGCGCTCTCGATCGGCATGAAGTCCTCGATCTCCCCCACGCCGTCGGGCGTGAAGAAGCGCGTGATGAGGACGTTCGTGTCGGGGAAGTAGAGCTGGCGGGAGGTCCAGTCGGTGGTCTCTGGGCGCAGCGCGTAGAAGCCGCCCTCGTCGCGGTCGAGGATCGAGCCGAAGACGCTCGGCGCGTCGAACGCGGGGCAGCAGTACCAGTCGATCGTCCCGTCCGTGCCGACGAGCGCGACCGTGTGCAGGTCCCCGACGAGGCCGTGCTCGGCGATCGGCGGGTAGCGCCCGCTGTAGGACCCGGCGAAGGCCAACGCGCGCGCCGCTCAGCCGATGCTGTAGCAGTCTGTGATCTCGCGCCGTCCCTCAGGCTGCCGAGGCCAGCGCCCGCGCCGGTGCGAGCGCCACGAACACGCGCTCGCCGCGAACCTCGACGCGGTGCGCCGTTACGCCCTCGCCGTCGGTCAGCGCCTCGCCGCTGGCGAGGTCGAAGCGGCGGTCGTGCAGCGGGCAGACCACGCAGTGGTCGGCGAGGATCCCG
>JBBSMR010000122.1:0-6074 GCA_038233095.1 Euzebyales bacterium
CGGCTCTCCAAATCGTTGACCGTGGCGATGGTGTACGCCGAGGACACGCCGGCCGGCCGCGATGTCGCCGCTCGGGTTGACGAACTCGCCACCCCTGCGCGGCTTGCCGCGGCCCTGCCTTGGAGGGAGCGCCTGCCCGTCGTCACCATCCTGGGAGTGACGTGGCGCGAACTGCTCGACCGCTGGCAGGAGGAGCAGACGTATCTGGCGGTCGGCGGAGAGCCCGTCCGTGGGTTCCTCAGTCACTGCGCCAAGCACGGGCTGCGCCGGTAGGCGGCCCTGGCTCGGCTCGCTCGCGGGACGTGGCTAGGCCGACGCGGCGTCGGCGGCGCCCTCCTCGGTGTGGGCGTCACCGCCGGTGATCTGTCCCTGATCGTCCTCCAGGTGGGCGCGCACGAACCACTGGTACATCTCCAGCTTCTCCGTTTGAGCGATCAACAGGTCCTGGGAGACCAGGTCGAGCTCCTCGAACTCCTGGATCGCCTGGCGATGATCGGTGATGACGCCGTCGAAGACGATGTTCAGCGCGGCGAGATGCTCCTGGGTCTGCGCGCGCCCGAGGCTGTAGTCGTCCCAGCCTCGATTCTTCGCGACGAAGCCGGGCAGACCGCTGGGTACGGAGCCGAGCGTGGCGATGCGCTCGGCCAGGTCGTCGGTCATGAGGCGCACCTCGTCGACCTGCGGGTCGAGCATCTCGTGGACGCCGATGAAGTGCGGCCCGACGACGTTCCAGTGGATGTGCTTCAGGGTGAGCTGCAGATCGATGAGCGACGTCAACCGATGCTGCAGCACGTCCGCCACGCGAAAGGCGATGTCAGGGTCCATTCCGGGAACCGTGTAACGCGAAGCCATGCGTTCAGAACTCCTTGAGAGATTCTTCGAGGTCAGGCACGCAAGCCTTCCCGACAGACCGCTGCAGCACACCACGGCGGGCAGGTTTGACGCGTGGCCGGCCAGGCCCGACGCTGGGCGCGGTCACGAGCCGATCAGGAGTCCGCATGTCCACGCTCTCGTCCAGCACCGGCGTCTCACAGCGGCTTGAGGCGCTGAGCGGGTCGGCCACCCTGGCCATCTCCGCTAAAGCCGTGGAGTTGCGGGCGTACGGCCACGACGTCATCGGCTTCGGTGCTGGAGAGCCAGACTTCCCGACGCCCGACCATGTCGTACGCGCGGCCGAGAAAGCTTGCGCGGACCCGGTCGCGCATCACTACACACCAGCGGGTGGCCTCCCGGCCTTGCGCGAGGCGATCGTGCGCAAGACCGAGCGGGACTCGGGTCTGGTCGCCAGTCCCGAGGAGGTGCTTGTCTGCAACGGCGGCAAGCATGCGCTTTACAACGTCTTCCAGGCGCTCATCGATCCCGGCGACCAGGTGCTGCTGCCCGCGCCGTATTGGGTGAGCTATCCCGAGCAGGTGCGTCTGGCCGGCGGACGGGTCGTCTCTATGCCGACCACCGCGGCGGGTGACTTCCGTGTCACGGTGGAGCAGCTCGACGAGGCGTGGACGCCGCAGACGAAGGCGCTGATCTTCGTCTCGCCGTCCAATCCGACCGGCGCGGTCTACGCGCCCGACGAGGTCGAGGCGATCGGACGGTGGGCGGTGGAGCGCGGGATCTGGGTCGTCACCGACGAGATCTACGAGCACCTCGTGTACGGCGACGCGACGTTCGCGAGCATGCCGGTGCGCGTGCCGGAGCTGCGCGAGCGCTGCGTCGTCGTGAACGGCGTGGCGAAGACCTACGCCATGACCGGGTGGCGCGTCGGCTGGTCGATCGCCCCGGTCACGCTCACGAAGGCGATGACCCGGCTGCAGAGCCACCTCTGCTCCAACGTCGCCAACGTGAGTCAGCGGGCGGCGTTGGCCGCCGTCGAAGGCCCGCTCGACGTCGTCGAGACGATGCGCACCGCCTACGACCGGCGGCGTCGCGTCGCCTACGAGCTGCTCGACGGCATCGAGGGCGTGCATTGCCCGCTGCCCGAGGGAGCGTTCTACGCCTTTCCGTCCTTCGAAGCGCTGCTCGGTACCGCCGTCGGCGATCAGGTCGTCGAGACGTCGGCGCAGCTGTGCACGGCGCTCTTGAAAACGGCGCAGGTCGCGCTCGTCCCGGGTGAGGGCTTCGGCGCACCGGGGTACGCTCGCGTCTCGTACGCGCTGGCCGACGACGACCTGCGCCGAGGGCTCGAGCGGATGGCTGAGGTGCTGGGGCGCTAGAGCGTCGAGCTGAGCCCGAATTGAGGAGGAACGAGAGACGATGGCGGAGTTCCGCCTGACCAGCTCCGCGTTCGAGCACGATGAAGATCTCCCCGTCGCTTTCACCGCCGAGGGGGACGATCTGTCTCCTCCCCTCTCATGGGAGGGCGTCCCCGAGGGCACCCAAGAGCTGGTGCTGGTCTGTGAGGACCCTGACGCCGATGTCGGCGTCTTCACCCACTGGATCGCCTACGGCATCGGCCCCACGGTGAACGCACTGCCCCAGGGCCTCTCGCGCGACGCCGTGATCGACGAACCGGTCGAGCTGGTCCAGGGTCTGAACGAGTTCGACGAGGTCGGATACAGCGGCCCCACCAATCCCGGCGACCGCGACCGCCACCGCTACTTCTTCCGTCTCTTCGCGCTGGACGTGGTGCTGGACGTGCCCGTGGGGATCACCCGTGCTGAGCTGCGGGCCGCCGCGAAAGGTCACGTGCTGGCGACCGCCGAGCTGGTGGCCATCGCCTGACCGGCAACTCGGCTGGGGAGCTGGCGCACCATATACCGCACGCGCACTCCCCAACCCGCCCGCGGGGGGTCAGTCTCGCTCCGCGTTGGTGAGCGGGGCCGTCTCCACGCGTCGGCCTCCCACGCGGATCAGCGCCATGACGGCGAGCGCACCGACGACCCCGATGAGCAGCGCGGCCAGAGCTTCCCCGATCCCGGGCGGGGCGAGGAGCCCCCGATCTTCGGTGAGCCACGGCCAGAGCGCGCGCAGCGACCCGGCCATGAGGCCGGTGAGCGCGGCCATCGTCAGGTCGTGATGTTCGTCGAGCAGGTAGGAGAGCAGCTTCGAGAACGCCCCCAGCCCGAGGACGGCTCCCGCGCCGAAGACGGCGATGTACAGCAAGTCGAGGTGCTTGATCGCGTCGAGCGTGTGCTCGTACAGACCGAGCACCAGCAGCAGGAACGCCCCGCTCACGCCGGGAAGGATCATCGCGCAGATGGCGACCGCCGCCGAGAGGAAGACCCGCACCAGTCCGGGGTCGCTCACCTCTCGCGGTGGCAGACCGACCAGCGCGAACGCCACGACAGCCGCCGCTCCGGCGATGACGAGCCGGGTCGGTCCGGCCGCGCCGCTCCTGCCCCACGGCAGCGCCAGCGAGCCGACGATCAGCCCGAAGAAGAGCGCGGACATCTGGACCGGGTAGCGCTCGAGCAACGTCGGGATGACGGCTGACCCGATGCCGAGCGCACAGATGATGCCGAGTCCGAGCGGCAGGACCAGCAGCCATTCGACCTCGCCGGTCGAACGCCGGGCGCCCAGCCGGTCGCCTCTCAGCCCCGCCAGCCCGATGCCGACCGCCGAGCGGATCGACGCGATGAGGCGGCTGTAGATCCCGACGATGAGCGCCACCGTGCCACCGCTCACGCCGGGGATGACGTCGGCGCCGCCCATGAGCAGACCTTGGGCGAAGTGGAGGGCTGGGCTGCGGCGCGCGGCGCCGTTTCGAAGAGAGCTCACGATCCGCGAGGGTATCCGCGCGCACCCCGCGCCGCGACCTACCTACGGAACGGTCCACCGGACGACTCACGAGACGGCCCACCAGACGCCTCCGCGTCCCCTACGGCGGGTTCGTTGGAGGGTGCACCCCCTCTGGGCGCCACCGACCCTCCAACGAACGCCTCGAAGAGGCCCGAGGGACCGGCTGCGCCTTGGCGGACCGCCGACCGGCTCCAACTCTCGATCCTGGCGACGATCGCTGTGGTGACGTGGCTGGCGCGGGAAGGCGCCGGCTACGCGTCCCCGCGGTTGGGGTGAGCCGAGGGCTCGACCTCCTCGCCGACCACGCCGTAGAGGTGGCAGGCGACGTCGTGGCCCGAGTCGGTCCGTTGCAGCGAGGGGTCGACGCCCGCGCAGGGGTCGAAGACGTCCGGGCAGCGGGTGCGGAAGTTGCAGCCGCTCGGCGGGTCGAGTGGGCTCGGCACGTCGCCCGTGAGGATCATGCGCTCGCGCTCGCGCTCACGCCGCGGATCCGGGATGGGCACGGCCGAGAGCAGCGCGCGGCTGTACGGATGCTCGGGCTGCTCGGCCAGCTCTGAGCGCTTGGCGATCTCGACGATCCGACCCAGATACATCACCGCGATCCGGTCGGAGACGTGCTGGACCGCCGACAGATCATGGGCGATGAACAGGTAGGTCAGGCCGAGTTCGGCCTGGAGCCGGTCCATGAGGTTCATCACTTGCGCCTGAATCGAAACGTCCAGCGACGCGATCGGCTCGTCGGCGACGATGAAGTCCGGCTCGCCCGCCAGCGCCCGCGCGATGCCGACCCGCTGGCGCTGCCCGCCCGAGAACTCGTGCGGGTAGCGGTTGCGGTAGTCCGGGCTCAGGCCGACGAGCTCCAACAGCTCACTGACGCGCTTGCGTCGCGCCTCGTCACCTTCGTGCAGGCCGTGGATCTCCAGCGGCTCGGCGACCGAGTCACCGATCGAGCGGCGCGGGTTCAGCGACGCCATCGGGTCCTGGAAGATCATCGCGATCCGCCGGCGCAACGCGCGCACGTCGCGCTTGCCCAGCTCGGTGACCTCCATGCCGTCGAAGACGACGCTGCCGCCGGTCGGCTCGACCAGCCGCAGCAGCGCCAGGCCAGTGGTCGACTTGCCGCAACCGGACTCACCCACCAGCCCGAGGGTCTCCCCCCGACGAATCTGGAAGGAGACCCCGTCAACGGCCTTGACGTGGCCGACGACGCGCCGCAGCACGCCCTTGCCCCGCTGCGGAAACCAGACCCGCAAGTCGGAGACGTCCAGCAGCACTTCGTCGCTCACGCCGACGCCTCCTCGGCAGCCTCGTCCGAGTCCGGGAGCTCGTAGAAGCAGGCCACCTCGTGGCCCGGGGCGACCTCGTGCAGGGCCGGCACCTCGTCGCGGCAGCGCTCGTCCAGCCGGTGCGGGCACCGGGGCCAGAAGTCGCACCCAGGGGGGAGGTCGGTCGGGTCCGGCGGCAGGCCCGGGATGGAGACGAGCTCGTCGCGGCGCTGCGAGCCGAGCACCGGCAGTGAGCCGAGCAGCCCGTCGGTGTAGGGATGCGCGGGACGCTGGTAGAGGTCGTCGACCCCAGCGCGCTCGACGATTCGCCCCGCGTACATCACCATGACCCGGTCGGCGATCCCGGCGACGACGCCGAGGTCGTGGGTGATCCAGAGCACGGCAGTCTCGAGCTCGGCTTGCAGCTCGCCGATGAGCTCGACGATCTGTGCCTGGATGGTGACGTCCAGGGCGGTGGTGGGCTCATCCGCGATCAGGACCTGGGGCCGGCAGGCCAGCCCGATCGCGATCATGACGCGCTGGCGCATACCGCCGGAGAACTGATGCGGGTAGTCGTCGAGGCGCTCCCGCGCCGAGGGGATGCCCACACGGTCGAGCAGCTCGGCGGCCCGGTCGCGAGCGGCGTCCTCGCCCAGGCCCAGGTGCAGCCGCATCCCCTCGGCGACCTGCTCGCCGATCGTCATCACCGGGTTCAGCGAGGTCATCGGGTCCTGGAAGATCATCGCGATGTCGTTGCCGCGGATCGCCCGCAGCTCGGCGTCCGACGCCTGCACGAGGTCCGCGCCGTCGAAAAGCACTTCTCCGCTCACCTCTCCAGGCGGCTGGGGAACCAGGCCGGTGAGCGCGAGGCTGCTCACGCTCTTTCCGCTTCCGGACTCCCCCACCAGCGCGACCGTCTCGCCGGGATGCAGATCATAGGAGAGCCCGTTCACGACCTCGGCCGTCCCGCGCTTGGAGCCGAAGCGGACGCGCAGGTCGCGCACGCTGAGCACCGGCTCGCTCATGCGGACATCCCCCGCGACTCGATCGCCGACTTCTGGCGCGGGTCGAGCA
>JBBSMR010000123.1:0-5747 GCA_038233095.1 Euzebyales bacterium
CGCGCGCCGGTGGCGGCGGTCACGCCGTGACGGATCAGCAACAGTGTCGTCATGGTGCCAGGTCGCGCTTTCTCCTCGGCGGTGCCCGATAGCCTATCGACGCGGCACGCAGACCTCCCAGCACGCCCGGTAGGCTCGGCGCCCCGCGACGACGACCAGGAGCCACCACGATGGCCGAGACACGGACCGAGCGCGACTCGATGGGCGCGATGCAGGTGCCCGTCGACGCGTACTACGGGGCGCAGACGCAGCGCGCCGTCGAGAACTTCCCGATCTCAGGAACCTCGATCCCCCCCGAGGTGATTCGCGCGCTCGGGGTCATCAAGGCCGCGGCGGCGGCCGTGAACCACGACTCGGGCGTGCTCGACGACGAGCAGCACTCCGCGATCGACACCGCCGCGAACGAGGTCGCCGACGGCAAGCTCGACGACCACTTCGTCGTCGACGTCTTCCAGACCGGGTCGGGCACCAGCTCGAACATGAACGCGAACGAGGTCATCTCCAACCGCGCGATCGAGCTGCTCGGCGGCGAGCGGGGCAGCAAAGATCCCGTGCATCCCAACGATCATGTGAACGCCGGCCAGTCGTCGAACGACGTCTTCCCCAGCGCGGTCCACTTGGCCGCCTACCTGGCCTGCACCGAGCAGCTCCTGCCCGGTCTCGACCGTCTGCGCGCGGCGCTGGCGGCGAAGGCCGAGGAGTTCGCCGATGTCGTGAAGCCCGGTCGCACCCACCTCATGGACGCCACCCCGGTCACGCTCGGCCAGGAGTGCTCCGGCTACGCCCGCCAGGTCGAGCTGGGCGGCCTGCGCGTCATGGCCGCGCTCGAGCGGCTCGCCGAGCTGCCGCTGGGCGGCACCGCCGTCGGGACCGGGCTGAACGCGCCGGAGGGCATGACCGAGGCCATGTTCGACCAGCTGCGCGAGCGCACCGGCATCACCGGGCTGCGCGAGGCGGAGAACCACTTCGAGGCCCAGGGCGCCCGCGACGCGCTCGTCGAGCTCTCCGGCGCCTGCAAGGTGATCGCCGTCTCGCTCACGAAGATCGCGAACGACCTGCGCTGGCTGGGCTCCGGGCCGCGCACCGGCTTCGCCGAGCTGAAGCTGCCCGAGATCCAACCGGGCTCCTCGATCATGCCCGGCAAGGTGAACCCGGTGATCCCCGAGTCGGTCACCCAGGTCGCCGCGCAGGTGATCGGCAACGACGCGGCGGTCACCGTCGGAGGGCTCTCGGGCGCCTTCGAGCTAAACGTCTACATCCCGCTGATCGCGCGCAACGTGCTCGAGTCGATCCGCCTGCTCGCCCGGTCGTGTGCGAACTTCGCCGACCAGTGCGTCGAGGGGCTGCAGGCCGACGAGGAGCGCTGCCGCGAGCTCGTCGAGAAGGATCTCTCGATCGTGACGGCGCTCGTGCCAGCGATCGGCTACGACCGCTCCGCCGAGCTCGCCAAGCAGGCCATGACCGAGGACCGCCCGTTGCGCGAGGTCGTGAAGGAGTCCGGCGAGTTGAGCGACGACGAGGTCGACCGCATCCTCGACATCAAGCGGATGACCGAGGGCGGAGTGCTGTAGGGCGGGAGGAGTCGATCATGACCGCGACCGGGGCGTTCACCGGCTGGCCTCCGGAGGCCTTCACCTTCTTCGCCGAGCTGGAGGTCGACAACTCCAAAGCCTTCTGGGAGCGAAACCGGGCCACCTACGACACGGCCGTGCGCGCCCCGATGGAAGCGTTCGCCGCGACGGTTGAGTCGGACTACGGCCGCATGCACATCTTCCGGCCCTACCGAGACGTGCGCTTCAGCCGCGACAAGTCCCCCTACAAGACCCATTGCGGAGCGGTGACCGAGGGGCCGGGTGGCGAGGTGTTCTACACCCATGTCTCCGCCGACGGTCTGCTCGCCGCCTCGGGCTACCACCAGATGGCCCGCGACCAGCTCGAGCGCTACTACGCCGCCGTCGACGATGACCGGTCAGGGCCCGAGCTCGAGACGATCGTCGCGAGGCTCGCCCGTGACTACGAAGTAGGCGGCTCCGCGCTCAAGACGGCGCCGCGTGGCTATCCCCGCGATCACCCACGCGTCGCGCTGCTGCGCCACAAGGGCGTGACCATCAGCCGGACGTTCCCGGTCGAGGATTGGCAGTCCTTGCCGGAGGCCGCGAACCAGATCACGGCGGTCTGGGATGCCGCGCGCCCACTCAACGACTGGCTGAACGCCCAGGTCGGCCCGAGCACCCTCCCCCCGCCGGAGGCACGCTGACCCGGCCGCCCGCCAACAGACCTTCTCAGCGTTTCGCAACGCCTTCGCGGAGGCGCTGCGCCAGCGCCGGGGTATCGAGCGGCTCCGGCGGCCGATTGACGAAGAAGACGTCGCGCACCTCTCGTCCGAGCGTCGCCACCCTGGCGCCACTCACGTCCAGGCCTGCGTCGGCCAGCGCCCTGGCGATCCGGTAGAGCAGGCCCGGTGCATCGTGGGCGACGACCTCGATGCGCAGATCCGTCCGCTTCCAGTCGAAGGTGACGTCGCTCGCGTCCAGGACCGTGCCGGGCGCGGGCCGCTCGTCGCGTCGCCGCTCCCGCCGCGCGACCAGGATCTCGACGTCAACCTCACCTCGACCGATCCCGTGCGCATCCGCGAGAACACGTTCCAGGTCCGCGGGCAGCGCGCTGTGGCGCTGGGAGACCACGAACCAGTCCAGCGCCACCCCGTCGGCGCGCGTGAAGGCGCGCGCGTCGAGAACATCGAGGCCGTGACCAGCGAGCAGACCCGCGCAGTCGGCCACCAGACCCAGCCGGTCCCGCGCGACGATCGAGAGGATGTGAGTCTCGCCACTCGGTCCGGGGCGGAACGCGGCGACGAGCGGCTGACCGTCGAGCTCGGCGAGCAGCGCCGCGTGCGCGGCGACCTGTTCGGCGCCGGCCACGACCAGGTAGCGCCCGGGAGGGTCGGCCAGCAACGCCTCGAGCGCGGCGGTCGAGGACGCCTCCCTGCGCACCTCGGCCGCGACCGCCTCGGCGCCGGAGAGCCGTGCGTACTCATCCACGCCGTCCAGCAGCACCGTTCGCACCCGCAGGTGCAACTCGCCGATCAGCGTCTCCTTCCAGGCCGAGGACGCGGCCGGCCCCGTGGCCCGCGCGTCCGCCAGGCTGAGCAGGTAGAGCCCGTCGAGTGTCTCGACGTCACCGACCGCTTGCCCCACCGCGGCGGGCTCACGCTCGTCATCGAGGTCGCGGGAGGTGGCCACCCTGGGCAGAAGCAGGTGCAACCGCACTAGCCGGGCGACGCGCTCGGCGCGGTCGGCCTCGAAGCCCATGCGCCGCACCCACGTGCGCGCCACCTCGGCCCCGGCCTCCGAATGGTCGCCGGGCCAGACCTTGCCGATGTCGTGCAGGAAGACGCCGAGCAGCAGCATGTCGGGGTCATCGAGATGCTCCCAGAGGGCGGTGAGGTGGTCGTCGCCGTCGCCTTCGACCATGGCCATGAGCTCACCCACCGCTTGGATGAGGTGAGTGTCGAGATCGAAGCGGTGCAGCGCGTTGCGCTGAGGGTGGCCGCGCACGCGCTCCCACTCGGGCGCGTAGGCGCTCAGGAGCCCCGTGTAGTCGGCGTCGGCGAAGGCGGGCAGGGCCCGAAAACCGCGCCGCAGCGTCGCCAGCAGTGCGGCCCGCGCTTGGGCGTCCCACTCCACTGAGCCCTCGCCGGGCATCCGTGAGAGTCGCTCCGCCGCCGCCCGCGAGAGGTGCGTGCCCCGCTCCGCGGCCGCCGCGATCGCCCGCAAGCCGACACCCGGGTCGCCGGCGTCCGGGAGGGCGTCGTCAAGTTCGACGAGGCCGTCGCGCAGCAACAGCCCGCGCTCGATGACGAGCGCCGCCGGCCGGCGCCGCTTGCGTCCACCGCGAGCGTCGGCCCGCACCAGCGGCCAGGTTCGTCCGTGCACATGGGCGATGGTGCGCATCGCCAGCCCCACCTCGCGCAGCAGCGTATCGGCGTCGCCCGCGTCGAGTCGCTCCGCCACCTCGTCCTGCAGGTCAAGCCGCAGCCGATCTGTTCCACCGTGAGCGCTCTCCGCACCGACGAGATGCAGGCCGCACCGCGCCGTGCGCAACGTCTGCTCGGCGGCGGCGAGCTCGTGACGGTCACGGGCGCCGAGGTAGCCGGCACTCACCAGGCCGTCCAGGTCGGCGTGGCCGAGCAGCCCGGCCGCGGCCCAGCGCATGCTCTGCAGATCCCGCAGCCCACCCGCGCCAGCCTTCAGGTCAGGCTCGAGCATGCCGGTGTTCTGGCCCGCGCGCTCGTGCCGTCCTGCGTCGGCCACGGCGAGGTCGGACAGCATGCGGGAGCCGTGGCGTCGCAGCCAGCGCTGCGTCCGGCCCGCCAGATCATCGACCAGGCCACGGTCACCGACGACGAGCCGCCGGTCGGTCAGCGCGGTCGCGGTCTCGACGTTGTCGGCCGCCGCGCGCACGGCCTGCTTCGGTGTGCGCACGGCGTGGCCGACGGACAGGCCGGCGTCCCACAAGGGATAGCAGAGGCGCTGGACCAGCGCTTCCAGGTCGCCCTTCGGCCAGCCGTCGTGCAGCAGTAGCAGGTCGACGTCGGAGCGGGCGCACAGCTCACGGCGGGCGAAGCTGCCCAGGGCGACCACCGCGACCCCCCCAGAGAACGGCGACGCCGCGAGCCAACGGCGCAGGTTGGCGTCCACCGCGTCGGTCCAGGCACGGCACCACGCAGCGCCCGGCGGCTCACCGATGGCGGCTGGGTCGAGGTCTGCCGGGCCCTCAGACGAGCGGGCGGGATTCGGCTCGCTCAGATGGCTTCCGGTCCATGCTCGCCGGTGCGGATGCGCACGACCTCCTCAAGCGGCACGACGGCGATCTTGCCGTCTCCGATCTTGCCGGTCCGCGCAGCCTTGGTGATCGCGTCGATCACCCCGTCGACCTGTGGGTCGTCGACCATGACCTCGATACGCACCTTCGGCAGGAAGTCGATCTCGTACTCCGCACCTCGGTAGACCTCGGTGTGGCCACGTTGGCGCCCGAAGCCCTTGGCCTCGGAGATCGTGAGACCGGCGACACCGATCTCACGCAGCGCTTCCTTGATGTCCTCGATCTTGAACGGCTTGACGATCGCGATGACGAGTTTCACAGCCAGCCTCCTGCTCGCGGTATCTGCAGACCAGCCTGCACGCGCGACGTTACTGCCTCGTCGCTCTCATGTTTCGGTCTCGTTACTCCTGTTCGGATGTGGCGAGCACGTAGTCGTCGGCGCCCTCATCCCAGTCCATGGAGACGAGCCCGCGGGTGCGCGCGGCCTTGCAGAACTGCAGGAATCCGCCGAAGCCGAACGCCTTCTCGCTGAAGCCCGGCTGCCGCTTGCGCAGCTGGTCCTTCAACCCGGAGAGCGGCGGGGGCCCGGAGTCCTGCTGCAGGTCAGCCACCACGTCGCGCAGCAACGCGAACGCGTCGTCCTCGCCCCGGCTCTCCTCGGCGAAGCCGACCTCCGGGTCGCCCTTCGCCGTCCCAGAGCTGAGCTCGACCACCTTGCGGTCCTCCAGATGGCGCAGCAGCTCGCCGAAGGCCCGGAAGCCGTAGTCAGCCTCATTGAACGTGGGGTCCTTGCGCAGCATGGCACGCTTCAACGTCGAGGCCAGCACCGCGCCGCCCGACGAGCGCTGCAGGCCCGAGAGGGTCTGGGTGACGAGCTTGTCGATGTCGGCGGGCTCGCGGGGCTGTTCGGGCTGCTCTTCCTC
>JBBSMR010000124.1:0-5479 GCA_038233095.1 Euzebyales bacterium
CCTGGCCGAGGCAACAGAATCTTGAACACAATTGTCGCCGATACCTGCGACGTGCGGACTCCGCAGTCTCGGGAGCCTCCCACCCCGGGGGTTCGATTCCCCTCACCCGCTCCACACAAAACCGCAGGTGAGAGGCGGTTTGGGACGGATGGCCTCTCCACCTTCAGGGACTGCGCCATACAACGCGATCACATCATCACAGCATCATGCACCTCCGGGGTCGACTTCGGGCGTTGCTTCGGATCTCTTCTGCGGGCCCGTCGGGCCTTGGGGATCGTCGTACACGAGGTCCATGAACAGCTCCGCGGCCTCCGGCTGCATGCCAGGGATGAGGTGGGCATAGGTATCGAGCGTGAACGCCACCGAGCTGTGGCCAAGCTGCTCCGAGACCACCTTCGGGTTCACCCCTGCATATAGAGCAGGCTCGCGTGTGTGTGTCTCAAATCATGAAGCCGCAGGGCCAGGCCTTCGCGCGCTTCACCGCCCGCCCGAACGCGAGCGAGATGGCCGGCGGGTTCCACCAGCTACCGTCGGGCTGGCAGAACACGAGGTCGTGGTCGCGATACCCGGGGCCGACCTCGCGTCGGATCCGCTCTTGCTCGGGCGGTGCTCCTTCAGCGCCGTGACGGTGCGGGAGTCCAGGTGCACGGTGCGGGCCGAGGCCTCGCTCTTCGCCGTACGCCACGCCTGAGGCTGAGGAAAGCATCAATCATACTCCGCTACTCTCTCGAGTATGGCGACGGCGGGTCACGATCACCCTTCCGGCCGAGCTCCGTCGCATGGCGCAGGATGCCGCTGACCGCGCTGGCGTCCCGTTCTCGGCAGTTGTCTCCGAGGCGCTGGCCGCTTGGGTGCGCGGGCGGCTGGTCGACGCGTGGCTGGCCGAGCATCAGGCGACACATGGCGCGTTCGAGGAGGACGAACTGCGCGCGCGCAGGAGACAAACGTCCCTTACGTCCCGGCAAGGCGCTCGCGGAGTGTGGTGGGAACCTCGTGCTCTCGACGCGCCCGTGCGCTGATCGGTATCGACCGTGACGATCGAAGGATCGCCGGGCTCATCGAACTCGGCGGCCCGCGGCGGCAAGTCTTGTCCTCACTGCGCCGGCTATTGGGCAGGGGTGGAGGGCGTGTTCCGTCGTCGTGGGCGCCGACGGCGCCGCACGGCCGTACTCGAGGATCGGGGCCTCGGCTCAGGTGAGGGGCGGGATTACCACCGAGCAAAGGCGAGCCTCAGCCCCGCCCGAAGCGGCGGAGCCGGAGGCTGTTGGTGACGACGCTGACGGAGCTGAAGCCCATGGCCGCGCCGGCGATGATGGGATTGAGCAGCCCGAGGGCGGCCAGCGGGATCGCGGCGGTGTTGTAGCCGAAGGCCCAGAAGAGGTTCTGCGCGATCGTGCGGTAGGTCCGTCGGGAGAGCGCGATCGCGGTGACCACGCCGTCGAGGTCGCCGCGCATGAGCGTCAGATCGGAGGACTCGATCGCGACGTCGGTGCCGGTGCCGATGGCGATGCCCAGGTCGGCCTGGACGAGCGCGGGCGCGTCGTTCACGCCGTCGCCGACCATGGCCACGACCTCGCCCTCGGCTTGCAGGCGGGCGACCTCGGACTGCTTGTCTGAAGGCAGCACCTCGGCCAACACCCGGTCGATCCCCACCTCACGGCCGATCGCGTCGGCGGTGCGGGCGTTGTCGCCGGTGATCATGGCCACCCGCAGACCGAGGTCGTGCAGGCGCGCCACGGTCTCGGCAGCGCCGTCCTTCACGGTGTCGGCCACGGCCAGCACGCCGCGGGTTTCGCCGTCCCAGCCGGCGAAGACCGCGGTGCGACCCTGGTGCTCCAGCGCCTCGGCGGCGTGGTCCAGGCTTTCGGGCAGGAGCAGACCGGCCTCGGCCAGCAGCTTGCGCCGACCGACCCAGACGGTGGTCCCGTCCAGGTCGGCGCGCAAGCCCAGTCCGGGCAGCGTCTCGAAGCCGGTGACCGCCGGCAGCTCACCGGTCCGGTCGCGGGCGCCGGTAGCGAGCGCCTGGCCGATGGGATGCTCGCTGTCGGCCTCGACCGCGCCGGCGCGGCGCAGCAGCTCGGCGGGCTCAACACCCGCGGCAGGCGTGACGTCGGTGAGCGCCATCTCGCCCTTGGTCAGCGTGCCGGTCTTGTCGAAGACCACGGTCGTGACCGCGCGCGAGCGTTCCAGCACCTCGGCGGACTTGATCAGCACGCCCAGCTGCGCGCCGCGGCCCGTGCCGACCATGATCGCGGTCGGGGTGGCAAGACCCAGCGCGCAAGGGCAGGCGATGATCAGCACCGCGACGGCGGCAAGCAGCCCCCCGGTGGGGTCCCCGGCGAGCGCCCACCAGCTCAGGAACGTGAGCGCGGCGATGCCGATCACCGTCGGCACGAAGACACCGGAGATGCGGTCGGCCAGCCGCTGCGCGCCCGACTTGCCGGTCTGGGCGTCCTCGACCAGGCGCACGATCTGGGCGAACGCGGTGTCGGCGCCCACCGCGATCGCGCGCACGGTCAGCACACCGGAGGTGTTGATCGTCGCGCCGGAGACCCGGGCGCCGGCGGTCTTCTCCACCGGGACCGACTCGCCGGTCAGCATCGACTCGTCCACCGCGCTGGCGCCGCCCGTGACCTCACCGTCCACGGCCACCTTCTCTCCCGGGCGCACCCGCAGCAGGTCACCGACGACGACCTGGTCGACGGGCACCATCACCTCGGACCCTTCGCGGATCACGCGGGCCTCCTTCGCACCCAGCTCCAGCAGCGCGCGGATGGCGCGGCCGGCGTTGCCCTTGGCGCGGGCTTCGAAGTAGCGCCCGAGCGTGAGGAACCAGATGATCAGCACCGCGGTCTCGAAGTACAGCTCCATCCCACCGACGGCCAATTGGTAGACGCTGAACAGGAACGCCGACAGCGTGCCGACCGCGATGAGCGTGTCCATGTTCGCGGTCCACACCAACGCCCGACGCCCGGCCTCGCGCAGGAACGGCCAGCCGACCCAGAACTGCACCGGGACCGCAACCGCGAACATCGCCCACCGCAGCGCGGGATCGGCCATCGCGTCATGACCGGCCAGCATCGTGGCGAGCATGAACAACGCCGCCGGGGTGGCCAGCAGCACACGGGTCAGCCAGGAACGCTGCGCGCGCGCCTCGGCGTCGTGCGGGTCCTCGGCGGGGACGCCGCCCGCGGCGGGCGGGTGCAGCTCGTAGCCGAGCTTCGCGACCGCCGCCTGCCATCCGGCCACGTCCGGCTCCGCCACAGCAGGCACGACATGAGCCTTGCCCGTCGCGAAGTTCACCTCGGCCTCAGCCACATCCTCCCGCTTGGACAGCACCCGCTGGATGCGCGCGGCACACGACCCGCAGGTCATGCCCTCCACCCCGAGGTCAAACGTGCGCTCGTCGGTCGAAGTCCTGGCCATCGGTTGGCTACCTCCTCGCTTGCAAGATCCATTGCCGCTGCCGGTGCGGCTCCTCACGACTATACCCCCAAGGGGTATAGTTATCAACCATTCGAACCGGTCTCCCTGTCACGCCTTGATCAGCCGTTCGATCGCCTTCGTGGCCTCGGTGACCATCGCGTCGGCGTGGTCGCGGTCATCGCCGGCCGTCGCGTCGCGCACACAGCCGCGGACATGCTCGTCGAGCAACCCGACCGCGACGCTCTGCAGCGCCTTGGTGGCCGCCGCGACTTGGTTGAGGACGTCGATGCAGTAGGTGTCCTCGTCGACCATCCGCTGCAGACCACGGATCTGACCCTCGATACGACGCAGTCGCTTGAGGTAGTCGTCCTTGTTCATCGTGTAACCGCGCATCTCGTCACTCCTGGTCGCTCTCGGCTGAAAACAGCTTAGGAGTAGGGGGTATTCCGATACAGAACAGGGCGATCACAGCGGCGAGCCCGAGCTCCGGTCGAGTGCCAGCAGCAAGGGCGTCAGTAGGGGACCGGATCAAGCAACGGTATGCGGCGGATCCTGGCGACCCGCACCGCGAGGAGGTGCTGGCGACCGAAGTGGTACCAGCGGACCGCACGTTCTCATCGACGGCGGTGCTCGACCTCGGTGACCGGCTGGTCGAGTTGGTGCACCCGGGACGCGGCCACACCGGTGGCGACCTGGTGGTGCGGGTGCCGGCGCGAACGTGCTGCTGGCCGGCGACCTGGTGGAGGAGTCCGCACCTCCCGCCCTCGGTGACGACGCCTACCCACTGGAATGGCCGCAGTCGCTCGACGTGGTGCTGAGACTGCTCGGCAAGGACATCGTCGTGGTCCCTGGACACGGCGCCGTGGTCGACCGCGCCTTCGTCGAGCAGCAGCGAGTCGACCTAGCCTTTACCGCTGGCTGGGGCTGGGGAGGATCTGCAGACCCCGCTGCGCGAAGTCCCGGTCGAAGGCGAATGCCTCGTTGATCTGCCCCTGCTCCATCAGGGCGAAGGACGTCGCATCGACGTAGCTCCACCGCTTGTCGGCGTGCGCTTCCAGGATCTGCCACGCCCGATCCTCGGCTTGCTCGTCGACGCGTACGAGGTCGATGGTCGTCCCCGCACGAAACGCTGCACCCCACGCCACAGCCTCGTGGCGGCCGACGCGCACGAGCAGTGCGGTGTACGTCTCGGCGAACACGTAGTTCGACGTGAACAGTGACACGCGCTGCGCCAGCAGCTCCCGCAGCGCGCTGCGAGCGGCTTCGTGCTCCTGCTCTGACGCGTTGCGCAGCGCAACGAATGCGCCGGTGTCGATGAACACCCGCCTCATCGCCTGTATAAGTCGTCGTCGAGCGTCGTCACCGACGTGGGGGACTCTCCTTGAGCCGGCGGGTGCCGAAGGAGCAGTTCGATCAACGGGTCGTCGGCTCCCAAGCCGGACGTGCGAGCAGCATCGATGAGATCGCGAACGACCTGCGCGATGCTGCCCGCACGCGCCGCCTCACGCTGCAGCCAGCGGTACTGGGCATCATCGAGATAGAGCTGAGTCCGATGAGTCATACAGCCTCCAGCATACAGCACTCAACCTGCTGTAAGGTCAGCTCGGAAGCGCTCGAGCACGGCGGTCAGCTCGTCAGGGGCCGCGAGCGCGGGGAGATGGCCGCTGTCGATGTCGACGGGCTCGATGCCCAGCCGTTCTCGTGAGAGCCGGCGCATGAACTCCAGAGGGAACATGCGGTCGTTGCGGCAGGCGATGACGCGTGTCGGAACGCTGGGCCACGCGCTGAGTGGCCACGGATCAATGAACGGACCATCGGACTGCTCGCCGACGTGGGCCGCGCTCTGCTCGACGATGTCGGTGGGAACGTCGTGGAGGAACCACTCAAACGGGTCGAAGTCCTTGCTCTCGTCCCGCCCTTGCGCTCGGGCGAGGTGAGCAGCCGCGTCAGGCTGTCCGGTCGCTTCCCACCACTCTCCTCCGGTCTCACCGGGAGCCGGGATCATGGCTGCGACCAGAACGAGCAGTCGTGACGGGACGCGGTCGCAGACGAG
>JBBSMR010000125.1:0-5425 GCA_038233095.1 Euzebyales bacterium
CACACGCCGCAGCGATCACGCTCTCGCCACTTGGGCCTCACGGCCACCACGATCTCGCCCTCAGTGCCGCAGGAGACGTCCTCGATAACCGCGCGCTGCAAGCCCAGCAGCCGCGCCCATACCCTGGTTCCGCGCACGTCGTTTCCGCCCCTCTGGAATCCAGCCTTCGAGAAGCCGGAACCCTAGGCGCGGCGCGGCGTGCGCCCTCGATCAGGCGCTCACATCACCCACGGGAACAGCAGGAGCGCCCTGAACAGCATGGGCAAGGCGATCCGAGACCAGCGCCTGCTGCTCATGGGCGCCGCCTACAAGGCCGACGTTCACGACACGCGCGAGTCGCCGAGCCTGGTGATCATGCGTGACCTGCTGGTGCGCGGCGCCGACGTGCGCCTCTGCGATCCGTGGGTCCCCGAGGTGGCGCTGGACGGTCGGGAGCACCGCAGCGTGCTCTGGGAGCACGCTGAGCTGATCGTCGACACGCGCAACGTGGTCCCGGTCGCCGAGAACGTCTGGCAGCTCTAGCCCGCGGGGTCTCCCGGAACGCTCAAGGACGCCCGCGCCGATTCCGGTACGCCTTGGCTCACCGAAGTGCGCTGCTGGCCGACGTCTACGACCACCCCCGCAACCACAGCGTTTCGCTACTGCACCTACGACGCTCCCTTCTGGGCACGGCCGAACTCGACGCTCGAGCAACTCGTCGCCGACGACAGGAAGGCGTGCCAGGGCGCGCTACCGCTCCTCGTCATCGCCATCAGCATCCGGGGCATAGGGCTCCGCCTTCATCAGGCTGAGGCCCGCCATCGCCGCGAGCGCCCAAGCCATGATCACGGCGATCACCGCGACGACAGCAAGGGCGGGCTTGTTCGCAAGTGCGACCAGAGCGACGGCGTAGCCGATCGGCACGGCCGCTGCGCCTACCACCAAGAGACGCACGCCGAGAAGATACGACTTCGCCACAGGGTGTTCGGCGGGGCGGACCACCAGGTAGCCGACGATCGCCGGCACGATCGCAAGAATGGCGACGCTTGCCTCTCTCTCCGCGAGGGCCTCTGCCCTCCAGACAGCGAACATGGTCACCAGCGTCGCGATCGCGACGACGGCCGTGAAGGCCGCCGCGACGAACCCTCGGCGCGGGGCCGCCAAGGTGATGGCCAGGATGGCGAGAAGCGGACGGCGACCAGCGATGTAGGCGTGAGCTATCCGGTCCTGTAGAGCTACGTGCTGCGTGGGCCGTAACTCCAGAGGTGAGGGAGCACCTGCGACCGTCGTTTCCGGAAGTAGGCGGTACATCACCGGACGCAGGTCCTTGATGAGGAGAACGGTCGGAGCCTCCACCTCGACGTGGAACGAGGCGTCAGCGCCGATATGGGGAAGCGTCAGATAGTCGATCGGTTGAGCCCATGACAGCGAGCGCGCGGCACTCCGGTACCAGGGCACCGGGGTGCGGTTGGCGACCACGTAGCGAAGCTTCACGATCGTCCGGTGGCCCGGTTCGGCCCGCACAGGCGCCCAGAGGATCGTGTGCTGTGCCATCAGGGCCGCCAGCTCGATGACGCGCTCGGCCACCAGGTCGTCGCCGACCGGTTGGAGCGCAGCCAGAAACTGGTCGAACGCCGCAGATAGATCAGTCTCGTGCCCGAGGGTCAAGCGGCTGATCGCAGAGCGGAACGTCTCCGAGGGCGAGGGCTCGAAGCGCCGCGAGAGTTCGGTGAGCAGCGCGTGATCGACGATACCGTTCTCGTGGGTGGTCAGGAGCGGGAGCGGCCGGCCCTCCTCGTCGCGGAAGTCGAACTTGAGCACAGGAGGCCACTTGGGGAGCACGGACAGCGGTACGAGGGTCCGCCGCTCGAACCTCAGGTTCTCGCGAATCGATTCCGGCGTGGTGAAGTCGATGCTCACGCCCGTCTCGACAAGGTGCAGATCGAGGTAACCCATCGACTGGACACGCCGATGAACCCAGTGCTGGTCCGGAAGGAGCAGAGGTGCGGCCGCCCGCCCGATGCGCTTCAGCGCCTCGTCGACGTCCTCGTGGGGCACGGGAGACGGCGCCGAGCTAACGGCGACGATCGCCGAAGAGGCGGAACCACTTCACGGAACGGCGCGGAGGGTCCTCCGGAGTCTCGTGCGGATGCGCGCCAGGCGACTTCGATCCGTTCACCTTGGTCGGCTCGACGATCACGACGCGGTCGGGATCGCGGATCACGACAGATATAGGTGAGCCGATCATCCCGTCAGGCCGCGGAAGATCCTTCGCCGCGGCGAAGCGCTCCAATTCCGAGAAGGTGCGGCTTTCAGCCATGGTCTGTTCCCTTCCGCTCGCGCCGGTGCGCAACGAAAAAGCGAAGCGTAGCGTCGCCAGTACCACCAGCGCTCCTCCTCCCCTTTTGCCGCCTGTGGCCAGAACCCTGCCCCGTCCGTCGGACGGAACCAACGCGTTGCCGGACGGAACCAACGTGTTCGCGCCGGAAGGCGGGAAGAGTGCCCTGCACTACTTGCAACCCATGGCGACCGCCCGACGGTCTTTCCGGCTCAAGCCCGCCACCCTCGAGCTGCTGGACGAGCATGCTCGCGACGCCGGCAGCTCGGCCAATGCCCTCGCGCAGCGGCTGCTGGACGAGTCGCTGCGCGTCGAGCGCCACCCCTTGATCCGCTTCCGTGGCAGCGGGGCGCGCTTCCCGGCCCTGGTCGGACCGCCGGCTCAGTGCCTGGGACGTGATGGGCAACCGTGTGGGCCGAGGGCGGCGACATCGCTGCGGCCGCGGAGTACCTTCAGATTGCGGAGCGCGACGTTCAGGTGTGCGTGGACTACTACGCGGACTTCAAAGAAGAGGTCGACGCCTACGGAGCCGAGCACCAAGCCGCCGCCGAGCGCGTGCACCGCCAGCTCGAGCGCCGCCGGGCGGCCGTCGGTTGAGGCCACCGGCGCCTCGCATGCCGGCCTCGTGCTGACGAGCGACCGAAGCCTCCCCCGCGCCATGGGGTCGGTCGGCGATCTGATCGGCGCCCTCGAGGCGCTCCTCGTCGCCCACCCCGCAGACCAGGGGCTTCGCGACCAGGTGCGCTGGCTGGCGGGCCATCGGATGAGCCCTGCGCTGGGACGGAAGCGTCAGCCGGCGCATCGCCCCCATACGTCGAGTTCTGCCCCCGATGCCTCGCCTCTGCCGGCACCCGGTCCTCGCCATCCGCATCGTGCAGGCCGTCGGGAAGACCGCGCTCGTCGCAGGCACCGTCTAGCCGACGGACGGCGGCCTGGACCATGCCACGCTACGACCCGATCGCGATGTCGACCTGCCGTAAAGGTCCCGAGTTGTGGCCAACGAAAACGGCCGAGTGGCACGGTTCTGTCCGCCCGCCGAGCGATCATCCCGACATGGGCAAGCGCTCCCGCCGCCACCATCCGCCCCGGCTCCCAGCCCCGGCGGCCACGAAGGTCAAAGCCGCGCCGCCGGCCTCCCCGGCCCTGGATCCCGAGCGCTCGTTGCTGGAAGCGATCGCAGACGGCGAGCTCGACCACCACCTCACCGCGCTGGGCGACGCCGTCCACGCCCGCCACCACCTCCTGCACACCGTGCGCTCCGCCACCGCGCTGGGCGAGCTGTGCGTCGGCGACCACGTGCGCATCAACCACACCATCAGCCCGCGCTACCTGCGCGGGCTGCACGGCAAGATCATCGACCTCGACGACCAGAGCGCGACCGTCTGCCTGCACCGCCCCGTCGGGCGCTTCCACACCGGCGAGATCCGCTGCCCACCGCTCACCCTCGAACAGCTCCCCCGAGCCGCCTGACCCCAACAAGCCATGAGTCTCGCCAGCCAGGAGCTCGACACCCTGATCGCCGAGATCACGACCGACTGCTACGACTGGACGAGGAGCTCACCGCGGTCGGTAACGTCTTCGACGAAGACGCTCAGCTCCCGTGCTCGGCCACCGTCATCGGCGAGCACGTCGACGTCGTAGCGATCGGCCTCACCAACGGCCGTCGGGAGCTGGTCGCGACCTGCCGACGCGGCGGGCGACATCACCAGATCGCCCTCCTGGACGTCGACATCCGCGCAGACCCGACCTTCTCACGCCTGCTCGCCGCCTACCGCTGCTGGCTGGGCACCACGGACGGCGACCCCTGAACGGCTGGCTCCCGGCGGAGTCGTGTTGCGGGTTGCCTCCGGCCCGGCGACGAACGCGCTGTGTGGGGTTGTTCATGGTGCAGGCAACGCCTTCTTGTGCTTGGGGTCCGCTGCCGCATCAGCAGGGTTCGTTGCGTTGGGGCGGCCGGGGGTGGACAGCGTTGCGTTCAACCAGCTCGTGCTCGAGACGGCGATCGATCTCGCCTCGAACGCTCTTGCGAACCGCCGCCCTCTTGGTGGGGTCCAGCAGGTCGAGGTTGTCCCGTTCGCCGTGGAACTTGGCGGTGGCGGTCCGTGGTCAGTGGGCGGCGGCGAGCGTAGCTGCCGGTTCGGTCGTCGTGGGCGAGATGGTCGATCGGGTCGTGCTCTGGCGGGTGGCGGCGACGTCGTTCTCGACGGCGACGGCCAGGGCTGCGAGGTGCTTGTAGCCGATGATCTTGCGGAACTGGGTTTCGGCTTCGAGCATGCCGGCCGCCGTCCAGCGCAGGCACATGTCGCCGTTTTGCCAGTGCTTGACGTTGCGCGAGGCGCTGCGGATGATCGAGATCATCGACTCGATCGGGTTCGTGCTGGAGAGCGTGCGCCAGAGCTGCTCATGGACGCCCAGACGCTGCAGCGTGACCGTCTCCTGGAGGCCCTCGCGCAGCGACGCCGCCGCCCCGGGATGCGACCGGGCCAGCTCGCCGGCGAGTGCCTCCAGGCGCTCGATCGCGGCGGTGTGGTCGGTGAGCTTCCAGGCCGCGCGCAGGCGCCGCTTGACGGCGGGGCGGTCGCGTTCGGGGAGGTGATCGAGGACGTTGCGTTCCTTGTGACGTACGCAGCGTTGGACGGGCACCTCGCCGAGGACCTGGCCGACCGCGGCCCTGAGGGCCCTGCCGCCGTCCAGGACGACCAGGACGCCCTGTTCGCAGTCCAGGCCGCGGTCGACGAGATCGGCCAGCAGCGTCCGTGCGACGGTCGCGTTCTCGGTCGATCCGTCCCACAGACCCAGCGGGACCTTGACGCCGTCGGTCGTGACGCCCAGCGCCACCACGCAGCAGCGGCCCTTGAGGTCGAGCCCGTCGAGCATCAACGCAGCGAGGCGAACGTCCGCCAGGCTGCGCGACATGAGCGCGCGCAGGTGCTCGCCGGTGCGCCCGACGAACTCGCGGCTGACCCCCCGACTTCGAGGTCGAGCGCTCCGCGTCGACGACGTCCTCGCCGACCGGCTCACGCGTGCGCGAGAACCGGCGCGTGCTCACGCCCGCGAGCATCTGCTCCAGCACGACCGCCGTCAGCGGGTCGCGATCGGCGAAGTGCG
>JBBSMR010000126.1:0-5420 GCA_038233095.1 Euzebyales bacterium
GCTTCCTCGCCTCTTTCCGGAGATCATGCGGTCGTCGGAACGGCCGCCGCCTTGGAGTTGCTGCGCGCCGTCGCGGCGGTCCAGGACGGTCGGCGCGGAGAGCGAGGGCCCTTCGCGCCTCGGATCCTCCTGCTGATCCACGAGTCGGTCGCCGCGGGGGATCGCGCTCTGGTGAGCCGCGTATTGGATCGAGCGGCGGACTCGGGCATCGCGGTGATCTGGATGGGCGCAGACCGCCGCGACCTACCGGGCGAGTGTGGCTCTCTCGCTCATCTCGACGGCTCCGTGGCGCGCCTACGGCTGGTTGATGCGCACACCGCCCAGGTGCTCGACGATGTCAGCGCGGATGGCTTGGCACTCGAGTCCGCTGCCGAGATCGCTCGGTCGCTCCATCCCGTGAGTGACGCGGGGGCAGAGACCGGCGCTGCCGGCCTGCCGCCACGGGTCCCGCTGCTCGATGTCCTGTCCCTAAAGGGCCAGCAGTCGGCGGGCATCCTCGACCACTGGGCACGATACCGGCCTGGAGGGGCGCTCCGTGCTCCCCTGGGACTGGAGTCCGAAGGGCCCTTCAGCGTGGACCTGCGTGCCGATGGTCCGCACGCCCTGATCGCGGGCACGACGGGCGCGGGCAAGAGCGAGCTCCTCCAGAGCCTGGTCGCGACCCTCGCCGCCACCAATCCTCCCGATCGGGTGACGTTCCTTCTCGTCGACTACAAGGGCGGCACGGCGTTCCGGGAGTGCGCGCGCCTGCCCCATGCTGTCGGCATGGTCACCGACCTCGACGAGCACCTCGCGGAGCGCGTCCTCATCTCCCTCAACGCGGAGCTGCGCCGTCGTGAGCACATCCTGCGGGAGGCCGGGGCCGGCGCGCTGCTCGACATGGAGCGCCGCCGGCCTTCCGAGTCGCCGCCGAGCCTGGTCATCGTCATCGACGAGTTCGCCGCTCTCGCGCGTGAGGTTCCCGCGTTCGTCGACGGCGTCGTGGACATCGCACAACGCGGACGCGCACTCGGCCTGCACCTGGTCCTGGCGACGCAGCGTCCCAGCGGCGTCATCAGCGAGAGCATCCGCGCGAACACCAACCTCCGCATCGCGTTGCGCGTCGCGTCACCTCCTGACAGCGAGGACGTCATCGCCTCCAAGGACGCCGCGCTGGTGCCGCGTGAGCGCCCGGGCCGTGGTTACGCCCGCATCGGCCACAGCGAGTTGACCGCCTTCCAGTCGGCCTACGGAGGGGAGCCGGTGAGCGAGGGCGACCGCGCACGGGTGATCGTCACCCCGTTCGAGCTGGTCGCGCGCGACCATGTCGCACCCGACCGAGCCGCGGAGGTGGGGGAGGGGGCGGTGACGCAGCTCGAGTGGCTCGTGGATGCGGTCGAGGGAGCCGCCGAGCAGGCCGCGATCGTCGGGGCCCCGCCACCCTGGTTGCCTGAGCTGCCTTCGCTCGCCTCGCGCAACGAGCTGCTCGCCGCATACCCCGGGGAGCCGGGCGTGTTCGGGATGATCGATGATCCCGCGCGCCAGCGCCGCCTCCCGTTGACCTTCGACCCGCAAGAGGACGGCTCGATGCTCGTCTTCGGCGCCTCCGGGGCCGGCAAGACCACGCTTCTGCGAACCTTGGCGAGCGTGCTCGCGCAGCGGTGGTCAGCGCGGGAGCTCTGGCTCTTCGTTCTGGACTTCGCCAGCCGAGGCCTGACGAGCCTGGAGGTTCTGCCCCAGTGCGGCGCGGTGGTGGCCGGCGGCGACGAGGAGCGCGTCGTGCGGCTCCTCACGCTGCTGCGCGGCACCGTGGAGGAGCGGCGCCGCGCCTTCACGGAAACCGGCGTGCTCACCTTGGAGGAGTATCGTCGTCGCACCGGGCAGGAGGCCCCGGCGATCGTGGTGATGCTGCACGACTACGGGGCGTTCGTGTCCGCATACGAGCGCGTCAGCATGGGCGCCCACGTGGACGCCGTGCCCGCTCTTGTCGCGGACGGACGCGCCGTCGGGATCCACTTCGTCCTGACCGCGGAGCGCCGTAGCGCGGTGCCGCCGTCGCTGCTCAACACCGTCGCTCGCAGGCTCGTGCTGCGGATGGCCAGCAGGGAGGAGTACGCCGCGCTGGGTCTCGACGAGCGTGCCGCTGCGGGAGCCGCGACCACGCCCGGCCGTGGTCTGACCACCGAGGGGCTGGAGCTGCAGGTGGGCGTGGAAGGGGAACGCCACGAGGGAGAGGCACAGCTCGATGCGCTCGCTGCCGTGGGCCGTCGACTGCGAGAGGCCGATGACGCCGTGGCCCCTGGAATCGCGTCTCTGCCGGCGACGTTGGACGCAGCCTCACTGCCCAGCCCCGCGCGGGATCAGCCACTGCGACCAGTCGTCGGCGTCAGTGACGAGCCCGCTGGTCGCTACGACACCTTCCGCCCGCTCACGCTCGACCTCGAGTCTGGTCACCTGCTCGTGGCCGGGCCCTACCGCAGTGGCCGCTCGACGGTGCTCGCCACGCTCGCGACCCAGATGTTCGCTGCCGGCGCAAGCGACATCCACCTCCTCAGCCCGCGCACCCGGACGGACCTTCACGAGCTCGGAGTGTGGTCGTCTGTCGCGAGGGGCACCGACGCCTGCGCCGCCCGAGCCAACGAGCTGGCGGACATCGTGCGGGAACGCGATCCAGCCACATCGCACGCGCCGATGGTCGTCATGGTCGACGACGCCGGCGAGCTGGCGCAGTCGCCGGCCGAGGCAGCGTTGGAGGTGATCGTCCGTCGTGGCCGCGAGGTCGATCTCCGAGTGGTCGTCGCCGTCGAGTCACAGACTGCGAGGACCATGTGGGAGAGCTGGTTCAAGGAGATACGCAAGGAGGGTCAAGGCTTGCTCCTCGCGCCCGACGCCGACCAGGACGGCACGCTGCTCGGCGTCCAGCTTCCCCGTCACCGCTCGATGGCCATGCCGCCCGGCAGGGGCTACAGCGTCGACCGCGGCCAGGTTCGCCTGGTGCAGATCGCGCGCTGCGCACCCGTATGCGATCCTGCCACATGAATGTAGGGGGCTTTCAGATCGAGCGTCCCATCGCACGAGGGGGGATGGGGGAGGTCTTCGAGGCGACCCAGCTGTCGCTGGGGCGAAAGGTGGCGCTCAAGGTCGTCGCCTCGGAGTTGAGTGCCGATGCGGTGTTCGTCGAGCGATTTCGCCGCGAGGCCCGCGCCGCCGCCGCGATCGAGCACCCCAACATCCTGCCCGTCTACGAGACCGGCGAGACGGAGGACGGTCGGCTGTACATGGCGATGCGACTCGTCCGCGGCGGCGACCTCGCGTCGCTGCTGCGTGAGCAGGGTCGGCTCGAGCCCGGCGCGGCGGTGCACATCCTCGCGCAGGTCGCCGACGCGCTGGACGCGGCGCACGACGACGGGCTCGTTCATCGCGACGTCAAGCCGGCCAACGTGCTCCTCGAGCAGGGCAGCGGTGGGCGCACGGTCGCCTACCTTGCCGATTTCGGCCTCGCCAAGACCGGCACGGTGGGCAGCGCGGCCTACCAGACCCGCAGCGGCCACGTGGTCGGCACCGTTGACTACATGGCGCCTGAGCAGGTTCGTGGCGAGCGCGTCGGTCGAGGCGCGGACGTCTACGCGTTCGGCTGCATGCTGTTCGCCGCCCTCACGGGCGCGCCGCCGTATAAGCGCGAGTCGGACTACGACACCATGTCGGCGCACATCAACGAGCCGGTACCGGTTCCTTCGCAGCTGCTGCCGACCATCCCGCAGGCGCTCGACAAGGTGGTCTTCCGTGCGATGGCCAAAGACCCGCAGGCCCGCGCCCACTCCGCGGGCGCACTGATGCGGTGGGCGGCGAGCCAGCCAGGCGTCGGGACAGGCTCGGTGGCCGGCGCCGAGGGCAGTCGCGTCGAGCCGCGGTCGCCGTCCGGCGCGGTTGTGGTCGCGCCCTCCGGGATGTCGCACTCGGGCACCGTTGCCGACCAGCTACCCGCACGCCAGAGCGTGCCAGACCGCCGGGTCGCGCCCACACCGCTGCCGGAGTCCGCCGACGACAAGAAGCGCAAGGCGTGGTGGGTCACCGGCATCGCGGCCGCCGTGCTGGCCAGCGCGGGACTGGCCGTCGGCGTCGTGCTGCTGCTGACCGGCGGGGAGGACGATGCCCAGGCAGCGCCGTTCGACCAGCAGCTCCAGCGCGTCCTCACCCCGCTCATCGACGAGAACGAAAGCGTCTCGGAGGCGCTTGAGGGAATCGGGGCCGGCGCCTCGGGATCGGCGCTGCGAAGCGTGAGGTCGACGCTCGAAGCGGTGGACGAAGCGGCGGGGGAGCTCGAGGAGCTCGACCCGCCGCCGGCCGAGCAGCCGAGGCTGCAGCGCGCCGAGGAGCTCATGGGGGCCGAGCAGGAGTATCTCGATGCCGTGGGGTCGGTGCTGAACAACCCGAGCAGCCCACGAGTCGGCGAGCTTCTCTCTCTCGAGGGCGATGCCGAGGACGCCCTCAGCGACCTCGATGCGGTCGCATCGGGCCTGGAAGGAAGCCTGACGGGCGCGGACTCGCTCATCGCCTACTCGCGTTCGCGTCTCGACGCCCGGGAGCTGCGCGAGCAGCAGGCCGCCATCGCCGAGCGCGAGCGCCAGGAGGAGGCCGCCCGCGCGGCCGCCCTCGCCGAGGAGGAGCGGGAGTTCGCCCGCCAGGTCGACGCCCTGCTGTCCAGCTCCGCGCCGTTCACCGACGACGCGGCAAGCGTCCTGGACACCATGCGCCGAGCGGCCGACGGCGACGACGTCGGCTTTCCGCTCAACCGGCTGCGCACCAACCTCGACGGCGTTATCTCCAACCGCGGCGACTCCGCCTCCTCAGTACGCGCCATCACCGCGCCGACCGAGGAGACACGAGTCGTGCGCGACCTGCTGGCCGCCTACTTCGATGCCGCGCAGGCACAGGGTCAACGGATTCGCGAGTGCCTGGACGACGTCGAGGAGAGCGACCTGTCCGACATCTCCTCATCCTGCGTCAACGGCCTCGAGAGCAGCGGGGCCAGCGCCGAGAAGTCGGCCTTCACGTCTGACTACAACGCCCTACGCAGCCGGCTCGGGCTCGAGCCGGTGGACGGCTTCTGAGGAGCGTCACGCATGCCCGGACGCTCGCCTGTGCTACAGGCAGCCTTCGGGCCAAGCAACTTCGGGCAACCGACCGGCAGTGATCTGGGCGACCACGTCTGAACTGTCCACCCCGAAGACGATCCTCGTTTCATCCTCTGGATCTTCAGGAAGGAACGTGAGGTCGGTCCAGTCGAACGCGACCTCGTTCGGGGTGCGCTGGATCTCGCCGTACGCGTCATCCACCACCGCCTCCGAGTCGCCGACACGCACCCCGCTCTCCGTTGCGACCGTTGGCTCTCGGACATCGACACGTGCGATCACGCCGTCCATCACCATGAAGCTCACGCC
>JBBSMR010000127.1:0-5404 GCA_038233095.1 Euzebyales bacterium
CCAGCTCGGACAGCGTCCCCCCGCGTGCCGTCGCCCGCCGCTTGGCCTCGCGCAGCAGCTCGTCGTCCAGCGTGATGGTCGTCCGCATACATCTCAGCGTACGCCGCGTGCATCAAGATTCGCTACCCCGTGCCACCACGGACCCATGTGGCTCGAAGGGTGCCAGGCACGAGCGGCGCCCAGTGTGGATGGGCGTCGAGGTCAAGGCGAGCGCCAGTGTCCGCGCGCGAGACTTCACCGGGCTGGCCCACCTGCGCGATCGGCTGGCCCACCTGCGCGATCGGGTGGGTGCTCGCCTGCGGGCCGGTCTCGTCGTGTACGCGGGCCAGCGGACCCTGCCGTTCGGCAATCGCCTTTGGGCACTTCCCCTTCGTGGGCTCTGGCGACCCTGACGCGGCCTCGGGATGCGCGCGCTCCCGTGCGGGCGTGACCGTAGCGGGGCGGCTCTTGACGGACCTGCCGCTCACGCGACGCCGACCTCGACGTCGCGAAAGCGCGCCGGTGCAGCGCCGTGGGAGACGCGCATCACCTGTCCCGGCTCGCCCTTGCCGCAGTTGAGCAGGCCGTGCAGGTTCCACGCGGGCGCCGAGCACACCGCGTCCAGCCCGGCCCAGAAGCGCGGGGTGACCCCGGCGTAGGAGGGGTCGCGCAGCAGGCGACCCAGCCGGCCGTCGCGGATTTCGTAGGCGACCTCGGTGGCGAACTGGAAGTGCAGGCGCCGGTCGTCGATCGACCACGACCGGTTGGTGTCCACGTAGATCCCCTCGCCGGTGTCGGCCAGCAGGTCCTCCAGCGAACCCGCCTCGCCCGGCTCGATCGAGACGTTGGTCATGCGCACGATGGGCTGGCGCGCGAAGCCGTCGGCGCGCGCGCAGCCCGCTGAGCGCTCCAGGCCCACCGCCGCGGCGGACTGGCGGTCTGACAGCGCCGCGCGCAGGACGCCGCCCTCGATCAGCGGCGTGCGCGCGGCGGCGACGCCCTCGTCGTCCCACCCGTAGGTGCCCAGACCCCCGGCCGCGGTCCCGTCCGCGGTGATGTGCAGGTGCTGCGAGCCGTAGCGCAGGGGGCGGGCGGGATCGAGGTCGGCGGGCTGGACCCAGCTCGTGCCCGCGTAGGAGGCCTCGCCCAGCAGGATGCGGTCCAGCTCCAGCGCATGGCCGATGGACTCGTGGACCTGCAGCGCAAGCTGCTCGGGGCCCAGGACCAGCGTGGTGGACCGGCTGGGACAGGGGGGCGCGCTCAGCAGGGCCACGGACTCCTCGGCCACTCTCGGCGCATGGCCGGCGAGGTCGAGGCTCACGAGGTGCTCCCAGCCGGCCTGGGCGATGCTGCCGCCGTGGGCGCTGGGGTAGGAGCGCACCTGGACATCGCCGTCGGCCGTCGCCCAGGCCTGGATGCCTCCGCCGCACTCGACGACGGTCTGCGTGCAGGCGGCACCGTCGGTGGAGGCGAAGGCGGTGTGCATGCGCGTGCTCAGACAGGAGGCTTCGGTGCGCGCGATACGGGCGTCGCCGCGCAGCGCCGCCTCCGCGGCCAGCAGCAGATCGAGCTTGTCCTCCAGGGAGACGGCGAAGGGGTCGCGCTCGCAGGGCGAGGCCCAGTGGCCGCTCGCCGGCCCGCCCAGCGCCGCACGCGGCGCTTCTGCGGTGGTCGGCAGCGCCTCGGCCAGCGCGATCGCGCGGGCCAACGCCTCCTCCGCGCCGCTCTTCGAGACATCGGCGGTAGCGGCGAAGCCCCAGGCCCCGTTGGCACGCACCCGCACGCCGATGCCCTCCGTGGTCTCGGTGTCCACCCGGTCGACGCGGCCGTCGCGGACGAGCAGGCGCTCCTCGGTGCGCGCGACGTGGCGGGCCTCGGCGTGCACGCCCCCGGGCGCAGCCTGCACGAGGTCGGTCAGCACATCGAGCACTCCCGACAAACTACTTCTCTCGACCTGGGAAGGCGGCGCTCGTATAAGGGTGCAGATGACCGAGTACGGTCCTCTCATGACCACTGAGCCGCGGGTGAGCATCGTGGTTGTCGCCTCGTCGGTCCGGCCAGAGCTCGAGAGGTGCTTCGGCTCCATCGTCCACCACGCGGGAATGGCGGTGGAGACGGTCCTCGTCGACAACGCCTCCACGGACGACACGCTCGATTGGGTCAAGGCCACCCACCCTGAGGTCGTTGTCATCTCGCTACCGCGCAACATTGGCGTGGCCGCTCGCGAGCATGGTTTGTGCCGGGCTCGCGCTCCCTACGCCATGTTCCTGGACTCGGATGCGAGCCTCACGCCTGGGGCTCTGCCTTCGATGGTCGAGGCGCTCGAAACCCACCAGTCGTGGGGACTGCTTGGTCCGCGGTTGGTCTATGCGGACGGGACGCTGCAGCTCTCCGCGAGGCGATTCCCGCCGAGACTGCTCCCACTCCTGCGGCGCCCGCCGCTGCAGCGCTGCTTCGAGAACGGCTCTACGGTCCGCCGGCATCTCATGGCCGATGAGCCCCACAACAGAACGCGTCCGGTGCTCTACGTCCTCGGCGCCTGCCAGCTGTTCCGGACCTCGCTGGCCCGAGCTGCGGGACCCTTCGACGACCGGGTCTTCCTCGGATGGGACGACGCGGATTGGTGTATTCGCATCCGGGACGCGGGAGGAGAGATCGTGTACTTCCCGGACGCGACCGTCGTGCACGATTACCGGAGGCTCACCGCCCGACAGCCGCTCTCTCAAGCGGCCTGGCGCCAGCTCCGCGCTTTTGTCTACTTTCAGCGGACGTATCGCCCGCGTCGCCGCGAGCTGCTGAGGTTGCAGCATGAGCTTGACCGGCGCAGCCAATGACTGACAATGAAATCGACCAGCCCCAGGTGTCGGTCGTGGTCGTCGCCTGGCGCGCGCGGGACGATGTCATTCGGTGCCTGGAGTCGCTGCAAGCCAGTGCGGACCTTTCCTATGAAGCCATCGTCATCGACGATGGTTCGGGCGACGGCACCGCGGAGGCGGTGCGAGCGCGGTTTCCCGCGCATACCGTGGTCGCCAAACAGCACAACGAGGGCTTGGTCGCTGGCCGCAATACCGCATTGCGGCTCGTCCGAGGCCGATATGTAGCCATGCTGGACGCCGACACGATGTTGTGCGCGGGCGCGCTGCGCACCCTCGTCGACGAACTCGAAAGCGAACCTCGCGTTGGCCTGGTCGCGCCGAAGCTCGTGTACCCAGACGGCCGGCTCCAGTTGTCGTGTCGTCGATATCCGCCGCTGCTGTTGCCGTTTATGCGGCGCGGCCCCTACGCGCGGCTGAATCCCGAGCCGGCCGCGCACCGCCGTCATCTCATGATGGACGAAGACCATATCCGGGCTCGGCCCGTGGTCTGGGTGGCTGGCGCCGCCCACGTCTATCGGGCGGATCTCCCGTCGCGGATCGGCGACTACGATCCGCGGATCTCCTCCTACGGAGGTGAGGATCTCGACTGGTGTCTGCGTGTGTGGCACGCGGGGCTCGAGGTCCGCTATCTCCCACGGGCCAGGGTCGTCCACGTGTGGCAGGAGGTGACCCGCCGCAAGCCGTACGGCCGGCGCAGCCTGCGCCAGCTGCTCGACTGGTACTACCTACAGTGGAAGCACCGTGCGATGCGGTTTGGTCCTGGCTTGGAGGAGGCGAAGGCGTGAGCCGTCTGATCGAGCGACTGAAGCGAACCGAAGACCCCCTCGCGCGAACGGTTCTGCTCCAACTGCGCGGTGCGGCGCACTTCGCGGGCCGTGGACATCTGTGGCGCCGACGGGCCGTTCATCGTCATATCGTCGATGAGTCGGCACCGCGACTGCAGATCGGCAGCGGCGGCTGTACCCAGCCGGGCTGGCTGAACTCCGACCTGATCGCAGGTGACATCTACATCGATCTCGCTCGTAGGCTGCCGCTGCCCGACCAAGCCTTTGCGTTCGTCTTCGGCGAGCACGTTGTAGAGCACCTCTCGGAATCGACCGGAATGAACCTGCTATCGGATGTGCACCGCATCCTCCGACCCGGCGGTGTGGTGCGACTGACGACCCCGGACCTTCGCAAGATCGTTGCCATCTACGAGGACCGCAACCCGCACGTTTCGCTCGCTGACTACTCGTGCTATCTCGATGAAATCACCGGCAAGCGTCACGAGCGAGGCTGTCAGGTCCTCAACGACTTTTTCCGGCTCTGGGGCCACCGTCATCTCTACGACGAGGAGGACCTGACAGCGAAGCTCCACCACGCAGGCTTTGTCGAAGTGACACGCCAGGAGCCCGGCGAAAGCCAACACGATGCTCTGCGAGCCCTGGAGCGGCACGGTGGCGAGGCGTGGGTCAATCAGGCCGAGGCGATGTGTCTCGAGGCGGTGCGCGGGCGCTGACGGATACGCGCTCAATCAAGTTGAGGGCGTTCGCTCGCAACGAGTACGCGCTGATGTCGTGACGCAGGTCAGCGTGGTCATCCCCACCCTGAACCGTTGGCCCCTGCTCTCGCGGGCGTTGCGCAGCGCGTTGTCGCAGGAGGGGGTCGATCTTGAGGTGGTGGTCGTCGACGACGGCTCCACGGACGGCACCGCCGAGCGGGTGCAGGCGCTCGGGGACGGCCGTGTCTCGGTGGTCCGCCACGACTCCGCCATGGGTGTGGCTGCAGCCCGCAACGACGGGATCGACCACGCACGCGGGGAGTGGGTAGCCTTTCTAGACGACGACGACCTGTGGGCGCCGTCCAAGCTGCGCCGTCAGCTTGAGGTTGCCCATGCACGGCAGGCTGGCTGGACGTGGACAGGAGCCATCGTCGTCGACGCGGGGCTTCGTCCTATCCGCACGGTGCCGGCGGCCCCTGCCGAGGACTTGAGGAAGCGGTTGCTGACCCACTGCGTCATCGTCGGACCGTCCGCCGTCATGGTGCGCGCTGACCTTCTGCGCCGAGCGGAGGGGTTCGACCGGGAGTTCTCGGCCATGGCCGATTGGGATCTGTGGATTCGCATCGCGGAGAGGGCGCCCGGCGCCCCGTGTCCGTCCCTGCTGACGGCCTACGTGGAGCACGACACCAACATGCTCGGTGGTGGATCGGACGCCGAGCGCTACCGCCCGGAGCTCCAGCGTCTCGCAAGCAAGCACGCTGCTGCAGCGGCCGCCCATGACGTCGAGTTCGGTTGGCGGTGGTGGACCCACTGGGTGGCGTCTCGTCACCGCTTGGCGGGCCGCCGCGGCGCCGCGGCTCGCGCGTACCTGGAAAGCCTGCGTCATGGCGACACTCGGGGTCTCGGCTACGCGGCGGGAGCCCTCGCTGGAGACCGCGTCTGGCAGACCGTTCGCTCTCAAGTCTTCGGCGCTCCCCACGCTCCCGACTGGCTGAAGCCCTACCAGCTCCCATGAAGGGACGCTCGTTCCTGCGTAACGCCGTGACCTCGTACGGCGAGCGCGGGCTGC
>JBBSMR010000128.1:0-5380 GCA_038233095.1 Euzebyales bacterium
CCGTTCGGCTTGTGCGACCCAATGTCGGTGACGTGCTTGCCGTGACACGATTACGCGCTGCGGTCGTCGTTGACTGGTCCGCCGCGCCAGGTCGGTAGTGGCCGCTGCCCGATGGCGACCTCGAGAGCGGCGCGGGCAAGCAGGCGAGTGGAGTCCAGCGTAGGCAGCGGCGAGACCTCCGGCGTCACCAGCAACGGAATCTCCGTACACACCAGCGCGACGGCATCACAACCGCTCTCCCGCAAACGTCGGATGATCCGCACATACTCTGAGCGGGCCGTGCCGGAAAACACGCCGTTGACCAGCTCCCCGAAGATGATCTCATCGACACTGACGCGATCAGCTGCCTCTGGGACCTCGCAGTCGATACCTCGGGCCGCCAGCGCACGCGGGTAGACCCAGCCGTCCATGGTGTATTTCGTGCCGAGGATCCCGACCCGACGGCGCCCGTCGCTCGCGGCGCGTTCGGCAACGACCGTGGCGATATGCAGCCCTGGCAGTTCCAGCGGGGTGCCCGGTTGTTCCAGTGCCATGTGCGCGGTGTTGTCCGGGCAGGCGAAGAAGCGTGCTCCCGCCGCTGCGAGTCGAGCAGCACTGCGGGCCAGGGTCGTCCGGATACTGGCGTGATCGCCGTCCGCCCAGGCGGCCATGCTATGGCCCATGGCGATGCAGTCCAGGGTCACGTCCGGATGCTGGTGAGGTCCCAGCTGACGCACGCCTTCATCGGCGAAGGCACGCAGACACAGCGCCGCCCCCTCGACGCTGTGCGCCAGTATCCCCGCGTGTTCCACCTGGCCAAGTGTGCCCCAAGGTCATCTGAACCCGAAGTGTCGCTGAGCTCCGCGAACGCCGTGTCCGGGCGCTCAAGGAGCAGCGGGTAGTCGCACGGCCGAACGCCATGACCGCGTACGCCGGCTACGTCGACGTCGACTGGGGCAAGCCGAGTCGTTCGACCAGCGCGCGTCGCAGCGGCACTCAAACGAGGGCGAAGGCAGATCCCACCCGTCCGCAAGCCGATCCCTTACCGGTGGCTGCGTGCACACTGTCGGTATGCCCCTACCTCCAGCCTCCGGCAGACCTCGAAGCGGTCCGAGCTTCGTCCGCGGCCATGGCGCCCACTTCGGCATCCAGACCGTGAAGATCATCCGCAACGCCGACACCGATGCAGAGGAGGTCGGGGAGGTGGAGGCTCACGTTCAGGCTGAGCAGGGCTTCTTCGACGTGGATACCCTCATCTTCGAGGGTGACGTCGTCGAGGTCGCCGATCCTCGACGCCCCGAGGGGGTCGAGCGGCGCCGCGCGGCCAAGGTCAAGGTCAACAACGTCGGACCCGACGACATGCAGCACATAAGCGTGAAATGGGGACTTGCCGCACCGCCACGGGTAGCTCCGGTGCGTCGCCTCACGTTCGAGAATCTCCACTCTCAGGTGCAGTCGGCAGCTGGCGACCTCTTCGCGGACGGCCACTACGGATCGGCAGTGTCCGAGGCGTTCAAGTCCCTAGAAGTACGAGTGCGCGCGACGGCTCGGGTCGACAAGTCAGGCGCAGGCCTGATGGCCGCGGCGTTCAAGTCTGACGGCTCGGTTCTCGACGTGGCTGAGCATGACGGCAGGAGCGGTGAAGACGAGCGCGAGGGGTTCATGCACGTCCTTCGGGGGGCGATGATCGGGATTCGCAACCCCGGCGCTCACGAACTCTTCAAGAGTGGAGATCCTCAGCAGGCGCTGGAATACCTCGGATTCGCCAGCCTCCTGCACCGCAGGATTGACGCAGCCGAAGCCAAGCGGCACTGACCCATCCACTGGAGTGGGATCCGCCTGCGGTGACCTGCCGCACTGGGCGCCATGCGGGTGGGACGATGCGGGTGGACGAGAGCCGACCGCGACTGAAGGGCATGCCGGTGTACCCGACAAGTGACTCGTCGGATCTGACGCCGGAGCAGCTCGCCCGGCTGGACGACACCTTGTTCGAGTCGAGCGCCGCCTCGTACTGGCGTGCCCGGATCGACGCCCTGCTCCGCGAGCCGGCGCCAGTCGACTACGGCGTGGCGCTCGCTTCCGAGGTAACCGGCCACGGCCTCGACGAGCGCATGCTGTCCATGACGGAGCCGACGCAAGCTGAACGCGAGTTACAGAGGGCACTGGACGCCTTCGCCCTCCGACACCACCTCGCTGAGTCGCTCGTGCGCATAGTGCACGCCGTCCTCACCGGGTGGGAGACGTCGGGCTCGAGCATCTGGGCGTCGCTGACCTCTAACCGTGACGACGGCCACGCCCTCGTGAAAGCGCTCCGCGACTTCGAGGCGCGAGGAGAGATTCCCGCGAACCTCTTCATGCCCGCAGCGGACGTACGGGCCCTCCCCGCTGAACCGCCCGCGGACGTAAGAGATGCGGTCCGGATGCACTGGCGGTGGGTACGGCGCGCGATGGGGCTGCTCGTCAGCGACGGGCTCGACGCCAACGTCGGGAACAACAGGCTCAAGCACGGCTTCGCAGTGCGACCGCGCGACGACCTTCGGGTCAGCTTCATGACCGAACCCCCGAACCCCGACGGGAGCATTCCGCTGTCGGCAATCAAGAGCGGCGCCAGCCTCGTCGATGCAAGAGCAATCGAGTTCCTAGAGCGTCTCCCACCGCGCCACGACCACGCCGGGTCATGGGAGATCACCGTCCTCAACCTCCGGCCTGCGCCGCTCCTCGCCGAAGCGCTGGCGCTCTCTACCGTGTGGGCATCGGTGTTCGCGTCGGCGGCAGCCGACCGCTTCGTAGGGCGGAACAAGGTTGGACCTAGACACCCGGGGCTTGTGCTCGGGCCTCCGCCGGAAGCGATCGCCCGCAAGGTCATCGGTTACCGACAGGCGCTGACGATCTCCATTAAGAGCGGCACTTCACGCGGCCTGACGGTGGAGACCCCCGATGGCATCGTCGAGTGGACCCAGACCGGCCCTGGGACCAGCGGCGTCATCGTCGACGCCTGATCGGACCCGACCGCGAACCGCCGCAATCTTCGTCGACTGCGCGCCGGATCTGCCATTGGGGCGGCCGGCCGGACGCCCGCTCCTATGCCGCGAGTCGCGCGTTTCAGCGCTGCTACGACGTGCCGTAACGCGAACGTCATGTGGGATGGTCAGGACCGGATGTCTGCCACCTCTATTGCGGTCCTGGAGACGGGGCGAGCGACGAGGATCACGGCGGTGACGCACAGTCCTGCGGCGGTGTAGCCGACGGCGGGGAAGCCGGCCCAGTCGGTGAGCAGACCGCCGGCGACGGCGCCGAGCGGTGTGGTGCCTGCCGCGATGAGGCGGTAGGTGGCGTTGACGCGGCCGAAGAGCGGCTCCGGGATGAGCCGTTGGCGCAGTGAAACGATGAGCACGTTGCTTGCGGCGCCGCCGGCGCCGATGACGACGAGCGCGGGGACGATGGCGGTCGGTGTGGGCGCCACGACTGGTATGAGCAGGGGAAGGCTGCTGGTGAGGACGGCGAGTAGCATCGCGTTCGTCTCTCCGACCTTCCTGGCGGCTCGGTGGACGAGCAGTGCGCCGAGCACCGCGCCGGCGGCCAGGGCGGCGGTGAGCAGGCCGTAGCCGGCGGGGGTGAGTCCGACCTGGGAACTGTCGCCCACCACCCAGAGCACGAGGACGGCGAAGTAGGCACCGTTGGCGAAGTTCAACGTGCCGGCGAAAGCTGCCAGGCTGCGCAGGACGCGGTGGGCGCGCAGGTAGCGCAGCCCGACGGCGATGTCGGCTCGCAAGTTCTGGCGGGTGTGGACCTCGACCTGGTAGCGGCCGTGCATGCCGAGCAGCAGCAGCCCGGCCGCGGCGTAGAGAAGGGCCGGGACGGCGAGGACCGCGGCGCCGGCCACGGCGACGAGGACGCCGGCGATCGGCCCGCCGAGGAAGCCGTTCGTCACCGTCTGCGCCGAGGTGATGCGGCTGTTGGCCACGGCCAGCAGCGGCGGGGGAACCGTCATGGGAAGCGCGGACTGGGCTGAGGTGTCGCTGAAGACCTCGCCGACACCAACGAGCAGGACGGTGATCAACAGCACCGGCAGCGGCAGGAGAGCGGCGGCTGCCGCTACCGCGGCGGCGGTGAGCACCACCGCCCGGCTCCAGCTGGCGATGACCATGATCCGGCGGCGATCGCGGCGATCGGCGAGCGCTCCGGCGAGCAACGTGATCAGCAGCCACGGTGCTGCGGCAGCCGCGCTGACCAGAGAGACCAAGATCGGCGACCGGGTTGTGGTCACGGCGAGCAGCGGTGCGCCGACCACCAGGATGCCATCGGCGAGGTTGGACAGACCGGTCGCACCCAGGAGGAAGCGGAATGAGCGCCCCAGCGGCTCAGTCGCCTGCATGCGCGTACCGTGGGAGGACATCTATGCACACTAATCTATGCATAGGAAGCGCTGCAACTCATGGAACAGTCGAAGCCTGGGGTCCCGCCCCCGCGAGTTCTGGACGCGGCCACGCTGAAAGCCTTCGCGCATCCCTTGCGGCTGCGCGTGTACGACCGGCTGGAGCGGGAGGGTCCGGCGACGGCTACCCAGCTTGCTCGTCAGATGGAGGAGAACACCGGCGTCACGAGCTACCACCTGCGCGAGCTCGCGCGCCACGGCCTCATCGAGGACGCTCCCGACCGAGGCAAGGGCAAGGAGCGCTGGTGGCGCACCACCGCCGGCGGCTTCTCCTTCAACCCCGACCGCTTCCGCACCGACCCAGACACCGCCAGCGCCGCCGAGCTGCTGCTGGCTGACGTGTACCGCCAACGCGGCGAAGAGCTGGGCCGCTGGCTCGAGGAGTCTCGAAGCACTCCTTCGGAGTGGATCGAGGCCAGCACCTCAGCCCGCAGAGCGCTGCTGCTCACCCGCGACGAGCTCCGGGATCTCAGCCGCGACGTCGAGCGCGTCCTCGCCGAGCACATCCAACGGGCTCAGGGCCGCGACGACGAGGAACCCGAACCTGCCGGTCAGATGCGAGCCCACGTAGTCGTCCACTTCGACGCCTTCCCGGTCGGGCTCGACGACACCTGACGGGACGGGGGTCGGAAGCAGCGACTTCCAGAGCACGCCGTCCCGGTCGGGCCGGGCGCAACTGCTGCATCACCACAAGCGGAACGGCATGCGGGGCCCAGATCGTTCCGCTCGCCAGGGTGGCGTCGTCGTCCCGTTGCCGATCCCGTTGCGGGAGGGCCGTGGACCCCGGCGCCGGCCCGCGAGCAGCCTGCGATTGAGCGCATCGCACACTCCTGGGCTCGTCGGCGGGCACCCCGGCTGGGCGGGTCGGCCCGGGCTCAGCGGTCGAAGGCGGTCGGGTGTCGGGGCTGGTACAGCCCCAGCTGGCCGCCGCCGGGCAGCACGATTGACACGAGCAGGCCCCATCCC
>JBBSMR010000129.1:0-5066 GCA_038233095.1 Euzebyales bacterium
CGTAGCCATGACCGTTGTGCGCAGGGTGCAGACCGCAGCCGAGGTCGGCCTGTACGCCGCGCGCCTGCTCCGTCACTTCGTCCTGCGCCCACGCGTCCTGAACCGAGATCATGAGGTCGCCGATGACTGTCCCGTCGAGGTCGACCACCAGGGTCTTGGCCAAGGATCCGGGCTGCTCGAACTGCGCGGCGTACGTCGCGAAAGTGGCCGGCGCGCCGGACTGCCATTGGGCGAACTCCGGTAGTTGCCGGAATGTCCAGGTGGCCTCAGCATCACGGGGCTCGGCGCGGCGGAGCAGCAGGCGGGCGGTCCTGACCGGCCACGCCACGCTGCCCAGCGGGTCGAACGGAGGCTGCTGGGTCTCTGTCATCAGATTGCTCCACATCGAGAGGGCTGCCACCGAGGGTCTCGCACAGGGCACGTCCCAGGTGGCCTTCGAGCCCGACACCCCCACCCAGCGGGCGCAGGCGGCGTCGTTCCTGGCGCGCGAGCTGCAGGCGCTGGAGGAGGCAGGCGTGCTGGAGCCGCGCGGGTAGGCACGGCGCTCACACCATCGCCGGCTCGGGCTCAGCAGTCGCCAGCTCCGCAGGCTGGTCCTCTGTCCCGATCTGCGGCAGCCACTCGAGCCAGCGCGGCAGGTACCAGTTGCTGTCGCCCAGCCACACCATCGCGGCCGGCAGCAGGAGCGTGCGGATGACGGTCGCGTCGATGAGCACGGCGAACCCGAGCCCGAAGCCCCACTGCGACATCTCCGGGATGTCGGAGGCGGCGAAGCCGGAGAAGACCGACACCATGATGATCGCGGCGCCCGTGATGAGGCGTCCGGTGCGGCCGAGCCCCTGGACGACGGCCACGGCGGTGTCGCCGGTCGCGTCGTAGCCCTCCTTGATCCGGCTCAGCAGGAAGACGTGGTAGTCCATCGACAGGCCGAACAGCAGCGCGAACGTGATGACCGGCATGAACGGCGAGATGCCCTCGACCTCGGGGAACCCGAGCAGGGCCGACCCCCAGCCCCACTGGTAGGCCGCCACCATGGCCCCGAACGTCGCGCCCGCGCCGAGCAGGTTCAGCGCGATCGCCTTGAGCGGGATGACGATCGAGCGGAACATGACCAGCAGCAGCAGGAAGCTGGTGCCGAGCACGAACGCGAGCACCATCCACGCGCGGGACAGCAGCAGGTCGATGCTGTCCATCGAGGTCGCCTGGTCACCGGTGACGTACGCCGTGGCAGCGGTTCCGTCGAGCGCCGCCGGGACGTGCACGTCGCGCAGCCGTTGGATCGCCTCCTCCGCGCGCGGGTCGGCCGGGTCGTAGCGGTCGCCGGTGTCGAGGAACGCGACGTCGCCGCGTCGGTCGATGGTGGTGCCGGTGAAGGCCGGGTCCGCGTCGATGGCCATGGCGAGGGCGACGATCTCGTCCTGCGCGGACGAGGCGTTCTCCACGGCGATCGTCGTCGACGACTGCCCGCGCCCGAATTCCTCGACGAGCAGCGCGCTCGCCCGGTGGGTGATGAAGTCCTCCGGCAGCGACTCCGGCCCCGGCGTGGTGAGGCGGAGCGACGCGAGCGGCGCGGCGCAGATGAGCAGGACGAGGACGCCGGCGACGGTCGCGATGGCGGGCCGCTTGATGACGGCGCGCGCGGCGCGCTGCCAGCGGACCGGCTCGCTCGCGGGGTCGGTGAAGGGGACGCTGCCCTTGTTGACGCGGTGGCCGAGCAGCCGCAGGACCGCGGGCAGCAGGGTCAGGGTCGTGATGACCGAGGTGATGGCGACGAAGATGACCGACAGCGCGATGCCGACGTACTCCGTTGTGGGGATGAGCAGCAGGCCGCTCAGCGAGAGCATCACCGTGACGCCGGAGAACAGGATCGCGCGGTTGGCGGTGCTGCCGGTGACGGTGACCGCGTCGAGCGGCGTCCGGCCGCGCGCCAGCTCCTCGCGGAAGCGCTGCACGGACACCAGTGAGTAGTCGATGCTCAGCGCGAGCCCGAGCATCGACGTGAGGAAGAGGACGACTTCACTCAGCTCGAAGGCGCGTCCCACGACCGCGACCATGGCGAACGCCGACAGCACAGACACGAAGGCGACACCCAGCGGGATGCTCGCCGCGACGAGCGCGCCCAGCACCAGCAGGAGCACGACGAGGGCTACTGCCACACCGATCAGCTCGCCGCGCGCCAGCTGCTCCTGCGCCAGCGCGCTGAACGCCAGCATCCCGGACTCCTCGCCGGACACGAGGAGGTCGAACCCGTCGACGTCCAGGCCGTCGACCGCCTCGACGAGCGCCTCGACGACAGCGATGTCCGCCGACGTCTCGACCTGTAGGAGGGCGGTGCGGCCCGACTCGGCCACGCCCGCCTCGATGGTCGGCGGGGTGACGCTCTCGACCCCGTCGACGGCCTCGACCGCGCGGACCACGTCGCGAACGGCGGCGTCGTACGTCGGGTCGCCGAAGCTGGCCGAGCGCGAGGTGAGGATGACCGTCTCGTCGTACGCCTCGGATCCGGCGGAGCGGAGAAGGGTGTCGAGCTCGTTGCCCTTGTCGGACTCGGTCGTGATGAGGTTGCGCACCTCCGGTGTGACGACGCCCTCGGCCTGGCCGGCGAGCGGCAGGGCGACGGCGAGGGCAGCGGCCCACAAGCCGAGGGTGAGCCAGGGCCGGCGGGCTGAGGCGCGGGCGAGGCGCCCGGTGAGGCGGTTCTGCATGGGAACTCCTTGATCGGTGTGGGGCCTACCGTGCCGATCCGGAGGGCGCCGCACCTCAGCCCGGGGGCTCGACCGCCTCCACCCGGAGGTGGAGACGGATCGGCCCGAAGGTGGAGCCGGAGAGGCGTCGTGATCTCTACGCTGACGCCATGCCAGCCGCCCCCGAGGTCTCGACGGACCCGCTGCACCCCGCGTTGTCGGGGTGGCCGCGGGTGGGGCGCTACGCGTTCGCGATCGGCGTCGGTGCGCTGATGGGGGTAGGCACCGCGGTCGAGCGGCTGGACGGCCCGCTGCCGGAGTCGCAGGAGGGCACGACGTACGCCGTTGTCGCTCTGGACCTCCTGCTCGGCGTCGTGTCGCTGGCCCTGCTCTCGCTGCGCCGTCGTCACCCGCTTGCCGTCGCCTGCACGGTCGTCGCGCTGCTGTCGGTGTCCACCGCGAGCTTCGGCTCGGCGCTGGTCGCCATCGCGTCCATGGGGACGTGGCGCCGGAGGCCGTGGGCTTTGCTGACCGGCGGTGTGTTCCTCACCGGTCTGCTCGTCGTGATCGTGCTCGACCTGCCGACGCGCTCACCCGACGAGGCGCCGTGGCAAGTGGTCGCCAGCCTGGTGGGTGCCCCGCTCGTCTACGGCGCAGCGGCGGTGACCGGCTTCTACATCGGCGCACGTCGTGAGCTGGCCGCGAACCGGCACGAGCAGGCCCTCGCCGCCGAGCGTGAGCAGGCGCTGGTCGCCGACACCGTCCGCGAGGCCGAGCGCACCCGCATCGCCCGCGAGATGCACGACGTGCTTGCGCACCGCATCTCGCTGGTGGCCCTGCACGCCGGCGCGCTCGTCTACCGCGACGACCTCACCCGCGAGCAGACCGCCGCGACAGCCGCGACGATCCAGGACAACGCGCAGCTCGCGCTGACCGAGCTGCGCCAGGTGCTCGGCGTGCTGCGTCCGGGCGACGGCGCGCACAACGTCGAGGCTCCGCAGCCGACGCTGGCCGAGCTGCCGGCCCTGCTCGCCGACTCACGCGAAGCGGGCACCGAGGTCACCCTCGACACGGCGCAGCTGGCCGGGACGCTCGACCTGGTGCCGACCACCCTGTCGCGCAACGCCTTCCGGGTCGCGCAGGAGGCGCTCACCAACGCGCGCAAGCACGCGCCCTCCGCGCCGGTGCGGGTCGTGCTGGTCGGCGCGCCGGGGGGAGAGCTCGAGGTGGAGGTGGACAACCCGATGGCGGTGCGGAGCGGCGCAGCGCTGCCGTCGGCAGGTGTGGGGCTCGCCGGGCTCACCGAGAGGGCCGTGCTTGCCGGCGGGAGCCTCGAGCACGGGCCGCAGAGCGACGGGTCGTTCCGGGTGCGGGCGAGGCTGCCGTGGCCGGGCTGACCGCCGTACGCGTCGTGCTCGTCGACGACGACCCGCTCGTGCGCGCTGGGCTGCGGATGATCCTCGGTGGTGCTCCCGATCTCGAGGTGGTCGCGGAGGCGACTGACGGTCAGGAGGGCGTCGACGTGGTCCTGCGCGAGGCTCCCGACGTGGTGCTGATGGACATCCGCATGCCGCGGATGGACGGGCTCGCTGCGACGCGCCGGCTCGTCGACAGGGGGACGACGACGCGCATCATCGTGCTGACCACGTTCGACGCCGACGACATGGTGCTCACGGCGTTGAGCCACGGCGCCGCGGGATTCCTGCTGAAGGACACGCCGCCGGCGGACCTGGTGGATGCCGTACGGCGGGTCGCGGCCGGCCAGCCGATCCTCTCGCCGAGCGTCACGGCGCAGCTCATCGCGTCGGTCACGCGTCCGCGGGACGAGCCGCGGCAGCGGGCGGCGCAGACCAGGCTGGACCGGCTGACTGATCGCGAACGGGCGGTGGCGGAGGCGGTCGGCGAGGGGCTCACCAACACCGAGATCGCGGAGCGGCTGCACCTGGGGGTGGCGACGGTGAAGACGCATGTCGGGACGCTGTTCAGCAAGCTGGAGGTGACGAACCGGGTGCAGGTGGCGCGGTGCCTGCACGAGGCGGGGGGGTAGAGCCACCGCTCGATCTGAGGACGGGGAGCGACTCAGCGAGTCGATCGATCCCGAGGCAGACCGTGTCGTCGACGAGCACTGGGCGTCGTCCAACGGGTGGTCCGCCACATCGATCGGTGGCTCGCCGGAGACACCTCTTGCGAGGCGATCCCCCTGCCGAGACTCCACGCGCGCTGAGTCACGGCTGGAGCACCGGGGCGGGTGCAAGCACCTTCAAGCCGGCGCTAGCGAGCGGCCACCAACAGTGGCTATCCGGCTAGCCTCTCCACTTGATGGCCAAGGGGAAGCACAGCGTCGCGGGTCGCAGACGAGTGCTGCGCAACCAGGCCAACTAC
>JBBSMR010000130.1:0-4999 GCA_038233095.1 Euzebyales bacterium
GCTATTGCCAATCCTGGCATGCAGCCATGACAGCCCGGCGAGGCACAGCACCAGTACGGTCGTGTCACCCGTCTCGCGCGCCAGGGCGACACCTTCTTCATACCGCGCAACGCCGTCGTGCCAGCGGTCCGTCGTGGCATCGTCGCGAGCGGCGTACAACAACGCGGTGGGCAACATGGCGAGGGCGCCGCGCTCGCGGAGCTCTTGCACCGTCTGCTCCATCAGGTCGCGGCCAGTGCCCGATTCCCGCAGGAACAGCGTGCCGAGCACGTCCCAGTCGGGATGGCGGGGATCTTTCGCGCGTTTGGGCGCGTCGCTGATGCGCCTCACGGCGGTGCGGATCCGGTCGATGCCGGGCTCGCCGGCGAGGACGCGCGCCACGCCGACAACCACCTCCCCCCGGAGCCGCGTGCTGGTGCTCTTCGTACGCGGCAAGACGTCCTCCACCGTCGCCGCGAGACGGACCGCACCTGCGGTGTCCGCGAGATAGAGGTGCGCAAGCATGAGGTCGGCCAGCAGCACCACCGCGGTGTCTGGATCTGTTGCGCTGATGGTGGCCGCCGCACGGGCCAACAGCGTCCGGGCGTCTTCCAGCGAACCGGCACGCAACGCGATGCCGCCACGGACGGCGTCGACCTCCGCAAGCAGCGCCGGATCGGTCGTCAGCCGCGCCGACTCTGCCAGCAGCGACTGCGCCCGATCGAGCTGACCGGCCAGCCACGCCGACTCACCGGCAACGAGAAATCGCCGTGCGCGCTCATCGTTGTCCTCGGTGAGCAGCGCCGCACGTTCGTACGCCGTAGCGGCCACGTCGTAGGCGCTGCGATCCTGCGCGCGGCTGCCCACGCCGTACAGCAGGACCGCCACGTCGTCGTCGAACCCGATGATCGACTCGGCACGATGCCAGGCGCGACGCTCGCCGTCACCGGAAGGCAACGCGTCCGCCACGGCAGCATGCGCGCGGCGCCGCAGTTCCTGAGGCGCCGCCGCGTACGCGCTGGACCGCACCAGCGGATGGCGGAAGGCGAGGCGGCCGGCGGTGACGGTGGCCAGCCCCGCGCTCTCGGCCTCCGCAAGGTAAGTCGCCTCGGTGTCCAGGGCCTGGGCGGCGCGTGCGATCACGCCGACGTCACCGTGACTGACGGCAGCCAGGAGCAGCGCCGCCTGCGCAGCCGGCGACAGCGCTGCGATGCGCCGCGTGAACGACCGGACGGCTCCCTGTGGTACGGGCAGCGGCGTGTGCGGTCCGACGCGGTCGAGCCGCGCGATCTCGCCGGCGAACTCCACGATCGCCAGCGGGTTCCCCTCGGTCGCGGCATGAACGCGGGTGACGAGATCAGCCGTCACCAGCTGCTGTGCGTGGCGGGTAAGGAGGTCCTGGGCCGACGTCCGCTCGAGGCCGCCGAGACGCAGCTGCGGAAGCGCCGCGGTGAACACCGGCGAGCCGGCGTCGCGGGTCGCCAGCACGAGTGCGATGCGGTCGGCCATGAGCCGGCGCGCCACGAAGACGATCGCCTCCGCGGATAGCCGGTCCAGCGCGTGCGCATCGTCGACGAGCAGCAACAGCGGCTGGTCCTCGGCACAGCGGCTGAGCAGGCTCAGCGTGGCGGCCCCGACCGCGAACCGATCGGTGGTGGTCCCCTCGCGCAGCGCCAATGCGACGCCCAGCGCCTCGGCCTGCGGTGGTGGGATCTTGTCGAGCAGGTGCAGCACGGGCCGCAGCAGCTGGAGCAACCCGCCAAAGGCGACGTTGCCCTCCAGCTCGCTGCCCGCTGCCCGCAGCAGCTGCATGTGCTCGGCCTGTGCAGCCGCATCCTCGAGCAGCGCCGTCTTGCCGATGCCGGCGTCGCCCGCGAGCACGAGCACACCGCTGCGACCCACCCTCGCGCCCGCGAGGAGACGGGTCACCGCCGCCTGCTCGGTCTTGCGCCCGATCAGCATCGGTCGATCGTAGGCCGAATTGCTAGGGGGGGTACCGGATTCGGACAGCGTCGGCAGGTGCAACGGTCGTCACATCCCCGACAAAGGAGAAGCCGCTATGACGGCCATTGACGACCCGGTACAGGTAGACCCCGACAAGCTGATGGACTTCGTGTTCGACGCGGTCGGCGAGGTGGGCGCCGCGCTGAACGCCGCACTCGTCGTGATGGGCGACGAGCTGGGGTACTACCGCGATCTCGCAGAGCACGGTCCATCGACGCCGCCGGAGCTGGCGGAGCGGACCGGCACGGATGAGCACTATGCGCGGGAGTGGCTCAACGCGCAGGCGGCGGGCTCGTACGTGACGTACGAGCCGGACAGCGGCCGCTACACGCTCCCGCCGGAGCAGGCGATCGCGCTCACCGACGAGAACAGCCCGGCGTTCGTGGTCGGCCTGTTCCAGGTCACCCACGGCACGATCCGCGACACGCCGACGGTCACGCAGGCGGCGCGCAGCGGTGACGGCATGGGCTGGCACCAGCACAACGCCGACGTCCACGCCGGATGCGAGCGGTTCTTCCGGCCAACCTACCTGGCGAACCTTGCGGGTGAATGGCTCCCGCAGCTCGATGGCGTCGTCGACAAGCTCACGCGCGGAGGGACTGTCGCGGACGTCGGATGCGGTCACGGGGCCTCGACGATCATCATGGCCGAGGCGTTCCCGAACTCGACCTTCGTCGGGTCCGACTACCACGACGGCTCCATCCAGACCGCGAAGCAGCGGGCGGCGGCGGCCGGTGTCGACGAGCGTGTGACGTTCACCGAGTCCGCGGCGACCGCCGCTCCCGGCGGTGGCTTCGACCTGGTCACGATGTTCGACTGCCTGCACGACATGGGCGACCCGTTGGGTGCGGCCCAGCACGTGCACGACATCCTCGCCGAGGACGGCACGTGGATGATCGTGGAGCCGGCGGCGGGAGACAATGTCGAGGACAACCTCAACCCCGTCGGCCGCGCGTACTACGGCTTCTCGACCCTGCTGTGCACGCCGGCGTCGCTGTCGCAGGACGTGGGCACGGCGCTGGGAACGCAGGCAGGCCCCGCCAAGATTCGCGACATCACGACGGCTGCCGGGTTCACCAGCTTCCGCCTCGCGGCGGAAACGCCGTTCAACCACGTCTTCGAGGTGCGACGCTAGGTTCCGATGCACGGTTGGAGTTGAGATGGACGAGGCCACGGCCCGGGAGCAGACACGCGGGCGCTACCCCGACGAACAGGGGTACGTCGAGCGAGACGGTGTGCAGATCTTTTACGAGGTCTACGGCACCGGTGAGCGGACCGTGCTGCTGCTCCCGACGTGGTCGATCGTCCACTCGCGTCTCTGGAAGATGCAGATCCCGTACCTCGCGCGACACTGCCGCGTGGTGACATTCGACGGGCGCGGCAACGGCCGCTCCGACCGCCCCGACCAGGCGGAGGCGTACGCCGAGCAGGAGTACGCGGCGGACGCGCTGGCCGTGATGGACGCAACCAGCACTGATCGAGCCACGCTCGTGGGCGTCTCCAGGGGGGCGCAGCGCGGGTTGATCCTCGCGGCGGAGCATCCCGACCGCGTCGAGGGCGCGGTGTTCATCGGTCCCGCATACCCCGGCGGCGGCGAGATGCTGCCCGAGCGGACGGTTCACGCATGGGACGAGGAGCGGGACCTGTACGAAGCCTGGGGGACCGACAACAAGTTCGTCTACCTCAACGACTACCGGACGTTCCTCGAGTTTTTCATGTCGAGGGTGTTCACCGAGCCGCATTCGACGAAGGCCACCGAGGACGCCATCGGCTGGGGGCTGGAGACGACTGGTCAGACCCTCGTGCTGACGGTCGAGGCACCCGATCGCAGCGCAGACGCGTGGCGCGACCTCGCGCGGCGTGTGCAGTGTCCCGTGCTGGTGATCCACGGCCAGGACGATGGGATTGTCTCGGTCACCCGCGGCGCCGCGCTCTCGGAGCACACCGGCGGGCAGCTCGTCGTGCTCGAGGGGTCGGGACATGCGCCGCATGCGCGCGATCCCGTCAAGGTGAATCTGCTGCTGCGCGACGCCGTTCTGCCTGCGCCACACAAACAGCGGTGGACGCGCGGGCGGTCGCGGCGCAAGCGCGCTCTGTACGTCTCGTCACCGATCGGGCTCGGCCACGCCCAGCGCGACATCGCCATCGCGGACGAGCTTCGCAAGCTGCACCCGGACCTGGAGATCGACTGGCTCGCGCAGCACCCGGTGACGACGGTGCTGGAAAAGCGCGGCGAGCGCATCCATCCCGCGAGCGCATATCTCGCCAACGAGTCCGGTCACATCGAGAGCGAGAGCGCCGAGCACGACCTGCACGCCTTCCAGGCGATCCGCCGAATGGATGAGATCCTGCTCGCCAACTTCATGGTCTTCCACGACGTCAACCGCGACGAGCAGTACGACCTGTGGATCGGTGACGAGGCGTGGGAGCTGGACTACTACCTCCACGAGAACCCGGAGCAGAAGCAGACGCCATACGTGTGGCTCACCGACTTCGTCGGCTGGCTGCCGATGCCCGACGGCGGTGAGCGCGAAGCGATCGTGACGGCGGACCACAACGCCGAGATGATCGAGCACATCGCGCGCTTCCCGCGGGTGCGCGACCGGGCGATCTTCGTCGGCAACGACGCCGACATCGTGCCGGACGCGTTCGGCCCGGATCTGCCGTTCATCCGTGACTGGACGAAGGAGCATTACGACTTCTCGGGGTACGTCGCCGGGTTCGACCCCGCCGACTTCGCTGACCGCGCGGCGCTGCGGGCGTCGCTCGGTTACGCGCCCGACGAGCGTGTGTGCATCGTGACCGTGGGCGGCTCAGGCGTGGGGACACACCTGCTGCAACGCGTGATCGACGCCTTTCCGGCAGCGAAGCGCCGCGTGCCGGCCTTGCGGATGATCGTCGTCACCGGTCCCCGGATCGACCCCATGACCCTGCCGCACCTGGAGGGGTTGGAGGTCCGCGCATACGTGCCCGAGCTGTATCGCCACCTCGCGGCATGTGATGTCGCGGTGGTCCA
>JBBSMR010000131.1:0-4816 GCA_038233095.1 Euzebyales bacterium
CGCGAGCTCGAGGAGACCATCGAGGTGCTCAAGGCCGCGACGTCTTTGTTTGTGCGGGAGAGCGACCCGCGCTCACGTCGCTGACCACTGCTGGGGTCTGTCAGTTCATCGCCGACCACAGGGACCGGTTCGGGGTCGCTTCGATCTGCCGCGTGCTCACCGAGCACGGCGTCACGATCGCCCCGCGCACGTTCCACGCGTGGGCAACGAGGGCGCCGTCGAAGCGGTCCCGGTGGGACGCCACGATCACCGAGGTCCTGGCCGGCTACTACGAGCCCGACGAGCACGGCCGCAAGAAGCCGGAGTCGCTGTACGGGTCGCTGAAGATGTGGGCCCACCCTACACCGAGCTGCCCAACGGGTTCGCCACCTCCGTTGAGCCAGACCTTGACCGGTAGGGGAAGTAGGCGCAGACCTTGATGAACCCCGGACCGAAGTCTTCGTCCCAGAGGTAGAAGTAGAAGCAGGTCACCCGCCGGTCGGCCTTGGTGAAGGAGTACAACACCTGGCGCCCGGTGTAGCCGCGGTCCTCGCGCTGGTTGGCGGCGAAGACGTTCTGGTACTCCTGCGCGATCCCGATCGCGGCCACCCCGGACCGGCCGGCGGCGGCCTGGCGCTGCAGGTAAGGACGCATCACCTCTTGCTTGCGATCTGTCTTGATGAACTTGACTACCGGGATGTGCTCAGCATCGGCGAACGCCTTGACCGCTCGACGGAAACTTGGTGCCGATCTTCTCCATGATCGCCGGCGAGGGAATCGGGTACTTCAAGTGCGCGGTCATGAACGAGGCGACCTGTCCACCCACCTGCAGGTTCGGCACGTAGCCGTTGAGGTAGATCCGATCCAGACACTCGATATCGAGCCGGACATGACCATCAAGCAGTTCACCGACCGTCACCGAATGCGCAGCAGAGGATCCCATCACCCGAGCATGCGCCGAGCCGACCCACCCAGACCAGCCACAGACTCGGCGGTCAGCCCTGTGCGTCAGGTCAGGGGCGGAGCCTCACTGGTGTTCTCACCGCCGAAAGTGCGATACGGAGCGTGCACGGCCGCCAGCCCAGTGAACCGGCCGCTTCATACGAGCGCGCGCCACTCCGTTCACCGCCCCCATGTCAGCGCCCGCAGCTTGGCGTGCAGCGGGGAGGAGGGGGCGTGAAGATGTCGGTGCTGTCGTGCGTCACTGGGGGTGATCGCTCGCTCTCACTGACAGCTAGCGTGTCCTCATGGCAGGACCGGGGGCCCAAGGGGCTCGGGCCAGCGAGGCCTTGGAGAGGGGTCGCGGGGCATACGCCCAGCGCGACTGGTCGGTGGCGTACGAACAGCTCAGAGCTGTCCGCGCTGCGGAGGGCCTGGCCGCCGACGACCTCGTCCTGTTCTCCGACGCCGCGTGGTGGCTCGGACTGAACCCGGAGTCGCTCGCCGCCGCCGAGGAGTGCTGTGAAAAGTTCCTCGCCGCAGGTGACACGGAGCGGGCCGCGATGCAGGCGCTCCAGTGCGGGTTCCTCTGGTTCCTGCGCGGTGAACCTGACGTCGGCTCGGGGTGGGTCGGCCGCGGCCGACGGCTCTTGGACGGCCTCCCCGACTGCCTCGGGCACGGTCTCTTGCTCTGGATGGACGCCAACGGCCTAGCTGAGTCGGGCGACCTGGACGGCGCGGTCGCGATGCTGGTCGACCTTCACCGGCTGGCAGACCGCCTGGGCGATCCGGCCCTTTCGAGCCTGGTTCTTGCTTTCGAAGGGACGCTCGCAATCCGTCAGGGTGAGCTGCGCCGGGGGCTCGAGCTGCTCGACGAGGCCATGCTGCCGGTGCTCGCGGGGCGGATCGCGCCCGACTGGGCGGGGACCCTCTACTGCCAGATGATGCAGACCTGCCACCAGCTCGCCGACGTGCCCCGAGCGCGCCGGTGGATCGAAACGACCGAGCGGTGGCTCGGCACCCTGACCGCCGCAGTCATGTACCTCGGCGTCTGCCGCGTCCACCGCTGCCAGGTGCTGCGCCTGGAGGGCGACTGGGATGCCGCGGACGCGTACGCCGCTGCCGCGATCGAGGAGCTCGCCGACATGAACGTCGAGACAGTCGCCGAGGCGCACTACGAGCTCGCCGAAACTCGCCGCCTACGCGGCGACCTGGCCGACGCCCGCGCGGAGTACGAGATGGCCCGCGCGCTCGGGCGGGACCCGGAGCCCGGCCACTCCCTTCTCCTGCTGGGCGAGGGCAAGCCCGAGGAGTCGTCGGCGTCGGTGGCGCGCGCGCTCGCAGAGACCGTCGATCCGTTCCGCGCGGCGCGGCTGCGGCAGGCCCAGGCCGAGATTGCCTACACGCGCTCCGACGCAAGGACGGCTGAGGAGGCCGCTGCCGCTCTTGAGCGCACGGCACAGACGTATCCCAGCGCGGGGTTTCGCGCGTGGGCCGAGCACGCGCGCGGCCAGGCGACTCTGTGCGCCGGCGCGAACGAGGCCGCGCTCGTCTGGTTGCGAAGCGCGCACGCGGCGTACCGCGAGATGGGGGCGCAGTACGACGCGGCGTGCGCGCGTGCCCAGATCGGCGTGGCCCTGGGGCGGCTGGGCAGCCCTGCAGGGGACGAGTTGGACGGCGCCCTCGAGACGTTCCGCCGACTCGGTGCGGAACCGAGGGTCGCGTGGATGCACACGCTGCTGTCGGACGGTCGTCGGCCCGATCCGGTGGGCGGGCTCACCCGCCGCGAGGAGGAGATCCTCGCGGCGGTCGCGGAGGGCCTGTCCAACCGGGAGGTGGCGGCGCGGTTCGTGCTCAGCGAGAAGACGGTGGCCCGGCACCTGGCGAACGTGTACGCCAAGCTCGGCGTGACCTCGCGTACGGCCGCGTCAGCGTGGGCGCACCAGCACGGCTTGGTCGGCCCTGCATAGAAGTGTGCAGACGGCGTTCGGAGCGGTCCGAAGCTGCACGATGCGTCCGATGCGGTGATGCGTGCCCGGTTTCTAGCCTGCGTGTACGGCGGATGGCCCGCCGAGAGACGTAGGGAGGACCACGATGATCACCCCGCAGGAGACCCGACCCATCCTGCCGGCCGACGACGCGAGCGACCACGCGAGCGTCGAGGGCGGCGTCGCCGAGGAGTTCGCCGAGCGGATGCTGGGCGTCTTCGACTCCTCGGCAGTGGCGCTGCTGCTGAGCATCGGCCACCAACTCGGGTTGCTCGACACCCTGGCGACCCTTCCGCCGTCGACCAGCGCGCAGGTCGCGGGGGCGGCCGGTCTACAGGAGCGCTACGTCCGTGAATGGCTCGACGGCATGACCGTCGCACGCGTCGTCGAGCACGACCCGGACGCCACGACGTACTGGCTCCCCGCCGAGCACGCCGCCTCTCTCACGAGCGCCGCCGGGCCTGGCAACCTCGCAAGGATGATGCAGCTCTTCCCGCTGCTGGCCGGAGTCGAACAGCAGGTCGTGCGCTGCTTCACCGAAGGTGGGGGTGTCAGCTACGACCAGTTCCCGACCTTCCACCGGCTCATGGCCGAGGACAGCCGCGCCACCCACGACGCCGGCCTGCTCGACCTCGTCGTGCCGGTCGTGCCGGGGCTCGCCGAGCGGCTCCGCACCGGCGCCGCCCTCGCCGACGTGGGCTGCGGCTCGGGGCACACCATCAACCTTCTCGCGCGCGCGTTCCCCCAGAGTCGGTTCGTCGGCTACGACATCGCAGATGAGGCCATCGACGAGGCACGTCGCGAAGCGAGCGAGTGGGGGTTGTCAAACGCGTCGTTCGTGGTGCGCGACGTCGCACTGCTCGACGCAGCCGAGGAGTACGACGTCGTCACGGCCTTCGACGCGATCCACGACCAGGCCTTTCCGGCGCAGGTGCTGACCAACATCGCCACTGCGCTCAAGCCGGGCGGCACGTTCCTGATGGTCGACATCAACGCGTCGAGCCACGTCCACGAGAACACCGAGCTTCCCTGGGCGACCTTTCTCTACACCTGCTCGCTGATGCACTGCATGACCGTGTCGCTCGCCGAGGGCGGCGTCGGGCTCGGCACGGTGTGGGGCCGGCAGACCGCTCGGCGCATGCTCGGGGAAGCGGGACTCTCGAACGTCCAGGTGCACGACATCGAGACGGACCCGTTCAACAGCTACTACGTGGCCACCAAGCGGGACGCTGAGCCGGGTACATAGGGCGGGACACGAGCCGCTCTGACGTCAACGCCCGTCGCTGCGCCATTCGAGACTGCTGCCAGAGCAGGTGACCGGAACGGATGGTGTGGGACCTGGTCGCGCTCCTCTCCGACCAGGTGTGAATCAACGCCCGCTGGTCGTTGACCACCGGTCGCAGCCCGGTCATCCGGGCGCCGACCAAAGCCACGGAGTGGGCGTTGGTGGCGTCGGTCTTGCGGCCCTGCCGGTGACGAAGCCGCGGGCGCCGGCCGATTATGTTCGTGAGGCATCAACTACCTGCTCACCAAGAGACTCCTCTTCACCGACAGGCCCGAATCCACTCAACCTAGAGATGTTCTCCCCCGCCAGCACTCGTGAGGGAGAGTGCATGGCGCCAGGGGCGATTCGTCCAGAGACCAATGTCGCCCATGTGCTCTGCTCACGCTGTCTTGGGACAGAACCCGTGCGAACTCACGCAATCCCAAGTCGGGTCGGCCCAGTGGCGCGTGACAGCGTCGTGTCACGACGTCTCGGTGCGTGCTGTGCGATCCACCCGGACGATCCTCGGTTGGTTCAGCGCACTCCTGGTCGTCTGGCTCGGACCAGCCACATGGCCGACCCGAAGCGGACACCGTCATCGGCCTCGTGCTCCTCCATCGTGCGGAGCAGGGCCTGGCGAGCGGCC
>JBBSMR010000132.1:0-4752 GCA_038233095.1 Euzebyales bacterium
CGCCATCCGTGAGGGCGGCCGGACCGTGGGCGCGGGAAGGGTGACCAGCATCCTGGAGTAGCTCTTAAGGCGTGTCGGCGGGTCTGGTGTCCGGGGGACGCGGCGCGAGCAACTAGCCCCCTGCGAGCAGTCCAGCCGACACGCCGCACGCTCGCGTCGCTGGTACCGCAACCAGACAGCACGAAGGCCGCCCGCGCGGGTGGCGCACCGCAGGAAGAGACACGAAGGTCGCCCGCACGGGTGGGGCACCGCACCGTGAAATATCAGAGAGAAGAGCTGGACATGGCAGCTGAGCAGAAGATTCGGATCAGGCTGAAGGCCTACGATCATGAGATCATTGACGCCTCCGCGCGCAAGATCGTGGATACGGTCGAGCGCACGGGCGCGCGCATAACTGGTCCCGTGCCGCTGCCGACCGAGCGGAATCTGTACTGCGTCATCCGCTCGCCGCACAAGTACAAGGACTCCCGCGAGCACTTCGAGATGCGCACGCACAAGCGGCTGATCGACATCCACGAGCCGTCGCAGAAGACGGTGGACAGCCTGATGCGGCTCGACCTGCCCGCCGGGGTGGATATTGAGATCAAGTTGTAAGTGGCCGTGCCTCCCGCCTCGATCGGTTTCCGAACCGGCGGGCAGGTCCAGACACACCAGAGAGAGAGCATGATGGCAAGCAAAGCGATCTTGGGGACGAAGGTCGGCATGACGCAGGTGTTCGACGAGAACGCCGAGGTCGTGCCGGTCACCGTCGTGCGCGCCGGGCCCTGCCCGGTGACGCAGGTCCGGCTGGCCGGCAAGGACGGTTACGCGGCCGTGCAACTCGGCTGGGGCAAGCCGAAGCGCGTCAACAAGCCGCTCGCCGGCCACTTCGCCAAGGCGGGCGTCGAGCCCACCCGCCACCTCATGGAGGTCGAGCTCGCCGGCGAGCACCAGCCCGGTGAGATGATCACCGTCGACCAGTTCATCCCCGGTCACTACGTCGACGTGAGCGGCCGGACGAAGGGCAAGGGCTTCGCCGGGGTCATGAAGCGGCACGGCTTCGCGGGTCTCGGCGCCGGTCACGGCGTACACAAGGTGCACCGAGCACCCGGCGCGATCGGGGCGTGCGCCACGCCCGCGCGCGTCTTCCCCGGCACGCGCATGGCCGGGCGCATGGGCCAGCAACGCGTGACGATCCAGAGCCTCCAGGTCATCCAGGTCGACACCGAGCGCAACCTGCTGCTCATCAAGGGCGCGGTGCCAGGACCGAACGGCGCCCTGCTGCTGATCCGCGACGCCACGAAGCGTCCGGCCCCGGCGAACCAGGACGGTGAGTGATGGCCAGCATCCCCCTCCATCAACGTACGGGCGAGACCGACGGCAACGTCGAGCTCGACGACGCGCTCTTCGATCGCGACCCCAACGTCGCGGTCATGCACCAGGTGGTGACCGCGCAGCTCGCGGCCGCCCGCTCCGACACGTCCAAGACGAAGTCGCGCGCCGAGGTGCGCGGCGGCGGGCGCAAGCCGTGGCGGCAGAAGGGCACGGGCCGGGCTCGGCACGGCTCGATCCGGTCGCCGCTGTGGACCGGCGGCGGCGTCGCCCACGGTCCAACCGGTGAGCAGAACCACACCCAACGCGTGAACAAGAAGATGAAGCGCCTGGCGCTCATCTCGGCGCTCTCCGACCGCGCCCGCAGCGGCGACGTGCGCGTGGTCAGCGACCTCGCCTTCGACGCGCCGCGCACCAAGGACGCGGTGGCGTTCCTCGACGCGCTCGAGCTCACGCACCGCAAGGTGCTGCTCGTGCTGGCCGACCGCGACGAGGTGCTCGTGAAGAGCTTCCGCAATTTGGGCTCGGTGCACCTGCTCGGGGTCGACCAGCTCAACACCTACGACGTGCTCACCAGCGACGTGGTCGTCTTCCAACAGGAAGCGCTCGCTCACCTCGGCGACGCCCGGCGCGCCGACGCGAGAAAGGCCCAGGCATGAAGGACGCACGCGACGTCATCCTCGCGCCGGTTGTCAGCGAGAAGAGCTACGCGCTGCTCGACGAGGGCCGCTACACGTTCCTCGTGCACCCCAGCGCGAACAAGACCGAGATCAAGCAGGCCGTGCAGGGCATCTTCAACGTGCGCGTGACGAACGTGAACACGTTGAACCGGCAGGGCAAGCGCAAGCGCTTCGGCCTGACCTACGGGCAGCGCAAGCACACCAAACGGGCGATCGTGACGCTCGCCGAAGGCGACGAGATCGACATCTTCGAGGGTGGGATCTAACTCATGGCGAATCGCAGGTACAAGCCGACGACGCCGGCGCGTCGGGGGATGACGGTCTCGGACTTCGCGACCGTCACGACCGACAAGCCGCTCAAGTCGCTCACCAAGCCGAACCCGAAGAAGGCCGGACGCAACGCGAACGGCCGGATCACCACCCGGCACCAGGGCGGCGGGCACAAGCGCGCGTACCGGGTGATCGACTTCCGGCGCAAGAAGGACGGCGTGCCCGCCAAGGTGGCCGAGATCGAGTACGACCCCAACCGGTCGGCCCGCATCGCCCGTCTGCACTACCTTGACGGCGAGAAGGCCTACATCCTCGCGCCCGAGGGTCTCAAGGTCGGGGACCTGCTCGAGTCCGGCGAACGCGCGGACATCCGCACCGGCAACGCGCTGCCGTTGCGCAACATCCCGGTCGGCACGGTCGTGCACGCTGTGGAACTGCGGCCGGGTGGCGGCGCCAAGCTCGGCCGTTCGGCGGGCAACCGCGTACAGTTGCTGGCCAAGGAAGGCAAGAACGCGGCGCTGCGTCTGCCGTCGGGAGAGATCCGCCTGGTGCTCGCCGACTGTCGCGCGACGGTCGGCTCGGTCGGCAACGCGGAGCACGAGCTCGTGAACGACGGCAAGGCCGGCCGCTCGCGTTGGCGGGGCAAGCGACCCACCGTGCGCGGTGTCGTCATGAACCCGGTCGACCACCCGCACGGCGGCGGCGAAGGCCGCACGTCGGGAGGCCGCCATCCGACGAACCCGAAGGGCAAGCCCGAAGGGCGCACCCGCAAGAAGAACAAGGCGTCCGACGCCCAGATCGTCCGCCGGCGCGGCAAGCGCAGGCGGTAAAGCCGATGCCGAGCACACCCATCTGTGAAGTTGAGGTCACGCCATGCCGCGCAGTCTGAAGAAGGGCCCGTTCGTCGACGAGCACCTGGCCAAGAAGGTCGAGGCGCTCAACGCGAGCGGCGAGAAGCGCGTCATCCGCACGTGGTCGCGCCGTTCGGAGATCTTCCCGGAGATGGTGGGCCACACCGTGGCGGTCCACGACGGGCGCAAGCATGTGCCGGTCTACATCTCCGAGTCGATGGTGGGCCACAAGCTGGGCGAGTTCGCCCCGACCCGCGCCATCAAATGGCGCGGCGCGGGCGAGAAGCAGCAGATGAGGGTGAAGCGCTGAGATGAACGTCACCGCGAAGAGCCGCTACGTCCGCGTGGCGCCGAACAAGATCCGACAGGTCGCACGCCACATCCGTGGGCGTTCGGCGGAGGACGCGCGCCGGATTCTCCAGCTGCAGATCAAGGGCGCCGCCGGGCCGTTGCTGAAGACGCTGGACTCCGCGCTCGCCAACGCCGAGCACAACCACGAGCTCGACCCCGACGAGCTGTTCGTCACGTCCGCCGTCGTGGACGAGGGTCCGACGCTCAAGCGCTACCAACCTCGCGCCATGGGGCGCGCCTATCGCATTCGCAAGCGCACCAGTCATATCACCGTCACCGTCGGAACGGAGCAGTAGTCGTGGGCCAGAAGATTCACCCGTACGGCTTCCGCCTCGGGATCATCAAGGAGCACAAGTCGCGCTGGTTCGCCGACGCCGACTACGCGGCCTATATCGCCGAGGACGACCGTATCCGGACCTATATCCGTGAGCGCGTCCGGCATTCTGGCGTGAGCCGCATCGATATCGAGCGGACCCGCGACCGGGTCACCGTCGACGTCTTCACGGCCCGGCCCGGGATCGTCATCGGGCGGCGGGGGACCGAGGCCGACGCGATCCGCGGCCACCTGGAGAAGATGAGTGGCAAGCAAGTCAAGCTGAACATCTCCGAGATCAAGTCGCCGGAGCTCGACGCGCAGGTGACCGCGCACAACGTGGCCGAGCAGCTCCGCGGGCGCGTCAGCTTCCGCCGCGCCATGCGCCGCGCGACTCAGAACGCCATGAAGGCCGGGGCCAAGGGTGTCCGCGTGCAGTGCTCGGGCCGGCTCGGAGGCTCGGAGATGAGCCGCACCGAGTGGTACCGCGAGGGTCAGGTGCCGCTGCACACGCTGCGCGCCGACATCAGCTACGGGTTCGACGAGGCGCGCACCACCTACGGGCGCATCGGCGTGAAGGTCTGGATCTACACCGGTGAGGTGCTGCCCGAGCGCGAGCAGCGGCGCGCGCGCCAGCAGCAGCAGCCGCAGCGCCGCCGCGGCCAACGTCAGGTGACCGAGCGCAGCACACCGACGGCGGGGATGGGCGACCAGGCCGACGAGCGGGTCCGCGAGGCCGTGCCGTCGGCGACGGGCGAGGAGACACCCGACGCGCAGCCCACCGGACCGGCCTCTGCGGGCTACGGCAACGTGCCCCCTGAGCAACCGGCGCCGCAGGACCGCCCGACCGATCTCGGGCCCGACGTGGCGCCGCAGCCGGCGGAGCCGGTCGGCACCGACCCCGCCCCCGAAGACGCCACGCCCCCCGAGGGCACCGACGAGCGCGCCTAGGAGAACGTGATGCTTTCACCCAAGC
>JBBSMR010000133.1:0-4697 GCA_038233095.1 Euzebyales bacterium
CACATGCAGATGGTCGTGCGCGAGCCTGCGAGCAGCTTGATGTCGGTGTCGGTCAGGTGTGTTGCGTGTACTGCGGTCAGGTTCGGGCCGAGCACGCCCTCGGCGTCGAGCAGCCCGGTCGGCGTCAGGCCGTGGGCTTCCCGGCACGCGGCGTTCTCGGCTGGCTGCTCGGAGAGGTGGACGTGCAGCGGCAGCCCGGACCGCCGGGCCAGCTCGGCGACCGGCGCCATCGCCGCCCGAGGCACGGCGCGCACGCTGTGCACCGCCGCGCCCACGCGCAGCATCCTCGTATCCGACAGGTGCTCCAGCCGCCCGGCCCACCCTTCCCAGGAGTCGTCGTCGAACCGGCGCTGCACCCCCTCCAACGCAGTTCCGGAGACGTCGGCTTGCAGGTAGCAGGTGTCCAGCAGCGTGATCCGCAGTCCCGCGTCGTTGGCTGCACGCACGACGGCGTCGCCCATCGCGTTGGGATCGCCGTAGGGCGAGCCGTCGCGGTCGTGGTGCAGGTAGTGGAACTCCCCGACCGTGGTGATGCCCGCCAGCGCCATCTCGGCGTAGGTGGCGCGCGCCAGGGTGTACAGCGTGTCGGGGTCGAGGCGTTCGGCGACGGCATACATCCGGTCGCGCCATGCCCAGAAGTCGGCGACGCCGGACTGGCTGTGCCCGCGGATCGCCCGGTGGAACACATGCGAGTGGGCGTTGACCAGCCCCGGCACGGTGAGGCCGGCCAGCCGCTGTGCGTCCGACGGTACCGACACGCTCGGTGTGACGGTGGTGATCACGCCGTCGACGGCCTCGATGAGCACGTCGGCGGTCGCGGTCTCCCCTCCGAGCCATGCGAGCTCGGCGTGGAAGCGGCGGGTGCTGGTCACGATGTTGGCTCCTTGACGATGGCGCCATTCTTCACCACCGTCGTTCGCCCTGCGCCAAAGGGCGGGTCCGCGTGTCTACGAGTCGTTCGTAGGAAGGTGATGGCCGCCTTTCAGGCCACCACCCTCCTACGGACACTGCGTTGGAGCGTTGCGCGGCGCTCCGGCTCAGGCCGGGACCTCCGTGACCGCGGAAGCGGTCGAAGCCACCGAACACGCCGGACTCTTGGGCCTGGAGCAGCGCGTCGGCCTGCTCCTAGGTCAGCGAACCGTCCTCGACGGCGGCATCCAGACGCTCCTGCAGCTCCGCGCGGCGCTCGGCCTCGCGTTCTGACATGAGCTCGGTCTGCACCGCCTCCAGCGCCGCCGTGACCCGGTCGACGTTGATACGAGCTCGTCGGCCAGCGCCTGGGCGAATTCCGCCTGCCTCGCGGCGTGATAGTCCTCGCGGGTGGTCTCGCTCTGCTGGGTCTGGCTCTCTTCTGTGGCGTCCTGAGCGAACGCGACCGGGACGGCGGCGCCGGTGGCGAGCGCGACGAGCATCGCCCCGGTCGCTGCGGTCTTCTTTGTGATGCGCATGATGTGGACTCCTCTTCTTGGTCGCACCGGATTTGATGCAATGCCACAACGATCGGCCCCCTTCCTGACAGGAGCCTGGGAGTGGCCCCAGAGACCGGCATGAATGCTGATGGTTGGGCCGAGGGAAGCCCTGAGACGCCACCCAGCTCGTTCTCAGGAAATCCACAGCTGCGTACGGCATCATTTGGCCATGACCGCCACGACCGCTGCGCCCGCGCGCATCCTCGTCGTCGATGACGAGGAGAACATCACGTTCCTGCTGCGGTCGGCGTTGCGCCACTTCGGTTTCGAAGTCGACGTCGTCCACGACGGACGCACGGCTTTGTCAACGGTCCGGTCATGGGCGCCCGATCTCATCCTGCTGGACGTGATGCTCCCCGACGTCGACGGCTTCGAGGTCTGCCGGCGGCTGCGCGACGAGGGCGTCGAGGCGCCGGTGCTCTTTCTCACCGCACGAGACGGCACGGACGGGGCCGTCCGAGGCTTGACCCTCGGCGGCGACGACTACGTGACCAAGCCATTCAGCCTGGAGGAGGTTATCGCGAGAATCCAGGTACTGCTGCGCCGGAGCGGCAGGCGGAAGGCGTCCTCGACGCTGCGGATCGCCGACCTGGAGATGGACGACGACGCGCACATCGTCCGGCGCGCGGGCGAGACGATCGAGCTCTCGCCCACCGAGTACAACCTGTTGCGCTTCTTGCTCGCCAACACCGGCCGGGTGCTCAGCAAGGCCCGGATCCTGGACCACGTGTGGGAGTACGACTCCGGCAGGAACGCCACGGCGGTCGAGACCTACATCTCCTACCTGCGCAAGAAGATCGACCGCTTCCACCCTCCGCTGATCCAGACCGTTCGCGGCGGCGGCTACGTCCTGCGGGTGTGATGACGTGAGCCTGCGGCGGCGTGTGCTGCTCGGCTGCCTCGCGGTCGCGTTGGTCCTGCTGGCTGCGGACATCGCGCTGGCAAGCACGTTCAGGGGGTTCCTTCTTGAGCGCATCGACAGCCGGTTGACCGAGTTCTATGTCGGCTTCGCCGACCGCAACGGCGAGCTGCTCGGCAGGATCGACGTGCCGTTGCGCACCAGCCAGGCGCTCCCCGCCCCCGCGGCCTCACGGGTGTTGGCGGCGGCCACCGACCCGGGAGAGCGTCCGCGCCCCTTCACCGCCCCGGGAGCGGAAGGCGCCGGCTGGCGTCTGGTCGCGCTGCGCCCGGGCGGGTCTTCGGGAGATCCTCCTTGTCGGGGCGAACCTCGCGGAGCTGGCCCCGACCTACCGGCGCATGCTCACCGTCCTGGCGATCGCGACGTGCGCGGTCATCGCCACGCTCGTCGCGGTGGCGTGGTGGGTGCTGCGGCAGGGAGTGCGACCGCTCGCGGCGATGACGGTGACCGCGGAAGCGATCGCGGGCGGCGCCCTTCACGAGCGCACTGAAGCTGGCCGGCTTGGAGGTGCGCTCAACACCATGCTCGAGCGCATCCAAGCGGTGTTCGTCGAGCGTCGAGAGTCCGAGCGCCGGTTGCGCCGCTTCGTCGCCGACGCCTCTCACGAGCTGCGCACGCCGCTGACCTCGATCCAGGGCTACGCGGAGCTGTATCGCGCTGGAGGGCTGACCGAGCCCGACGAGCTTCCCGACGTGATGCGTCGGATCGAGCAGGAGGGCGCGCGCATGGGCGCGCTCGTCGAGGACCTGCTGCTGCTCGCGAGGCTCGATCAGGGCCGACCGTTGGAGCGACAGCCGGTCGACCTGGCGGCCCTCGCCGCCGACGCGGTGGCGGACCTGTGTGCCGTGCAGCCGCCGGCAACCTCTGCCGTCATGCCGGGCCCGTCGTCGGCGACCTCGATGATCGCAGTGGCCCCGTCCCCGGCGACGCGCACGTGGACAGGCGTAGCCGCCGGCGTGTGGACGCGGACGTTGAACAGGTTCGCCACCGCCTGACGCAGCCGCCCGTCGTGGGCTCGGGCTGGCGATCGCCGCCAGCGTCGTCGAAGCGCACGGCGGCACGATCGACGTCGAGACGGCCCCCGGCGAGAGTGCCTGCTTCCGGCTGCGTCTCCCTCGGGCGGGTGCGCCGCCGCCTGCCGCCGGGGGACGGGCGGTCCACCGGAGGCCGTCTGTCTCCCGCCTGTCGGTGCATGCCCCGGCAACCACTTCCATGACGACAGGCTCGGTGACAGCCAGCGTGCACTCACTGCGGATCAGCTCGGTGAGCCGACGATCCATGGCACTGTTGTCCACAGGGCACCGGGGTTCTTGCCGCGGGCGTGACGGACAGCACTACGGTGCCGCGTATGACATCTGCCGACCTCACAACTCCAGTCCGCGATGCGGCGACCCGCGTTGAACAGGCCCTCGCAGGAGTCGCCTTGGCGCGCAAGGCGTTGCACGCCGAAACGATCAAGGCGCTCATGGCCGTGGAAGGCGAAGACGAGCGCACGCTCGTCCGCCACCTCTATTGGTACGTTCCCGCTCTGCCCGTCACCGTTCTGCAGGCGGTGGTGAGCGGAGCGGCGCGTGTCCGCGAGCTGGCCGGGCAGGGGCCGCGTCTGGGCTCTTGCGAACGCGGCAACGACGTGCACGCCCACAGCCGCACGCAGTTGGTGGCCTCGCAGGATCCGGGCCGTTGCGCTTCTTGTGAGCGGCGACTCCGCCACGAACGGACGCGACCTCTACCCATGTCCTCGGAGTACGTGGAAATGCAGGAGCCTCCCGACGAAGACGACGCCCCCTGGTGAGGCGTCTCGCCGCGCGTCCTCAGCTCGGCCGACATGCCACGGTATGTGTATGTCAAAGAGCAGACGTGTGCAGATCCTTGTTCAAGATGAGCAGTATGCGCGTCTCGAGCATGAGGCCGATCGGCGCGGCGGCTCGGTCGCCAGCGTGATCCGCGACGCCGTCGATCGGATGCTGCCCCCGACACCGTGATGACGCTCGCGGAAGCGGCGGACGTGCTCCTCGACGCTGCGCCCCTCCCCGTCGACGACTGGGAGCTGATGAAGAACGAGCTTCTGAGCCCGATCGATGCCGGTCCAAAGTCGGCGTCCGGGTGAGGGCGAGCGTCAGCGAGCCGGCGGGCGGGGACCTGAGGGTGAGGGCGAGCGTCAGCGAGCCGGCGGGCGGGGACCTGAGAGTGAGGGCGAGCGTCAGCGAGCCGGCGGGCGGGGACCGGAGGGTGAGGGCGAGCGTCAGCGAGCCGCGGGCGGAGATCTGAGGTGAGCCGGGTCCTCTCCGACACGGCGGTGTTCGTCTACG
>JBBSMR010000134.1:0-4650 GCA_038233095.1 Euzebyales bacterium
GGAGGAAGGCCTCCCGATCGACGCGGACAACCGGAAGCTTCGCGACAGCGCCGATCGTCTGGAGCGTGGTCGCATAGAGCTTGTCCTGCGAAGGCTCCGCCATCTCGCGGAGCATAACGGCGCGGGCGCGGGTGAGCAGTGTGGGAGGCCCCCGTTCTTCGGTCCACCTGCTGTGAGAGCTGGGTGGGTGTAGTGGCGGTCACAGTAGGTGAGGCTGCGGACGGAAGCCCGCCTGGGGAGGTGAGCCCGAGGGCGAGCCGACCGGCGGGCTTCCGTCCGCGCGTCGCTCGCCCGCGGGGGACCTCATGCTGCGGCGCCGGCGGTCCAGGCGGCGGCGAACGCGGCCGGGGTGCGCCGGCCCAGCGAGGAGTGAGGCCTGCGCTGGTTCTATGCCGACGTTCGGGTTATGCCGACCTGGGATCGGATCGTCGTCTTGGCCTGATCATCGGCGCGTTGAGGTCGGCATAATCTGGCGCTGCTGAGGGCGGTGGAAGCTCCTGTCTCGTGCATTCGAGAGGGGAGTTGTGATGACTGATCTGTCGCGGGTTCGGGTTGCCGGGCCGCTTGAGCCGTTTGCTGTCGGGTTCGCCGCTGAGCTGGTGGCCTGGGGGTACGCGTCGCAGCCGGCGGCGCAGCAGCTGCGCTTGATGGCCCACGTGAGTCGCTGGCTGGAGGCCGAGGGCAGGGACGCCGCGGCGCTCGATGCGGCAGTTGTGGAGGTATTCGTGGTCGCGCGCCGCGCGGCTGGCTACTCGAACCATTTGACGGGCAGCGCGCTGCGGCCGTTGCTGGCGTATCTGCGCAGCCTGGGAGCCGTCGCTGGGCAGGTTGCGCCTATTCCCGTCGGGCCGGTCGAGGTCGCGCTGGAGCGCTACCGGCGGTATCTGACGGTCGAGCGGGGCCTGAGCGCCGTCACCGTCCGCGTGTACTCCGACGCGGTCTGGCCGTTCCTGGCCGGCCGGGTTTCGCCCGATCGGCGGAGCCTCGATCTGCAGGACCTCCGCGCCGCGCACGTGACGGCGTTCGTCGTCGCGCGCTGCCGGGTGCAGTCGCGCGGGGCGGCCAAGCACACAACGACGGCGCTGCGCTCGCTGCTGGTCTACCTGCACGTGGAGGGCATGATCGGCCGGCCGCTGGCCGCGGCGGTGCCGTCGGTCGCTGCGTGGCGGCTGGCAGCGTTGCCGCAGGGGCTCGACCCGGGCCAGGTGCAAGCGTTGCTGGCCTCATGCGACCGCGACACCGCCGGCGGCCGCCGCGACTTCGCGATCCTGACGATGCTCGTCCGACTCGGGGTACGCGCCGGCGAGGTCGCCGCGCTCTTGCTCGATGACGTCGGCTGGCGCGCTGGGGAGATCACGGTCCGCGGCAAGGGCAGCCGCTGCGATCGGCTGCCGCTGCCCGCCGACGTCGGCGAGGCGATCTCGGCCTACCTGCATGACCGCCATCCGGCCAGCACGCAAGAGCGCGCGCTGTTCGTCCGTGTCAAGGCTCCGTTGGGTCGGCTGACGAGCGTTGGGGTCAGCAGCGTCGTGTGCGCTGCCGCCCGACGGGCTGGCCTGGGCACCATCGGCGCGCATCGCCTGCGCCAGAGCGCGGCCACGCAGATGCTGCGCGCCGGCGCGTCGCTGCCGGAGATCGGCCAGGTGCTGCGCCATCGCCACATGTCGACGACGGCGATCTACGCCAAGGCCGACCGCGAAGCGCTGCGAGAAATCGCGCGGCCGTGGCCCGGAGGACGAGCATGAGCTCGCTGCGCCCGGCCGTCGGCGACTACCTGGCGATGCGCCGCGCCCTGGGCTTCAAGCTTGACCGCGAGGAGAAGCTGCTACCGCAGTTCGCAGACTTCGTCGCCGAGCGCGGCGAGCAGCACCTGAGCACCGAGGCCGCCCTGGCCTGGGCAACACTGCCAGCGGGCAGCGCCGCGTGGTGGTCAAGTCGACTGCGGATCGCTCGTGGCTTCGCGGCCCACATGCACGCCATCGATCCCGTCCATGAGGTGCCCGCGCCCGATCTGCTGCCAAGCCCGCCGCATCGCGCGACGCCATACCTCTACGACGAGCAGCAGATCGCTGCGCTCCTAGCGGCGGCCGGGACGCTGCGCACACCACTGCGTGTGGCGACCTTCCGGACGCTGCTCGGCTTGCTGGTGGTCACCGGGATGCGGATCGGCGAGGCCGTCGGCCTTGACCGCGAGGACTTCGACGCCCGCAACGGTTGCCTGGTGGTGCGTGGCGCGAAGTTCGGCAAGTCGCGCGAGCTGGCGCTGCACCCCAGCACCGTGGCAGCGCTGCGCGGCTACCTGCGACGAGCAGACCGCCCGCCACCATCACCGGGCACATCGGCGCTGCTGGTCACGATCGTCGGCACTCGGCTTGCGATCAACGACGCTCAGCGCACCTTCGCCACGCTGAGACGCCGCGCCGGGATCGAGGCCCGCTCGGCCTCCTGCCGGCCGAGGCTGCATGACCTGCGCCACAGCTTCGCAGTCGCGACCGTGCTGGACGCCTACCACCAAGACGAGGACGTCGGCCGCCGCCTGGCGCTGCTGGCCACCTACCTCGGCCACGTCGACCCAACCGCCACGTACTGGTATCTGTCGGCCGCGCCCGAGCTCATGCAGCTCGCCGCCGACCGGCTGGTGCGCCACACCGAGAAGCGCTCGTGAGCGCCCTGGCCCCGACGATGCAGGCGTTCTTCACCGACCGCCTGACCAAACAACGCAACGCCAGCCAGCACACGATCGCCGCCTACCGCGACACGATGCGCCTGCTGCTTGCCTTCGCCTCCGAGCGCAGCGCCAAGCCGCCCTCGGCGCTGGACATCAGCGATCTCAACGCGCGCTCATCGGCGCGTTCCTCGATCACCTCGAGCACGAGCGCGCCAACAGCATCCGCACCCGCAACGCGCGTCTGGCAGCGATCCGCTCGCTGTTCCGCTACGCCGCGCTCCGACACCCTGAGCACGCCTCCACGATCCAGAGGGTCCTCTCGATCCCGCCCAAACGCTTCGAACGAGCGCTGGTGAACTTCCTCACCGAGCCCGAACTCGACGCACTCCTCAGCGCCCCTGACAAGACGACCTGGACCGGCCGTCGCGACCACGCCCTGATCCTGCTCGCCGCCCAAACCGGGCTTCGCGCCTCCGAACTGACAGGGCTCTCATGCTCCGACATCAACCTCGGACACGGCGCCCACGTCAACTGCCTGGGCAAAGGACGAAAGCAACGCATCACGCCGCTCACCACCGGCAGCGTGACGACCCTGCGAGCATGGCTGCGCGAGCGCAAAGGCCAGCCGAGCGACCCGCTCTTCCCAACCCGCACCGGAACGACGCTCAGCCGCGACGCGCTCGAACACCGCCTCGCCAAACACGCCGCCACCGCCGCATCGCGCTGCCCGTCTCTTCACGGCAAACCGATCACCGCACATGTCCTGCGCCACACCGCCGCGATGCGCCTGCTCCAAGCCGGCGTCGACACCTCAGTGATCGCGCTCTGGCTCGGCCACGAGCAAGCCGAAACGACCCAGATCTACCTCCACGCCGACCTCGCCCTCAAAGAACAGGCGCTCGCCAGGACAAAGCCCCTCGGCGCTACGCCCGGACGATACCGGCCGCCCGACACCCTCCTCGCGTTCCTCGAAGCACTCTGATTATGCCGACCTCCACACGCCGATCACCGCGCCCACAAGGCGATCCCGACCCCACCTCGGCATAACCCGAACGTCGGCATAGAACCACTTATGCCGACGTCGGCATAAGTTGTTGTAGTCCTCGTGCCAGTCGGCGATCAGGACCTCGGCCTCGGTCAGGCAGGCGAATTGCTCGACGTTGAGCAGCTCGTCTCGGACGCGGGAGTGGAAGGATTCCACGAACGGGTTCTGCCATGGCGCGCCGGGCTCGATGAACACCGTCTTGGTCGCTGAGAAGCGACACCAGTCGCGCAGGGCGTGGCTGGTCAGCTCGGGGCCGTTGTCGCAGCGCAGATGCACCGGCGCGCGGCCGCGGCGCGCGACCAGCGCCTCCAGCGCGGCGACGGTCTGATCGGCCGTGATCGACCGCGCAACGCGCATCACCAGCGCCTCGCGGGTGAACTCGTCGACGACGTTGACCAGGCGCAACGCGCGCCCGTCGGCGGTCTGATCGGCCTGAAAGTCCAGCGCCCACACCTCATCGGGCGCCTGCGCGCGCAGCCGCGTGCCGTCAGCACCGTCGCCGCGGCGACGGCGCTTGCGGGCCCGCGCGGGGACCTTGAGACCCTCCTCGCGCCACAGGCGGTGCACGCGCTTGCGGTTGATCTCCCAGCCCTCCACGAGCAGCTGGTCGTGCGCGCGGCGGTAGCCCCACCGCGGCCGATCCTCAGCGATCTTGCGAAGCGCCACACGCAACGCCTGATCGTCGGCGGCCAGCGTCGGCTCGCGGCGCTGGGTGGAGCGGTGCTGGCCCAGGCTCCGACAAGCCCAGCGCTCGCTGACACCGAGACGGTCGCGAACCATCGCGACCGCCTGGCGCCGGCGGGCTGGGCTCACCAGTTTCCCTTGGCGACCTCCTTGAGCGCCTGGCAGGCCAGCGCCTGATCGGCCACGATCGCCTTCAAGCGCGCGTTCTCACGCTCAAGCTCCTTCAACCGCTTGACGTCGTCGGCCTTCATCC
>JBBSMR010000135.1:0-4628 GCA_038233095.1 Euzebyales bacterium
CGGCGACCGGAGAGACGTCTCGACCAACGAGGAAATGACGATGTCGGACGACTGGCGCAGCGACGAGCCGACGGACGAGCCCGGTAGCGGCTCGTCGTCCGAGGAGCCGGGCGGCGGTTTCGGCGCCCCGCCACCGCCGCCGCCCGGCTGGTCACAGGAAGAGCCGACGCGCAGGAACCAGGGGGAGTCTCCCGGCTGGGGCCAGGAGCAGGGCGCCGGCTGGCAGGGCGGATCCCAACAGGGCGGCTACAGCCAGGGCAGCTACGCCCCCCAGGGCTACAGCGACTACGGCCAGTACGGCTACGCGGCGCCGAAGACCAACTCGATGTCGGTCGCCTCGCTCATCTCGGGCGTGCTCATGTTCGTGTGTGGCGTGACGTGGCCGCTCGCGCTGGTCTTCGGCTACATGGGCCGCCGGCAGATCGACGAGTCCCAGGGGCGGGAGACGGGGCGTGGGCTCGCCGTGGCCGGCATCATCCTCGGTTGGATCGGCGCCGTGCTCACGGTGCTCGGGATCATCGCCTTCATCGCGGTCATCGCCGCCGGCGTGAGCGGGAACAGAGGGTTCGCGCCCTGATGCACGCCGTCCAGCAATACGTCGATCCGGAGGCGCACATGTGGGTGACGGCGACCGGCCTGGCCGCGCTGAGCGGGTGTCTGCTGCTCGCGCTCGTCGACCCCCGCCAGACCACCGTCGCTCCGCCCTGCCCATGGCTCCTGGTCACCGGGCGTTGGTGCCCGGGGTGCGGTGGCCTGCGCGCCGTTGCCTCCCTGCTGAGGGGGGACGTGGCGGCCGCGCTCGGCTGGAACCCGCTCGTGGTCGTCGTGCTCCCTCCGCTCGCGCTCGTCTGGCTCTTCTGGGCGCTGCGGACCCTGACGCGACTGCGCCCGCCGCTGCCGGATGTCACGCGGCTCCGGCCTGCCGCCTGGACCGCCCTCGGCCTGGCCGTCGGCGCCTTCTGGGTGCTGCGCAACGTCGCGCTCCCGCCGTTCTCCGCCCTGGCTCCGTGACGGTCCTAGACTGGCCGTCTCATGCCACATTCAGGAGCTCATCGATGACCGCCGTCATCCCCGAAGGCGCCACCCGGCTGACGGTCGTCGGCGCCCCGAGCGTCGCTCTGCGCAAGCCCGGTTGGCTGAAGCAACCCATGCCGCTGGCCGGCCCGAACTACCGCGAGATCAAGCGCACGATGCGCGAACTCGACCTCCACACGGTCTGTGAGGAGGCCGGCTGCCCCAACATCCATCAGTGCTGGGAGGACCGCGAAGCGACCTTCCTCATCGGTGGCGACCAGTGCACCCGCCGCTGCGGCTTCTGCGAGATCGCGACCGGCAAGCCGGGCAGCTACGACCGGGAGGAGCCCGGCCGGGTGGCCGACGCCGTGGCCGCCATGGGGCTGAACTTCGCGGTCGTGACCGGCGTGGCGCGCGACGACCTCGCCGACGGCGCGGCCTGGCTGTACGCCGAGACCTGTCGACAGATCCACGCTCGGCTCCCCCGCTGCGGCGTCGAGCTGCTCATCGACGATTTCCGCGGCGACGCGGACCTGCTGCGCATGGTCCTCGACGCGCGCCCCGAGGTGCTCGCGCACAACCTCGAGACGGTGCGCCGGCTCTTCCGCCACGTGCGCCCAGGCTTCCGTTACGACCGCAGCCTGGAGCTCTTGGAGCGGGCGGCGTCCTGGTCGGACTACTCGGCCACGAAGTCGAACCTGATCCTCGGGATGGGCGAGACCGAGGACGAGGTCTACGACTCCATGCGCGATCTGCGCACGGTCGGTGTGCAGATCCTCACCATCGGCCAGTATCTGCAGCCGACACACAAGCACCTGGCTTTGCAGCGCTTCGTCCCGCCCGAGGAGTTCGCCCGCTACGCCGAGGCGGGCCAGGCCATGGGCTTCGACCATGTGGAGGCCGGACCCCTGGTACGGTCGAGCTTCCGCGCGGGTCGGCAGGCGCAGAACGCCGGCGTGTGGACCCGACCGGTCCACGCCCTTCAAGCCTAGACGAGCCTTTCCGGGGTCAGATTCTCCATGATGTTGTCATCTCTGTTTGCCCAGGCCACGACGCTGCGAGAGGCCTGCGGCGACGCTCCCGGTTTGGTCTGCCAATGGGTCTTCGACCGCACGGACGCCGCGTGGGCGCTGCTGCTCGGCCGCAGCGTCTCGACCGTGCTGCGGATCCTGCTCATCTCCGTGCTGTCCTGGATCGCCACGCGGGTGGTGCGGCGCCTCGTGAAGCGCTTCGTGCGCGGGCTCGGCGACGAGCACGTCGGCCGGCTCACCTCGATGCGCCGCCGGGCCCCGCTCGCCGACACCGCCCCCACCGACCTGGCGCGCGCGACGATGCGGGCCGAGACCATTGCCAGCGTCCTGCGTTCGGTGGCGACCTTCGCGATCTGGACCATCGCCGTCTTCCTCATTCTCGGTGAGCTGAACTTCAACCTCGGTCCGCTGCTCGCCAGCGCGGGCATCGCGGGTGTGGCCATCGGCTTCGGCGCTCAGAGCCTGGTGAAGGACTTCCTCTCGGGCATCTTCATGCTCTTGGAGGATCAGTACGGCATCGGCGACATCGTCGATGTCGGCGAGGCGACCGGAACCGTCGAGATGATCTCGTTGCGCTCGACGCGGCTGCGCGACGTGTACGGCACCGTCTGGCATGTCCCGAACGGCCAGATCAACCGCATCGGCAACTTCAGCCAGCAGTGGTCGCGGGCGCTGCTCGACATCGGCGTCGCCTACGACACCGACATCGACCACGCCTTCGCCGTCATCAAGCGCGTCGCCGACGAGGCGTGGCAGCATCCCGACTGGCACGGCGCCATCCAGGAGGAGCCCGCGCTGTGGGGGGTCGAGAACTTCGCCGCGGACGGCATCATCATCAGGCTCGTGGTGAAGACGACCCCGAAGCGCCAGTTCGAGGTGAACCGCTACATCCGGCGGCGGCTGAAGGAGGCCTTCGACGCCGAGGGCATCACCATCCCCTTCCCGCAGCGCACCGTCTGGATGCACGAAGCAGGTGCCAACGGCGCGGAGGGCACACGGACGGATGGCCATGCTCCGCAAGACAAATCAGGCGCATCCTCGGAGCTGAGCCGTGCCCGTAACCCGACAGAAACAGTCGAGTAATCGCCCTGATACCGCCTCTGCCTAGCGTGGCGCCGCGGTCATCACCCACCCAGCCCCAAGCATGAAAGGAAGCCACCTTGGCGACCTCCAGTGACGACGTCCTCGCGCGCCTCGACTCCGAGGACGTGGCGTACGTCGATCTCCGCTTCTGCGATCTTCCCGGCCTCATGCAGCACTTCACGGTGCCGGTCCACCAGCTCACCGAGGAGGTCTTCACCGAGGGCCTCGGCTTCGACGGATCGTCCATTCGCGGGTTCCAGGAGATCCAGGAGTCCGACATGATCCTGATCCCGGATCCGGACACGGCGGTTTTGGACACGTTCCGCCAGCACACCACGATGAACATCAACTGCTTCGTGCGCGACCCGGTGACCGGTGAGTCCTACAGCCGCGACCCGCGCTACATCGCCCAGAAGGCCGAGCAGTACCTGACCGGCACGGGCATCGCCGACACGGCCTACTTCGGGCCCGAGGCGGAGTTCTTCATCCTCGACGACGTGCGCTTCGACACGAACGCCCACTCGTCGTACTACTACGTCGACTCCGTCGAGGGGCAGTGGAACACCGGGCGCGAGGAGGAGCCGAACCTCGGCTACAAAATCCGCCACAAGCAGGGCTACTTCCCCCTCTCCCCCATGGACCACTACCAGGACCTGCGCTCGGAGATGACCCTGCAACTAGAGAAGGCGGGCATCGAGATCGAGGTGCAGCACCACGAGGTCGGCACGGCCGGTCAGGCCGAGATCGACATGCGCTTCGACAGCCTGCTGCGCACAGCCGACAAGCTCATGCTGTTCAAGTACATCGTCCGCAACGTGGCGAATCAGTATGGCAAGACGGCGACGTTCATGCCGAAGCCGATCTTCGGGGACAACGGCTCGGGGATGCACACCCACCAGTCGCTGTGGAACGGCGACGAGCCGCTCTTCTTCGACGAGCAGGGCTACGCCCAGCTCTCGGAGATGGCGCGCTGGTACATCGGTGGGCTGCTCACCCACGCGCCGGCGCTGCTGGCGTTCACCAACCCGACGACGAACTCGTTCCGGCGCCTGGTCCCCGGCTACGAGGCGCCCGTCAACCTGGTCTACAGCCAGCGCAACCGCTCGGCGGCCTGCCGCATCCCGCTCATCTCGCAGTCACCGAAGGCCAAGCGGGTCGAGTTCCGCGTGCCGGACCCCTCGTGCAACCCCTACCTGGCCTTCTCGGCCATGCTCATGGCGGGCCTGGACGGCGTGAAGAACAAGATCGAGCCGCCCGACCCCGTCGACAAGGACATCTACGAGCTGCCCCGCGAGGAGCTGCTCAACCTGCCGAGCGTGCCGGCGAGCCTCGAAGAGGCGCTGGTGGCGCTCGAGGAGGACCACGAGTTCCTCATGGAGGGCGGGGTCTTCACCGAGGACCTCGTCGAGACCTGGGTCGACTACAAGATGGAGAACGAGGTCTCCGCCATCCGCCTGCGACCCCACCCTCACGAGTTCCACCTGTACTACGACATCTGAG
>JBBSMR010000136.1:0-4582 GCA_038233095.1 Euzebyales bacterium
CAGCACGCTCTGCATCGCCATGCCGAAGACGAGCAGCACACCGAGCCCCTGCGAAACGCGGCCGGCGAACCGGGCGCCGATGACCACGCGCCAGAACACCAGCCCGGTCACGAGGAAGCTCGCGTGCTCGAGCACGTGCAGTGCCTCGCTGCGCAGCGCCGCGTCGTAGGGGACCGACGCGTGCCAGAACCACAGCGCGGCCACGTGCAGCAGCCACGCGGCGGCCGGGTGCCCGAGCGGGCGGAGCAGGGCGGGACCGACACCTCCGCGCCGCCGCCATCGTGCGGCACGGCGCACGCGCAACGGGCTGCCCCGCAGCAGCGCGCTGGTCGGGGCGCTCACGGCCAGCAACGGCGCGGCGACGAGCACGAGCAGCACGTGCTGCACCATGTGCGCCGAGGCGAGCGCACTGCCGAGGGCGTCCAGCGGCGAGACCAGCGCCACGAACAGCGCCACCAGCGCACCGGCGAAGCAGCGCGCGCGCCAGACGTCGCGCCTCCTGCTTCCGGCCCGCCCTCGCCGGTAGGCCTCGGCCGCGACGACCAACGCAACGAGCAGCAGCGGGTCGAGGTTCCAAGAGCTCCAAAGGTCATGCGGCAGCGGTGGCTGCCCAGTGTGGGCGAGCACTTGGATCAGCATCCGAGCACCACCGCCGGCAGCCCGACGAACAGCACCGTGACGAAGGAGAGCAGACCGAGCAGGAAACCGACGAAGGAGAGCGCCCTGCTCGTGCTCGTCTCCTCCGACTCATCCTGCGGCTCAGCGCTGCGCGCCCCGGTCTGCTCCTCCGAGGGAGCGTGCGCGGCGGCGCGCCAGCGCCGGTAGCCCCACCACGCGGATCCGAGACAGGCGACGGACGCGACGCCGGTCGCCACGAGGGTGAACACGGACGGGACAGGCGGATCGAAGAGCCGCAGACCCGCACCGCTGCCGGTGCACCCGGCCTCGGCGACGGCGTACACGAGCAGGAAGTGCGCCGTCCAGATGACCGGTCCGGAGAGGACCAGGATGATGGACTCACGGGCCCGCCGGTCCACCGAGACGGGCACAGGAACAGGGGTGCCGCCCGCTGCCGTCGTCGACGCGTCTCCTCGCGAGGGGAGTTCCTGGGAGTCGTCCTCGCCGGTCATGTGAGGTAGGGCCCCAGGTAGAGCGTGCCGAAGCCGATCACCCAGATGGTCACCGCCGCCGCGTGGAAGCGGACGATGTTGACGACTGGGGCGTAGCGGCGCTCCGTGTAGAGCCCGCGCAGCGCCCAGAAGATCGTGATCGCGATCATGATGACCGCCGAGGTGCTGATCACGAAGACGAACCCGGCGAGTGTCCAGAAGACGGACCCGTAGGCGTGCGCGGAGCCGGTGATGCCCATCCTTGAGAGGTCGAGGACCTGGGCGACGACGGCGGCGACGACGAGCGCCAGCGTCGCGGACAGCCCGGTGACGAAGCCGCCCCGCTCGCCGGCGCGCAAGCGAGCCAGCGCCCAGGCCATCGCTCCGCCGCTGCCAAGCATGAGGGCGGCAGCGAAGAGCCCGCCGAGCAAGCTCGGCTCGGTCATGCCAGGAGGCGGCCACACGGGGTTCTCCAGGCGCAGATAGAAGTAGGCCAGCAGCAGGGCGGCGAACGCGACGCCGACGAACAGGATGACCAGGCCCATGCCCCACGCCGCCACCACCACGCTGCCACCGGCGTTCACCGCCACCCCGGTGTCGCGTTCGAAGTCCGCCTCCTCCTCTTCGGTCATCGGCGCCGGCTGCGGCCAGTTCCAGGCGATGATTGCGATGACGGTGATGACCAGGCCGATCGCCGCGCCCCACCGCAGCTTCGTGAGCTCGGCGAGGAAGATGATGACGAGCCCGAACGAGGCCACCAACGGCCAGATCGACGGATCGGCGACCCGGAAGACCTCCTGGGGTCGCCCGTCGGCCGTCCCCACGATGGCGGCGGCACGCCAGCGCAGCGGCCATTGCGCCAGCGACTCCACGAAGCGCTCGAGGCCGGCCGGGCCGGAGTGCAGATCCTCCTGGTCCCAGAGAGGATGGCGGCTGCGCACGATCGGCAGCACCGACCAGCCGTGCTCCGCCGGCGGCGAGGGCACCGCCCACTCCAGCGTGTCCGCGCCCCACGGGTTGTAGCCCGCGTCCTCGCCCTTGCGGTAGCTGCGGATCACGTTCCAGACGAACACGGCGAGGCCCGGAATGATGACGAACACGCCGATCGTGGACAGCAGGTTGTAGATGTCCCATCCCAGCCCGGCCTCGTAGGTGGAGACGCGCCGGGGCATCCCCATCAGGCCCACCTGATGCATCGGGAAGAAGGTCAGGTTGGTGCCGACGAACAGCAGCCAGAAGTTCCACCGGCCGAGGCGCTCGTCGAGCAACTTGCCGGTGAACTTCGGGAACCAGTAGTAGACGCCGGCGAAGATCGGGAACGCGACGCCGCCGATCAGCACGTAGTGCAGGTGTCCGACCACGAAGTAGGAGTCGTGCGCCTGCAGGTCGAACGGCACGGCCGCGGTCATGATGCCGGTGATCCCGCCGATCACGAAGATGACGAGAAAGCCCATGACGAACAGGAACGGCGATTTCCACTGCGGCTTGCCGGTCCAGATCGTGGCGACCCACGCGGCGATCTGCACCCCCGCGGGGATGCCGATGGCCATGCTCGCGCCGGCGAAGAAGCTCAGGATCAACGGCGAGAGACCGACGGCGAACATGTGGTGCGCCCACAGGCCGAACGACAGGAAGCCGATGCCGACGAAGGAGGCGACGACCCAGGTGTAGCCTGCGATCCGGTTGCGGGTGAGCGCCGGCACGATCATCGAGACCACGCCGGTCGCCGGGACGAACTGGATGTACACCTCGGGGTGCCCGAAGATCCAGAACAGGTGCTGCCAGAGCAGTGAGCTGCCGCCCCGGCTGACATCGAAGAACGCGGTGCCGAAGCCCCGGTCGAGCTCCAGCAACAGGTCGCCGATGATGAGCGGCGTGAAGCCGAACAAGATCATGAACGCCATCACCAAGAGCGCCCAGGCGAACAGCGGCAGCCGGCTGAGCGTCATGCCGGGGGCGCGCATCTTCAGCACGCCGATGATGATCTCGATGGCGGCGGCGATCGCTCCGATCTCGGCGACCGTCAGCCCGATGATCCAGAAGTCGACCGCCTTGTCCGGCGAGAACTCCGGGCCGCTGAGCGGGGTGTACGCGAACCAGCCGACGTCGGGCACCAGTTGGAACAACGTGCTCGAGTAGTACAGCAGGCCGCCGAGCAGGAAGGTCCAGTAGCCGAGTGCGCCGAGCCGGGGGAAGGGCATCTCCCGGGTCCCGAGGATGAGCGGCAGCACCATGATCGCGAAGCCCTCGAAGATCGGCAGGATCACGAGGAACATCGTGACCGAGCCGTGGTTCGTGAACAGCTCGTTGTAGAGCTGCGGGCTGAGGATGCTCTGCTCGGGGAACGCCAGCTGGATCCGCATGGCGAAGCTGTCGAGGCTGCCGCCGAGGATCAGGAAGAAGAAGCCGGTCAGCATGAGCCGCAGACCGATCATGTCGTTCTGGACCCCGGTCAGCCGTCCCCACAGGCCGGGTGGATCCGCCCACAGGCGGTCCAGCTCCTCGTGGGTGTCGGTGCGCTTGGCCGTCGGCGTCGAGGCGCCCGGGCCCCCGTCGTCCTGAGTGCTGCTCACCTGGCCTCCCCCTGTGCGCCGGCCGCCTCCCGGCGCCGGTCGGCCACCGTCCGCGCCGGTCCCGTCGCAGCCTGGGAGTCCGCCAGCCACGCTTCGAACTCCTGCGGCGACTCGGCGACGACCGCGAGCTGCATGGTGGTGTGCTCCAGACCGCAGAACTCCGCGCAGCGGCTGACGTGCTCGCCGGGCTCGTCGGCCTCCAGGACAAGGGTGTTCACCCCGTCGGGGAGCATGTCCAGCTTCCCGCCGAGTTGCGGAACCCAGAAGCTGTGGATCACGTCGGCGGAGGTGAGCCGCAACGCGACGGGGCGCCCGACCGGGATGTGCAACTCGTTCCTCGTGGTGACCTGCTGATCGGGGTAGGTGACCTCGTACCACCACTGATGGCCGACGACCTCGATCACGAGCGCGTCGGACGGGGCCTCGGTCGGCACAGCGCGCATGGCCCAGACCGTCGCGACGAAGACCACGACGATGATCACGGCCGGTGCGACGACGCCCCAGACGAGGATCCAGCGCCCGGAGCGCGCCTGCCGCGCCTCGATAGCCTCGTCCGACGCCGAGCGGAACGAGGCCACCGCGAGCAGCACGGCGAAGACGACGAAGACAACCATGCCCAGGGCGAGCATCAGCCACCACAGGCCCGCCATCGCCTCCGCCACCGGGCCCTGCGGATCGAGACTGCCAACCAGGTTCATGGGCCCTCGGGACAAAGGCAGCGCAGCGAGGAGCCCGAAGATGACGCGGGGGGCACGTCCGCGAGGGGCCAGACGACGCTCGCGGTGACTGCCTGAGGCATCTTCTCGCTCTCCGTAGGCGGATGCGGACCGTGCCGCGAGCGCGGAGCCTACCCGGCGACCTCGAAGGGGAGCAAGCAGGCGACGGCCTTCCCAGCGGCAC
>JBBSMR010000137.1:0-4573 GCA_038233095.1 Euzebyales bacterium
ATCCGGGGCCGGACTTCGCCAAGACCCCCGCCCAGACCGCCGAGGTGCTGCGCCGCCTGGGCGAGCTGCATGCACTGGGCCGCCCGATCCTGCTGGCCGCCTCGCGCAAGGACTTCAGCGGGGCGCTGACCGGACGCAGCCCGCATGAGCGCTTGGCGGGAACGCTCGCCGCGGTCGCCGAGGGCGTCGACGCCGGCGCACACATGCTGCGCGTCCACGACGTGCGCGAGGTGGCCGACTTCCTGGTCGTGCGCGGAGTGCTGCGCGGCGAGCGCGCGGTGCCCGACGAGCTACTGCTCGCGCGCGAGCTGCGCCACGAGCGGCGGGGGTGAGGGGTCGGTGGCTACCCGCCTGGCTGTAGCGCCCTGGTCAAGTCGCTGAAAGCCTCCACGACCCACTCGGCGAGGGGTTTCGCCTGCTGATCCAGCGGTCCGGCGCTCAGTAGTTCGCCAAGGTCAGCGACTCGCCAGATGTACTCGTTCGTGGCGTGTTTCGTCGAACCCCGTGGAAGAAGCTCGAAGCCGGCTTCTTCGAGCCGACGCTGGCGATCGGATCCGAGATCTTCGATGCTGCCCGGCGTGCCGGCGGTCACCCCGACGTTGAAGCATGGGCTCGCTGAGCGGTCCTTGAAGAGGTAGCGCCCGTCGAAGTGCACCGACCATGCAAGTTCCCAGGCATCACCGAGGTCGACGCCCTGGGCCGCCGGCTCCCTGGGGTACGGCGGGTATGTCCACCAGCGCTCCTTGACAACAGGGCGTCCGTACTGCCCGGCCCGTCACCCTTGTTCCATTGCGAGTCGACACGGGTCGCCGCGAGCTCGCACACCCGTTCGAGAGCGTTCAGCGCCTCTTGATGCACTTCGAGGGCGACCAAGTGGTCGTGCTTGAGGTCTTCGGGGTCCACGAGATCCTCCTCGTGTAGGAAGGCGGTCAGCTCTGATATCAGGAACCGGCCGACGGGATCATCGGGTCTCCACTCACCGATGACACGGGCAGTGTCCTGCCAGCGAAGCTGGGCGACCTCTTCGGGGACCTGCCCTGGCTCGAAGGGGTAGTCCTGGCGCGGGGCGAGGAGCAGCACGGCGGCGTTTCTGCTCGATTGCTGCTCGTCGATGTAGGCTTGGAGCTGGCCGGAGTGTGGCTTGGAGCCGTGCTTGACCTCGACCCGCAGGTGCAGCCGATGGCCGCCAAGGCCCGGGCGCTCGAAGGTAAGCTCGAGGTCCGCGCATCGCCGTTCGCCTCCGGCGCTGCGAAGCCACCGCTGCGTGTCGATCCGGCAGGTCCAGGGCGGCAGGTCGTCGGACAGCAGATCGTAAAGTGCAGCCAAGCGCGTCCGCTCATCGTCGAAGGGATGACGGTTTCGAGCCTCGCACAGCCCATGCGAGCGCGACATGTCGAGCGAGGCTCTCGCAGGGGTCGCTCTCCAGGACGGCAGCACAGACCTCGGTCAGTCGGTCCTCGCGCGGGTTGCGCCCGAGCCCGACCGGGTGCCGTGCGATCCTGCCAAACAGCGTTCGGTTCCTCGACTCCGTGAACTGCCCCAGGCTCGCGATAATCCGACCCTACACGCCGGCCACCGGGGGAGGTCGGGACAGCTGTGGGGTCAGGACACGTTGGACGCGTCTGCGCTCGCCGCGTCAGATCAACACCTGCTTCGGGGTGCTGCTATCCCCGGATAGCAGATTGATAGCCGGGGATAGCACCATCTCGGAGGAACATGTCGATGCCATTTCCGGCAGCTGCGTGTTGCATTGTTGCAGGTGCACCCTTCGCATGGCGGACCAAGCGCGTCGCGGCCTCCTTCGGGTCCACGCGAGTGCTCTGCATCACCCGTTTGGCAGGGGGTCCTTGGCGCCGTGCGCGAGGAGCAGCTCAAGGTCGACCCCGGTCCCGACTTCGCCGGGAGGCCCGCGCAGACCGCCGAGGTGGTGCGGGGCGCTGACCGGGCGCAGCCCGCGCGAGCGTCTGGTCGGCACGCTGGCCGCAGCGGCCGAGGGAGCGTCGATGCGGGCGCGCACAAGATCTCGTCCCGAGCAGGCACTCGCTACGCTCCCGGGGACGCACCACGCGGGGAGTCCGCACCGGACTGAGATAGGCACCTGCCCGAACCCGTGGCACCTGATCTCGTTGAGACGAGCGGAGGGAACGTGGAGCACGCCGCGGCGCACCGCGCTCCCGCCGGACCACCGAAGGGAGCGAGAAGCCGATGTCCTCAAGCGCCGATCTCCGAGACCGCTCGGACGACCTCTTCACCGCCTTCTGGGAGCACCCGTTCCTCGAAGGCCTGCGCGACGGCACCCTGGCCCACGAGCGCGTCATCCACTATGTCGGCCAGGACCACCAGTACCTGAGCGCGTTCATACGCTGCTACGGGCTCGGCCTCTCGCGCTCGCCCGACCGCGAGTGGATGCGCTTCTTCCACGACAACGTTACGTTCCTGCTCGAGGACGAGACGCATCCCCACCATGCGCTGTGTCGCGCCGCCGACGTCTCCTACGAGGAGGCTCAGGTCGACCGGCTGGCCCCCGCCGCGCAGGCCTACGTCAACCACATGATGGAGTCCGCGCGGGACACGCTCGGCGTCATGCTCGGCGCGCTCCTGCCCTGCCCGTGGACCTACATCTGGGCCGGGGCCAGGATGATGAGCGAAACGCCCCCGGCCGAGGACCACCCGTTCCGCGACTGGTGGGCGTTCTACGGCTCCGAGGCGTGCCGCGGGATCCTGCGTGACTTCCGCGAGCGCTTCGACGCGCTCGCCGCGGATGCCGGCAGCGCCGAGCGCCGGCGTATGGCGGACGCCTTCGGGGCGAGCTGCCACCACGAGGTGCGCTTCTGGGAGATGGCCTGGACGCTCGAGGACTGGGTGGCGCCGACCGGCGGCGAGGTACGCCGGCGTTCCGCGACACCGGCCTGAGCTGGAGCTCCGGCTGCCGCCCCACGAGTAACAGCCTAAACTCGATCGGCTTTCGGGCCTTTGCTGCTAGCGTCTCGCGCGTCGTCCAGCACAGGAGGTAGGAGCAATGGCAAGCATCCCCTCGCGGGCACCAGCGCGGCCCGACTCATCAGTCGCGGTCGACGGCCCCGGGTGGGCCCCGGCAGGGTCTCGCCAGGCTCCGGCAGTGCAGCTCGGCGTGGCCGCCGTGGGACTGGCCCTGATCGTCGCCCTCGCGTACGCGATCTTCGCGACCCAGGACGTGCGCATGGGTGTCCTGCTGGCGCTCGGGCTCTTGTTCGGCGTCGCCCTCTACCACGCCCGCTTCGGCTTCACCTCGGCAATGGCGACGGCTCGTGGCCGTCGGTCAGGGCGAGGGCCTTCGCGCCCACGCGCTGATGCTCGCCGTGGCGAGCCTGCTCTTCGCGCCCATCCTCGCCGCCGGCGTCGGGCTCTTCGGCCAGGCACCGGAGGCCAACGTGAGTCCGCTCGGGGTGAGCGTGGTGGTCGGTGCGTTCCTCTTCGGCATCGGCATGCAGCTCGGGGGCGCGTGTGCCTCGGGGACCCTCTACACGATCGGCGGCGGCCAGTCGGCGATCGTGCTGACCTTCATCGCCTTCGTGGGCGGCTCGGTGCTCGGCGCCTGGAACTGGGGCTTCTGGACCGAGACCATGCCCAGCGGTCCCGCGGTGTCCATGGCCACGAGCCTCGGCTACGGCTGGGCGCTGGCGATCACGCTGGGGGTCCTGGCCGCGATCGCCGCGGCGACCGTGCTCATCGCCCGGCGCCGTAGGCCGCCGCCGGCCGAGCAGCCCCCGAGCGCGGGGGGCCTCGCCCGCGTCCTGCGCGGCACCTGGCCGCTGTGGGTCGGCGCGCTCGCCCTGGCTGCTCTCAACGCCGCGACCTTGCTGGTCAAGGGCTCGCCGTGGGGGATCACCTCCGGGTTCGCATTGTGGGGCTCGAAGGTCGCGCAGGGGGTCGGCGTCGACGCGGGCTCGTGGACCTACTGGTCGGGTGACCGGGCTGCCTCCCTCGATGCGTCCCTGCTCGCCGACGCGACGAGCGTGATGAACTTCAGCATCGTCCTTGGCGCACTGGTCGCCGCGGGCATCGGAGGGTCGTTCGCGCTTCACAAGCACATCCCGTGGCGGGTGGCGGCCGGCGCGCTCGTCGGCGGCCTGCTCATGGGCTACGGGGCGCGACTCGCCTACGGCTGCAACATCGGCGCCTACTTCTCCGGGATCGCCTCGTTCAGCCTTCACGGCTGGCTCTGGGGCCTGACCGCGCTCTTCGGGACCTACGTGGGCCTGAAGACGAGGCCGCTCTTCGGGCTCAAGGTGCCGCGGCCACGAGACTCCACCTGCTGACTCTCTGCGGCGCCCGTCGGGCCGGCGGCCGGTGCACCCTGGTCCCGCCGCAGCCTGCGCTAGCGTGCACAGCCAGTCGCCGGCCGCTGTCCAACGCGGCCGGGTGCCCACCGACGACCCACGGAGGTCCTCATCATGCCCGTCCTCTCGCGCTCCGCGCTCGAGTCCAGCCCCCTCGCCGACCTGCACGCCATCGCTGCCGAGCTGGGGCTCGACGGCTTTCGCCGCCTGCGCAAGACCGAGCTCGTCGACCGCATCCTCGACCGTCAGGGCGG
>JBBSMR010000138.1:0-4526 GCA_038233095.1 Euzebyales bacterium
CTCACCCACTTCCCCTCCGGCGACTACGACGCCAACGCCGCCTGGACGGTCCTGGCCTGCATCGCGCACAACATGCTGCGCTGGACCAACCTGCTCGGACTCCCAGACACCGTCGTCCGCGTCGCCAGAACGATGCGCCGCCGACTTCTCAGGATGCCCGGCCGCCTCACCCGCAGCGCCCGCAAGTGGACGCTGCACCTCCCCGCCCGCTGGCCCTGGCAAAACGACTTCGCCGCCGCCCTCAAACGCCTGCGCGCGCTGTCCGCGCCCGCCTGACGCGGCCCCCACGGCCCTCGAAGAACAAGAACCGCAGTCCCGCCACCCCCGGCGCGATCACCGCTGCCCGCGCACGCCGCCCTCCAACGACCAAAAACACCATCAAACGCGGCTCGCACGCCAGTCAAACCGTCTCAATCGCCGCCACACGCCGCCGCATCCGCCGCGAAACCCGAAATCCGCCTACCCCACCAACCGATCGGTGGATTCAGGCTGAGATCGAGCGAGCCCGCCGGTCGGGGCCGGGTGTCTCACAGGCCAATCGCGGATCCCATGTGGCGCGCGCCGGCCGCCACTCCCACCCCGCGACAGGATGAGCTGGGTGCTGGCTTATTAGTAGTCGGATAGGCGGGCGATCTCCCAGACAAAGCACGACAGTCGCGGGCGACGGCGACCGCAACGGTGATGCGGATCGCCTCGGCGGGTTGTCCTTCTGGTGGCGAGCAGACCGGCCATGCCCACGAAGACCCTCCGACGACGTGGTTGGCCGGCGCCGTGCGCGGCCGCTCAGGTCGGCGACCTTCAAGCGGTGCCCCGCAGCGGCCCAGCCGGTGGCGGCCACCAGCTTGCCCGGCCCGGCAACGAGCCCCGTCGACCGACACCCACTGCTGAACGATCACCCGACCCATCGGCGCACCGTAGACGGGCCATCCGCCGTGGCCGGCGGCGCGATGCTCCCGTGGTCGTCAATCGGCGGGGCTCCCGGCGGTCGTCGCTGCGGGTCGAGCGCGACGGCGCGGATCTCGAGGAGCGCGCCGGGGGTGATGAGCTCGGAGACGCCGATCGCCGACCACGCGGGGTAGGGCTGCAGGATGTGGCGATCCTTGACGGCGGTGAAGGAGTCGAGGTGCCGGCGGAGGTCGACGTGGTAGGTCGTCATCTCGGCGACCTCGCGGAACGCCGCACCGGCGGTGGCCAGGTGGAGGCGCAGGTGCTCGAACGCCTGCTCGAACTGCGTCGTCGGGTCGCCGGAGACGTGGCCGTGCTCGTCCGTGCCCGTGACGCCGGAGAGCAGTAGCAGGCCCCGCGTGCGAACGACGTGGGAGAAGCGCCAGTCGGCCTCGAAGCGGGCGAGCTCCGGGACAATCAGGTGGTCATCGGTCGGGGTGGGTTCAGTCACCGTTGCGAGGACCAAGGTAGCCGGCGTGCATGACGTCACGATCTCCTTAGTGCTTCGTGGTGGCGAGCAGACCGGCCATGCCGACGAAGGTCCCGCCCACGGCGTGGTTGGCGCGGCGCCGTGCGCGGTCGCTCAGGTCGGCGACCTTCAAGCGGTGCCCCGCAGCGGCCCAGCCGGTGGCGGCCACCAGCTCGAAGGCGATGTAGACGGGCCCGAGGACGAGCAGCTGGCCGGCGATCGATCGGGTCGGGTCGACGAACTGCGGCAGGAAGGCGGTGAAGAGGAGCAGCGCCTTCGGGTTGGCCGCCACGGTGAGGAACTCCCGCCGCGCGCGCAGCAGGCGACCGATGGTGACAGGTGCTCCTTGCTCGTGGTCCTCGCCGGGCGCACGGGTCGTGAGGCTGCGGATGCCGAGGTAGGCGAGGTAGGCGACGCCCGCCCACTTGACGAGCTCGAACAGGGCTTGAGAGCGGGTGAGGACAGCCGCCAGCCCGGCGACGGCGAGCGCGAGCATCACGGCGAAGGCCAGCAGCCGCCCCGTCAGCGCGATGACCGCTTCGGTAACGCCGTGGCGCATCCCGTGCTGCATCGCCAAGAGGTTGTTGGCGCCCGGCGAGAGGGCGACGAGCGCCGCAGCCGGCAGGAAGAGCGCGATCTGCGTCAGCGACACCATCGAGCAACTGGCCTACCCGATCCGTCTAGCCCGGATCGTACATGAAGCAGCAGCGGCCCCGATGATCGGGTAACAGCAAAACTCAGCACCGCCTCGGCCTACCCGCAAAGGCATCGAACAATGCCGAGATCGTAGCGACTGTCCACGCCCGCCGCACTGGCCCGCGGCGGCCCACCGTCGCGTCAGCGGAGCACGCAGCGCTTCTCCTGTTTCATGCAAGGGAGCCGTCCGACCTGAATGCCGCCTTCCGTTCAGCGCATCTCGCCGCTGGTGAACGCCTCAACAACCTCAGCCAGAATCGAATCCGCTAGCTCGAAGTAGTCGAAGACTTCAAATAGTGGCGTGACCAGGGTCTTTACACAGTCGACGAGCTGGGTCTCAAGGTCGTTGAGCGACACCTCGAGGGTCGTCTCGATCACGTCCTCCACGCTGGTACGTCCCGGGTGCGTCATGCGCAGAGTGTTTGCCGCCCGCATCTCCCGTCCGCCCAAGCCGCTGTGTCGCAGGCGCACCCAGACGCGGTCGGTGTCGCTGCCTCCAAGCCTGCGGTAAAGACGGTTGAGGAGCAACAGCGCCTCGGTCACGCGCACCGATCGTGTGTCCCAGAAGATCGCTCTCTCAGCGCGGCTGTCCTCGAACAAGCTGAGGAGGGTGTAGAAGCGACCATCGCGAAACAGCTTCCAGAAGTCGTATGAGGTTCGGTCGAGTCCTGGCTGGCTTGGCATTGGGATTTCGGCTTCAATCCCGTCAGCAGTAGGTCGGGGTCTGTACTCGTCACGTCCGTCGAGCACCACGCCGATCGGCCAGCCGAAGGTGTGCACCGATGAGTCGCGCATGGCGTTAAAGAGATCGCGCGGAGGAGCATCCAGTCGCGGGGTCACCGTCGCGGTCACCTCCTGGTATCCGGTGAGCTCCAGCTCCTCTAGCCCACGGACGGCGCGCTCCCGTAGCGGCTCGGACCAGTCGTCGCCCGCCTCCGGAAGCAGATAGTCGGCGGTCTGCACGGTATCGCGCACGATGCGCGCCCGTCGCTGCAAGCGCTCCGCCAGCGCCGGGCGGAAGGAGGGAAGGTCGTCCGGATCCCAGAAAAGGATGTCGTAGCCCTCGAGATCGAAGTGGATCTTCGGTCCCTCACGGCTGTAGTTGGGGCTGCCGTGGTGATGGTCTTCACGAGCCGTGAGGATCAGGTTCGCCTTCTTGCCGAGGCCCATGGCGTAGCCGACCTCGAGGTAACAGTTCGGCCGCTCGTTGGTGAGGTCGGCGACTATCAGGCGCGAGCGCTCGATGAACTGAACGATCTCGCTCTTGAGCAGGTCGCCCGTGTTGTGGCGATCCACCCGCCTGGCGGTGAACCCGGCGTCTTCGATCGCGGCAACCATCGCCTCGTCGCAGAGGCGATCGAGCTCTTCGTTGCCGATCTGCATGATGATGAAGACCTCGTCCAGGGGAACCGAACTCCTTTGCGCGGCGCTTCTGCCAGGTCAATATATGTCTATCGCCACCTTGCGGCAGGTATCGGCGACGCGGGCTGCCCTCCGGACTGCCGTTACTCGACCGGCGATTCGAGTGCTCGGCCAGACGGGGTCCCTCAGGCTGTCCCGGCTCCCTGGCCGACGGGCTTCCGGTCCGGTTGAGAACGAGCGAGCACACCTCTGGGCTGCCCCCTTGCTCCCGCTTCGCGCGAGGACGGCACTCTGTCTTGGCTAGGTGATGAAGCGGCCGGCGCGCGGCTTTGCCGTCCTGTTGAGCGTCCCGGTGGCGGACAGAGCGCCGGACCGGTCCGACGGGTGGGCAACAACGCGATCGCGACTGGCGTCGCCGCTGGGCTGGCCGGTGGGCGAGACTAACCCCATGAACGAGCTCGCGAAGCGTTTCCTGGACCTGCATCGCCCCGGAGATCCGCTGCTGATCCCCAACCCGTGGGACGCCGGGTCGGCGAAGCTGCTGGCCTCCCTTGGCTTCGAGGCGCTGGCCACCACCAGCAGCGGATTCGCCGCCACGCTGGGCCGGGTCGACAACTCGGTCACGCGGGAGGAGGCCCTCGGCCACTCGGCCGCGATCGTGGCGGCTACCCCGCTGCCGGTGTCCGCTGATCTCGAAAACGGGTTCGCCGACGATGCCCAGGGCGTCGCGGCGACCGTGCGGGGCGCCGTCGACGCGGGGTTGGCCGGCTGCTCGATCGAGGACTCGACCGGGAGGGACGACGAGCCGCTCTATGCGCTCGAGCACGCAGCCGAACGCATCGCGGCCGCGGCGGAGGCGGCGGGCGGACGATTGGTGCTCACCGGCCGCGCGGAGAACTTCGTCGTCGGGCGAGAGGACCTCACCGACACGATCGCGCGACTGCAGGCCTATCAGCAGGCCGGCGCGGACGTGCTCTACGCACCGCGTCTCACGCGCATCGAGGACATCCGCTCCATCGTCGAGTCGGTCGACCGGCCAGTGAACGTGCTCGCC
>JBBSMR010000139.1:0-4287 GCA_038233095.1 Euzebyales bacterium
AGCAGATCCAGCTCCTGGCCACCAACACCTACATCTCGCCCAACATGGTGGCCCAGGGGATCGTCTACGAGTTCTGCGTCAGCGGCGCGATCGACCGCTCGATCGCCACCGTCAAGGACGCGCTCGAGCGGCGGGTGGACGTCCTGGCCGGCGCGCTGACCGAACACCTGCCGCAGGCCCGCTTCATCGCGCCCGACGGCGGCTACTTCATGTGGGTCGAGCTGCCCGAGGGCACCGACGTCGACGCCATGTTCCACGCCGCCCACGACCGCGACGTCACGTTCGTGCGCGGCACCGACTTCCTGCTCGAGGGCGGGGAAAACACCCTGCGCCTGGCCTACTCCGGCGTGACAGAGCAGCGCATCGACGAGGGCGTACGCCGCCTGGCCGACGCGTACCGGGCCGTCGCGGGCTGAGCGTGGTACACACCACGGGTAGCATCCCGGAAGAACTGGGCAATCTTCGAGCCCGCGCTGCGCTACAGGATCGCACCGTGTGCACGGTGCGCCTGGAGAAGCGCTCGAGCATCGACATCGAGCGCAAGAGCGAGTACATGGCCCACGCTGTGCGCGAGATGACGCGCCGCAGCGACCGCCGGGTCGCGTGATCGGCCACTCCTAATAGGGTGGCCTGGAGCCTCGCTGGCAATGAAGTACTGCCGCGACGAGGTGTCGGGCCTGATCACGTCCGGCAAGCCGCACCCCGGCACGATGCTGGCCAACGGCCTGTGCGAGGGCCGCGGCGAGTGCTCCCCAGCGGTGTCGCAGCAGCGCGAGGGCTCGCGCTCATCACCGCTCTCGGCGAAGGCGATAAGACGCCCGGGCCAGCCGGATGACCGCCATCGCCACCTTGTTCGACGAGGTCGTCGTGCCCCAGCCGCGCAACAGCAGCCTGCCAGTGCCTCGAAGTTCTGTTCACCGCGGCTGTACAGCGCGATGCAGATCGAGGCGCTGCTGTGCGCTTGGCGGCCTTGGCCTACCCCCAGCACGTTTCATCGCGAATGTGCGAAGACCGGCTCTTCGCCGCGAAGTTCTCGTCAGGCGACCGAGTCGCGGTCCTCGAAGCGCTGCGCGATCCACTCCGGCGCGTACCCCAGGGCAGCAGGGCCTGATCCCAGGTCTTCCACCGCTTGCGGTACGGGCCGGCACTGGGCAGGTGTGCGTGCAGGTCGCCACGGGCGCGGGCGGAGTTCCAGTTCGCGCTCGCGCCAGAACTCGAACTCCGCCACGCGCGGCGGCCGACCGTAGTGCGCCACGCAGCGTTGCATGGTTTCGGCGAGCACCTCGGTGCGTGTAGCGCCTGATCTTGCCGAGCTTGCGGGTCTTGAAGCGCGCCTCGATGCGCCGTGGTGTGTTCAGCTTCGAGGGAGCCTCGTACAGGGCGAGCGCTTCCTTGACGCGCTCCCAGCTGCCGTCGAAGTGCTTGATGAGCTGGCTGCGCGGCACGAGGTCGAAGCCGACGTCACGCAGCTCGCGCGAGGCGACCAGGTAGTCCTCGGCCGTCAGTGTACGGCCGACGTGCTGGGCGACAAGGTGCAGCGACCTCAGCATCAGGGCGTGCTCGCTGTCCTCACCGGCAAGGTCGGCGGCGTGCAGGTCGGCGATCTGCTGGAGCGCGTCCGCGCGCTCGTCTGGATCAAGCTCGCGCCAGGCGGCGACAAGCAGGTGGACACCGGGGGTCATCACGGTGTGTCGTTAGGCCGCGTGACCGCAGCTTCCGGTCGCGCTATTTGCTGGGCGGCTGAAGCTCGCGGCGCTCGGGTGGCGTCGGGAACTCCTCGGGGTTCTCGACCGGGCTGACGTTGAGCTCGCGAGGCACCGTCGGTCCGCCTTGCGCGCGGCGGGCGATGTCAACCAGGGCATTCATCCCGTCGTCGCCGTATGACGCCAGGACCGCTTCGCGCATCTCCGGGTCGAGATTGCTCAGGGTTCGCTCCATCTCTGCCCGCGACTTGAGCTTGCGAAGGTGAGCTTCTGCAATCTCGGCATCGCGCGTGGCGCTCGCCAGCTCCCTGAGCTGGTCGGGGTCTTCGATCCGCTGCTCGCGGTCGATGATCTCCTCTTCGGCCTTGAGCCGCCCCGCCTTGTTCTCCTTCAGCTCACGCCTCGTTCGGCCGGGCTCGACGATGATCTGCTTGACCAGCAATATCAGCGAAGGCAACCCCTTGATGCCGCCGACGATGACAACCGTCGGGAGGACGATCTCGAAGAAGTAGGGGCTGCCGAAGTGCAGAGTCCGCGCGTACGGCCGCGCGTACGCGAAGGGCTCGTTGAAGCGCCGCAGCCCGTACTGACCGTAGATCCCTGTCGACATGCGGTAGAGGACGGCGAAGTCCTCGATGGGCGTGGTCAGCGCCCCGGACGTCAGGACGACGGGAGCGTCAAAGGTCAGGGAGAGCGCATGAAGCGGTGCGTCGCGGTCGATGTCCTCCGCCATCGTGGGTGGGACACTACCTATGCGACCTGGTCGCGACGACCCGCTCGGCGACCACGGAGCCCATCACCGTCGCCAACCGTCCGTTCACGACCGGCGGCCCGCTGCGGCTCAAGTAGCTCGCCCCCGTTCGCCTCGGCGTCGAGTTGGGCCGCTACGTCGATCAGCTGGAGGTTTTCCGCGGGCGCACGAGCTGGGCGACGCTGCTGCGCCGGCCGCTGCTGAAGCTGCCTGAGGCGGATGCGGAGCGGCTGCGCGGGCGAGCTGGTGAAGGTCGCGCTGCCGGCGGCGAAGCGCATCGACGCGTACGTGAGTCGCCGGGGATCCGCGGGCGGTCGATCGACTGACGTCGGCGACCACGGATAGCCTCCGCGGCTCTGGAAGGCGCTGTCCCAGCGCCGTTCAAGCCCGAACGAAAGGCCCGATGGCGACGAGAAGAACCGCTTGCGCTGGTTCGCAGACACCAACTCATCGGGTCGGGCGGTCTCGGGGTCTCCTTGAACTCGAGGAACTCACCCTCGAAGGACTCAGCTGTCCCGCCCGTCACTCGCCCAATCGCCTTCCGCGCACCGCCAAGGGGGTCACGCATGAGTCGAATGATACGGCAATTTGATACGGCCACACGATGCGCTGCTAGCAGACATCTATCATTCTTGCCGGACGCTGGCCTCTGGTGTCCCCACGTCCGCACCGGCGCGCCGCAGGCGGAGGGCAGTTCGGTGCTTGACACCGTGCAGCGGTCTGATCAACTCTCCCCTCGGACCGAGCCCCGGTCGCCGTCCTCGGAGTCAGCGGCCGGCGGCGACGGGCGCGGCAGTACTGCTTCGGCGTGGCACTGCTCATCGCGCCGTGCCCGATGTGCACAGGCCAGCCTGCGCTGTAAGTTCGAGGGCCATGGCTGACGCCGATGCCGCCCGCGAGCTGCGCAGGGAGATCGACACCGAGGGCGGCGAGGTCCATCTCGTGGCCAGCGAGCTGCGAGACCACTTCGGGCGATCGCGCCTGACAGCGAAGGCGCGGGGCGAGATAGAGCTCGCGCTTTCGAGCGTCGGCATCCGTGCCGAACCGCCTCTCGTCACAGTTCAGGCGGCCGATGACGTCCGGCTATTCGTAGCAAGGCGGCCGAGCCATTCGGGCCGAAAGCCGCCGGCAGTGGGCGCCGGGACGGGCGCGGAAGCACTCGGGCAAGCGACGACTGCCGCGCTGGTCGTAGGTGGCATTGCCACCGCGCTTGGTCTTGCCGGCTGGTGGCTGTACGGCGTGATCTTGGCCTTTGCAACGCTGCTCGTCTTTGGCGTGCTCCGCGGCCGCTGGTTCGGCTTCTCCGTCCTCCCGCGCCTGCCGTACTGGCTGGCGATCCCCTGGAAGGTCGGAGCGCTGGCGATGTTCGCCGTTGCGGTGTTGGTCTCGCTCGCGGTGATCGTTCCGATCCAGAACGCCCGGGATGAGAGTTCGCGTCGCGCGGGCACGCCCCCGAACGGCTCTCAGCCCATCGCGGGCACTGACGGCGATCGGCTTGACAATGACCGAGAGCGCGCCCAACGGGCGAAGGCTGAGGATCTGTTCAGCCGAGGTAAAGCGCAGGAGGCCATCGACTTGGCCGAGGAGCTGGGTGACGAGGAGTTGGCGGAGGACTTGCGCACGCGGGCTGCGCGCAACCTGCGAGCAAGAGCCCGCGACGAGCTGGACTTCGGCTCGCCAGACAGGGCGCGCGACCTCGCTCGCCAGTCGCAGAAGTTCAAACGAACACAGGCCGCGGTCGACATCCAGGGCGAAGCCCGCAGTCTGCAACGCGCTCTCGATGCGCCGCCGCCTTCGCCCGAACCCGCGCCGGAGCCGGGGCCTCCGCCCGAA
>JBBSMR010000140.1:0-4225 GCA_038233095.1 Euzebyales bacterium
GATTGGGTCTGTGTGGGGGCCTGCCCGCATGGGCAAGGCAAGGGCCGGACTGAGCCCAACCAGTCCCCGTCCGCGTGCGATCATGCCGCCAAGGGCGCTGTGGACCTGTCCGGCCGGATCCTGCCGGTGTAGGCTTCCGTGCAGTGGTGGGAGGACAACGGCCTTCGGTCGCAGGGGGACAGAGGTGGAGTTTGGGGTGCTCGGCCCCCTCACCATCCGGATCGACGCGAAGACCGTCGACCTGGGGGCTCTGAAGCAACGCGCGCTGTTGATCCACCTCCTCCTGCGCGTCGGGGAAACCGTTTCGGTCGACCGCCTCGTCGATGCGCTGTGGGAACACGACCCGCCACCTCAGGCGCGCGCGACCCTCCGCTCCTACGTGTCGAGCCTTCGACGGGCACTCGTGACCGCTGGCAAGGAGTCGGTCGTCGTCACCCAGGGCTCCGGCTACGGCCTTCAGGTCGACGCCGACGCGATCGACGCGGTGCGGTTCGAGCGACTGGTGGGGGCCGCCCGTACGCACCTGTCCGCCGGCGAGTTGGACCCAGCTCTTGCTGCCGTCGACGAGGCGCTCGGCCTGTGGCGCGGCGAGGCGCTGGCCGATGTCGCTGACCTTGCGTTCGCCACAGGCGAGCGGACCAGGCTGGAGGAGCTGCGCCTGTCCGCACAGGAGGACCGGATCGACCTGCTCCTCGCGCTGGGCCGCCACGGCGAGGCGGTGGGGTCGGCAGAAGCACTCACGGCGACGGAACCGCTTCGCGAACGCGTGCGCGGTCAGCTGATGCTCGGCCTGTACCGCTCCGGGCGGGCTCCGGACGCCCTGACGGTGTTCGCTCGTCACCGTGAGTCCTTGGTCGATGAACTTGGACTCGATCCCAGTCCGCAACTTCAGGATCTGGCCCACCGGATTCTCAACCAGGCCGGCGATCTCGAGGGTGCCAGGCCAGCGCGCTCACCAGTCGATCCACAGCTGCCGAGTCGGCTCACCTCGATCGTGGGTCGACAGACCGAGCTGGAGCGACTCGCCGAGTTCCTGTCGAGGTCCCGCTTGGTGAGCCTGATCGGTCCGGGCGGAGCCGGCAAGACGACGCTCGCCGTGGCTGGTGCACGCGCCTGTGCCGGGGACCATCCCGATGGCGTGTGGTTCGTTCCGCTGGCGGCAGAGTCGGATCCCGCCCGTGTGGCGGTTGCGGTCGCCGACGTGATCGGGGTGCCCGGTGACCTCGAGACCGCCGACCGCCTGCTGGCTGCCCGGCTCGCAGGACGACGGGCGCTGCTGGTCCTGGACAACTGCGAACACCTCGCAGACGCGTGTGCCCGTCTCGTCGAACACCTGCTGCACGGCACTGATGACGTCAAGGTGCTGGTCACCTCACGCGAGGCGCTCGGGGTGCCCGGTGAGCTCCAGATGTCGGTGCCGCCGCTGTCGGCTGGCGACGCGGCGGGGCTCTTCGCCGAGCGAGCTGCCGCAGTACGACCGGATCTCCCGCTGGAGGGGTACGCAGCCGACATCGCACGCATCTGTGACCGTCTCGACGGCATGCCCCTGGCGATCGAGTTGGCGGCCGCACGAGTCCGAGCCATCACGCCGAGCGAGATCGCCGCCCGACTCGATGACAGGTTCGGCCTGCTGACCACCGGTGCGCGGACGGCAGAGGCACGACATCGGACGCTGCGGGACGTCGTGGAGTGGAGCCATGAGCTGCTGGCGCCCGACGAGCAGGCGCTGTTCCGTCGCCTTGCGGTCTTCCGCGGCGGTTGGACGTTGCCCGCCGCGGAAGCCGTCTGCGATGCCGACGGGCCGGGTGAGGTTCTCGACGTGCTGGGTCGGTTGGTGGAGCGATCGCTGGTGGTGGCGCAAGGCGATCGCTTCACGATGCTCGAAACCATCCTGGCGTACGCGGCGGAGCGGCTCGACGCATCCGGTGAGGGACCGGCGTTCCGACGGGCGCACTCGATGTACTTCGCCGACATGGCACAGTCAGCGGAGCCCGAACTGCGCGGCAAGGACCAGGCCGGCGCGCTCGCGGCCCTGCGGCGCGATGACCAGAACCTGCGTGCGGCACTCGTCTGGGCTCGGGACCACGTGGCGATGGAACCTGCGGTCGGCCTGGGCCTGGCAGCTTCGCTCGGCTGGTACTGGTACGTGGGCAGACAGGTTGATGGCAGGACAGAGCTGTCCTCGATGCTGGCTGCCACCCCTTCGGCGCCTGACCACGTGCGTGCGCGAGCGCTGCAGGCGCTGTCGCTCTCGCTGCGTCCCGGTGGCTGCATCGTCCACGCGCACACGGCCGCCGCGGATGCTGCACACGCGAGCGCGGTGCTGTTCGACCGTGTCGGGGATCGCAGCCGCGCGGCGCTGTCGCGCCTGCTGCTGGCCGTGGAGGGTGTCGATGGTGGCGACGTCCCCGCGCACCTGGATGCGGTCGCCGCTGCTCGTCACGTTCTCGATGTCGAGCAGGACCGGTGGGGGGTGGCGCTGGCGGACTTCGTGGAGATGGAGATCCGGCTCCACCAGGTGGATGTTGCCGAGGCGCTCGAGATCGGGCGGCGCGCCGCCGCCGGGTTCGATGCCCTGGGCGATCCGTGGGGGCGGTCAGCGGTGCGGCTCCATCTCGGCATTGGGCTGCGGCTGGCCGGCGATCTCGAGCATGCGGTCCTCGTGCTGGGCGATGCAGTGAGGATCAGTCGCGACACCTCGCTCGACAACAACCTGGCGCGATCGCTCCAGGAGTTGGGTGACGCTGTGTTGGGCCGAGGTCAGTTCGAGGAGGCGGCGCGTTGGTTCGACGAGGCCGGCGCGGTCGCCGAGGAACTCGGTGACGGCCTGCTCCAGGCCCTCGTACTCGCCGGCCGGGGTGACCTGGCGCGACTCCGTGAGGATCCGACGACGGCGAATGCCCACTATCTCCGGGCGCAAGCCAGCCTGGTTGAGGTCGAGGGGCCGCGCGGTGTCGTGCGCGCGGTGCTGGGGGCGGCCGCCGCGTCCCTGGACGTGGCCGACACGTCGACGGCGGGTCGACAACTCGAAACGGCCTCGATGGTCATGGAGAAGTTGAACGACGCCGGCCTTGGGGCCTCGGTGCTCGAGCAACGGGCACGCCTTGCCGCGGCGCTGGGCAACCCCGAGGCTGTGGCCGGCCTGCTGGGTGAAGCAGATGTCCTGCGCATGGCTCACAGCCGGCCGCGGACGGCGTTGGAACAACGTGATGTCGACTCGGTGACCGATGCGGTCTAGGAAATCTCGTCGGTCACCGTGTAGCCCGCGGCGATGACCGCCGCACGCACGTCGCTACGTGAGACGACTCCTTCGACGTGGATTCGCCGGACGGACAGGTGCGCCTCGACCGCGACCACGCCGGGAATGTCGCGGATGCGGGCTGTCACGCGCCGGATGTCACCGCGGTCGACCATGTCCGGGACCGCGACCGTCACGCAGGGACACGGGTCGTGGACGGTGGCCCCGGCCGGGATCGGGAGCCTGGTCCTGACATGAGGTCGACTGGGCGGCCGCCGCAGGGCGGGGTCGGTCGGGTCTGACACGGAACGCTCCTACGCGTTGACGCTGCGTGCGGTCGAGGCGGGGTCGAGGTCCACGCGTCGCAGCAGCTGCGCGTTCGCGGCCACGACGATGGTGGACAGCGACATCAGCACGGCCCCGACGGCCGGAGTCAGGCTGATGCCCGCCCATGCCATGGCGCCGGCGGCGAGCGGGATGGCCGCAGCGTTGTAGCCCGCACCCCAGGCAAGGTTCTGCAGCATCTTGCGGTAGCTCGCACGCGACAGACGGATCACGGACAGCACTGCGCGCGGATCGCCGCTTGCCAGGACGACCCCGGCCGACTCGATCGCGACGTCCGTACCGGCACCGATGGCGATGCCGACGTCCGCCCGTGCCAGGGCCGGGGCGTCGTTGACCCCGTCGCCGACCATCGCCACCGTCAAACCACGTGCTTGCAGCTCGCCGACAGCAGCGTCCTTGTCGTGTGGCAGCACCTCGGCAAAGACCTCGTCGATGCCGAGATCCGCGGCGACCGCCTCGGCGACCGGTCTGGCGTCACCGGTGATCATCACCACGCGCACCCCCATCGCCTGGAGTCGGGTGACCGCCTCGCGTGACTCGGGTCGCACCTCGTCTTCCAGTGCGATGAGGCCGACGACCTGTCGGGCCTCGATCACCTCCAGCACCGCCGCACCGCGGCGTGACCAGCGCGCCTGGTCAAAC
>JBBSMR010000141.1:0-4184 GCA_038233095.1 Euzebyales bacterium
ATAAGCCTCGCGGATCTGCTCGAGCGGACGGGCGCCACTGAGCACGTCTTCGTAGTCCTTGAGCTGGATCACGGTGGTGTGCTCGTGATCGAAGCGGTCTGCCTCGCGCACGACGAAGTCCGCTCCATGCTCACCGCTCCCCGCGGTTCTGTCGACGGTCGCACCGTCGAACAGCTGTCGCAGCAGCCGGTAGACCGGCTCTTCAAGCTGGTTCGCCCGGAAATCGCGACGGAGTCGATTGATCAAATCCGCCAGCGTGTCGTCAAGGACACCTTTCAGGCGCACAGTCGCGTCATCTGCAACCGCTACGTCGCCCGCGGCTTGGAGCAGTCGATCGACTTCCCCCGCGAGGCCGTCGATGTTCCACATCGGCCCCTGATTGCGCATCGTGCGCTGTAGGCCGGCCCCGACCGCCGCGTTCGTCGACGAGATCTCCGAGATCAGCGTCTTGACCGGGAGAATGTGACCGTGGTCGCCGCTGTCGGGGTGCCGCTCGAACCGATATTCCCCGGTCACCTCGACAAGCCGCCAGCGCCCCCACCCCGGAACCTTGGGAAGCAGGATGCGGTGGCCCACTCGTACTGGCTCCCAGTGGTGAGGCCAGAACCGCTGAACGCGCCGCCACGTCGCCTTCTGATCGTCGTTGAGCGCGCCACGGCCGCGTTGGTCGATGATCGACCCGATGACATCCAGGTTCTGGTCGTCGCGGTACGCCCAGCCTTGACGCAGGTCGCCATTGTCGAGGGACGGGACGATGATGTCGTCGACGACCGTGACGTCGGTTCGCACGACCCAGTGCCTCACCGACTCGACTCTACCGACCCGCCCTCGGTGGCGACGGTGCTCTCTATCCCGGTATCCCGGCGCGTCCCCCAGCCGTCGCGCTGCCCCTTCCCATACGGCTCGATACGGGGCCCCGCGAGGCGCATCGACCGGCGCACTGCTCTCTTCGCCGGCAGGAGGCGCGCGTCCGACGCCGGCTCGACTAGCGCTTCGCGCGAGAAGGAGCGGCGGTCAAGATTGACCGTGCCGACGTTCTTCTTGCACGGATTCAGTCCTTCCGTCGGGCCACCCCGGGTCGAGTGCCCACGCAACCCCCGTCGATGTAGTCTGCCGGAAGGTGGAGGCGGAGCGTGCGACGCAGCACGACGGCGGCGCGCAGCGTGGGGCCGCTTCCTCGACAGCGCTCGCTCGACCGGCGCGGCCGTCTCGGCGACGCAGCGCTGCGGCAGGCACCTTCAATGCCGACGTCGTTCTCGCCCGCTTGGTCGAGTGGAGCCAGGCCCACGGTGGTGCGCCGCGCGCCTACGACTGGGATCCGCCGCTCGCGCGCGCCATGGGACTGGCAACCGACGGCTGCGAGCGCTGGGAGCGCGACCATCCCCACTGGCCCGGGCACGCCACCGTGGTGCGCTACTTCGGCTCCTGGGCCCACGCCCTCCACGCCGCCGGCCTAGCGCCCCCGGCGCCCGATCGTGGGCTGCCGCTGCACGACCGCATCGCCGCCGCGCAGCGCCTGCACGGGGAGGGCTTCACCAACTCCGAGATCGCCGATGTCGTCGGGGTCTCGCGCCGCACGGTGGGCAACTATCTCGCAGCCCCGCCGTGCACCGAGTGCGGGACGCCGGTGGTCAAGTCGAGCTCGGGCCGATGCCGCGAGTGCGCGGCGGCCGCGCGACCCCCGGCGCCGTGGAACCGGGAGAGCGTGCTACGACGCTGGACGCTCGAGACCGATCGCCAGCCCACGGCGACCGACTGGGGTGATCGACGCGCCGCCGGCGACAAGTGGCATCGCGAGCATCCCGCCTGGCCCAGCCACGGGCAGGTCGTGCGGCTGTTCGGCACTTGGCGCAGCCTGCTCGCGGCTGCGGGGGTGACCCCGCTGACGAGGGCGTGGACCCAAGATGAGGTCGTCGAGGCGTTGCGCCGTCACCGCGCCGCACACGGTCGCCTGCCCACAGCGTGGGAGTGGACGCGGCGCGGTGCCGACCATCCACCGGCCAGCACCGTGGTGCTGAGGTTCGGATCGTGGAGTGCGGCGACACGGGCGGCGACCGTGCCGAAATGATCGTCCCGGACGCTTCGCGTGCCGTGGTGATTCTCCACGGCACGGCGATACGAACCGGGGAGTTGATGGCCTCGGTGTGCCTGGCCCCAGCTGAGTTCGTGCAGGTTCGAGCAAGATTTGGACCGCCATTGACCGTCGGCCGGCGATCTGATCACGGTGCGACCATGAAGAATGGCAGGCGGAGCTGAACGAGCGGGAGGTGCTCGAGGCGCTCGAGCGCGTCGAGGCGGCCAAGGCGACGCTCGAGACGCTGACAGTCCGCCTGAAGCGGCGGCTGCCGTTCCGCCGGCCTAGCTAGATAGGGCGCTGTTCGTCCTGCAGCTTCTTCCCGAGAGCAGCGAGGCCTGCCAGACCCGCCGCTACGGCCGGTCCCTTGTCCTTGGCCACCTGGATCGCCTGAGATCCGATGTCCTTTCCGCGCCCAAGTTGCCGTGCGTTCCACGACTGCGGGTCAGATTCGATTCTCAGGAGTCCGTGGAAGTCATGGATGCCAGTCGCGAGATGGTTGGCGGACTCGACCACTTCTAGGGACTTCGTCCGATACCGGACCATCTTCGCGTTGGCTGTGCCAACGGCCACGTCCATTCGGCCGAGCAGGTGCCCGGTGTGGTCTGCGATGAGCTCTCGCCGTGCCTGCTGGGTCTTCTTCAGGCCGCTGCGATAGGCGTCCAGTCCCTCCTGCGACTCGGCAAGAACCCTGTCGAGTTCGATCACGTCGACCGCGTCCTCCAGCAGGAAGCAGCGCGCCAGAACGGCGAGCCACTTGGACACCTCTTGTTCTGCTTCCGTAGCTGCCTGGGCGAGGCCGCCGATCTTGCTGCTCTCCAACTTCATCGCGATTGCATCAAGCTGATCCAACGCGTACGCCTGGGTCGCTCCGATCGTTCGGTGAGCTTGGGAGACCGTCGACCACAGCGTCTCGTTGACTCCGCCGGTCTCCTCACGAATCGTCAGGGCGCGCTCGATAGCGTGTCCGACCCCGATCATCGGTGCCACCGCAGTGTCGTCGATCTTGCGGAGTACGTCGTCGACCTTCTGGTCGATCTTGGCCAGGTAGTCGGTGATCTCGGCCATGGTCTGCCGCATGGCAGCCTGCGCCATGATGCCGCCTAGGCCGGATAGGGCCGCGGGGTTCGTTAGAAGCGACCCAAGGTCCTGCTCGGTCTGGAGCCAGTTCCGAACCTTGCCCGGCTCGCCGATCAAGAGGTGGCTCTGGCCGGGCGTCTTGCTCGGCATCAGCCCGTTCTCTTTGTACAGACGCGCGGACTCTTCGGTCAGCTTGATCCACCGGCAGGAGTTGGCGGCAACCTCGGAGGCGGCCTGAGCGATGCCAGATCCGACACCGAGGAGGGGCTTGAGGCGGCGTAGATCGAGCTCTTGCGACGATGGGCACTGGTTGGCCGATCTGACGAACTGCTCGACAGCGTTCTGCGAGCCGATGACCGCCAGGCCGTCGCCATCACTGATCAGCTGAACTTCGTCGTACATCATCGCTCCATTCGCGGGCGGCCTCTGGTTTCTTCGCCGGAGCGCGGCCGTTCCTCGCTCCTCTACCCCGATCGTCTATCCGGGGCAAGTAGCGAGAGACGATGGACAGATGTTGCGATTTTGGATGACGCGGGTGCCGGGTGATCCGCGGCGCGGAGGCGGACGGGGTCCGGACGTTCCTCCGGGATCACGAGCGGCCGTTCCGCCGCTTCAGCCTCTCGCTCGATGCGAGTTCCGACCACCGATGAGTTCCGTCGGCTGCGCCGGTCTCCCCGTCGTAGACCATCGAACCGCCGACTGGAGACCCGCCATGACCACTCCCGCACACGCTGGCCGCATGCGACCCCAGGGGGCCCCAAACGGCCCGACGCCGGTCGGGTGCGCCGGCAGTGGGCGTCGGTCCCGACCGAGATGCGGCGGTCATCGCGGAGCGCGCCGCGACGGGCGGCGCACCCGTCGGGCACGCACCGATCCTTCGCCCGCCGGCTGTCCGTCGGCGCCCGTCTGCGGGAAGGCCGTCAGCGTGACGAGCTCGCCGTCGAGCGTGAGGCCGGTCCCGGCGAGCGTGCTGAAGTCAAAGCGCAGCCCCTCCCCGATCCCGACAGCCGGTGCCCGCGTCACCGAGGTG
>JBBSMR010000142.1:0-4084 GCA_038233095.1 Euzebyales bacterium
ACGGCCCGCTTCTCGATGCCGGGCCGCCAGTAGTCGCTGACGTCGTAGAGGTAGTCCAGCGGCTCGCCGTCGACGGCCGCGAACGAGTTCGCGAGGCCGGAGGTGATGAAGAGCCGCGCCCGCTCGCCCTCGTCGCCGAGCACGAAGGTGCGCACCTCGCCGAACGTCGCTGATTCGGGGCGGATGTCGGCGATGGCGGCGAAGGCGGTGCCGCGCACCGCGTAGACCAGCTTGTCCCACGGCTCGGCGTGGAAGCCGCGCAGCACGCCCGGCGCGCTGCGCGAGTGGTTGCCCTGCACGAGGCCGGGCCTGCGGCCGAGCGCCTCGGCGAGTTCGCGCGCCTGGTAGGTCTGGCGGAAGAAGCCGCGCTCGTCGGCGTTGGTCTCCCAGCGCACCACCCACAGTCCAGCCAGGTCAGTCGGTTCCACGGCCATGCGAGAGGGTCCTATCTGCCGAAGCGGCGCTCGCGTGTGGTGAAGTCGCGCAGCGCTCTCAAGAAGTCGATCTTGCGGAATGCCGGCCAGTGTGCCTCGCAGAAATAGAACTCACTGTTCGCCGACTGCCAGAGCAGGAAGCCCGACAGGCGGACCTCGCCCGAGGTCCGGATGATGAGGTCGGGGTCGGGCATGCCGGTCGTGTAGAGGTGCTGGGCGATGACCTCAGGAGAGAGCTCGTCGATCACGTCGCTGAGGGTGGCCCCTTGAGCGTGATGCTCCTCCAGCAGACCCCGCAACGCGTCGGTGATCTCCTGGCGCCCGCCGTAGCCGACCGCGATCTGGACACGGATGCCGTTGCGGTGCGCGGTGCGCTCCTCTGCCCGCTTGATCGCTTGGCGCAGGGGGTCGGGCAGCGTGTCCAGGGCACCCATGCCCGTGATCCGCATGCCCTGCTGGTCGTGCTCGGGTTGGTCGGCCAGCACGTCGAGCGTCTCGACGATGATCTCGACCAGATCGCGGAGCTCGTCGGGGTCGCGCTTCATGTTCGCGGTGGACAGCAGCCAGAGCGTCACGTAGGGGATCTCGAGGTCCCGGCACCAGTCGAGCAGCTCGTGGATCTTCTCCGCGCCCCGGCGGTGACCGGCGGCGGTGTCGAAGCCCATCTGGCGCGCGTACCGGCGGTTGCCGTCGAGGATGACCGCCACGTGATTGGGCAACGCCTCCCGCGGCAGCCCCGCGCTCAAACGGCGCTCGTAGAGCCGATAGAGGAGGTTCGCCACCATGGCCGTGGAGTGTATCGGCACCGTTGCCGAGGTCCGTCCGCGGCGGTTCGCGGCTGTCAGTGCACAGACTGCGGTTCGACGCCGAGCGCCTGTGCATCCCGGCCCGACGAACTGGCCGCGTCGAAGGGTTGTGCCACGTCGCGTAGGCGGTGACCGACGAGTCGACGGCGATCATCGACGCTGGGACTCGATAGCCGCGCGGACCTCTGCGCTGGTGAGCTCAGGAAGCGGCGCCTCGGGTACCGCGACCAGCACTCCGTCGCGCTCTTCGAGATGCATGTCGCTGGCCGCGACAGAAAACTCGATGCGGCCATCGGCCACGGTCACGTCGAGCGCCTCTCCGCCGACGAGCCCAAGTAGCCGACGCGCCTCGCGGGGGACCACCACGCGTCCGCTCTTGTCGATGGTGGTTCGCATGGCACGAACCTACCTCTGCGCTCGAGCGGCCGACGCGGAGGTTTGCCGCTGTGACCGTGGAGTATCGGCCCCACTGTGCGGATCGTCGCACTGCGCTCGGCGGCGCTGCGCTTCAGACCCGGCGCGCGGACCGCTGCTGCTGCCAGCGCCAGGCTGAGCCGACGAGCTCTTCGAGATCGCTGCGCCGAGGGGTCCATCCGAGCAGCGCGTGCGCGCGGCCGGCCGCGGCCACGAGGGTGGCGGGGTCGCCTGCGCGGCGCGGTGCCTCGTGTGCGGGGATGGCATGCCCGGTGAGCTGTCGCGCTGCCTCAATCACCTCGCAGACGGTGAACCCGCTGCCGGTGCCGAGGTTGCAGACGATCCGCTCATGCTCGTCGAGCCGTTCGAGGGCGAGCACGTGCGCCTCGGCGAGATCGGCGACGTGGATGTAGTCGCGCACGCAGGTGCCGTCGCGCGTCGGGTAGTCGGTGCCGTAGACGTCGATCTCGGCTCGGCGGCCCTCGGCGACCTGGAGCACGAGGGGGATGAGGTGCGTCTCGACGGCGTGGTCCTCCCCCCGCCGCTCGGTGGCACCGGCGGCGTTGAAGTAGCGCAGCGCGGCGTAGCGCAGCCCGCGCAGCTCGCCGAGCCACGGCAGCGCCTGCTCGATCAGGAGCTTGGAGTGCCCGTAGGCGTTGGCCGGTTCTTTGGGCTCGTCCTCGCTGATCGGGACACGCTCGGGCTGGCCGTAGACCGCGCAGGTCGAAGAGAGCACGAAGCGCTCGATCCCGGCGTTGACGAGCGCTTGGAGCAGCCGCAGCGTCGCGGCGGTGTTGTTCGCGTAGAAGGCCTCGGGGCGCTGCATCGAGAGGCCCGCCTCGGCGGAGGCGGCGAAGTGCAGGCAGGCGTCGTGGCCGGCGAGCGCATCGGCATAGGCCACGGGCTCGCCCACATTGGCCTCGACGAAGTGCGCGTCATCGGGGATGAGGTCACGGTGGCCGCTGCGCAGATCGTCGAGCACAGTGACGGCGTAGCCCCGCTCCAACAGCAGCGCCGCCGTCACCGAGCCGATGTAGCCGGCCCCGCCGGTCACGAGCACCCGCATGCCGTCAACCCCTCTTCTTGCCCCGGCTCAGCGTTCAGGCATGAGCACCGCGTCGACCTTCACCGGACGGAGATATCAGAGCACGATCACCGGGCGTCGTGCTCCTCCCGGAGGATCTCAGCGGCGTCCGCGAGTCCGATCCTCCCCCCGCTGCGTCGCCCGGCCCGTTCCAGCACCTCATGAACTGTGGACGTGCTGCCAGGGCTCGCATCAGCTGAGCCCAGTGGACGACCGCCCCTGCGCCGGCGCTGGATCTGCTCGACGTCATAGCCCTGCTCGGCTTCGTCGGCCAGGCGCTCGATCATCTTGTCCGTCACAGGGGCTCCGTCCACGGTCCGCCCGTAGCTCTCCTCACTCATGGTGTCCTCCCGGCAGGAACGGCCGCGATCGTATGACAAAGCTGGCTTGACCGTTCATCCGTCTGGTGGTCGGTCGGGCGGGTGAGCGGTGTAGGTGGTACCTCGGCGGGTGATCTGCCAGCCGGCGTGGTGAAGGTGGTGGTGACAGCTCCAGCAGGCCAGCACGAGGTTGTCCAGGTCAGTCGGGCCGCCGTGTCGCCACCAGTGGACGTGATGGACCTGGCAGCGGGTCGCGGGGGCGTGACAGCCGACACAATGTTGGTCGCGGGCGATCACCGCGGCGCGTTGCGCGCGGTTGGGGTCGCGGCGCGCCCTGCCGACGTTGAGCGTCTCACCGTCGCCGTTGACGGTGACGGTGGTGGTCTCGGCGTCGCAGCCGACCAGCCGGGCGGTCGCCTGGGAGACCGGCCCGTAGCCGTCCAGGCTCGCCCACAGCCGCTCCGCGCCCGCTGCGTTCGCGGCGCTCTCGGTAGCGCTCGCCGCCCCGTTGGAGGCGCCCGCGCCGTTCGGACTGTCGTGGGTGTTGGGCTGGCCGGGCTGGGTGATGAGCAGGATGTGGGGGCGTTGGGCGGCGACGTCGGGCAGCCCGCCGTCGTCCAGGCTGTTGCGGCAGATGGTGGTGAGCGCGTCGGCGAGGCGCTGGGGGTAGCTGCGCCCGTCCCCGCACGGGCGGGCGAGCGCATCCAACGCAGCACGCACGTGCGCGGCGCCGAGCGGGTCCAGGCAGCCCTCGATGCGCACGGTGCCGTCGGCGCCGGGCTCGGCGCCCAGCCACAGCCGGCGGTTGAGGAACGCTTGGTGCTCGCGGTCGGCGAGCCGGCCGGGGCGGTGGCGGTTGGCCCAGGCGTCCAGGCCTTGGCGCAACCGGGAGCGGTCCTGCTCACGGCCGGACTTGGCGGCCAGCGCGTCGAGCTGCTCGCGCAGCCGCTGCTGCCCGCCTTGGTCATCCGCCTGCCCGTCCCCGTCCCCGTCCTCGGCCCCGCTGGCCTGCGCGCCAGTCTCCCC
>JBBSMR010000143.1:0-3948 GCA_038233095.1 Euzebyales bacterium
CCGCCGGCGAGAGCATGGTCATCACCAACCACGGTCGGCCGGCAGCGCTGCTCACGCCGGTGCCGGGCACGGTCCGGGAGCGACTGATCGCCGCCGGGCGACTGGTGCCCGCGAAGAAGGCCTTCGGTGCCACGCCTCTTCTGCCGCCTTCGCCGATCCCCACCGGCATGGATGAGCTGCTCGAGCTGGACCGCTCCGACGAGCGATGAGTGCGTACGCAGACACGTCCGCCCTGCGGAGGCTGCTGGTGCAGGACGAGTCCTGCGGTCTGCTGGAGAACTACCTGCGGGAGCAGGAGGGCCTGGCGACCTGCGACCTGACGGTCACCGAGCTGCACCGCGTCGGTGGCTGGTACGACCTCGATGCGGGCGCTGTGCAGGACGTCCTCGACCGGTTCGACCGCATCCCGCTGACTGCGGCGCTGTTCCGGCAGGCGGGTCTGCTGCCGCACCTGCCAGGGACCTACCTGCGGAGCTTGGACGCGCTGCACATCGTCGCGGCGCTCGACACCAGCCAGGCCGCCTTCGTCACCTGCGACCTCGGCCAGGCCCGGGCCGCTGCGGCGGTCGGGCTTCGGGTCGTAGCGCCCGGGCGGCCCGGCGACTGGCACCGGATATGACCGGGTCCGTGGGATCAGCCGTGTCGAGGGCGAGGCGGCGGTCACGGCGCTGCGGGACGCCCGGCGGATCACCGCCGAGTTGGCCGAGGACTACCTGGCGGAGCTGCGATGAGTCCGACGGTACGGATCAACGCCACGCTCGATGCGGATCTGCTGGCCCGGATCGACGCCTTCGCGGCGGGCCGGTTGGAGGACCGGTCCACGGCCATCCGCCAGCTGGTCGACCAGGCGCTGCGGGACCTGAGCAAGCGGGAGGCGCTCCAGGCCTATCAGCAGGGCCGCCTGACGCTGCGGGAGCTGGCCCGAACGCTGCGCCTGGACGTGTTGGGCCGCCCAGGACCTGCTGGCTGCCGAGGGCGTCGCCGTCGCGCAGGGCGGGCGGGGGGAGACCGCCGCGGGGCGAGCCGGGGCTAGTAGCCTCTGTGCGTGACGGCACTGCTCGGAGGCGCGCTGCGGCCGCTGGGTTCGTCTGTGCAGTTCGTTGAGGCCGACCGCGATACGGTTCTGGAAGACCTCGTCACCTGGCGCCGTGAACTCGGTCAACACGTTGAGGTGGGCGAAGAACGGCCCTACGAGAGCGCACTGCACGCGCTGCTTCCGTTCGAGGCGCCTTGGACCCGCGAACTGGTGCTGGCCAGCGGCGATTGGACGGCGTATCTCAACAACGCCGTAGACGGCGGAGACTCGACCGCGTCAGCGCAGGTCATGGCGAGAAGATCGGGCCGTCCTCCTGACGTACTTGGAGGCGTTAGGCATCCCGGCGGGCGAGGACTCGGCCTACGGCAGCGGCGTCCTAGTGCAGCAGCGGCCCGACTGGACGCCTGGCCGTGTGGAGGACCTCGCCGCGTCCCGCGCCTGGCTCGGGTGGCGCGACGAGTAAGTGATGCTTGCCACCTCCGTTGCTGCCACGGCGGAGAAGGACGAAGCCAGGTCCTGAGGTTGCTGATGACGCGGTGCACGCGCGACAGGATCTCGTCGAGGTCGTCGGCGGGGATCCGACCAGGGCGCTGGGTGCGGCGGGCTGTGGTCATGGCGCCGGCGATGGGGCTGGCGGACGGCGGTTCGCCCGGCGGCGCGCCACCCAGCAGCGGCGGATGGCCGTCCTCGGTCACGATGGTGAAAGCCAGTTCGTGCGGGGTGTTGGTGGAGGTGAAGGGCACGTGGACGACGCCGGCCAGGGCGAAGGTCAGCAGGTACGGGGCGGGGGCTTCTGCTGCGAAAACGAACCGGTCGATGTTGGCCCCGCTGATGAACAGCTTGCCCGCGACCTGGGCGTGGTCGCAGAGCAGGACGTCGACATCCATGGGCTCTTCTCGGGCTGCGGTGGGACCGGTCGCCGCAGTCTGGTCTAACGCCGACCACGCATGCGCCGGCGACCGAGGAGTGCATGGACGACGGGTAGACCACGCCCTCGACGTCGTGTTCCAGCGCGCGGGATGCGGCGGCGCGGAGCAGTAGATCCGCCACGTACCACCGCCAGGTCGAGGTCAACCATCACATGCAGCGACTCCGGCCTCAGCCAGGGCAGTCCACCGCTACCTCGAGGGCTCCGCAGATCTCGCGCTTCCGAGTGTCGGCCAACCGCCCGATCCGGTTAACGAGCACAGCGGCACCGCGACGAAAACCGCACGCTCCCCGCACTTCGGATCGTCACGTCATCGACGACACGAGGGACGACACCAGCGACGACGCTCTCGTCGTCCTCGTCCTTCGTGTCGGCCCCCGAGGCGCGTCTACCGACGGCTCGACGAACAGCCCGATCGCCTGGCGGGACAGTAGGCGCTGTCACCGCGCCGGTCGGTCATACTGACCTGGTGACCACCAAGGAGCAACTGCATCGGCTCGTCGACCAACTCGCCGACGAGCAGGCAGATCAGGCACTTGTCCTTCTGAGGACGGTCGCTGGCGACCTGGTCGTGCCGGTCACCGCCGGCGCGCACCGGCGTCGTTGGGTATCGGCGACAGCGGCCGAGGCGATCATTCCGAGCAGGTTGACGAGATGCTTGCCGAAGGCTTCGGTCGATAAAGAACTCAGTGATCGTCGTCGATACCAACGTGTTGTACGCCGCCACTGACCGCTCCGACAACCACCACCGGCGCTGCGCGGAGTGGATCCTCAGCACGGCGGACCCTCTACTGATACTTCCCACCGTGCTCGCAGAAGCCTGCTACCTCATCGACCGCGCACTCGGCGCCACGGCGGAACCTGCGTTTCTCGATGACGTCGGAGTGGGCGACGCTTACCCGTATCGCCGCTGCTATCAGCTGGATGAGGTTTCTGGTCGACGAGTCGCTGTCGGTCCGCGTCGCTCAAGCACTGGCCGACCGGCCACCATGTGACTCACTCGGGCGCCATCCTGCCCGAGCGTTGTCATCCTTCGCCGTGCGCCCCACCGGCCTCCCAGGCAGGCGGCGCTGATCCTTGCCAGCCTGGTCGCCATCGAGGACAGCCTGAGGCTTCCTCGCCGAATCTCGCGTGGAGCGGGCGCCGTCCGGCGTGCGCGCCGCTGGGGCCGATCCGTCCAGATCCAGCCGGCGCTGGAAGGCGCGCGGCGGCGGCCGTTCACGCAGGACGTCGATCAGATCGTGGTGTCGAGCAGAAGAGCCCCACGCTCAGCCGGCCCGACGCGGATCTGCCCGCTGGGCGCGTACCCACCCGGCCGGGTCGCCGTCCCAGTCGTCCGCGGGCGCATCCGCCAGTGCGCCGAGAGCCGGTCCTGAACGCCAGCGGCGATCCTGGCGACCGCACGGGTGATCTTGCGGGTGAGCGAAGATCTCGCCGCGCCGGGGCGACTCGTGGTTGAACAGGATGCCGTTCACGGCGTACAGCCCGTACGCCTCGCGGTAGTTGACGGTCAGCCAGTACGCGTAGACCTTCGCCGCACCGGGGGAGGGGTCGAGCCGTACATCTCCGAACTCGAGCTCAGGCGGCCTCCACCGCCGAACGCGTGAGGAGCAAGATGAAGGGTTCATCTTCGTCCTCGAACTGAATCAAGACGCGGATATGAGCCTGGGAGTCGTCCCAGATCTCGACAATTTCGCCCTCGACCGGATCACCGAAGCCCCACGGCACGCGAACCTTGTCGCCAATTTTCATGTCACTCATGTTCACTCCCAAGGCTCCACCGTAGCCTGACTAAAATGGTCCCACACGACCCTGTCCATGGCCTTCGCTGTGCGATTGAGGACTGGGAGCTGCGCGCGGGTCCACGAGACCGTGTCCAGCACGCCTCGTCGTCGCAGGGCGGCAAGCTCTCGTTCGTTGCCGTGCGCCAAGCAGTTCCGGAGGTTCAGAAGGTCCTCGAAAGCAGTCCGGTCACCCGGTGCGC
>JBBSMR010000144.1:0-3917 GCA_038233095.1 Euzebyales bacterium
TCGGCGTTCCTGCTTGTCGGTGTCGGGTTGGTGCTCGTGGCACTGTCGCTGCGGTTGGATTCAGGCGAGTCCGCACACCGTTCCGCAACCATCGGATAGCGGCTGATCTCCTATGCGGTCCTGGCAACGAAGGATCGAGGTGACCAGCCTCTGGTCTCAGCCATATCAGGGGCCGTCTTCCACTCCGACCTCCGCCAGCCTCAGCTCGATATGGGAGTCCAAGTCGGGCTGGCGGCTCAGTCGCAGGCATGTGATGAGGTGGCCGTTTGGCGTGTTTCCAGACGGCCGGAAGGATCCCGACCGAACAACGACTCCAGCCTCGTAGATCTGGCGGCTTCGTCACAGTTGTCAATCACTGCCTCGAGCGATTGCTTCACTTTTGCTCAAGGCGGGCCGTGGGTCTTCGGAGGGCGGTGGTTGTCCGCGTTCTGCGCTGTCCAGTGAGTCGGGCCGGCCGCGTCACCTGGCGGAAGGCCAACCTCACGGGCGATCTCGGCCGCCTCGTAACGGTTGGTGACGTGGAGCTTCGACAGGATGTTGGACACGTAGTTGCGGACGGTCTTCTCGCCGAGGTGCAGACGGCGTGAGATCGTGCGGTTGTCGAGGCCGGCGGCGAGCAGCCCCAGCACCTCGCGTTCCCGGTCGGTGAGCTCGGGGAAGGAGGTGGGTGCGCGGCCGCCTCCGGTTGCGAAGGCGTCCAGCAGTCGGCGCGCCACTTGGGGGCCGAAGACTGCCTGGCCGTGCGAGACCGCCGACAGCGCGCGTCCGATCTCGGCGCGGTCGGCACCCTTGACGAGGTAGCCGTGAGCCCCGGCCCGAACGGCGGCGAGCAGCGAGGAGTCGTCCTCGAGCATCGTGAGCACCAGCACGCGCAGGCCCGCATGGGCGGCGACGAGCTGGCGGGTCGCCTCGATGCCGCTCATGCCCGGCATGTGCAGATCCATGAGCACGACGTCGGGAGGGGACTGCTGTGCCAGGTGCAGGGCTTGGGCCGCGGTACCCGCCTCCCAGAGCGTCTTGACATCGGCGAGGGTCGCGAGGACGGCTCGCAGGCCGTCACGGAAGACGGGGTGGTCGTCGACGATGGCGACCGTGATCATGCGCGCACCGGGATGACGGCCCGGATCTGCGTCCCGCCCTGCGGCCCGCCGCCGATCGAGCATCGTCCTCCTAGCTCGCGGGCGCGCTCGATCATGGAGGTCATCCCAACTCCCGGGCTGACGGTGGCCGGCAGGCCGTCGCCGTCGTCGGACACCTCGACGCGGAATCCATCGTCGAGGTGGAGCGTGACGGTGCTGTGGCGCGCGGCCGTGTGCCGCCACGTGTTGAGCATGGCCTCGCTCACGATTCGGTAGGCCGCCACCTCCAACGCCGCCGGCAGCGGCGCCAGATCCCCCTCGATCTCGAAGCGCACGGACAGCGGCGGTCGCCCGCGCGCGGGATCGCCATGACCGAACTCCGCCGCCCGTTGCCGCAGCGCCTGTTCCAGACCGAGGTCGTCCAGGGCCGGCGGGCGCAGGTCGTAGACGATGCGCCGCACGTCGCCCACGGCGGCGGTCAGCCGACGTGCCGTCGCGGTGATCTCCGCGCGGGCTTTGTCTGGTCGCCTGTCGAGCGTCGCGGCCGTCGCCTCCAGCCGGAGCGCGAGGCCCGCCAGGTCCGGGCCGATGCCGTCGTGCAGATCCCTGCGAAGACGACGGCGCTCGTCCTCCCTGGCATCCACCAGTTCCTGGCGGGACCGGACGAGCTCATCGGTTAGGTTCGTGGCATGCAGCGCGACAGCCGCGAGCCGGGCGAGGTCCTCGAGCAGGCGTCGCTCCGGCCTTGAGAGCACCCGGTGGCTGCGTGGCGGCGTGACGACGAGGTCGCCCATCGGCACCGCCGCGTGCTCCATGGGGATCCGCACCGCCTCTCCCACGGGGGCCCCTGACTCCGCGCGGATCTCCCCGGTCGGGGAAACGAGCGCCGCGTAGGGAAGCCGCAGCGCCTCCCGGACCGTGCTCACGACGCTGCGCAGGGCATCGTCGGAGTCCTGCGGGAAGACGAGGCGGCGCCCGAGCTCCTGCAGCGCCGCGTAGGGGTTGCGACCCCAACCGAACAGCCGTCGATCCACGAACGCCTGCAGTCGCAACCGCGCCGGCTGGAACGCCACCGCCACCCCGACCATCACGAGCAGCGGCAGCACGCTGACGTCCCTGCCGGTGGCCGCGGCGCCTGCGGCGCCGACCGCCGCGCCGTAGAGCAGGACGATCGCGACCGACAGGACCGCATAGACCAGCGTCCGGCTGACCGCCACGCGCACGTCATAGAGCCCGTGGCGCAGGATCGCGACGACGATCGCGATGGGGACGCTCGCGATCGCGCCGATCTCCAGCACCACCCCGATGCCGTCGCCGAGCGGGAGGAGCTCGGTCATCGCGCTGGCCGCCGAGAGCAACACCAGCAGCCCGATGGCGTACACGAACCACTGCAGCTGGCGGCGCTCGACCGCGCTGCCACGCCGGTATCGCACGATCGGCGCGGCCAGCGCCAGCACAGCTGTCAGCATCAGGAGGGCCTCGGCGAGGGCGTCCACCAGATCCAGCGTCGCCGCACCGGCCTGCCAGCCGAAGGGGTTCTCGACGGGGAGGTCCGTGCCGATCGGGCCTGGCTCGAGGGCGCTCACCACGACGAGGCACACGGCTGCCGCCGCGCCGACCGCAGCCACAGGACGCCATAGTCGGCTGGGGAGGCGGCCGGTGGGGAACAGCAACGGCAGGGCGATCAGCAGCACCGCGAAGGCGGGATCCCACAGCAGGCTTTGGACCCACCGTGCCGACACCGCCCCCGCCGCGCCCGACTCGAGCGCGTAGCCGGCGTAGGCGTCTGCCAGACCCGCCAGCGCGACCAGAGCGCCGACTGCCAGCAGGGTCCACCCGACCCCATGGCGGGACCGCCGGCTAACGATCAACGCTCCCGCGACCGCATAGGAGGCCAGGGCGACCAGCCACGCGCCGTCCAAGGGGCTGATCACCGGGTCGTCCGTCAGGGCGAAGGCGAGTAGCAAGGCGCCCACGACCGCCAGCACGACGCCTCCGGCGATCCCCCACCCCAACCGTGCTGCCGTCATCGCCTGCCTCCGTCGAGGACGGTAAGCCATCGGCCGGCTCCGCGCTATCGCTTCGGGTTGACCAGCAGCAGCCCGACCAGGCCGATCAACCCCACGACGAGCAGGCTTGTCGTGAGGGACTCCGGCACGTCGTTCCAGTTGTGGGTCTCCAGGCCGAAGGACGTGGCGATGAGCAGCGCCGCCACGAGCAGGCCACCGACGCGCTGCCGCTCCGTCAACACGCGTCCGCCTCTCACCGCGACTCCCCTCGTGCTCGCACGCTGCGAACCACTTGCACGATCGCCACGACCAGCACGCCCAGGACTGCGAGCGGCATGCCACCGTTGCCGATCTCCGCGAGCAGCGGGTCGTTGTTCGACCCCTCGACGCCGAACATCGAGGTCAGGGCGAAGCTGACTGCCCCCATGACCAGAAACGCGACCAACCAGAACCTCGTTGAGCGGACCATGCCAGACCCCCATAACTCGTTGGATAGAGGCAGCGTCGGCCGCTTCCCGTCCCATGCGACAGAGGCCCCACGTCCCCAAATCCTTGGGACATCGGGTCCCGGGCCCCAGAACCCCGGCAAGTGCGGCCCTCCGGGTCACCGTCCGCGCTGGTGGGCCACGCCGCCCCACGAGCCCGAGCGGGCGGATCCACGAGCAGAACAACAAAATCTCCAGGTCTTGCGTTCGCTGCGCGAGCACCATCTGGCGACAACACCACGCCGTAGAGCAAGAACTCGGAGAGCGCCGGAACCCGCCGGTAGCGCCGGCTGTCGTCGGGCGTCACCCTTCTGCATCACCTCCGGTCTCAGCCGCTACTTCAA
>JBBSMR010000145.1:0-3829 GCA_038233095.1 Euzebyales bacterium
ATCGAGAAGCCCTTCGGCGCCGACCTCGACGAGGCTCGGGAGCTCAACGAGCGCGTGCTGGGCGTCTTCGACGAGCAGCAGGTCTTCCGCATCGACCACTACCTGGGCAAGGAGACCGTGCAGAACGTCCTGGCCTTCCGCTTCGCCAACGGGATGTTCGAGCCGCTGTGGAACCGCAACTACATCGACCATGTGGAGATCACCGCCGCCGAGGACCTGGGCATCGGCTCGCGCGCGGGCTACTACGACCAGGCGGGCGCGCTGCGCGACCTGATCCAGAACCACATGCTCCAGCTCCTCACGCTGCTGTGCATGGAGCCGCCGATCAGCTTCTCGGCCGACGCGGTGCGCGACGAGAAGGTCAAGGTGCTGCGGGCCATCGACCCGCCGACGCCCGAGGTCGCGGTGCGCGGCCAGTACACCGCGGGGACGGTCAGCGGCGAGCCGGTGCCCGGCTACCACGAGGAGGAGGGCGTTCCCGGCGACTCCGTCACCGAGACCTACGCCGCGCTGCGCCTGCACGTGGACAACTGGCGCTGGGCCGGCGTGCCGATCCTGCTGCGCACGGGCAAGCGCCTGGCGCGGCGGGTCACCGAGATCGCGGTCACGCTCAAGCAGGTGCCTCACCTGGGCTTCGGCAGCGAGGGCGCGGTGGGGCCCCAGCCCAACCAGCTCGTGCTCACCGTGCAGCCCAACGAAGGGGTCACACTCAAGCTGTCGGCCAAGATCCCGGGGACGCGCATGCGCATCCGCCCGGTCAACATGGAGTTCCTCTACGGCACCGCGTTCCTCTCCCAGTCCCCGGAGGCCTACGAGCGGCTCATCCTCGACGCCATGCGCGGCGACGCGACGCTGTTCACGCGCAACGACGAGGTCGAGGCGCAGTGGCGCATCTGCGACCCGCTGCTGGCGGCGTGGCGAGCGAGCGACGATCCGCCGGCCACGTACGAGGCGGGCTCCGATGGCCCCGAGGAGGCCGACGCCCTGATCGACGGCTCCTGGCGCGCCATCTGATGGAACTGGGGGATGACGTGGAGGTCTCGGGCGCACGGCTCCGGGTCGAGCGCCACGGCCATGGCGGCCCGCGGATTGTCCTGGTCGGTGAGGTCGGCTACGACGCAAGGCTGTGGCGTCCCCAGGTCGAGCACCTCGCCGACACCCACCGGATCGTCACAATCGACCTGCGCAGTCACGGCGGCTCGCCGCAGACAGCGGAGAGCGAGATCCCCGCGGCCGCCGACATCCTCGAGGTACTCGATGTGCTCGAGCTTGACGGAGCGGTCCTCGGCGCGCTCGGCGAGACGGCCGGGGCGGCGCTCGAGGTTGCCGCGCCCGCCTCCGAACGGTTCGGTGGGCTCCTCCTCTGCCAGCCCGTCCTGCGTGGAATGCCGATCCCCGCGGACTTCGATCCCGCGCTGGTCGCGGCCGAGGCCGAGTCACGCTACGCGGCGGCGCTCGCGGCTATCGAGCGTAACGACGTCGACGCGCTCGCAGACGCGCTGCTCGCCGATCCGGTGAACCGGCTCCCGGGGCGTCCCAACCTCCAACGGCTCGTCGATGCGATGGTGCGCGACAATGCACAGCTCCTCATGAAGCCCGGCGGGGTGCCGCGCATCACCCCACTCGAGACCAAGCCGGTGGCCGAGCGCCTCGATCGCATCGAGTGTCCGGTCACCGTGGCTGTACGGGCACCCACGACATCCCTCGAGCGTGCGGTCATCAGCCACCTGCGCGACGGCCTCCCCGAGGAGCCGAAGGTCGTCGAGCTCGACGTCGACCCCGACGTCTCCCTGCTTCCCCTGGTCGAACCCGAGACGATCTCCTCGCTGCTCGCCGAACTAGCCGCCGAGCACTGGGCCATCTGATGGCCGGCGTCGTCGACAGCGTCTGGTCAGAGCGCGACACCACGCCGGGGGCGATCGAGGCGGCGCTGCGCGGGCTGATGGTCGAGCACACGCGCGCGCACGCCGGCACGAACCCCGCTCGGGCGCTGAACCTCGTCAGCGTGGTCGACGCCCGGTGGAGTGGGGAGATCGCCAACCGCCTGCGCAGGGTGGGCCGCTTCGCGCCCTCGCGCAACGTGGTCTGCCAGGTCGAGCCGGGCCGCGAGACCCTCGACGCGCGCGCCTCGGTCTCCGGCCTGGAGGGCGGGCTCGACGGCGTGGCCACGCTGCGCGAGACGGTCGTCGTGTCGGTGGGTGAGCGCCACCTCGAGCACCTGGACACCATCGTCGATCCGCTGGTGGTCACCGACGTGGCCACCGTGGTCTGGTCGCCCCACGGCCATCCCGAGGCGGTCGACGCGCTGCTGACCCTCACCCAGGCCGTGCTCCTGGACTCCCGCGACGAGCCCGACCCCACAGATGCCCTGGCACGCGTCGGGCGGCTTGCCCAGGACACCCACGTGGTGGACCTCTCGTGGCTGCGCGGGACGCCGTGGCGCGAGCGCGTGGCCGCGGCCTTCGACCCGGCCGCCCGGCGCGCCGAGCTCGCCACACTGGACGGCGTGACGGTGCGCCACCGCGCCGATTCCTGCGTGGCGGCGCTGCTGCTGGCCGGCTGGCTGGCCGCCCGGCTGGGCTGGCGCGTGTCGGGGCTGAGCCGTCGCGGCGACGGGCTGGCCGGCCACGCGCGCTCGCGGCGCGGCGAGGTGGCCCTGCGCCTGGAGCCCGAGCCGGGCATGACCGCTCCCGGGCTGTGCGGAGTGGCGCTGCACAGCGCGTCGGGCGCGGGCGTCTCGCTGCGCCGCGGGGCCGGTGGCCTGAAGATGGTGCGCACCGACCGCAGCGGTCACGAGCGCGCCTGGACCGTGCTGGGCGCCTCGCGCGGCGAGCCGGGCATCCTGGGCGAGGGCCTGCGCCAGGCGCTGCTGCGCGACGGCACCTTCGCCCGCGCACTGGACGCGGCCCGGGGCATGGCGGCATGAGGAAGCTCGTCACCGACGTCCCGCTGGGCGGCAGCCCCTTCCCGTCCATCGCCGACTACGCCTTCCTCTCGGACTGCGAGACCACCGCGCTCGTGGCGCCCAGCGGCAACGTGGAGTGGATGTGCCTGCCGCGCATGGACGGGCCCAGCGCCTTCGGGGCGATCCTCGACCGCAACGCCGGCTTCTTCCGCGTCGGCCCCGCCGATACCCAGGTGCCGGCCGGGCGGCGCTATCTCCCGGGTACCAACGTCCTGGAGACGACGTGGGGCACCAAGACGGGGTGGATCATCGTGCGCGACGTGCTGCTGATCGGCCCCTGGCACCACGACGGCGACCGCTCTCACACCCACCGCCGCTCCCCCACCGACCACGACGCCGACCACGTCCTGCTGCGCACGCTGCGCTGCGTCAATGGCTCGGTCGAGGTGGTCATGGAGTGCGAGCCGGTGCTCGACTACGGGCGCGAGCGGGTGAGCTGGGAGTACGCTGGCGACGGGTACCACGCGGCGATCGCGCGCGGGCCGCACAGCGACGTGACGCTGCGCCTGCACACCGATCTCAACGTGGGCTTCGAGGGCTCGCGGGCGCGGGCGCGCACCACGATGCGCGACGGCGACCTGGCCTTCGTCGCGCTGGGTTGGAGCGAGCACGGCTGCCCCACGAGCTGGGACGAGGCCTACGAGCGCCTGCGGGGCACCGCGGACTTCTGGCACGAGTGGCTGGGCCACGGCGACTTCCCCGACCACCCCTGGCGCACCTACCTGCAGCGCAGCGCGCTGACCCTCAAGGGCCTGACCTACGCGCCGACCGGCGCGATGGTCGCCGCGCCCACCACCTCACTGCCCGAGACGCCCGGCGGGCAGCGCAACTGGGACTACCGCTACACGTGGATCCGCGACTCCA
>JBBSMR010000146.1:0-3817 GCA_038233095.1 Euzebyales bacterium
ATGGCGTCGAGCACCTGATTCACAAGAAGGACGGGACGATCGGAGACCGGAACTCGTACGGCAACGACCCTCACCCGCCGAAGGGCTGAGCGACACGTCGGCGCGGTCGGCAACGCTCCCCGCTGTGGACGAGGAGCGCGGCGTGTGAGCTACGTCGTTGCACACGCAGGGCGTACAGAGCGTCCCCGTGGAGGATCCGTCTGAGGGTCGACTACCCCGGACCGCGCGTCGCCATGGCGGCCGTAGTTCTGAGCCCCGGAGTCGTTAAGGGAGCTCCCCGTCGCTCTGGCGGGGCGTCAGGCATGAGCAAGAACGGTCATGCGCCCCGAGCAGTTGTCGGGCCAGACTGTCTTACATGACTGAGCGGGGACGCGATCGACTGCGCGAGCTGCTCGACTCTGTGCTCGATGAGGACAACCACACGCTGGGGGACATGGCGGGCGGTGCGTACGCCTCGCGCTTCCATTTCTGTCGCCAGCTCTCGCGCGATGCCGGAGAGCCACCGGTCGCGATGCGGCGACGCGTCCTGCTCGAACGAGCGGCCTGGCAGCTGCGCGGCGGCTCCTCGGTGACCGAGGTGGCCTACGTCGCGGGCTACGACTCGGTGGAGGGGTTCGGGCGCGCCTTTGCCCGGTCGTTCGGTCATCCGCCGAGCGCCACCGCCGACCGGGACACCGGTCACTGGCTGCCCGCGCCCAACGGCGTCCACTTCCATCCACCAACTTCGTTGTGGGTCGACAGCGCCGAGGCCTCGTCGGCTGGTCCCGCCGCTGACGTGGGCGAGCTGATGATGCACCACGATGTCGACGACGTCCGAGACCTGCTCGAGGCAGTGAAGGGGCTGTCGGACGAGGAGTACCACCGGGTCCGACTGCCCGGCAGCGGTCCACTCGCCTGGGACGGTCCAGACAGTGCCATCGCCGAGGTGATGCGCCACCTGGTACTGACCAAGGAGATCTGGCTCGCCGCGATCGACGGCGAGGATCCTCGCGATCTCGACGACGCCCATCCGCTCGAGCTCGCGCGCCGGCACGAGGATGCTGCAGCCCGCTGGCTCGCCCTGATGCGCGACATCGCCCGCCGCGGCGGCTGGGGCGACCGCGTCATCGACGCGCTGTGCGAACCGCCCGAGAGCTTCGTTCTGGGCAGCGTGATCGCGCACGTACTCACGTTCTCCGCGCACCGCCGCCAGTTGGTGCGGTGGATGCTGCGCGATGCCGGTGTCTCGCTCGACGCCGGTGACCCCATCGACTGGCTACGACAGCGTTCTGGAGGCTTGAGTTGACCCGCACCGTGTACTACACCGCCACGACGCTCGACGGATACCTCGCCGACGAGAGCGACTCGCTCGACTGGTTGTTCGTCCAAGACATCGACGAGAAGGGGCCGATGAGCTATGAGGCGTTCATCGCCGACGTCGGTGCGATCGTGATGGGACGCACGACGTACCAGTGGATCCGCGCCCACATGGAGACAGCAGGCGAGGCATGGTCCTACGTCATCCCCTGTTGGGTGATAACCCACGCTGACCTGCCAGGAATGGAGGGCGCGGACATCCGCTTCGCTCAGGGTGACGTCGCGCCGATCCACGCCGCGGCCGCGGAAGCGGCAAACGGCAGGGACATCTGGGTGGTGGGCGGGGGTGACCTTGCGGCCCAATTCGCGGAAGCCGGGCTCCTCGACGAGCTAATGGTCGCCATCGCGCCGGTCACGTTGGGGATCGGACGTCCGCTGTTCCCCCGCCGCTTCGACCTCGAGCTCACGGACCTGGCCCGCAACCGGGCGTTCGCGTGCGCCACGTATCGCGTGGTCGGTCCGCGGTCGACGACGACCGGAACGGACAGATGAGCATGGCGGGCACGATCTCGCGACGCCTCACCGAGGTCGTGGCGGCGCTGCCGCTCGATCCGCACCTGCGCGTGCTCGAGATCGGGTGCGGTCCCGGCGCCGCCGCGCGGGAGGTGGCCAGTCGACTGCAGACGGGCCACATCCTCGCCATCGACCGGTCAGCCACGGCCATCGAACAACTGCGCGCCGGATCGGCCGCCGAGCTCGCCTCCGGTCGCTTGAGCGCCCGCGCGGTCGCGATTGAGGACTTCACACTGGAGCAGGACGAGAAGTTGTTCGACCTCGTATTCGCCATCAGGGTCGGCGCGCTCGACGGTCGGCATCCCGAGGCTGGGCGAGCAGCCATGGGTCGCATCGCTGCGGCGACTGTCCCAGGTGCTCGCCTGTTCATCGACGGCGGCCGGCCGCTTCGAGAGCTGCCGATCGGCCGCCCTTGACACGAGCGACCCTGACCGAGCCCCACCTCATCACACCGCCAGAGCCGGGGAGGCAGTCTCGGGCTGCGACTCGACCTGTGGGCACCGGGGCGCTCTGAGCTCTACCTAGAGTTGGCCTACCGCGTCGCGGAGGACCGCCACCTGCTGGCCATGCTGGCGCCGCTGCCGCGGCCAAAGCAGCAGCCGAATCTCCTGCTCGCCGCCGTCCGGCTACTGTGCGGCACGCCAAGAGGCTGGGAGGAGTTCCGCGCCTGCGTGGAGGCGCACCGCGAGGAGGTGCTTGCCACGATCATGGCTCACCGGACGCAGACAAACGAGCCCGCGCGCTGCGCGACGCTGCTGCCGCTCCTGGCGCGTCTTCCGCCGCCGCTCGCCCTCCTCGAGGTCGGAGCTTCGGCCGGCCTTTGCCTGCTGACGGACCGCTACGGATACGACTACGGCGGCCATCAAGTGGAGCCGGTCCAGCACTCGGGCGTCGAGCCGCCCATCTTCGCCTGCCGTGCGAGCCCTGGCACGCCGCTGCCGTGCCGAGGTCTTGAGGTGGCCTGGCGCGCCGGCCTCGACGTCGAGCCCGTCGACGTCAACGACCCCGACCAGGTCGCGTGGCTGGAGGCGCTCGTGTGGCCGGACGAGGGCGACCGCCTGCGCCAGCTGCGCGCCGCGTTCGCCGTGGCCCGCGCTGAGCCACCGCGCGTCGTGGCCGGCGACCTGCGCCGCGACCTGGCCGCCCTCGCGGCCCAGGCGCCGGCGGACGCCACGCTCGTTGTCTTCCACTCGGCGGTGCTGGCCTACGTGGCCGGCGCCGTATGGGTCGCGAACGAGGCGCCGGACTTGCTGTTAGACCCCCCGAGCGACCGCTGGCCAGAGGGCAGGTTCGTGCTCACATGTGACGGCCGACGCGTCGCCTGGACCGACCCGCACGGCACCGCGATCGACTGGCTCGCTTGACTCCGACACTATCCCTCACTGAGCACATCGCCGCGTGATCGGCCCGCGACGGCGCGCGACGGCGCGCGAGGCGGCCCGCCCGCGACCTCGACGCCCGCGACGCGCTTGACTGCGCACTCCACCGCTCGCTGTCGCAGGACGAGAACAACGCGGTGCGGCCGAGCGCCATACACTCATCCTGCCGGCGCGCGCGTCGGTACGTCTGTACCGTCGCCGGATCGGCTTACGAAACCCCGACTCTGTGCGCCGAGCGGCGCTGGACATGACGCGGCAGCGGCGGCGAACCTCGAACCTGTTCGAGCTTGATCACTCACTTCTTCCTTGATCACTCACGACTGCGTTAGTAACCTCGTGGCGTGGTGGACACGGCAGCGACGGCGAACCTCCTGGGTGACCCGACCCGGGTGCGGATCCTCGACGCGCTGACCAGCGGCCCCATGCGCACCGCGGAGCTCGCTGCAGCGACGGGTATGACCCCGGCCGCGTTGAGCCGGCACTTGAACCTGCTGCGCAAGGCCGAGGTGATTGCGCGGATGGACGTCGCCGACGACGGACGGGGCCGTGCCTACGAGCTACGGCCGGCG
>JBBSMR010000147.1:0-3638 GCA_038233095.1 Euzebyales bacterium
GCGCGGGCAGCTCATCCTCCAGACCGCCGACGACCCGCTGCCAGCGCGGAGCGTCGAAGCCGACGCCGCGCAGCTGCAGGTCGGCGAGCACGGGCAGGGCCGCGAACTCGAGGCGCGACACCTCGGAGAGCCCGTGCCCGACGAGCTCCCGCCACTGCTGGTCGAACACTCCCCAGGTCGCCAAAGCGTCGTCGGCCGCGTAGCGCACCTGCGTCTCGGTGAGCGCGCCGCCGTCGGCGAAACTGGCGCCGACGCTCTTGTCGAGTGTCATGCCGAGCCGGAACTCCGCGAGCGCGGCCAGGCCCAGCCCTCCGGGGGTGGCCGAGCCGCCGTCGAGCAGCTGCTGCGCGAGCATCGTGTCGGCCACACGCCGGACACCCAGACCAGCCCTCGCGAGAAACCGCAGGTCGAACGACCCGTGATGGAAGACCTTGCAGACTCCCTGGTCGACGAAGAGCGGGGCGAGCGTCCGAGGGTCGACCCGCTCAGCGTCCACGACGAGCACCTCCCGGTCCGGCCCGGCGCTGACCTGGATGAGCCGCAACCGGTCGGTGTGAGGGTCCCAGCCGGTCGTCTCGGTATCGACGGCGACCACCGCCGCGCTGCCGAGCTCGGCGAGCCACTCGGCCACCGTCGCGGCGTCGGTGGCAAGACGGAGCGTCGCGGAGTCCGGCATCGTGGGTGTCAGTCTGCCATCCGGATACGACAGGCTGCGCGCTCAGCGGTAAGGGACTGTTCACATTTCTCGAGCGCTTTGCGGCCTAGCGTCCTTCGTGTCGGGAAACCAACACAGAAGGAGCAGCGATGAGAAAACTTTCTCTCCTGGCAAGCATGGGCGCCGTAATCGCCCTCATGCTCGTCGGGCTCGGAGCGAACGCGTCGACCGCCAACAGTCGCACGCAGGTCGCAGCAGCGAGCAACAGCAATCGACTCAGGACCTTCGTGGTCGAGGTCAAGAACGAATCGGGGATGCACACGCTGAAGACATCGGCCGGTCGGGTGCCGGTGCCGATCTCCCCCGGCGCCTGGGCCGTCTACGCGCCGCCGAACCCCCTGTTCACGCGCGGAAGGATGGCCGATACGGGGACCCAACGGATCGCGGAGGACGGCTTTCCGATGGTGAAAGCCAGCCAGCTGGAGGGCATCGGGCGCGTCCGCTCGAGCGGCATCTTCACCGAAGAGGGCGGCCCACTCGGACCGGCGTTCGAGCCTGGCACCCGGACCCGGTTCAAGATCAGGGCGCGACCCGGCGACTGGTTCCAGTTCGAGGCGATGTTCGTCCAGTCCAACGATTACTTCTACGCGCTCGGCGGTGACGGCATCCCGCTCTTCGATCCCAAGGGCAAGCCGATCTCGGGCAACGTCACCCACTTCGTGAACATCTGGGACGCCGGCACCGAGGTCGACGAGGAGCCCGGTAACGGCACCTTCGCGAAGCCGAACCAGGCCCCGCAGGCTCAGGACGTCGGCCCCGACACGAGGGAGCCCGTCGATCCGCAGTTCGTGACGGGCGACCCATGGCATCTGCCGTCGGTCCGCAACCTCATCGGGGTGAAGATCACGCCCAGGTAGCACGCTCGTCACCGAGCGTCCGGCCGAGGTCGCGCCCGCAGCGCGGCCTCGGCCGAGACCGTGGCGTTAGGCGATCGGGTAGCCGTGCTTCGTCAGCGTCTCGATCACCGTGCGGATGTGCTCGGGACCGCGAGTCTCGACCTCAAGTTGAACTTCAACCTCTAGCAGTCCGATCCGCGTGGCAAGCCGGTGATGTTCCACGGCGATGATGTTCGCGCCCAGCTCGGCCAGCAGCGCCAGCAGGCCGGACAGTGCGCCCGGCTGGTCGGACAGGCGTGTGCGCACCGCCAGGTAGCGGCCCTCCTCGAAGAGCCCCGACTGGATGATGCGGGCCATCAGCAGCGGGTCGACGTTGCCGCCGCACAACAGCACCACCGTGGGCTCGGTGAGGGTGAACGCGCTCTCGAGCACGGCGGCCAGCCCCGCGGCGCCGGACGGTTCGACCACCTGTTTCGCGCGCTCGACGAGGAGGAGCACCGCGCGGGCGATGGCCTCGTCGCTCACCGTCACTACCTCGTCGACCCATTCGCGGATGTGGGCGAGCGTCAGCTCGCCGGGTTGCTTCACGGCGATGCCGTCGGCGATCGTGTCGGTGCGCTCGACGGGCACCGGCGTGCCCGCGGCGAGCGAGGCCGAGACGGTGGCCGCGCCGGCCGCCTGCACGCCCACCACCCGCACGTCCGGCCGGCGGGCCTTCAGCGCCGCGGCGATCCCGGAGATGAGCCCTCCCCCGCCGATCGGCACCACCGCCGTTGCGAGCTCGGGGACCTGCTCCAGCAGCTCCAGCCCGATCGTTCCCTGCCCGGCGATGATGGCGGGGTCGTCGAACGGATGGATGAAGGTCACGTCATGCTCGTCGGCCCAGGCTGTCGCCGCCGCGAACGCGTCGTGCAGGCTCTCGCCCACCAGCTCGATGTCCGCGCCGTACGCGCGGGTCGCCTCGACCTTCGGCAGCGGCGCGGTGGTCGGCATGAAGACCCGCGACCGGAGACCGGCCAGCGTGGCCGAGAGCGCCACCCCCTGGGCATGGTTGCCGGCGGAGGCGCAGCAGACCCCGCCGGCCCGCTCCGTCTCGGAGAGCTGGACGATGCGGTTGTACGCGCCGCGGATCTTGAACGACCCGGTGCGTTGCAGGTGCTCGCACTTCAGCAGCACCTGAGCGCCGACCGCCCGCGAGATCGCCCGTGTCGGCTCGACCGGCGTGCGCTGCGCCACGCCGTCGAGCCGCTCGGCGGCGGCTTCGATCTCGGCGAGAGTGACGAGCTTGCTCATGGCACACGCATCCTAGAGCCCGCCCGCGACCGGGACCTACAGCGGTGGCCAGGGGTACGGCCGGCGGTCCGCGGGCGGGTCGGGCAGGCAGTCGATCTCGGCGAGCAGCTCCGCCCGACGCCGCAGGACCGTCAGCTCGGTCACGCTGAGCAGCGCCTCGAGCTGGGTCGTGACCGGCTGAACCGCGTCGCCCAGCGCGCTGGCGAGCCGGCGCAGGTCGGCGTGCCAGGCTGCGCGCAACCGCAGCGCAGGAAGGTCCCAAATCACCGTCCGCAGCTTGGTCTGTGGGTGGAACGTGAGACCGTGGTCGATCCCCCACAGCCGGTCGTCGACATCCGAGCGCAACACGTGGCTGCCCTTGCGGTCCGCGTTGTTCACGAGCAGGTCGAACGTGGCGATACGCGCGAGCTGATCGTGGTAGCGCTCGTCACCGACCAACGCGAAGTAGTGCTCCTCAGGATCGTGGGGCACGAAGAGCTGCACCGAGCCGAGCCCCATCGGCCCTTCGCGCAGCACGGTGCGGGGGACCACCTGCCAGCCGAGGAAGTCGCTCACCACCCAGGCCGCCGCCTCGCGCTGGCAGAGCGTCCCTGGCGGGAAGTCCCACAACGGGCGCTCCCCCCGCCGCGGCTTATAGATGGCATGGGTGCCGTCCTCGGGTACGCCGACCTGGATGAGCAGCGTGTGGTTGCTCGCGTTGGCGACGAAACCCCGCACCGTCAGCTCGGCGGTGGCCAGCAACGTCCCGACCGTGTCAGACGGTGAGGGGGCCATGGCCGTTCATGGTGACGCAC
>JBBSMR010000148.1:0-3605 GCA_038233095.1 Euzebyales bacterium
GGCCGCGGCGTCCAACCGGGTGACCGGCTCGGACTCCCCCAGGCCGGGGGCGTCGGGAACGACGAGGCGATGGCTCTCGGCGAGGCGGGAGATCACCGGTCCCCAGTAGGCCCCGCCGCACTCGATACCGCCGTGCAGCAGCACCATCAACGGGCCCTGCCCGCCCTCGAGCACCCGGTGCGAGGCCCTTGAGAAGCCGGGCGCGCGCCGTCGTCATCGTGCGCTGCTGCACCATCTCGTCCGCCTTGCCTTCGCGTCCACGTCGTCGCATCCCGTCGGTCGTCTCCGTCATGGCCGGACCATCGGCGCTTCGGCCGCATGCCGGGCACGCAGCTCCTCGTCCCACTCGCCGCTGCAGTAGCAGACGACCTCGGCAATCCGTCCGTCCCTGACCTCGCACAGCCACAAGCGGCGGGCCGAAAGGTCCTGGCCGTCCACGTCCTGGTGCTCCTCGTGTTCCGTCACGAACCCCGAGACCGTGGGCACCGTGCGCAGGATCTCGACCCGAACGGCACCCTGGTTGATGCGCCGGAGCTGCGCCGCCCAGGCCGCCGGGCCCAGCAGCTGGAACCGCCACACGGGCATGTTCAGGTCGAAGAAGACGTCGGGGGAGAAGAGATCATCTCCGGCGTCGAAGGTCTGGAAGACCTCGTGGAACCGCTGGCTCAGCCGCTCCGCGGTCGCAAGGTCGATCGGCGTCTCCGCCAGCGGTGCCGCCATGCTCTTTCCTCCTCCGTCGCTCGTCGGTCTCCGATGACCGACAGCGATGACGCTACGGAGGGAGGGGCATCGCCGCTTCGGCAGAACTATGCAAGTCGCCGGGCCAAGCCGACGTGCGTAATTCTGTGTAGACGCGGCTACACGAGGTCGTGCTCGTAGGCGTACGCGGTGGCCGCCGCCCTGGACGACAGACCCAGCTTGGTGAAGATGTTGCTGATGTGGCGAGCCACCGTCTTCTCGCTGAGGAACAGGTCGGCGGCGATCGACCGGTTGGTCTTGCCGGTCGCCACGAGGCGCAGCACGTGCGCCTCGCGCGGGGTCAGCCCGCCCGCTGCGGCGGCCGCTGTCCCGGATCGCGGCTCCAACCGGGCGAAGTCGGGCACGGCGCCGAGCTGCTGGAAGGCCCACCGCGCCGCGTCGAGCTCCATCTGCGCGCTGTCTTCGTCCCCGAGTTCCCGGCAGGCGAGACCGATGAGAGCCCGGGCGCGTGCGGCCTCATACGGCGCGCCGAGGTCCTGCCAGGCCGTCCAGGCATGGCGCAGCGCATCGAGGCCGGCGCGCGCGTCGCCCTCGACGAGCAGGACGGCGCCCTGCGCGTGGGTGGCCACCGCGCGCAGCAGCGGCACGTCGAAGTCGGCGGCGATCGCCGACAGCTCATCGGCGGCGACGCGTGCCGCGTGGACGTCACGTGCGGCCAGCATGATCTCGACCTGCGCGGGCAGCAACCTGGACCGGGTCACGCGCTCCTGCGCCTGGTCCACCACGCGGCGGATCGTCGCCGCCGCGGCATCGACCTGACCCTGGGCCAGCCGCAGCTGCGCCAGACCAGGCTGCGGCTCTCGTCCCCACCGGCTGGCCTGGCGGTACGCCTCCTCGGCCTTCCCGAACCGGCCGCACAGCCGGTGCAGCTCGGCCTGCTGGTAGAAGGCCATGCCGGCCGCCGGATGGCCAGGCGGCTGGGAGAGCCGCTCGCACGCCCGCCGCGCCGCGTCGGTGGCGTCGGGCCACGCGCCGTGCAGCTGCATGATCTCGGCGCGGTGCACCAGGCACTGACCGGTGTAGGGGACCAGGTCCGGCTGAGACTCGCACCAGCGCGTCAGCGCCGCCGTCCACTGCTGTGCCCGGCGCAGATCGAAGATCTCCTGGCAGCCCTCGATCACGCTGCAGTAGACGGTCCCCGCGACGATCGCCGACACCTCACCGGCCGTCACCGCGACCATGACCTCGTCGAGCAGGGTCATGCCCTCGGCGTTCTTCCCCTCCCGGATGAGAGCCCGGCCCTGGATGCTCCGGGCGAGCGTCACCAGGTCGAGATCACCGAAGCGGCGACCGATCTCAGCGGCCTGGCGGGTGATGGCGCATGCGCTCGCGCAGTCTCCCTCGTCAATGCGCTGAATCGCCAACGGCAAGAGCACATATCCCTGCTCCGCGCAGTCGTGCTGGCCGTCGTCGAGCAGCCGGCGTGCCCGGGCGAGCCAGCCGCCGCCGCAGGCGAAGTCACCCCTGTTCAGGAAGTGGAAGGCCAGCCAGAACGCGCACCGCGCGGCTCGCGTCGCGTCGCCCAGGCGGAGGCACTGCTGATGCCCGCGCTCCCACAGGTCGGCGCTGTCGCTGTCCCTCCCGACCAGGTGAGCAGCCATCGCAAGCCGCTCGACGTCCTCAGGCGCCAGCGGCGACTCGTGGTCCGCCGCCGAGAGTTGGGCATACGCATCGGCCCACGCTTGCCGAGCGAAGGACGCCAGGCCGCGATCGAGGGCGTCGGCCGTGGTCAACCGCTCACCCCACCGCAGGAGCGGGCGCCGTGCCCACCCGGACTCAGGTCGCCGGTGCGCATCATGCAACCTACCGCAGCCGCTGCCATCGAACGTCCGCACAAACGGACGCGCTTGCCCTCAGGCGATTTTCACCTCAGCCGTCGCCATCCAGGGGCGTGCCCAGCCGTACCGCCGGCGTGATGCTTCGGGTAGGAGTTCAATCGGGGCGTCGGTCGCGCAACTCGTCCTGGAGTGACTCCAGGTAGGGCAGCGCTCGGACGTCCTTGTCGCGGCCTGCCGCCCGCTTCGAGTCGATCACGTCATCCAACGACGCGACACGGACGCGCACGTCGGCTGCGATCGTGATCTCACTGGCGCCCTCAGCCCACCCTGCGTACCCCTCGAGCGGTCCCGCTGGGCGAAAGGTGAGGTCCAGATCGCCGTAGGGCGTGGTCAGGTTCAGCATGAACGGCATCGCGGCGAGGAACGCCCCGTCGATCCGAGTGTGGACCGGCTCGCCACCAGTCCGGATCCGGGCGCCCAACGAGGTCAGCGCAGCACCGAGCCGATCCAGGTTGTCGGTGTCGCGGGCCGGCACGATGTCCACGTCGTCAGTCGGCAGGGGCGAGCCGTGGACGGCCGCCGCGAACCCGCCGACGAGGACGTAACGGACGCCGTGCGCGTTCAGCTCCCGACAGATCCGACGTGGATCGAATGTCACGCGTTCGGGCGAGCAGCGCCTGCGGAGTCATGCATCGCCGTCCAAGTCGCTACGACCTGGATCAGCCGGTCCACACGCTCCGCTGGCGTCATGCGCAGCAACTCGCGCACCGCCGCACGGTCCACGCCCCGTTCGTCCTCAAGCGGAGCCGTGTGATCCATGCCGTCCATGCTATCGCCATGCCCAGGGCGCTGAACTCAGAGCACAACCGGAAACGAAGGGTCAAGCGGCCCGTCCGCGACGTTCTCAAGACGACGGGCTCCCCATCTCTTCGTCGCGGGTTATCACACCGGATATCTGCGCGGAATGACGTCCGACCCGCCCCGAAACGAACGCCGCGAAGATCCTGGCGACGTGCGGGGTACCCCACACACCGGTGACCGAGATCCCCACGCTGTTGTTGAGCTGGA
>JBBSMR010000149.1:0-3502 GCA_038233095.1 Euzebyales bacterium
GTCGCTACTTCTTTCCGCGAGAAGCGGCACTCCCGTCCCGCGAGCGTCGTGAGATCGACGCAACGCACCCGACGTCTGCCGGCAACGTGGCCTGCGGCGCTCCGTGGCGCGTTGCCGTGTGCCGTATAGCCCTCCGCTACTGCGACATGTCACCGAACCAGCCTTGCGGGACGCCGGGCGTCGCCGGCCAGGGAGATCACTTCTACGCCGAGCTTCGTCACTTGTGCCGCTCGGGGTCCGGCCTACGGACCTCTCCTGGGATGCTGCAGGGCCCACCGTGAAGGTGGCAGGTAGTCCGGAGCTGGGGCCTCGATCACGTCGTTGAGGTCGATGCCGGTCGCGACGCGTCTTGGGCGAGGGGCGGGAAGGCGAGCACGCGCTGCCAGAGCAGGTCCGCTTCGTCGGGCTGATGCTCGGCGGGCAGGGATGGGTCGGTGAACAGGTGTCCGTTGCCGGGGTAGTCGAATAGCTCGACCGTCGCGCCGGCCGCTCGGATTGAGCTCGCGACCGTGTCCACCCAGTCCTGGCGGCGGAACGAGTCGCCGGTGGTGTAGTGGATCTGCGCCGGCACGCCTGCTGGCCAATGGTCGCCGCCGAGCATCTCGATTGGGAGGGCGCCGGAGAGCAAGAGCACCCCGCCGACGCGCCGCTGCGTCGCGATGTACTCGCTCATGCCGCCGCCGTTGGAGAACCCGGCGGCGACGAAGCCATCGGGCAGCGCTTCAACCGCCGCCACAGCCCGGCGCATAAGCTCCGGATAGCCGAGCGACTGCGCGAACCCGTCGGCCTCCTCGTAGCTATCGAACATGCGGCCGTCGTACTGATCGACGACCAAGACGTCGTGACCGGCCGCCCTCAGCCGCGTGGCGGCATCGTCGATTCCGGGGCGCACCCCGAGCACCGAATGAAACAAGGCAACCTGCGTCATGCCGAATCCCCCTCTCGTGTTGGACGCCGTACAGCTTAGCTGTACGGCGTACACTTTGTCGAGATGCCCGATCGCCGCCAGCCAGGACAGCGCGCCGGCCTCTCGCACGCGGCCGTGCTCGCGGCTGCGCGCCAGCTCCTCGCCGAGCGAGGGCTCGAGGCGCTGAGCATGCGTGCACTGGCCGCGCGGCTGGGCGTGAACCCGAACGCCCTCTACAGCCACGTCGAGAGCAAGACCGGACTCCTCGACGACCTGCTCGACGACACCCTCGCCGCCGTGAAGGCCCCACATCCCGACGTCGAGGACCCGCTGGAGGGACTGCACGCCCTCATGGCCTCCACCTACGAGGTCTTACTCGTCCACGCGGAGCTCGTCCCGGCTTACTTGGCTCGCCAGGGCGCGCGAGGGCCCAACGCCCGGCGCCTTGGGGAGGTCATGCTCGCGCTGCTCCAGCGCGCTGGCGTCACCGGACCGGATGCCCGCGAGGCTCTGCACGTGCTGATCGTCCACACGATCGGCGCCGCCGCCTTCTCCACCCGATCGCCACTCACGCCCGACATCCCCGCACGAGCCACGGAGGAGGATCATCGAGCGGAGTTCGACCGTGGTCTGCAGTGGCTCCTCACCGGCATTAACGCGTTCGCTCGCCATGAGGAGCGACTCCCGTCCCGCTGAGGGATCGGCTTACGGCGCCACATGCGCGCCTAGCTGCGACTGCCCGCACGACTACGCCGCATGCATGGCACGGCAGCCGGAACCACGGGCCTGGGCTGCTGCTTTCGGCTGGAAGCGACAAAGTTGCGGAGCGCGTCCCGGCGCCAGCGACGCTCACGTCCTACGAGGCTGCACAACGGCTCAGGAAGCTGTCCGGGCGAACGAGCGCGCGCTGCGCCCGATCGAACCGACGCAGTGGGTCTGAGCGGAACGCGGGGTCAAGGTCCTTGAACGATCTGACGACACAAGTCGCGATGAAGCGGATGCACGATCAAGATCCTCGCCGGCCGTCGGCAGCACGAAAGGGCGCCGCTGCAACCACGGGGGACGACTGATGCTCAAGGCCATCAAGCCGGGTGAGCTCGTCAAGGCGGCCGGCAGCCTCGCAAAGTTCCCGCCACCCGATCCACGCGGTGACCGGATCTCCGACGCTGACCGGGAACGGGCGGTGGAGCGGCTCCACGAGGCGCTCGCTGAGGGCCGGATCACGGTGCCGGAGCTGGAAGCGCGCCTCGGCGCGGTGTACGCAGCGGTCCACGAGGCCGACCTGCGTCTGCCGCTGGCCGAGCTTCCGGGTGACGACATTGTCGACCTGCCCGCGGGCGGCGGGCGCTCGGACGCAAACCCTTTGGTGCTGCGCGCCGGCGCGTCCGGCATCAAGCGAGCCGGTGACTGGATTGTGCCCGCTCGCATGCAGGTGAAGAGCGGCATGGGCTCGGTGGTGCTGGACTTCTGCGAGGCCAAGATCCCTCACCGGGTCGTGCAGATCGAGCTGAAGCTCGGGACGGGCTCGGCCAAGCTGCTCCTGCCTGACGACGCCACGGCCAACGTCGACGCTCTCGTCGCAACCGTGGGCTCCGTCACGAGCAATGTCGCCTCGCAGCCCAGGACGGGTGCGCCGCACTTCGTCGTCCTGGGACGTACGAGGTTGGGCTCGGTGATCGTGCGACGACGTCGCGGCTTCGCCGGGCTACGGTTCTAAGGCGCGTCGTCAGCGCTCGGTAGTGGTGCTCAGGACGAGGAGCGAAACAGGGCGGGCGCGGTCGCTTTCACGTGAAAGGAACAGCGGCATAACCGCGGCGGAACGAGCGTGTGTCGTCCCGAGCCACCTGCCGCGGGGAACTCACAAAGGACCAAGATCAACGCTCGCTGTCGACGAGCCAGTCGCCATCGACTTTGACAAGCATCAGGGTGTACGGCAAGTACATGGGGTCTTCGTAGGTGACCTTCACGGCGGCTTTCTTGCCGTCATTGGAGACCTCGTCGAGGGTTGCGTCGCCGGAATCGACGTCGTCGAACTGATTTGCCTTCACGAACTCCCGGACCATGTCGGCGCAGTTGCTACCCGTCCGTATGGTGTCGGCCTCGACGGCGTCAGCAATTGAACTCTTGGTGTACTTGTCGGTCTGCAGACCGCAGAACGTGGCCGCGTCTCCAGCGTCGAGGGAGTCGAGGTAGGTGCGCACGACGCCGACAGGTTTCTGACCGACCTCGGTGTCCGTCTCGGTGGCGGCCTCGCTGCTGGGCGCACTGCTGGAGGAACTCGTGGCTTTGTCGTCACCGGAATCGCCGCAGCCGGAGAGGAGAACCAGCATGGCGACCGTGCAGGCGAGAGCGGCTCGAGTCATGGCCGCCAGGCTAATAGACGTCGCCGATAGCTATGGCGGGTAGGCAGCGACTGCTCCTTCGTGCGAAAGGAAGCGTGAGCACTACTCCTTTGGACGAGGAGCGCTGGTGCTTTCCATGCGGGGCGCGAGCGAGCCGATGGCCGGCGATCGGAGGGTGCTCGGGCGCGTCGCCCGGACGCTTGGGATGCGGCTGGACGGCTGACATCTGCGGCGCGCACCGATGCTGGTTCGA
>JBBSMR010000150.1:0-3402 GCA_038233095.1 Euzebyales bacterium
GCGGGGCTCGCGGGGGAGGCGGGAGAGGCCGACGTAGCAGAGCGCGGTCATGTGGGCCGCGACCGTCCGCTTGTCGGGCTCGCGCACGTCAGCCCACCAGGCGCCGACGTGCACGACCATGCCGATCAGCGCGTGGGCGTACAACGGCGCCGCGGCCGCATCCAGTCCCGAGACGGCGAAGTAGCCGGCGAGCACCTCCTCGGCCTTCTGCGCCACGTCGGCGAGCAGACCGGCCATCCCGCCTCCCGCGAAGCCCGACGGCGAGTCGCGGGTGAGCACCCGGAACCCCTCAGGATCGGCCTCGATGTAGTCCAAGAACGCCATCGCGCTGGCGTACACCTGCTCCCGCCCGCCGATGTCGGGACCGAGGCGCGAGGTGATCATGTCGAGCAGCCGGGTCGTCTCGCGGTCGACGACGACCGCGTAGATGCCCTCCTTGCCACCGAAGTGCTCGTAGACGATCGGCTTGGAGACCTTGGCGCGCGCGGCGATCTCCTCGACGCTTGCCCCGTCGAAGCCGAACTCGGCGAACACGCGCTTCGCGACGCCGAGGAGTTGCGTGCGGCGCTCGGCCGCGGTCATGCGTTGTTCCGTCATCTGCCGAGGCTAGCGCCTGCTATGGCCTCACCGTTTGCCGGGCACCCTGCGTATCACCCGTCGGCGCTGACGACAGCCGCAAACCGCGGCCCCTCCGGGCGCTCGAGCTGGTCGAGGGTGCAGTCGGCCGGCTCCTTGTCGAGCCGCCAGCGCTCGAAGCGCGTCGCGTGCCGGAACCGGTCGCCGGTGAGCTGGTCATAGCTCACCTCGCAGACGAGCGCTTCCCGCACGGGCACCCAGGAGAGATCCTTCCCGCCCGACCAACGGCTCGGGCCGCCGGGTCGGCGCACGTCCTCGCCGAAGCTCTCGGTCTGGGCGAGCGGCTGGAGTCGCTCGAGCAGCGCCACACGGTCGGTGTCGGGGAAGCCGGAGCAGTGCCCGATGAAGTGCAGCTGATCCTCGTCGTACAGGCCGAGCAGCAACGAGCCGATCCGGTCGCCCTCCTTGTGCACCCGGAAGCCGCCGACCACGACGTCGACCGTGCGGCGGTGCTTCACCTTGGCCATCGCCCGCTCACCCTCTTGGTAGGCGCCGTCGAGCCGTTTGGCCACGATGCCGTCACAGCCCGCGGACTCGAAGTCGCGGAACCACTCAGTCGCCGTGGCGAGCTCGGTGGTGGAGGGCGTGAGATGCCAGGGCTCGGTCAGCTCCGCGTAGACCGCGCGCAGCCGGTCGCGCCGCTCCGCGAACTCCCGGGCGCGCAGGTCCTCGCCGCGATCGGCCAACAGGTCGAAGGCGACTAGACGGGCGGGGGTCTCCGCCGAGAGCAGCCCCACGCGGCTGGCGGCGGGGTGGATGCGCTGCTGCAGCGCGTCGAAGTCGGTGCGGCCGTCGAGCACGACGACCACCTCGCCGTCGACGACGGTGCCGGACGGCAGGGCCTCCAGCGGTTCGGCCAGCTCAGGGAAGTAGCGCAGGAGCGGCTTGGCCTTGCGGCTGTCCATGCGCACACCGTCGGCGTGCCGCCAGGCCACCATGCGAAAACCGTCCCACTTCGGCTCGTAGGCCCAGCCCGGAGGCTCGGGCAGGCGCTCACGCACCCGCGCCTCCATGGGCTCCAGCGGCGGGTCGAACGGCAGCCCTGTCACAAGCTGCGCAGGTCCACGACGGCGCCGTTCTCCAGCTCGCGGTCGAGCAGCCCCCAGATCCCGCGGGCGGCCTCGTCGGGGTCGGTCAGCTCGTCGTGCTCGTGCAGCTCGACGAACCGCTCCACGTTCGGGAAGTCGCGGGCGTCGGTCTGCCGGATCAGCTCCTGCATGCCCGTGCTCACGACCCCCGGTCCGACCGCGAGCACCCGACAGGGACCGCCGCGCGTGGCCTGCTCCGCCCCCGCGGTGCGGACCCACAGGTCGAGCGCGGCCTTGCCGGCGCAGTAGGCCGACCAGCCCTCGTACGGCTTCTTGCCCGCCCCCGACGAGAGCATGACCAGGTGGGCGCGGCCCCGGAAGCCGCTGCTGTTGAGCGCGGCGAGGAACGCGTGGCCGAGGACCGGCGGCGACGCGGCGTTCACCAGGACCTGCGTGCGGTAGGCGGCCGAGTCGACCTCGCCGGCGAATCCGACCGGGGTGAGCGTCCCGGCGTTGTGGACGAAGACGGCGGTCGACCCCTCGAAAGCGCCGAGCTGGGCGTGCAGGTGCGCCTCGACGGCGGCCCACGCGGCGGGATCCGCCAGGTCCGCGGCGAGGTGTTCGGTGCCGGGCGTGCCCCCGGAGCGGGAGATGTCGAACACGTGCGCGTCGGCGAAGGGCACGGAGCGCGCCAGCGCCGCCCCGATGCCCGAGGAGGCACCCGTGATCCAGACGAGCGCGTCAGTCATGCGCATATCGTAGGACGTCCATGACCCACCGCCTGCTGCTGGACACCTCGAGCCTGGTCTACCGGGCCTTCTTTGCGCTGCCGACGTCGATCACCGACGAGGCGGGCCGGCCCGTGAACGCGGTGCGCGGCTACCTGGACATGTGCGCGCGCCTGCTCGTCGACCGGGAGCCCGACGAACTGGTCCACGTCCTCGACGACGACTGGCGCCCCGCGGGGCGGGTCGACGCCTTCGCCGGCTACAAGGCCGAGCGGCCCACCGAGCCGGAGGAGCTCAGCCGCCAGTTCACGCTGCTCGGCGAGGTGCTCGCGCATCTGGGGCAGCCGGTCGTGGACGCGCCGGGCTGGGAGGCCGACGACGCGATCGGGGTGCTCTGTGCGCAGGGCGAGCCCTCCGACGTCCTCGAGGTCGTGACCGGTGACCGCGACCTGCTGCAGCTCGTGCGCGATGACGCGCCGACCGTGCGCGTGCTCTTCACGGTGCGCGGCGTCTCGGAGCTGGCCGTCTTCGACGAGGCCGGCGTCCTTGACCGGTACGGCGTGCCCGCGCAACGCTATGTCGACTTCGCCATCCTGCGCGGCGATCCCTCCGACGGGCTGCCGGGGGTCCCTGGGGTGGGGGAGAAGACCGCGCGCGACCTGGTCGGCCGGTACCCGTCGCTACGGGCGTTGCAGGATGACGCCGACGCGCAGACGCCGAAGCTGGCCGAGCGGTTGCGCGACGCCCGACCGTATCTGCAAGCGATGTGGGCGGTCGTACCGGTCCGCCATGACGTCGATCTGCGCCGGCACCGGTCTGCCCGCGACGACGAGCTCCTCGACCGGCTGGCCGGCGAGCACAACCTGGACGGTCCGCTGCGGCGCATCCGTCAGGCGCTGGACGGCGCGTCCACGTGACGCAGGACGAACTGGAGCGGCTCTGCCAAGACGCCGCCCGCGACCTGGTGGCCCGCGAGACGCGCCCGCTGCCGGCCGCCGTCGTGCTGCCCC
>JBBSMR010000151.1:0-3338 GCA_038233095.1 Euzebyales bacterium
GCGGCGAGCACAGAAACGGCGGAGCGCATGCCGGAACACGAGCGATCCGTCCGACTGTTCCCTTGTGCGTGAACAACACGTCGTCGGACTGGCCGCGGCCTTTGCGGATTCGCCCGTAGGCGACCTCATTGATCTGCTGCGCTCCCGTGAAGTCGATGCGTCCGTTGTCATCGATGTCTGCAGCCCGGACATGCGGGATGCCGACCTCGATGATCTCGTCCCTCACGGGCCGGTGGGCGCCGTGATTCCCGTCTTGGACGAGCAGGACACCGGCTGCCTCCAACTCCGCAACCGATCGCCACTCAATTCCCATATCCCACCCGCGCCAGCGCGTCCCGCACCTTCCCCGCCAGACGCTCGTTCTCGGTCATGTCGGCCTCGAGCTGCTCGACGAGCTCGGCCATGCGCTCCTCGAAAGCGACTTCGTCCTCTTCCTCCTCGGGGGCGCCGACGTAGCGGCCGGGGGAGAGGGTCCAGTCGTTGGCCTCGATGTTCGCGAGCGTCGCGGAGGCGCAGAAGCCGAGCTCGTCCGCGTACTGCACGCCAGCGTCCTCCTGCCCGCGCCACGCCGAGTAGACCCCGACGACCCGCCCGATCTCCTCGTCGCCCAGCTCGATCTGCGTGCGGCTGATCTTGGCTCCCATCGCGCGGGCGTCGATGAACAGCGTCTCGCCGCGGCGGTCGCGCTCGCCGGCCGAGGACTTGCTGGCGTCCAGGAACCACAGGCAGACCGGGATGCCGGTGGTGTAGAAGAGCTGGGCCGGCAGGGCGACGATGCAGTCGACGAGGTCGTCGCGCACGAGCGCCTCGCGGATCGTTCCCTCGCCGGACTGCTGAGAGGCCAGCGATCCGTTGGCCAGGACGAAGCCCGCGCGGCCGTCAGGTGCGAGGTGGCTGGCGAAGTGCTGGATCCACGCGTAGTTGGCGTTCCCATCGGGCGGCAGGCCGTGGCGCCAGCGGACGTCGTCCTTCACCGAACCGGCGCCCCACTTCTTCTGGTTGAACGGCGGGTTGGCGATCACGAAGTCGGCCTTGAGCCGCGGGTGCTGGTCGTCGAGCAGCGAGTTGCCCAGCGCGACGTCGCCGGCCAGGCCGTGGATGGCGAGGTTCATGCGACCTATCCGCCACGTCGCCTGGTTCATCTCCTGGCCGTAGATGGCCAGCTCGTCGGGGCGGCCGGCGCGCTCGCGGATGAAGCGCGCGGACTGGATGAACATGCCGCACGACCCGCAGGCGGGGTCGAGGATGCGGCCCTGGTAGGGCTGGAGCATCTCCACCAACAGCCGGACCACGTTGGCCGGGGTGTAGAACTCGCCTCCGCGGTGGCCCTCGGACCGCGCGAACTCCTTGATGAAGTACTCGTAGACGCGGCCCAGCACGTCGCGCGCGACCTCGGGGTCCTCGCCGAAGCCGATCCGCGCCACGGTGGAGACGAGTCTGCCCAGCGTCTCGGTGCTCATCGCGGCGCGCGCATAGACCTTCGGCAGGACGCCCTTGAGCGACGGGTTCTCGCGCTCGACGAGGTCGAGTGCCCGGTCGAGCTGCACGCCCAGGTCGGGCTGGGACCCCAACGCCAGCAGCGCGTCCCAGCGTGCCTCGCGCGGCACCCAGAAGACATTCTCGGAGCGGTACTCGTCGCGGTCCTCGAGGATGTCTTGACGCTCGGCGTCATCGTCGGTGAACCACTCCGAGTCGGCGTCGCGGGTGAGGGCGTCGAGCCGCTTGCGCCGCGCGGCGAACCCGTCGGAGACGTACTTCAGGAAGACCAGCCCCAGCGCGAGGTGCTTGTACTCCGCCGACTCGACGCTGCCGCGCAGGGCGTTGGCGGCGTCGAAGAGGAGCTTCTCGGAGGGGATGTCCTTGTCGTGCTTCATGCGGCCGAGAGTCGCCGAACCTCACGGACGAACTTGCCCATCGATCGTGATCGGCTCTCGGCGAGGTCGAGATCCATCGTGGCGAAGAAGGCTGGCATGTCGTCCGTGGCCACGTAGCCTCGTGCGCCAGCCATACGACGGGTCAAGGCGTTCTTCGCATCGCGGACGGATTCGACATCCGCCGGCGGCTGCGCATCAGAACGAATTCCACGCACTCCCCGGACGGACTCGATCGCCGCGAGGATCCAGGCCTCTATCTCCACTGTGGGCAAGACGACGCCGATCGGCAGTTGCGACGCCGTGCTGCCTCGAAGAACCAGAGTGGGTGCCAGCTCCGCCGCGCAATCCTCGTCGGCATCGAGCACAATCAGCACCGCCGTGGCCCCGGACCTGGAGCGTACCGCCTGCGCGACGGCCCGCTCGAGCTCACCTTCGCGGACGACCTTGTTGCGCGGGACCCGGAACGGCCGTGCAATCTCAGTCTCGGGAGCGTCGCCGGCCGCAATGAGACGGCGAAGGAGCACACCCAGTGCGCGTTCCTCGGATTGCCCCTCGACCAGCGGAACAAGAACGGGCACTGAGGACGCTCAGCCGGCAGTGAGCGGAGTCTCTAGCGGACCGAACAGCTCGAGCTGGTTGGCGGAGTTCTCGGCGACGGTGACGTCGCCTTCGAGCTCACCTGCTCGGAGGAGCTCGCCAGTCGTGAACAGCTGTTCGCGCACGGCTTGGCGTGACGTAGCGGCAAGCGGCGCTATGACAGTGGCATTGCGCGGGTTGCTCACCACCCGCAGCTGATCGTCGTCGATGTCGCGGAAGTCGAGCAGGTCAGGACTGTGGGTGGTCACCAGGATCTGTCGCAGTCGCGAAGAGTCGCGCAGGACCTCGAGTATCTGCTCGGTCACGGCCGGGTGGACCGTCGCTTCGGGCTCCTCGATTCCCAGGACGGTGGCGGGACCAAGCTGGTAGACGGCGACGAGCAGTCCCAGCATTCGCAGCGTGCCGTCCGAGATGTTCAAGGCGTCGAAGGTCCACGGATGCTTCTGACCCACGTCCTGACGGAACTCGATCGCCTCGAACTGGCCGACTGATCGGTGGCTGGCGCTTCGGATGCCTTCTACCGCGGACGACAGCAGCGAGCAGATGCGCCGGTATCGGTCCTGATCCTCGTCCTCGATCCTCTTGAGGACTGCGGCGGTGTTGCTCCCGTCGGACTTGAGGATGTCGCCGGCATCAGGAGGCTGGAGCTTGCGCATCTCGCTCGGCACGATGGAGTAGAAGCGCGTGCCGATCAGGAAGTCGAACAGCGGCCGGAACTCAGGCGTTGCTGACGCCGCGAACAGAGCGAGTCGGTCGGGGGAGACGCGCGACCTGATGCCGGGGATCTGCTTCGTGAACTCACCGTTGCGCACGTCGAACGAGACCGGCTCTTCCATCAACGGCTTGATGTGGCAGCGCTCGCGCGAC
>JBBSMR010000152.1:0-3247 GCA_038233095.1 Euzebyales bacterium
CTGATCGTCGCGGGACGGGTCGGGGCGTTCCTCGCGGTCCCGCTCGTCGCGCAGGTCACGGGCTACTACTCCGAGCCCGACGCGGCATCGACCTGACGCAGCGCCCGGCCGTCGCCGGCCCCGCATACGCGATACTGCAAAGCATGGACCAGAGCCAGGTAGATCCCGACCGCGCTCCGGCTTATCGCCGGCATCGCATGCTGGAGGGAGATACTCGCCGACCAACGGCCGACGCCTACCGCCGGCGCCACGCCATCCAGGCGGCGGCGACGGTGCTCGAAGACTGACCGCGGCCCTGGGGGCGGAGCTATCCCTTCACGCTGCCGGCGGTCAGGCCGGCCACGATCCGGCGCTGGAAGATCAGGGTCATGATGATGAGCGGGATCGAGATGACGACACAGGCGGCGGTGATCGTGCCGATGGGCAGGGACTGGATGCAAGTGGCATCGTCGACGAGCCGACGCGTGCCAAGGTGCGGGAGGTCCGCGAGGCGCTGGTCGGGGTCGACCCGACCGACCCTGAATCGATCAGCACCTTCCAGCGGGAGCACGGGCTGGAGCCTGACGGTGTCATCGGACCGCGCACCCGCGGCGCCATGGATGCCGTCCGCTCCGAGATGACCCTGCCCGATCCCGACGCGGAGCCGACCGAGCCGGAAGAGATGGCCTGGGAGGCCGAGCAACCAGCGGTCGACGTCGATCCCACAGATGCTGCGGCGGTGCGTCAATTCCAGACGCAACATGGGCTGGCCGAGACCGGTCTGGTCGACAAGGAGACGCAGATCGCCCTGCGCGTCGTCGAGCTGGAGCGTCACAACGACAGGCCGAGGACGACGGCGGGGCGGCGGAGACGCCCCCAGGGGGCTCGGGTCGTCCCTCGCGTCAGCTCGGCATGTGGTCGGGCTACGCCTACGTCGCCACGCTGCCCGACCAGGATGCGGATCTGGACAACGAACTGGCGACGATCGAACAGACCCTGAACAACAAGGGACCGCTCAGCAAGCGCCAACTGCGCGACAGCGTGGGTGCCGCCCGTTGGGGCCCGGGTCGCTTCAAGACCGCGTTCAACACCGCGGTCGAGGAGGAGCGGATCGAGCGCGGCGCCAGTGGTACGTGGCGCACTGCCCGAGAACGGCAACCGGCCGGCTGAGACAGCCCTCATCGATCTTGGACAGGTGCCGGCCGCCGACGAGGGGTGATCGGTACCACCCTCAGGAAGGCGAGTGCTCCTCGATGTAGTCGTCGGGGTCCGGACCGGCGTAGTCGCGCGGCACGTCGATGCGGGTGCGCTCGGCGAGGAAATTGACGAACGCGCGGCCGAGTTCGTGGCGGCGTTCGGGCGTGGTGTTGCGGCGGAAGTCGGCGAGCGCGCCCCGCTCCTCCTCGGCCATGTGACTGCTGTTCTCCACACGCGCGTCCGTGACGGCGGCCCACCACGCGTCGCTGCCGGCCTCCGCGTCGTGGGTCCGGTGGCTGGCCTCTCGGATCTCGTCGTGGTCGCCGATCGCGTCGTCGGTCTCCTCCTCCGCGTCATCGCCCTTTCTCAGCAGCACCGGATAGAAGAGCTCCTCCTCGGCCTCGGCGTGCAGCTCTAGCCGCCCCTCCAGACGCCGCCACAGCGCGGCGAGCTGCTCGGGTTCGGTGGTCTCGTCGAGCTCGGCGAACGCACGCCGGAACCATTCGTGCTCGTCCAAGATGACCTGTGTGATGTCGGGCATCGGGGCAACACCTCTCTCGTCTGTCTGCTCTCGCCGCTGCGGCGGGCGTGTTCGTTGCCCGGCGCGGGAGTCCGCAAACGCGTCGGGCACTCAACAAACGGCGAGGTCGACGCCCGGGTCGATGGCACGTAGGTCGTCGGGATCGTTGGTGATGGCCACACCACCCACGCGCCGCGTCAGCAGCACCACCGAGGCGTCCACGACGTCGGTGGTGCCGCTCGATCCGCAGATGTGGCCCACTGCCTGCGCCTCTGCGGTGTCAAGCGGTGCGATGCTCACGGGCTCCGCGGCGAGCAACCGCACGAGACGGACCTGCCGCGCAGGGTTCCTCCACACCTGAGCGACCACCGCAGCGGGAACGTGCACCTCTCCCGCCAGCTCCAGGAGACGGATGACCCGGCGATTCGCGCGTTCCACACCGATGAGCGCCCCCGCGTCGAGGACTACAGGCCGAGGACGCTGCGAGCCCACGCCGTCTCCTCATCCGTGGCCGGCCCCAGTTCGGTGCGGATCTCGGCGAGCACGTCGGCGAGGCGCTCCCGCCTGGAGCGCTCCGCCATCGCTTGCGCGACCCAGGCACTCACCGAAGGCGCGCGACCCTCAGCCACGGCCGCCTCCGCCGCCGCCACGACCTCTTCGTCGACACTCACGGTCACCCGGGTCCGCATACGACAAGCGTACATCCGCAGCGCACAGTATGCGAACCCGCAAATGGCCATGAGTCCTCGGGTCTCAGGGTGATCGCGGATCTGGGCGAGAACTGGCGGTGAACCCGTGCGGTTGCCGCCAGCAACCGGCGGGCAGGTAGGCGCTCACCTCCGCACATGAAGGGCTCGCAGTGCCTCTTGACTGGCTGATCGCCTCGTGGGCGAGCCTCGCCCGCATCGCCGCGTCCACCGTGGTCATCTTTCTCTGGCTGATCCTGACGATCCGCATCACCGGCTTGCGCACATTCTCCAAGATGGCGAGTGTCGACTTCGCGGTCACGATCGCCAGCGGCGCGGTGCTCGCGACCACCGTGACCTCGACCTCGACCTCGGTCGTCGAGGGCGCCGTCGCGTTGTCGGTACTGCTGGCGGTCCAGGCGGTGTTCGCGCTCCTGCGTCGGGGGGGCCGGTTGTCGTCCGTTCTCGAGAATGAGCCGATGCTGCTGATGGCTGGCGCCGAGTTCCTGCACGACAATCTGCGACAGACGCGGGTGACCGTTGACGACGTGAAGGCCAAGCTGCGTGAGGCCAACGTGCTGCGCTACTCCGACGTCCGCGCCGTCGTGCTTGAGACGACCGGTGACATCAGCGTGCTGCACGGCGAGTCGACGGTGGAGGACGATCTGCTCGACGGCGTGCGCGGCACCGATCGTCTCGAACGGCACGGGCAGGGGTAACAGGCCGCGGACGATCGCCTCCCTCCCATCGGAGTGGACCTGGAAGGTGGCAGGTGGCATCCTGCCGGTCGATGCCGAGCCCCCGCGTGATCGACCCGATGTCACGGTCATCGCCCACGATCGAACGAGGAGAGGTTGCCCGCGTA
>JBBSMR010000153.1:0-3232 GCA_038233095.1 Euzebyales bacterium
ACGTTCAGCCTGCCCAAGGTCTACGAGACCCGAGCCTATCTCTACGTCTCCTCCGGAGGCGGATCGGTCAGCGACTTCGAGCAGGTGCAGACCAACCAGGTCGTCGTCAAGACCTTGGCCGAACTGCTGCAGTCACGTAACGTGGCCGAGGCGAGCGCCAGTCGCCTTCCGTTCCCCGAGAGCGGACAGGGCCTTCTTCGTTCCGTCCAGATCGAGGCGATCCCGCAGAGCCAGCTCATCACGATCGGCGCCAGCGCTGCACAACCAGCGCGCGCTCAGACGATCGCAAACACCTACGCGGGGACCTTCGTACTCCTGCAGCGAGAGCTGCTGAGCTTGGACGCGGCGACGCGCCAGGCGTCCCTCGCAGCCTCGGCACCGCTGGTCACCGCACCCAGCCGGCCTAAGCCCATCCTCTACCTCCTTGTCGGCGCGCTGGTCGCCGTCTTTGTGGCCACCGGTGCCGCGGTTCTGCGTCAACGAACGGACCGACGGCTGCGGCTGGAGCCGTCGACCACCGAGATCGAGGGCGTCTCGATCATCGGGCGGATCCCGCGGGTCCCCCAATCCGCGGTCGGTACCCACCTGACGGATGAGCACCGTCCGGAGTCCGCCCGTCGGCTCGATGAGGCGTTTCGGTTCGTGCTGGCCAACCTGGCCTTCGTCAACGGAGGGCGCCGCCCCCGTACGCTCGCGGTCGTCAGCGCCGGACAGAGCGAAGGGAAGTCGACCACGTGCCTCTCACTGGCCATCGCCGCGGCCGAGCTTGGCGTCCGGGCGCTGCTGGTCGACGGGGATATGCGTCGTCCCCGGCTTGCCGGCCTGATCGGCCAACCGACCAACGGCCCACAGCCGGGCTTCTCGTCGATCCTCGGAAACATCTCGGACGAGCATCTCCTCAAGGGCGTCCAGGCAGTCGGCGGTAGCGGTCTGCTCGTCCTACCGGCCGGTCCGCAGCCGCCCAACCCCGCCGCTCTCCTGGGCTCTGCGCGACTCGACGAGTTCACGCGAGACGTTCAGAGGGGCTTCGAGCTGGTCATCTTCGACACGCCGCCGCTGACGGTCGGTGCGGACGCCTCCCTTGTGGCTGCGGTGAGCGAGGGCGTCATCCTCGTGATCGATGCGCGCACCACCTCGCGACCGGATCTGTTGCGTGCGTTGGATCAGCTGCGTCGAACGAACGCCAACGTGCTGGGCGTCGTGCTCAACCGGGTGACGGAAAGGTCGGATCATGGCTACTACTACACGGTCGATTCCGGACGCCGCGGGTGGCGACCCTCTCGCCGAGCAGGGAAGCAGACCGAGTCGGTCCCGGTGGGCGTGAGCGAGGAACAGTGAGCGCGGCGCTGGGGGTCTCGCCGGCGCGAGCGCTCGCCGGCATGCTCGGCGCAGGGCTCGGCGCGCTGGGGCTGGGAGCGGCGGCGGCGCTCGGCGCCTACGCGGTGCATCCGCTGGCTGTTCCCGCTGCGCTGATGACAGCCGCGCTCGCGACGGTCACCCTACGCAGGCCCGAGGTCGGGATCGCGACGTGGTTCGTGTTCCTCTCTCTCGGCACACTCGGCGCTTTCGGCGACTCCCCCTGGGTGGTGTCGCTGGGCTGGGCGGCGTTCCTGTTCTGGGTGGCGATCTTCCGGGCTCCGACCAAAGGCTCCCACGGCGGCGAACTGCCCCCTGCTGCGCTGCCTCTGCTCGGCCTGCTGGTGCTCACGGGGGCGCAGGCGGTGCTCACCCCGTCGCTCGAGGCGGCGATGCCGGCAGTCCGTGTGCTCGTCACGGGGACGCTGGTCTTCTTCGCCATCGCACTCACGGTGCGAACTCGTTCGCAGGTCATGTGGGTCCTCTCGGGGATAGCGGTCCAAGCGGCGATCCTGGGAGCGGTCGCTGTGTGGGAGTGGCGCGGGGGCGGGTCGGAGGTCGGCTTCATCACCGACACCGGAGCACTGGTGGGTCGGGTGACGGCGGGCTTTGGCCATCCCAACGCCCTGGGCGGCTTCCTCGTCCTGCTCGTGCCGCTGGTCGCCGCCGCGGCCCTGCTCGCCCGCCGCTGGCGCCTCGCATTCGCAGCTGCCACATTCCTCGCCGTCGCCGGCGTGTACCTGACCTTCTCGCGGGGGGCGCTACTCGGTCTGGTCACCGTACCACTCGTCCTATTAGGCTTTCGCCGGTCGCTGCTCGCGGCTCCACTACTGCTGGTGCTCGCGCTCACCGCCACCCCCGATCTCCTGGAAGAGCGTTTCGCGACCTCAAGCGTGCAGGGCCCCGAGGCGGCCACTCGCTACGACATCTGGCGAACCGCCGCCTCAATCTGGGCCGCGGATCCGGTGTTGGGTTCCGGACCCGGCTCCTTCCCGGAGCGTTACGCGACGGTGCGCGTCCCCGGGAAGCAGTACCTGCCTTCGACGCAGTTCCAGCCGCCGCCGCACGCACACAACCTGGGTCTTCAGACGCTCGCCGAGCAGGGCCTCATCGGCTTGGCTGCGCTTCTCGCAGTCCTCAGCACCGCGGTGCTGACCCTCATTCGCGCCCGCGGCAGCCCGGAGCGGTGGGTCCGGGTGACGGCTCTGGCCCTGCTCGCCGCATTGCTCGCGTTCGCCGTGCACAACGTGTTCGACGTCACGCTGCTCGAGCGCGGGGGCCAGCAGGTGTGGGCGCTCCTCGGCCTGGCGAGCGCTCTGGGGACCGTGGCCGCCTCGGACGAGCTGCAGAACGACGGATGACCCACGCTCAACCTTGGCTCACGGCGGTGGTTTGCACTCGGGACCGGCCGCGTCGACTCGATGCGACCCTCGATGCGCTGACGGCTGAGCGTGCCGACGGCCTAACCATCGTCGTCGTGGACCAGAGCGAGACGCTCGACTCTGCTCTGGACAGACGAGCGGTAGCCCGCGAACTGGAGCTCGTGCGGGACGCCGGGCACGGGCTCTCGCGAGCACGCAACCTCGCAGCGCGTTGCGCGGACACACAGTGGCTCGCCTTTGTCGACGACGACTGCGTGGTCGAGCAGGGGTTTGCCAGCGCGGCTCGCACGGTCGTCGACGGGCACCCAGAGGCCGTCTTCGTCAGCCCCCACGTCGACGCTCCCGACGAAGGGGCGACAGACGGACTGACGGTGACCGGCTTCCCCGTCGAGCGAGAGGTGACCAGGTGTGGACGGTGGACAGCGCCATGGCTTGTGGGTTTCGGCGTGTGCTTTCTTGTGCGCCGTAACTGGATCGAGCGGCTGGGCGGATGG
>JBBSMR010000154.1:0-3212 GCA_038233095.1 Euzebyales bacterium
ATCCTCAATCAGGTGCGACACGTAGGAGTGCCGCAGGCAATGCACCGACAACTCCGTCGGCAACCGTCGGAAACCCCGCCGCCGCCCGGTAGAGCGCGAACCGATCATCGACCGAACGAGTCGAGATCCGGCCACCCCGCTCGGTCGGCCACAACGCCCCAGGTGCCGCGCCCTCGAACAGGGGCCGCACCTGCTCCAGGTACTCCGCCAACGCCTCCACAGCCCACGGCATCACGCTGGCCACCGCCCGCCGGCGCGGTGGAGACCCGCGCATCGCCTTACCGAACCGGACGTGACACACCCCCAACGCGCCGAGCCGCTCGGCTGCCGGGTTCGCGGTGAAGTCGGTCAGCGCCAGCGCTCGTCCGCGCCGCTCCGGCTCGTCCTCGCATCCGAGCACCCATAGGGCGAGGCAGCTACCCAACAGCGCGCCGCGCGTGGCCGAGTAGAGCGCCATCGGCGGCGGTGTACGCGTGGGATCGAGGAGGGCCCGGTGGACCAGGTCGAGGTGATCGTGCGCGGACAGCATGGCGTTGCGGACCACCTCGCGCTGCACGGCAGCGGCCGCCACACGCCATCGTCGCTCGCCATCGACGATCCTGAGGCTGGACCCGCTCAGCTGGCCTCGGCTTCGCGCGGCTGGCGCAGCGTCTGCTCGGCGCCCCTCGCCCGCACGAGTACATCAGGGTGCATCAGCGCATCCTGGCATTCTCGCTGCCCACGGCCCGATCAGCGAACTCCCGCCCGCGGACGGCCCACGCTTGCCACTGCGAATCGGCATCTGCCCGGTCACCACGATGGACGCTGACCCGCACGGGGGGGCGCCAGGGCCGTGAGGGCCGACTGGCCGATCGTACGGACGGACGGCACGCGCCGACTGGGCGGCAGGTCGCAGCGCTGGGGGCCACAACGCAGCGGGTGGAGCTCCAACGCTCAACGACCCGATCACGGCGAACGCGGTCCGGCCACTGGCGGAAGATCCCCGGGCCGGACGTAGTCACCGATCCCGTGGACCCGCCAGCTACCGAGTCCGAGCATGTCTGGCAACTCCGTGCGTTGCTGCAGCGTGACGATGACAGCGCCGACCAGCAGAACATCACCCGTCGCCCGTAGGTTGTCGCCGGGATCGGGCGGCAACTTGACATACGCGACGCCGTCGACCGGATAGTCGACTCTTCTCGCCATCCCCCTGCCAGCGACGAGCGCCCGCGCCTCAGCCAATTCGGCGCGCCAGGCGTTCAAAGACTCGGGGGTGACCAGATGCGGAAGCAGTTCGACCATGTCCTGCTCATGGAGAGCCGTGACGAACCCCGCTGTCGTCTCGAGCACCCCGGCATCCCCTGCTGCGCGCGCCGCTTCCCAAGCCGCCCGCGCGTCGCCGGGGATGAGCGCCGGTCCCCAGGGGTGCTCGTAGAGCACCGCGTCCAGCGCATTTCGAGGAGTCCGGACATCGAGGCCGGGGCGGTCGACCGCGAGCAAATCCTTGTCTCCGCTCACCAGCAGTGTCGCTCCATGGAACTCAGCGAGCGCCACGAGGTAGTCGTCATCCGGGTCGCGGCAGGCTCCGGCACACGTGCCCGGGCGAGGGTCCGACACCGTCTCAGCCAGTAGCTCCACTCCTTCGACGAAGGCCCGCCCATCCTCCGAGGTCAGCCAACGTCGCAAGCTTCGGCCGACTCAGGACCTCGCGCAGTTCACCTACCAGCAGCGCCGAGACGAGCAGCACGACGCGTCCTTCGATGGCCGCTCCCAGCAGCTGCGCCGGCGCGCCGACACCGCTGATCGCAGCGGAGACGTAGACGCCGGAGTCGAGGACGAGCCGCGGACGACCGGGACGACCGGGATGCTCGACGGTCACCCTTCCGGATCGTCCCGGCTGCCGTCTTTGGCGCGACGGGCCCGCCGCGCTGTGCGCGCCCCGCGAAGCTCCTGGTAGGCGATCTCTGCGGCCGTGTCTTCGGAGAGGCCGCCACGCGCGCGGACACCTGCCAGCACCTCTCCCAGCGCACGGGCGGCCAGCCCGCGACGCACGGAGTCCTCGAGAACGGCCGCACGGCTTGTGCCGGCGCGCGTGGCGATCGCGTCGACGTTCCGCAGCAGCTCGTCGTCCAGTTCCAGGGCTGCGCCGACTCTGGCCATGCTGACCACCTCCTGACGGGAGACCACTCTAGGGTTCGGCGCTGGGCTGGTCAGCCGACGGCGGCAAACTGGCGCGCCGCGGCGAGGACCTGTGGGCCCACCACGTCGACCTCGCCCTCGCGCAGCAGCCGGGCCGGCGAACGATCGGCGAGCGCCGGGTTCAAGCCTTGGAACCACGCCTGGACGACGGACGGGCTGTCTCGCTCGGCAAGCAGTCGGGCTGCGTGGTAGGCCACCCGCAGGCGCTGTAGGTCGTCGCCGCCCGAAACCACCCTCGTGCCGTCGGCCCACTGCCGCACCGCCCGAGTCTCCTGCACGCCGCCGAGGTAGGCGACCAGCTTCGCGCCGAGCAGGTCGCGCAGCTCTTTGACGAGCACAGCCGGTTCGAGACGCATAGCGGAGTGGTGCGCGGCAAGGTCTGGTCGGGCCGGGGTCGTCGTCATGGTCGCCTCCTGCAGATGAGGCTACTCGCCCACAACTACGATCACAATCCAGATCACACGCCTAATCACTGAAAACTGGCTACCTACCGACGCCGGTCTCGTGCCCGCTACGTGCCCGATCGGCTCGCACGGGCACGGATCCAGGCGGACAGCCCCGAAACGATCGGGCCGCTGACCCGCGGAAGCGTACCTCTCCGGACGGCCCCGGACCCCCTTCAGCCGGACTTCCAAACTGGCTACGCGGGTTCGATTCCCGTCGCCCGCTCATCGCATCGCCGCAGGTCAGGTGTCCGTGTCGACGCCGGAAGTGGCTGGCTACAGGCCCGCCTCGACGAGCCTGTGCGCGATGCGGATGGCCTCCTCCAGCGCCCGCAGCTCGCCGGCAGACAGCCGTCCTCGATGTGCGACGAGGTCAGCCAGCGGCACGTTGTGCAGTTCGGTCGCGACCGCGTAGCTCTCGTCGTAACGCGTGAGGCCGGCATCCCGATCGAGAGGCACGTGGGTCGACCGAGGGCCGGCAGTCCCGGCGACGAGGCCCGCCGTCGTTGAGGACAGTCGCTGGAGCAAGGGGTTGATGGTGAGGACCACCACGGGGTGCTGCCCCACGCGCGGCATCTCGGCGTCCCACAC
>JBBSMR010000155.1:0-3205 GCA_038233095.1 Euzebyales bacterium
CGAGCAGCTGCCGATGGGCCAGGACCGGGCTGCGCGTCGGGCGGCCCAGTCGTTGCGTGCGCTCGACGCCAGCGTCGCGGTGGTCAGCCAGCCCGGCTACCCCTCACGCCTGGCGCAGGCCTGGCCGGAGCTCGGTGCTCCTGCATGGCTGTTCGTCGCCAGCCCGGACGGCAGGCTGCCCGATGGCCCGGCCGTCGCGATCGTCGGCACCCGCCAGCCGAGCCTGGACGGCCTGCGGACCGCCCGCGAGCTCGGCCGCATGCTCGCCGCTGCCGGCGTGTGCGTGGTCTCGGGACTGGCGCGCGGCATCGATCAGGCAACGCACAAGGGAGCGCTGGAGGCCGACGGAGCGAGCGTGGCGGTGCTCGGCACCGGGTTCGGTGTGGACTATCCGCGCGGCACCGCCCGGTTGCGGGCCGCTTTGCGGGCGGCGGGCGGCCTCGTCACCGAGCTGCTTCCCGGCCAACCGCCCCGGCCGCACCACTTCCTGGAGCGCAACCGCATCGTCAGCGGGCTCTGCGACGTGACCGTCGTGGTCGAGGGCCGCGCCCGCAGCGGCGCGCTGCAGACCGCGCGTCTCGCGGCGGCGCAAGGTCGTGAGGTGATGGCGGTGCCGGGCTCGCTGCACGCTCCGACGGCTCGGGCACCGCTGGATCTGATCCGCGACGGGGCGCGACCTGTCACCTGCCTGGAGGACGTGCTCGAAGCGGTGGCGGGGCTGCCGTCGCCAGCGGTGGCGTCGCCTGAGCCAGTGCGGGCCAGGCCTGCGGGCCTGGACGAGCTGGACGGCCAACTGCTCGACCTGCTCGGCCCCGAGCCCGCGGCCGTCGACGAGCTGGTGCACGCGACCGGCGCTCCGGTCGGAGCCGTTCTGTCGGCCGTCAGCCGGCTGACCGAGCGGGGACTCGTCGAACGGACCGGGCGCGGGCTCGTGGCCTCATGACCCTCTCTCCAAGGTGCCATTCGGCGCGGGTTGGGTAAAGCTCTCATTCAGCCACCGAGGAGGACACCCATGGGGAAGAACGTCGCGCAGAAGCTCATCGAGTCGCATCTCGTCTCCGGTGAGCCGCGGCCAGGCGAGGAGATCGGTCTGAAGATCGACCAGACGCTCACCCAGGACGCGACGGGGACGATGGTCATGCTTGAGCTGGAAGCCATGGAGCTGGACTACGTCAAGGCCGGGCTGAGCGCACAGTACGTCGATCACAACCTGCTGCAAACGGACTATCGCAATCCTGACGACCACCTCTTCCTGCGCAGCGCGTGCCGCCGTTTCGGCGTCTGGTACTCCAAGCCGGGCAACGGGGTCTCCCACGCCGTGCACATGCAGCGCCTCGGCATCCCCGGCAAGACCATCATCGGCTCGGACAGCCACACCCCCGCCGCTGGCTCCCTCGGCATGCTCGCGATCGGAGTGGGCGGTCTGGAGGTGGCCATGGCGATGGCCGGGGAGCCGCTGCACATCCGGATGCCCGAGATCTGGGGCGTGCGCGTGACCGGCGAGCTGCCCGACTGGGTGAGCGCGAAGGACGTCATCCTCGAGATGCTGCGCCGCCACGACGTGAAGGGCGGCCTCGGCCGCATCATCGAGTACTACGGCCCGGGACTTGCCAACCTCGATGCGATGGACCGCCACGTCATCGCGAACATGGGCGCCGAGCTGGGCGCCACGAGCACTGTCTTTCCCGCCGACGACGAGGTGCGCCGGTTCCTCGAGCTCGAAGGGCGAGGGGACGACTTCGTCGAGCTGCTCGCGGACGACGACGCGACCTACGACGTCGAGGAGGAGATCAACCTCTCCGAGCTGGTCCCGCTCATCGCGAAGCCTTCCAGCCCGGGCAACGTCGTGGAGGTCCGTGAGGTCGAGGGCACCGAGATCTACCAGTCCTACATCGGTTCGTCGGCCAACCCCGGTTTGCGCGACTTCGCGGTGCCGGCGATGATCGTGAAGGGGCTGCAGGCCCATGACCGCGTCTCGTTCGACATCAACCCCACCTCGCGCCAGACGTTGGAGAACCTCGGTGCGATGGATCTGCTGATGCCGCTGCTCCACGCCGGCGCGCGCCTGCACCAGACCGGTTGCAACGGCTGCATCGGCATGGGCCAGGCGCCCGCGACCGACCTGCCGAGCCTGCGCACGACGCCACGGAACTTCCCCGGCCGCTCGGGCACCGAGGAGGACGCCGTGTACCTCGTCTCGCCGGAGACCGCGACCGCGTCCGCGCTCACCGGCAAGATCACCGATCCCCGCGACCTGCCAGATCTGTTCGGGGTGAGCTATCCCTCGTACCGTGACCCCAAGCCCGATGAGTACATCGTGAACGCCGAAATGCTCGTGCCGCCGCTGGAGTACGACGAGGCGCAGCAGGAAGAGCTGGTCAAGGGCCCGAACATCGTCTCGCTCCCGGAGTTCGACGACCTGCCCGACAGCCTCCAGTTGCCGGTGCTGCTCAAGGTCGGCGACAACGTCTCTACCGACGAGATCATGCCGGCTGGCCAGAAGGTGCTGCCGTTCCGCTCGAACATCCCCGAGATCGCCAAGTTCGTCTACTACCAGGTGGACGACACCTACGTCGAGCGCGCCAAGGAGCTCGACGGTGGCCACGCGGTCGTCGGTGGAGACAATTACGGTCAGGGCTCAAGCCGCGAGCACGCCGCGATCGCCCCGCGCTACCTCGGCCTGCGCCTCACCATCGCGAAGAGCTACGCCCGCATCGCCTGGCAGAACCTTGCCAACTTCGGGATCCTGGGATTGGAGTTCGCCGACGAAGCCGACTACGACGCGCTCGAGCAGGGCGACGTGCTGAAGTTGGAGAACCTGCACGAGGCGCTCGTCGACGGTTCCGGCGAGCTGGAGGTGGAGAACACCACACAGGACACGACCTTCACACTGAAGCACCGCCTCTCGCAGCGCCAGGCCGAGATGGTGCTGAAGGGCGGGTTGATCCCCGTCTTCAAGGAGCAGCTCGCCGGCAGTTGACAGAGGTTCTTGCCGCACGTTCGCCCGGGCAGTCACGTTCGACCCAGGCAGTCGCCAGCCCGTGGAGAGGCGCGCAGAACCGCCTCTCGGGTTCGCGTGGTCAGAAGGGGTCGGTGGGCTCAGACGCAGCAGCCGCTGGTTTGGGGGAGCTCGTGGCCGTCGTCGCCGTGACCGAGCCCGCGGCTCGTCGCTTGCGGGGTTTGCGTGGTGGGGGTGGCGCGCGCA
>JBBSMR010000156.1:0-3170 GCA_038233095.1 Euzebyales bacterium
AGCGCGGAACCACATCGTCGAGCTTGGTGCCCTCCCGATAGGAAGTGTCACGCACATGCCTGACGCCAAGCTCCACCAAACGATCACGCACCACCGGCCAACCCCGATCATACACCGTCCCGTCATAACCCAGATGCGTATTCACCCCCACACTCTCCGTAAACGAACGCGCGCCAAGTGCGGCTTCGGTGCAGCCCGCCGCCGACGCGCAGTCGCCCGTCGCAGCACTCGCCGTAGACGACGCCGCAAGAGCCGCCAGCGTCCCGAGCATCAACGCCAGTTGGGAGGGCCGCCACCGCCGGCGCAGTGAGCCAAGACGATGGGCCCGCTCGCCGCCGCCGGCACGATCGGTCCTACTGTGGCACGAGATGGTCATGCGACCTTCCTCGGCCCGATGGCTCAACCGAGGCAATCACCCGGGCCCCGGCGGACGTTTGTTCGGCATCGACCTACACGCGTCGAGCGCTCGTCCACGCCACCAGGTCTCGCAGTAGACGTGATCGACGATCGCGAACACCACCCAGCATCTGTTGCCGGGTGCGCCTCGGTGGCGTCGGTACACAGCGTGACGGACGCCGTCACGGGTGATGGGCCGTGGGCGCGGCATGAACTGGGAGGCGGCCAGCACCTCCGAGAAGCTGCACCGCTGGCTATGCCCGCACCGGCCGACCTGGAGACCTCGGCGGGCAGATCAGGTATCCAGTCGCGATCAGAGCCGCACCGCGCAGGACCGCTGCGCTATAAGCGTGCTGTGCACCGGCGGTACACGACCTTCCAGGTCTGCTTTGAGTCCCTGTTCGAGGTCTTGCGAAGCCGGACCGCGCCCGGCATGGCCATCTGCGAGATCGGAGGCGGCGCCAACCCGCTTCTCTCACGTGACGAACGCGAACGGCTCAGGCTCACGTACACCCTCATCGACATAGACGCCACCGAGCTTGCCAAGGCACCGGACGACCTACACAAGGTCGCTCTGGACATCACCTCTCGTCCGTTGCCTGGTCAGTTCGACATCATCGTATCGAAGCATCTCGCCGAGCACGTCACGGACCCGGAGGCGATGCACCGCCACATATGGGCTATGCTGAGACCCGGCGGGATCGCCATCCATTTCTTTCCTACGCTCTACAGTGCGCCCTTCATGCTTAACCGTCTCATCCCTGAGAGGCTCGCAGAGCGAATACTGCTTTACCTTCAGCCCTTTCGCGCCAAGGGTGGCAACCAGCGCAAGTTTCCCGCCTACTACCGCTGGTGCCGAGGTCCCACTCGTCACCAGATACGACGCCTCGTCAGAACCGGTCTAGATGTTGAGGAATACATCGCCAGCTTCGGTCACGCCTACTACGTTCGCGCCTCGGTGCTACAGCGCCTCGAGGACGCCAAGACACGATTTCTCCTCCGTCATCCCAGCGCACTTCTTACAAGCTACGCCGTTGTCGTGCTTCGCCGACCCGGCTGATCAGCAGCTTTCAGTTGGCGATCACGACTGAGGCAGAGTTCTGCCTGGCGCCATGTCCTGCGTAGGGCTTCTGTCGACTTGGGCCGGGTGGGACTCGAACCCACGTCGTACGGATTATGAGCGCGAGCTCACTGTCCGGGTGGGTGCGCCTCAGTCTGCTTCGGCCAACGTCTGCGGGCCTTCGGCGGGCAGCGAGTCCGGGATGGTCAGGGTGGCTCCGCGCCCGTGCGTTGCCACCGCGTTGCCACCCTGGGCCAGCTCGACGGCCAGGTCGACGGGCTCGCCGGGGTCGTCGGGCAGCAGGTGAACGTAGGTGTCCAGCGTGAAGCTCGGCGAGTGGTGGCCGAGGCGACGCTGCACCTGCACGGCGTTGGCGCCGCGGGCGAACATGAGCGTCGCGCAGGTGTGGCGGAAGGTGTGGAAGCCCGCCCACGGCGCGCCGGCCTCCCCGGCGGCCGGGCGCAGCACCCGGCGCATGAGGTCGGCGTGGTCTAGCGGCGTGCCGCGCAGAGAGGCGAACGCGAGGTCTTCGTCACGCGGCCACTCCGATGCCCTGCGCGCGTCGCGCAGCTTGTCGGCCAGCTCCCACGTCAACGGCACGTCACGGCGGCCGTGGCGGGACTTCGGCGGGCCGTAGGTGCCGCGCACCCACGCGCGGCGGACCTGCACGTGCGGCTGCTCGCCGTCGAGGCGCAGGTCACGCCAGCGCAGCGCGGCGAACTCCGACCAGCGCAAGCCGGTGGTGGCCAGCAGCTCGAACGCGAGGCGGTAGCGCGGATGGACCACGGCCAGGAACGCGGCGAGCTGGTCGCGGGTCAACGCCCGGACCTCCTCGTGGTCGGGCTCCTCGAGCGCGGGGCGGTGGGGCAGCGCAGCCTCCGCGCACGGGTTGTGACGGATGATCCCCTCGCGCTTGGCGGTGGCCAGGCACGAGCGCACCGGGGCGAAGATGCGCCGCACGCTCTGGTCGCTCAGCTTGCGGCCGGCGGGCGCGGGCTGCTCGCACAGCCACGCGAGCCAGTTGGCGATGTCGCGCGGGGTGATCGCGCTGACCGTGCGCCCGAGGCGCTCGTCGAGGAACGGGAAGGCGTAGCGCTCGAGGTCGCGGCGGTAGTCGGCGCGGGTGTTCTCGCGGAACCCCCGCCGGCCGGTGCCCTGGTAGCGCTCGACCCACTCGCCGGCGTAGGCGCGGAAGGCCAGCCGCGACTCGGCCTGGAACTCCCCGCGGTCGTGGTCGGTCTCGCGGGCGCGCTTCATCCGCCGCGCCTCCTCCAGCGTCCGCGCGGACTCCTTGCGCTGCACGCCATGGGCGCGGTAGACGACGACGTAGCGCCCGCCACGCTTGTAGATGCCCGGGTAGCGGGTGCGCTCCATCTTCGCGGCGGACATCACGCTGCTTCCTCGAGCCGCCCAGCTAGCACGCCGACCTCGCCAAGGCTGCGGCCGGCGAGCCGCTCGTTTACGGCATGGTGGATCGTGCCTGGGGGCAGGTGGCGCACGGCGCCTGCGAGCGCGTGGTCGAGCTGCTCGAGAGCGGCGAGGCGCAGCCCCTCGTCGAGGCCGGCGGCCTCGCCGGCGCAGTAGGTGCACAGCGGCCCCAGGGCCGGGTGCGGCTGCCCGCTGTCGGCGAGCTCGTCGCCGCACATGGAGCACTTGCTCGGGGCGATGGTCAGGCTCATGACGTGCCTCCTGTGGATACCGTGATTGTGACCCG
>JBBSMR010000157.1:0-3163 GCA_038233095.1 Euzebyales bacterium
GCCCAACCTGGACGTCAGCGAGCAGGACGCCACGAACATCGCGGCCTACCTGCTGGGCCTGGACTAGCGCGGACGGCTTTGCACGGGTCGCAGGCTCACCCGCATCTGCGTCTTGCACCCTTTGTCCACGTGTCACTTCTGATGGTGCCATCAGTTCGTGCACGGTTGCACCGTCAGACAAAAGGAGCGGAAGCGATATATCAGACCAAGACGGGCAGGGGCTCGACACGCTCGAATCCCACCTCTCCGACTAGCCCCCCCGTGCGTCAGCCGGAGCCGCCGCGCCGCCCCCGGCTGACCAGCGAGCCGACCGCGACCGCGGCGCCGATCAGAGTGAGGGGCACACTGACCCGCTCGGAGCCGTCGCCGGAACGCCGGGGCTGACCGTCCGTCGGCTGGTAGGCGCCGAGATCCGAGCCCGAGGAGCTCGCGGCGCCATCGGTGGAGGCAGAGTCGACCTCGGGCGGAGGGTCGGCGCGCGCCAGATCGCGGGCGGCCTTCCAGACCAGAGCGCCGACCACCGGGGGCAGCACGAAGAACAGGATCCGTTCGACGTTGCGGACCGGCACGATCGACCAGTCGAAGGTGGCCACGAAGACGTCGTCGCTGCCAGCGATGAGGAGCACGATCAGCCCCGTGATGGCGGCCGCGCCGATCGCCGTGCGCACCGGCCGGTCGCGCGGACGATCCAACAGGTGATGCTCGGCGTGGTCCCCCGTCACCCGTGCTTCCAGGAAGGGCCACAGGAAGATCACGCCGAACACCACACCGGGATACAGCACGCCCGGGAAGAACTGATTCGCGACGGTCCAGGGTCCGAGCTCCAGGCTCACCCCCGGCATCAACCGCAACGCGCCCTGGATCCAGAGGAAGTACCAGTCCGCCTGGGAGCCGCTGGAGACGGCGAAGACGTCGTAGGGGCCGTACAGCCAGACCGGGTTGATCTGGAAGAAGCCTCCGAGCACCGTCAACACGCAGGCGACGAGGAACAGGAGGCCGACCGAGAGCGTGGCGTACGACGGCCAGAGTCGCAGACCCACCACGTTGTCCTCGCGCTTGCCCGGACCGGCGAACTGGGTGTGGTGGGGCCGCGCGACCAAGGCGAGATGCACCGCGATGAGCGCGGCGATGATCGCCGGCAGGATGAAGATGTGCAACGCGAAAAGTCGTGACAGGAACCCGTTGCCCGGGTACTCCCCGCCCCAGGCCCAGTACGCGATCCAACTGCCGACCACGGGGATCGACTCAGCGATCGAGTAGCCGATCCGGACCCCGGTGCCGCTGAGGAGGTCGTCCAGCAGTGAGTAGCCGGCGAAGCCCTCGCCGATGCCGACGACCATCAGCGTGACGCCGGTGATCCAGTTCAGCTCGCGGGGACGGCGGAACGCGCCGGTGAAGAAGACCCGGCACATGTGGACGAAGATCGCCCCGAGGAAGATGATCGCCGCCCAGTGGTGGGTCTGGCGGAACAGCAGGCCGGCCTTCACGGAGAACGACAGGTTCACGACCGACTCGTACGCCTCGGTCATCGCCACTCCCCGGAGCGGATCGTACGTGCCGGCGTAGATGACCTCGGCCTCGCTGGGGCGGTAGAACAGCGCCAGGAAGATGCCTGTGGCCACGAGCACGACGAACGAGTAAAGCGCGATCTCGCCGAAGAGGAACGTGAAATGCTTCGGGAAGACGTAGTCGAGCGTTGAACGCGTGAACTTGGCGGCGCCGACACGCTGATCGACCCATTGAGCGAGGCGGCCGAACGGCGTCGTCGTGTGGTCGGTCACGCGCTCACCCTTCCTCCGGTCGGTTCATCCGCCAGCGGTCTGGTCCGACCGGGCCCGAGAAGTCCCCGTCCGCGATCAGCAGGTCGTCGTCGCCGATGCGCAGCGGCAGCTGCGCCAGCTCGCGCGGGGCGGGGCCGAAGACCGGAAGCGCGCCCCGGACCACGTCGAAGGTCGCCTGATGACAGGGGCAGAGCAGCAGGTATCCGACGTCCTGGTACAGGCCCACGGGGCAGCCGGCGTGGGTGCAGACCTTCGAGAACGCGATGTAGCCGGAGGGTGTCCAGTCTTGGCGGCCTTCGGGGAGCTGGAGGTCCTCCAACGGGATGCGCAGCAGCACGACCTGGTCGTCGGCGCCCGGACTGCGACCCTCGGGGAAGACGGTGAGCACGCCGCCGAAGTCCAGCGTGTCCGCGGGGATGCGCTGGCCGCGCTCGTCGACCAGGTGCACGCCCTCGCGCCAGCCCGTGTTCCGGAACCCAGACGAGGGTGACGGACCGAGCGAGCCCGCGGGCCTGACGGTGCTGAGGCCGAGCGCGCCCAGCGCGGCGGCCAACAACCCGCCGAGCAGCCCGCGACGCTGGATCCCGCGCCGGCCTGCCTGGAAGGTCTCGGCGGTCTCGCGCTCCTCGTCCGGCGGAGGGACGAGCTCAGGCCGCGCCTCCTCGGAGGACTCCTGCGGCATCAGCCGGCGCGACCACCACGCGAGCCCCGCCCCCAACCCTCCGAGTGAGATCGCGAGCGCCAACGCCAGCCACTGGGTGCCCGCGTCGAGCTGGTAGGCCGTGAGGAAACCCATGCTGGCGACGATGCTCACCAGGAACGCGAGCGCGACGCGCGCCGTGCCGCCGCCGCGATCAGCCACGGCGGCGCTCTCCCAACCACGCCGTCACCAGGATCAGCACACCCAGCCCGAGAAAGCCGGCGACCGTCTCGGTCGACGGTCCCCAGTGAGCCAGCCCGTAGCCACCCGCGTCCTGAGGGCTGCGCAGGTAGTCGACGTAGGCCACGACATCATCGAGCTCAGCATCGTCGAGCTGCTCCTCGCTGAACTGGGGCATGGCGCCAGGACCGATACGGATCGCTTCAGCCAACTGGGGATTCGGCACGGGATGCAGCGGAGGCGCGTTGCCGCGGTTGACCAGCGCGCCACCCTTTCCGTCCCAGTTGTGGCACGACGCGCAGTTCACGCGATACAACTCGCCACCCGCCGCCAGATCGACCTCGGCGAGGTCGAGCTCGGGAATCTCGGGGCCTTCCCCGAGGGTCGCGACGTACGCGACGAGCTCGCGGATCTCGGCGTCGGTGAACGCCGGCTCACCGCGCTTGGCCTCCTGACCGGGCTCGAGCAGCGGCAACGGCATGCGCCCGCTGCGCAGCCAGTA
>JBBSMR010000158.1:0-3131 GCA_038233095.1 Euzebyales bacterium
AACCGAGGACTGGATGCCCGATAGAGCCCGTGACGTCGCTGGTGCTGAGCGCGGACGACGCGGACTATGCCCGTCCCCACATCGGCATGAGATCGACGCTCCTCCATCCCGCAGACCGCTCTGTTCGACGGACGCTCACCGCCGTGATCGCACCCGCCCCCGTCCGATCAGCGGCATGAGCGGATGACCGTGCGCGCGCCCGGGCGATGCTTGGAGTCGATCGCTCCTGGCCGTGCTTGCCCTCGTCAGAATCGTGAGCTCGTCGAATTGGTCACCGCCGGTTGATTCATCGATCCACCACCGGGCATCGGTAGAGCCAGAGAGCACCCTGAAGGAGGCTCGTGTCTCGCAAAACCATGCTGATAGTGGCAGTAGTGATCGTGGCCATCGTGATCGTCGCCGCCGTCCTGCTTACAAGTGGAGGCGGATCCAGCGGTGGATCCGGCGGCTACTGAGGAGTGTTTCGCCGCGCGGTCGGAGTTGACCCGTTTCGTAGACATCGCTGGGACTGCGGACCTGGGTTTGGCCGCCGCGGTTCGTGAGGGTGCTCCTGGCAGGCAGCGCGACTAGCGGCATGAGCGGACATTTCGAGACTGTGTCTGGCACGCTGCGGCCGCTGATGCTTTCCGCCGCCTCCGCCGCTGAAACGAGGCGGATCGCCTCGCGGCCATGGGTTGCCTGGGGCTCGACGGAGCGGGCGACCGGGACTACGTTCGCCGTCTTCGAGGGGAGGTCGTAATGCGTCTGCTGGCCGCCACGACCGCTGGCGCCGGACACTTCGCCGGCCTGCTCCCATTCGCGCGGGCCTGCTCGGGCGCCGGTCATGACGTGCGGGTGGCAGCGCCTGCTTCGTTCGGGGACACGGTGACGAGTGCTGGCTTCGTCCACGAGCCGCTCGCTGACGCCGATCCGGCCGCTCTTGGAGCCGTCTTCGGGCGAATCCCAGCGCTGTCGATGCAGGAGGCCGATGACCTGGTGGTGCAGGAGGTCTTCGGTCGGCTGGACCGGGATGCTGCTCTGGCGGCGATGCGGGCACTCCTGGACTACTGGCGGCCAGACGTCGTGCTGCGCGAGCCGGCGGAGATCGCGTCGTATGTGGCTGCCACCGAGTGCGGCATCCCACACGTCCAGACCAACATCGGACTGAGCGTGCTGGACGACCGGCTGCTGCCGCTGCTCGAGGCACCGCTGCACGAGGTGGGCTGCTCGATCGCCAGCCTGGCTGCCGCCCCGCGGTGGACGACCGTGCCGCCGTCCTTCGACGTGCCCAGCCGGCTCAGCACCGGACCTGTCACACACGCGCGCGACCCCGCCTTTGGCTCGGGGGCCGCCGCGTCCTTGCCCGACTGGTGGTCGCACGCGGACGACAGGCCGCTGGTGTACGCGACGTTCGGCAGCGTCGCGGCGAGCATCGGGCTGTTCCCTTCCTTCTACGCCCGTGTGGTCGAGCAACTCGCCGAGGTCCCGGCCCGCGTGCTCCTCACAACCGGCGAGTCCGGAGACCCCGCCGCGCTGGGAGCACTGCCGCCCAACGTGCACGTCGAGCGGTGGTGGCCGCAGCGGGATGTCATGACCACTGCCGACGTGGTCCTGGGGCACGGCGGCTTCGGGACGACGCAGGCCGCGCTCGCCGCAGCCGTCCCACAGGTCGTCCTGCCGCTCTTCTCCTTCGACCAGTTCCTCAACGCCGAACGGGTCGCCGCAGTCGGTGTGGGCGTGGCCCTGATCGACGGGACGGCGGCGGAGCGCCGCGCCGGCGATCTCGTTCCTCGCGGTCCGCAGGCGACCGACCGCCTCGCGCACGCTGTCCGCAGCGTGATGACGGAGAAGGCTTTCGCCGGCCAGTCGGACAACCTCGCGGAGGCGATGATGGACCTTTCCGACGTCAACGCGTGCGTCGCGTCTCTGGACGAGCTGCTGGGCTGATCTACCGCTCCGACCAGCACCGGCAGTGCACGGCCTTCGCGGAGCACTTCTCGTGGTCGAGGCCGTCTCAGCGCGAAGCCGGCTGCGCGGCGGCACGAAGACGGCGACGGACCGTTCTTCGCCGCATCACGCTGCCGCCCCCGGATGAGACCCGCAACGGTGATGGTCGGTCAGCGGCATGAGCGGATGCCTGGTCGGCGCGCACGCGCCACAAGACACGATGGTTCCTGTACCCGAGTCCGTTGACCGCCCGTGGGCGCGGTCTGCACAGCGCTGCCGGCCGTGGACTTCGACAGGGTCGAGCGGCTGCGGGCGCTGGGCACAGGTCTTCGGCTGGCCGCGCATGTGGATGCCCTAGCCCTGCGAGGCCGGCGGCAGGCCGGTCTGCGGCCGCCGCCAGGCACCCACGGCGACCACGCCGAGGGCCCAGAGCGTGACGCCCATCCCCCCGACCGGGAAGAGCCCGTCGAGCGCGTCGGTGAACGGAATCGTGGCGGCTGCGGCGGCGAAGCTAACGCCTCCGACCACGCCGGCGACGGCGGTCGCACGGTTGCCCAGGTCGCCCGCCACGCCGGCCACCAGGGCGAGCAGGGCGACGCCGAGCGCCCATGGGGCGGCGGCGAGCGTCTCGATGAGAGTCATGAGGACGCTCAACGCATTCGGCCGCCCATCGGCGATCGAGTCGGCGCCCAGGGGCGCGAGCAGGTGGGGGACCATCGCGGCTGTGGTGAAGGCCGAGACCACGGCCATCACGCGGACGATGCGCCGCGTGACCGGCGCCAGATCAAGTCGGCCTCGCAGCCGCAGGAAGGCCACGGTGAACAGGCCGAACGATGCCAGCAGGCCTAGGTGCGAGGGATACCAGGTGCTGCTCAGCAGCATGTCGTGCAGCTGGACGACCTTGTCGCCGGTACCGCTGTCGTTGGGGTGCAGGGCGCCACCGATGTTGAACGCCACCGCGGCGCCTGCCAGGGCGGCGATGGTCCCGCCGTCGAGGGCGAGGCGGCGCGAACGGGAGGGGGAGTCGAGCGTGGTGGTCATGATGACCTTCCCTTCGTCGGAAGGCTCCACGATCTGCCGCCGGCGGGGTCCGCCGGTACGGGGCTATCCCTGCAACCGCGAAACAGGGTTTTCCCTGGGTACGCCGGGCTGTCGTCATGCCATGATCAGTGGCGTGGCGAGGTCAGCCCGAAGCGAGATGCTCC
>JBBSMR010000159.1:0-3114 GCA_038233095.1 Euzebyales bacterium
GCAGTTCCACCCCCCGGACCCTACGCGAGGCCAACCTGCAACCCCCAGATCTGCCGTATACAGCTCCTCGGGAGCCTCGATGACCGATCTCAGGTCGAGTCGCGGAGCCCGCTTCGGGAGTCGGTCGTCGTGATGCGCTTGCTTCGCTCATCGACGTACCGTCACGCCACGTCCACGTCCACGTCCACGTCCACGTCGCCGGCATCACCGCTCTGCTCATCTAACTGGTCGATCAACAGCACGGGTCCCTCGGTACGCCGCTCGACATCCGCGGCACCGCCGCCGATGTCGTCGCCCCGGCGAACGGCACGTGGCGCGATCATCGCTAATCGCCGTCGGCACAGGGTGGCAACGCTGACCGAGCCCCTTGGGTAGGTGCACCGAGCTTGGCTGTCGCTTCAGGCGGAAGAGGCGTCGCTCCCCGCCCGTTTTGGGTACGGCCGGCTCGGTGGGATCTGCGTGGGCACAGCGCCGCCCTACGCGTGCTCGCTGCATTTCGACGGCAGTTCGACGTACGGCGTCGTTCATCTCACCAGCGGTCTTCATGCCGGGCGAGAACGACGCCTGATGTGCTGCCCTCGGCAACGGGATGGCCGCCTCCTGCTGCTCACGACGGTGTTCTGCCCCGCCGACGATCTCGGGCGAAGAACGCCCGCGGTCGAGGTCGGCGAGCATCGTCGCCCCTTGGGTCGACGGCGCGACAAAGCACCGCCGACTTCGACCCCCTGCTCTTATGTCCCCTCCATCCACGACCACCCGGCCGTGGAATCACTCATCTAGTCCTCCGGCGGCACGAACTGGCTGGCGGTGAAGGCCGCGCCGGCCGGGTCGGCAAGCACGGCGAAGCGCACCCACGGCGCGTCCTGGGGCTCGGCGAGCACCGAGCCGCCGAGCCCGCGCGCCTGCTCGGCGGCGGTGTCGGCGTCGTCCACGCCGAAAGTGACGCTCCAGCGCGCCGGCCCGCCGTCGCGCGGCAGGACCGCCGCCACCACGTCGATGAACCCCTCCGGGGCGCCCATCTCCGCGAAGCTCGCGCGCGTCCCCGGGTTGATCTCCTCGAGGTGGTCGCCGTAGCCGGGCAGCGTCCACATGGGCGAGCCGACATCGATCGTCTCCCAGCCGAACACCGCGCCGTAGAACGCCTTCGCCCCTTCGAGGTCGTCCGTGTGAAGGTTGTTGAAGTTCACCGCGCCGTGCTCGTTGACCGCGGCGGAGCCGCGGTTCTGCCCCGCCTGCCAGAAGCAGAAGACCGCGCCCTCGGGGTCGGCGCAGACGGCCATGCGCCCCGCGTCGAAGACGTCGAACGGCTCCGTGATCACCTGCCCGCCCGCGTCGCGCACGTGCCCGGCGGCGTCGTCGGCGTTCTCCACGCTGATATAGGTCGTCCAAACGGGAGGCTTCTCGGACGGCCCCGAGATCGCCCCGACATCCCGGCCGCCGAGGCGGCCCATGAAGTAGTTCTCACCCGAGTCGGACGGCATCCCGTCCTCGGTCTCCCAGCCGAAGAGCCCGGAGTAGAACTCGGCGGCCGCGGCCGCGTCGGGCTGATTGGTGTCTACCCAGCAGGGCACCCGGCCGGGTAGTCCTCGCGCGTGCTCACGCGCGGCAGCGTAAACGAGCGTGCGCGGCAGCGCACGCGAGCGCCATGTGGTCCGGTCCGGCAACCCGATCAAGACCGCCAGCCAGGCGACGTGCGCGTCGTGGCAAGCATCCCGAGCACCCGGGGAGCGTTCGTCGGCACGACGACAGCCCGCCATAGAGCCGGGATGATCCGTACCGCAGCAGGATCGGCATACGGGACGTCCGGCGCCGGGCCCACTCGCGCGGGAGAACCGTGGCCCGTCGAGGTCATGTCGACGGGCCAGCGGTGACTCAGACCGTCGTAGCCGGCGCGGTGACCGCGACGACGCCGCCCTGCGGATCCGCGATGACCGCGCTGCGGAACCCTGGACTGTCGGTCGGCACGAGCAGCACGGTGCCCCCGAGCTCGTAGGCGTGGCGCGACGTCGCATCAACGTCGCTCACGGTGAGCGCGACGCTCCAGTGCGGCGGCGTCGGGTCACCGTCGTCGATCGGAGCGAGCACGGCGACGACGTCGCGGGGCATGGGCTGGTCTGCCTCGCCACCGACGTGTCCGTCGAGACGCCAGAGCGCCATCGGCGCGCCCGAGACGGGCTCCAGCGTCCAGCCGAACAGCTGCCCGTAGAACGCTTCCGAAGCGTCTCGAGCGGCTGTGTGCAGCGAGCTCATCGTCCAAGTGCCGGGTTCGTTGACCCGCTCGGCGCCGTGTCGGGCGCTTGCCTGCCAGATCCCGAATGCGACTCCGGTGGGGTCCGTCAGCACTGCGACCCGGCCGTGCTCACCGTGGGACGTCGGTCCGACGATGCGGCTGCCGCCAGCGGCGTCCGCGCGACCGGCGGTTTCGTTGATGTCGTCGACGGCGACGTAGGTCGTCCAGACCGCGGACGGGAACCCGGCCGGCGCCTGGCCGACCCCGGCGACCAACCGACCGCCGGACCGCGCCGTCCGGTACTCGCCGGTCAGGCCGTCGGGCATCGCGATGGGATCGTCGAAGGTCCAGCCCAGCAGGGGACCGTAGAACTGCGTGGCGGCTTCCGGGTCGGGCTGGAAGGTGTCGACCCAGCAGGGGACGCCCACCGGAGAGCTCGTGATGGTGCTCATCGAATTGCTCCTGTGCTTGCCTTCCGCGCGTGGCGTGAAGGAGAAGGAACTCGGACGACGGGCCGCCGTCCAAGCGAGATCGCTGGTGAGGTCCTCCGCGCCTTTCGGGCGCAGAGGAGTGTCTCCGTCATCCGATGACGGAACTCCGAGTGCCGCCGTCAGCAGGCGGCGAGCGGAAGCACGGGCAGGCCCGTGACGGCGTGCTCAGCGATCGTGCGAGAAGCAGACGATTCATGCACTGTATCAGCACGGCCCGCGCCCGAGAGAGCGGGCCGCAGGCCGTCCCGCTGAGGGATCCGCTTACGGAACGCTGCCGAGTTGAAATTCGCCTCGACGTGTCGGTGCCGCGTCCGGGGCAACGCCCAGCGCTGGCTCTCGACGGAGGCAACTGGCACGTTCCCATGCGACCGCTCGACCGACCCGGACGCCGCC
>JBBSMR010000160.1:0-3059 GCA_038233095.1 Euzebyales bacterium
ACCGGCGCGGCACCCGTCCCGATCTGGATCAGCCGGTTGACCGGCTCGCTCACCACGGTCCGGTCGACCTCGACCCGACGGCGCTCTCTTCCATCGATGCTGACGACACGCTCGACGACGCGGACCTTGCCCTCGCGGCCTTCCTCGACGATCCGGCGCTCGCCTTCGACCAGCTCGTCGGTCTCGACGGCGTCCTCGTGGAAGTACAGCCGCTCGGTGTGACTCACCCTGCGCTTGTTCACCCGCTGCACGGTGATGTTGGTGCGGCCACGCAGCCGCGCGTCCATGGCCGGGCGCACTCGATCGTCGGCGTCGACCTTCACCCCGACCGAGCGCAGCGCGGCCCGAACGGTGGCGACGTCAGCCGGAACGGGCAGCCGTCGTCCTCCGACCTTGACGATCGTGCGACGCGCCGGGCGCGCCGGTGCACGCGACGGAGGGTCGGCCGCGACGCGGGTGCGCCCCTGAGGCGCGCCAGCTGCCGGGGCCGCGCGCTGCTCGCTCGCCAGCGCGTACCCGTCAGGATGCTCCGTCGTCACCCAGAGGAGACCCAGCGCCGGCAGGAGCAGGCTGAGCGCGCCCCGCAGCAGCGCGAGCAGCGGTCCGGTTGTGTGGGCACGCCGAGAAGAGGGTCGGTGGAGCAACATGCGAGCGAGGCTAACAAGAAACGGAGTGCCTTCAGCTCGCCGACGTGTCCGGAAGGCCGAAGGCCGCACGCGCGTTGGCGCTCGTTCGCCGGCCCATCTCCTCGGGCTCGAGGCCGTGGATCGACGCGAGCTGCGCGGCTATCAGCGGGACGCGGGCGGGCTCGTTCATCTGGCCACGGTGAGGGTGGGGAGAAAGATAGGGAGAATCCGTCTCGGTGAGCAGCAGCTCCACCGGCATGACCTTGGCCGCCGCGCGCAGCTCCGGCGCGTTCTTGAAGGTCACGGTGCCGGAGAAGCTCGCGTACCAACCCTCCCGCGCGCAGATCTTGGCGAACCACACGTCGCCGGAGAAGCAGTGGAAGACGGTGCGCTCCGGCGCCTGTTCGTCGCCCAGCACGCGCAGCGTGTCCTCGTGCGCCTCACGGCAGTGGATGACCAGTGCGCGGTCGTGCTCCTTCGCCATGCGGATGTGCTCGCGGAAGGACTGCTCCTGGCGGTCGTGTGGCGAGTGGTCGCGGAAGTAGTCCAGCCCGGTCTCGCCGATGCCGACGACGCGCGGATGCTGCGCCAGCCCCGAGAGGCGCTGCAGCACGTGCTCGGTGGCCTCGATCGCGTTGTGCGGGTGGATGCCGACCACCGCCCAGACCGCGGGGTGCGCGCTCGCGGTCTGCACCGACTCCGCCGAGCTCGCGAGGTCCACGCCCACAGTGAGCAGCGTCGAGACCTCGGCCTCGAGCGCCCGGTCGATGAGCTCATCGGACGGATGCCCGTCGATCATGTCGAGGTGGCAATGGGTGTCGGTGTACACGTCTCGTCTCAATCCAGGCGGCGACGCCAAGCGCGACCCGAGATCGTACCGTGCGATGAGCGCAGCTCTGCCGAAGGGAACGCCGGGGCCGCGAAAGTCCCGTTCCGTCAGGGTTTGCACCCGTGTCACTTCTCACGGCACCGTCAGAAAGTGCTCACCGTCCGGACACTTCTGCCGGCACCGTGAGTTCGTGCACACCCGAATGGTGCTGCATTGCCCGCAATGGGACTGTTTGGACGCAGCGACGTCACCTCAGGCGAGGCGCATCTCGCTGCGATCGTAGGAACGGATAGACCGTGACGCCCGACCACGAACTCTTGAGGTCGTCGATCTCGCCGTCGGCGTCGATGAGGTAGGTCTCGGCGCCGTCGCCAACCACCCACGCGGGGGCGTCGCCCTGCACCACGCGGAAGGGCACCCCCGGGCTCGGCAGCACGTCGATCGCTCCCGCGGCGGCCGTGAAGAGCTGCCCGATGAGCGGATCCCGCGGTGCCGGCAGCTCGCTCAGTCCCTGCACGGGCGCGAACAGGGCCTCCGCGTCACCGTCGTCGGTCAACCGGCCGGTCAGGGTCACGAGGCCAAACTCGAGGTCTTCGATCGGCTCGCCCCCGACGCCGCCGCTCTGGTGGATCGCAGCCACCGAGCCCGCAGCGGCCGTGGCCGGAGCAAGCAGCCCCTGTACGTCGGGTCCCGCGTCGACCTGCCGCGGTAAGACGCGCTGATCGGTCAGTTCCGCGGTGTGCAGGTCGAACCTCTCGCGGCCCGCCTCCCACCACAGCCGGTCCCCGCTGGCGTCCCAAGTCAGGTTGCGCGCGGTCAGCTCCGCAGCAACGCCGTCGGGCTCCATCGTGGCGAGGAACGTCCGCTCGGCCTCGTCCGGGAATCTCCTGCCGTGGACATACTCGCCGACCTTGGGCCGCACCACGATGCGCGGCTGCCGGCCATCGCCGGGCACGTCGTCGATGTAAGCGAGGGCGCTGTTCGGTCCAAGGTCCGGGTCCTGCCCGACGTCCACGGACAGGTCGAGCAAGCCGCGCGCGCCTGCGACCACCACAGCGCCGAAGTCCAGATGTCTGGGCCGGCGGACAAAGGCCAACAGCGAGCCGTCCGGAGAGAGGCTCGGGTCGGATTCGACGAGCTCGGAGGTTGTGCTCTGCGTCGCGAATTGTTGCGAGCCGTCGGCACACGTGGTGACGAGGCCACCGGCTTGCAGGGCACTCACGAAAATGAGCGGCTCCTCCGGACAGTAGAGCTGAGAGATCGCCGAATGGGTCTCCGGTTTGAAGGCCCCAGGTTCGGACGCTTCGGAAGCGGGCGTCGGCGTCGCCTGCACAGGGGTTGGCGTCCCTCGCGCGAGCGGTGTGGTCCTGCCCGTCGCCGATCCGGTCTCCTTGGGGAGGTTCCCGGTCGTCCCGCCGAGCCGAGGCAGGATCAACACCAGCAGGACAGCCACGGCCGCGGCAGTCACGAGACCGGCAGCCCAGCGCATCAAGCCCCCGCGCCGGAGCCGCTGCGCAGTTGCTGGCAGGTTGCTGGTCCGAGACTCACGGAGCATCGATCATACCGCGTGACGCGCGAGGGACCTCTCCTCGCAGCAAGCGCCG
>JBBSMR010000161.1:0-3025 GCA_038233095.1 Euzebyales bacterium
GATGAGGCTTTTTCGCCCGCGGGCAAGGAGCGAGTGACGCGCGGCGAGCCGTTCTACGCGCGCGTCATAGCCCACAGCCCAAGCTACAACGCTGACACCGGCGTCCTGACGTGCGCGGCTTACGCAGTCTGGGGTACCAATCGCCCGCAACGTCGGCGCGAGTTCTACGGTTGCTAACCGCCTCTTGCTTTTTGCGCCTCTGCTCGGTCTCAGCCCGTGTCGTCCAGCAGACACAGCGCATTCACCAGCCGCATCTGCTCCACCGTGCGACACCGGATCGTCATCAGCGCCGGGTTCGCCACCGGCACGGCGATGTAGCGCGCCCGCGAGATCGCGACGTTGAAGCGGTTGCGCGAGTAGAGGAACGCGACGTTGCGCGGCACGGCCTCGCCGGAGGAGGTCGCCATCGAGAAGACCGCGATCGTGGCCTCCTGGCCCCGGAACTTTGTCGACCGTCCCGACCCGCACATGGATCAGTCCGGCGGCGTCGAGGTGCTCGCGCAGGCAGCGCCTGGGCGCTGTAGGGCGAAACGACGATTCCCTCTTTCTAGCTCGAGCGCGACGTCGCTCATGTCCGAGCGCGTGTAGCGCGCGCCGATCAGCCCGCAACGTCGCCGGCGATCCGCTGCGCCTCCTCCGTTGACTGGCGCTTGTTGTCCTCGTGGTCGACCGCGATCGAGCGCACGCCGGTGCCCGTGAGCTCGCTGGCGGCGTCGACCTGCTGGTTGGCGCACTCCTCGATCGAGGAGAGCCCGCAGCGATGGATGTCGATCGGGACACCACCTGCGCTTGCGGCAGATCTCCGGCGTGCCAGACTGAGGCCCGTGACCGTCTCCACCCTCGAACGCGAGATGTTCTCCGAGGCCGAAGCCGCCCGGCTGCTTCGTGTAGCTCAATCGACGCTGCACTACTGGCTGGAGGGCGGCAAGCGTGGCGCGAGGACCTATGAGCCAGTCATCCGGATTCAACCGGAGGGGCGCCGTTCGGTCACGTGGGCCGAGTTCATCGAGTCCGGCTTGCTGCGGCAGTATCGCCGCGAGCACAAGGTTCCGATGGCTGAGTTGCGAGCGTTCATCGACGGGCTTCGTGAACGCATGGGGGTGCCTTATCCCCTCGCGCACGAGCGGCCATTCGTAGCCGATCGCCAGCTTGTGCGCGAGGCCCAAGACGAGGCGGGTTTGGATGCCGAGTACTGCCTCGTAGCCGAGGCACGCGGCCAGCTCGTTCTGACGGGTCCTTCTGAGCTGTTCGTCCAGCGCGTGGGCTGGGCCGAAGGGATTGCTGAGAGTTGGCGACCGCACGAAGACCCGCGCTCCCCCGTCAGCATGCGGCCCGGACTGCGGTTCGGGCGCCCGGCGATCCAGGGCATCAGCACGGAGGTTCTCTGGGAGCACGTGGAGGCGGGCGAGGACCTGGGCGAAGTGGCTGAGGTCTTCGGGCTCTCCGTCGAGGCGCTGCGCTGGGCGCTCGCTTACGAAACGACGACTCGAGCGGCGTAGGCCGTTGGCGAAGCCCGCTGAGGTTCGCTTCTACTTCGACGCTGACGTGCTGGGCCTCGCCAAGGTCGTCGCATCGCTGCGCTCGGACGCGACGTTCCCCGGAGACGAGGGCGCGACGGTGCACAAGCGACAGCGGCCTGCGTGCCCGATCGCGGACCCGGCGACGGACGATGAGGTTTGGATTCCCGCGGTCGCTGAGCTCGGCTGGCTGATCGTCACGCGCGACAGTCGCATCCAGGACCACCCCGCTGAAATCGAAGCGGTGCGTTCAGCAGGCGCTCGCATGGTTGCTCTCGCCGGGAAGGAGGCGGTTGGCGTCTGGCAGCAGCTCGAGGTGCTGATGAGTCAGTGGCGCAGCATCGAAGGATGCCTGGCATTGGACCCGCCGTACATCTTCACCGCGACGAGGACCACTTTGCGAAGGATTGCGCTGGGCTAGAGCCCGCCCAACCTCAGCCTCGGTACACGATGTCGCCGTGCCACTCCAGCAGCTCCGGTTCAGGCTGGTCTCCGTCCGCTTGGGGTAGCAGCACCCGCTGCCCGTCGAGCGCGTAGTAGGTCCGCCCGTTCTCGTACTCGTCGCGCAGGCTCTTGCTGACGGCGAACGTCGCGTCGGGACGCACGGTCACGAAGCCCAGATCGAAGAGCCGGTGCAGGTCCTTGCGCAGCGGCAGTCCGTTCGAGACGGCGTGCAGACCGCCGTCGCCGTAGGGCTTGATGTGTGCGGCGTCGAGCACCGGGAGCGAGTGCTCGGTCGTCACCGCGCAAGCGCCGCCGTACGCATCGAGGACCGCGAGCCGGAAGCTCTGCTGGCCGAGCCTCGGCCGCACGCTGATCGGCGCCCCGTAGCGGTCCACGGTCACGGCCTCCTCATCCCACTCCGCCGCCAGCGCGCCTTGGTTTGCTCGCTCGACGCACTCCCGCCAGATCCTCAGGCCCTCGCCTGAGCTGAGGTCGTAGCCGGCGCCGCTCACCACGTTCGCCTTCCAGTCGCTCGGCGGCTCGATCCAGTCGTCGGGCGCGAAGAAGACCGGGAAGGCCACGAAGATGCAGCCGATCTCGGTCTCCCGGCGCAGGTCGCGGCCAGAGCTGCGCGCCAGCCGCCCAAGGCGTTCGACGAGGGCGCGCTCGGAGGTCACGCCGTTCGCCTCGCCGAAGACCTCCCAGCTCAACCACAGCGGCATCCGCTCGAACCGCGCGAACTGCCCGAAGCCCGCGATCGCGTTGTGCGGCGCCTTGAGCTTGAAGAAGAACAGCCCGCCCGCCGGCAGCGCCCGGAAGCCGGCGCCGCCAGGCCGCCAGAAGTTGACCTCGTCGAGGTGGGGGCGGGCCTGCAGGTGGCGATACCAGCCGTAGTCGGTGACGCCCACGTAGCCCTGCATGAGGCGCAGTATCGCGGCGCCAAGGCTCTAACGAGCTCTAACCCACCGCGTTCAAGTAGCGATCAAGTAGGCGGCAGAGTCCAGTACGCCCTGGGGTCGTTGGGTACTGGCCGACCCGAGTGATTTCGACGCTGTCGCAGGCGA
>JBBSMR010000162.1:0-3024 GCA_038233095.1 Euzebyales bacterium
CATGAGAACCTCGCATCTCTCGGATGCCCTTCTGTTGCTGTTCGAATGTGTTCTTCGCAAGCCACATTCTCCATGCACAGCAGGGCATTCGGGCGTTACGACCCGCGCAACATCACCATTGCGACGGTGGATCCAGGCTGACACGTTCGCTCATAGCCGATGCGACCCTTGTCGTGTGCGCCGCACTGGTCGAGTGGACTCGGGACCTGGCAGGCTCTCCACGAACCGGCAGAACCAGTCGCTCCTAGCGCACCGAGCGTGTCGGCATGAACGGTCTGAACGTCCCGGATCGACGACTTGGGGGCACAGCGTCGTTGACTCACCGTTCCTGGAGGCCTTCGAGAACGCCGTGGACGCCGGCAAGCACTCGATCATGCGGCGCCGCCGGGCGAGGCGGAGAGGTGGAGCCAGGTGGACACCGGCGTGTCTTTCAGCGAGAGACGACGCAGCGGGCTTCCGCCGCGACCACATGCGGACTGAATCGCGCGGCCGCGGGTGAGCAGATCGGTCATGCGCGGGTCTTCCGCCTGGAAGCCCTTGACCAAGTCGAAGGCGAACTCCATCGGCATCTCGGCTGACGGCCACTCACGGGCGTGGTGGTTCCCGAACATGAGGAAGACCTCACGAGCAATGCTCAATGTGACGCAGATCACCTGAGGTCGCGGACCCCGTTCACTTCCCGCGCAACCCCTTGATCTGCGCGGTGTGGGTGAGGGTCATGAGCAGCACCCCCCCGATCAGGTTGCCGGCGGTGGCGATGGCAGCGTTCTCACCCAGGTCGGCCCACGTGACCCCGTGGCCGAGGAAGATCCCGAACAGCACGTGCAGGCCGCTGACGACGACGTGGTCGAACGGGCCGAGGGCGACCAGGAACCCGGCCATGTAGGCGACCAGGATGCGTCCGACCATCGACGAGGCGGCGTGCAGCAGGTAGGACAGCAGGGTCAGCAGCGCGCCGGCGAGCAGGGCCCGGGCGAACGTCGCGGCCGGCGTCTTCGCCGCGATCTCCTCGGCGATCGCGCCCAGTGACTCGGGCGCTCCTTGGGGGAGCGCCCCCTCGATGCTGAGAATGGCGACGAGCACGGCCCCGCCCACCATGTTGAGCACGAGAATGAGGCCCCACAGCCGCAGCAGCCGGCCCCAGACCTTGCTGCCCTTCTCGTCGATCGCCGCCGCGACGGGGCCGAAGAAGTTCTCGCTGAACAGCTCAGAGCGCCCGACGACGAGGAACACGAGCCCGATCCCGAACGCCAGCGCGCCCAGGACCTGCGCCAGACCCCGCCCGAAGTCGGGCTCGATCAGCGCCTCGACGACGCCGAGCGCCACGATGCCGAACACGATGGTGACGCCGGCGATGAAGCCGGTGCTGACCTGCTGGAGGACCGGCATCTGCAGACGGCGTCGGCCCTCGGCCTCGGCGCGTTCATAGATCTCGTCAGGGGCGGGTGCGACGGTCATGGCGATCTTCGTTTCCCGGGCGCGCCAATCAACACCCGGTTCTGTCGGATCTCGCCGTCAAGGTGGTGCCGTGACCGCTCCCGCAGCCCGATCCGGACATCTCTCACGCCGCCCACCGGCAATCAGGCAGCAGCGCCTCGCGCCGGTCCGTGATGGCCCGCAGCTTCCCGGTGGCCGCCGGAGATGCTGGATGGGTGGTGCTGGGCCTCGTCCGCCCCCGACCGCCAGCCCCCCGGGCTTGTCCCGGCGCTCGCGGCGCTGCGGGTACACGAGGAGGTAGGCGCCGGCCGCCAGGTCGATGGCACCCAGGAACCAGAGCACGGGACGGATTCTGCCGGGTGACCGACGCGGGCCCGCATTACGCCCTCATGACCGACTACCCCGGCCGGCCGTTCACCCGCACCCGGGCGCGACTGCACGCCAGGCTCGCCGAGCTGTTCGACGACGGCACCGCACCAACTCCCCAGCTTCACGCCGCGGCGCGACGCGCGCCGCAGTCGCCGGGCGCCTGGAACTACGCCGCCGAAACGTTCGGTCAAGCCGAGCAGCTCCTCGCCTGGCTCGACCGGCACGACCTGTCCCTGGGCGCCTTGTCCCAGGGCGAGCTCGACCGCTGGGATGTCGAGCGAGGCGACCGGGCCGCGCAGGTCTTCCTACATTGGGCTCAGACAAGCGGACATGCCCCGCGACTGCAGCAGGCACCGACCCCGAATCCGCACGCGGGCGTCACCGATCAGTCAGCACCGTCGGCTGACCTGGACCCATCGCGTCCTGACCGACGACACCATCGCGCTGCGCACGCGCGTCACCGCCGGCCTGGTGCTGCTGTTCGCCCAGCCGATCACCCGGATCGTCAAGCTCACCGTCGAGGACGTCCTCCACCAACCGGCGCCATCGCGTTCTTCGAGGACATCGAGCCGCAGGAGTACGAGCGGATCACCGCCGTGACCTACATCGGCTTCGTCAACGGTACGCGGTCGGCCCTGCGCCGCATGACCCCGCGCGGCCGCGGCACGATCATCCAGGTCGGGTCGGCCCTGGCGTTCCGCGGCATCCCGCTGCAGACCGCTTACTGCGGCGCCAAGGCGGCGATCGAGAACTTCACCGAGTCGCTGCGTAACGAGCTCAAGCACAAGGGGTCCGCGATCGAGCTGCGAGCATCCGCGTCGCACGATGTGGGTGGGACTGCCGACGGCGCTGACGATCCTGGGCAACTGGGTCGCGCCGTCCCTGCTCGACTGGTACCTCGCGAAGACGAACGTGAAGGGACAGCAGTCGCCCGACCACGACCCGCCCGGCCGGCAGTCCAACACCTGGGAGCCGGCGTACGGCGCCGAAGTCAAGGCACACGGCAGCTTCGACGAGCAGGCCCACAGCCACAGCCCCGAGCTGTGGGTGAGCCAGCACCGCGGGCTGCTCGCCGCGGGCGTCGTGGCGGCGGCCTCCGCGGTCGCCGTACGCGCCGCGCGCTGAGCGACGTCCGCTCCGACCGCGACGCGCACCACGACGTCCGGCACGATGCACGCCCACACCTTGGGGGCCGTGCCGTGCATGTCGACGGTGCCG
>JBBSMR010000163.1:0-3024 GCA_038233095.1 Euzebyales bacterium
CGGCTGCCCAAGGGCCGTGATCCGGCTGGCCGTCACGCGGCCGCGAACTCACTCAAAGGACTTCCGGCCTCAGCCGCGACACCCCGTGAACGCCTACCAAGCCGCCGCCTCCTCGAGCGTGACGCAGTGCCCCAGCTGCTCGAGCTGGGAGACGAGGCACTTGGTCTGGCGCGCGGGATCCCGGCGGGCGTGGTAGTCACCGCCGAGGTCCTTGTAGAGCCCGCCGGTGGAGAGCATGTGCCAGCAGGCGCAGATGATCGAGTGCTTGACGACGCCGAGCGCGCGGCCGTGCCCGAGCTGTGACTTCTTGCGGCGGTAGAGGGCCTGCAGCTAGCTGTCGTTGGTGCTCAGCGCCGGGTGGCATGAGGCCGAGGAGGTCACCCAGGAGGCCTTCCTGCGGGCCTGGCATGGGATCGAGCGGTTCGAGCGCCGCAGCCAGTTCTTCACCTGGCTGTACCGGAGCGGGGTGAACGAGGCCAAGCGCCGCGCCCAGCGCCGCCCCCCGCAGGGACAGGTCGTCTCACTCGACCAGGAGCCCGTCGCCGAGGCGCCGGATTGGAGCGACGCCCCGGAGCTGCGCGCGGAGCCGGACGACGTGCGACGGATTCTGGAACGGGCGGTGCGAGCGCTGCCCCCCGACTACCGCGCCCCTCTCATCCTCCGCGACGTCGAGGGACTCAGCACCGCCGAGGCGGCTGAGATGCTCGACCTCGGCGAGGCGGCGTTCAAGAGCCGGCTGCACCGCGCCAGGGCACGAGCGGCAGCCCGTAGACCGCGTGGATGAAGATCTCGAAGAGCTGGTTCGGGCCCTCCAGGAACCACTCGAAGAAGAGCCGGCCGAGGATCTGGAAGTTGAAGACGTACAGCCCGATGCCGAAGGCCAGGGCGCCGAGCAGGACGGCCCGCGGACCGCGCAGCAGCGGGACCACCAGCGCGAAGGCCACACCGAAGAGCGCCGTCAGCGAGAGGTGCGTAACCAGCCCCACGCTGATGTTCTGGGGGTTCACCTCGGGCTTGTCCGCGAGGTTGAAGATCGTCGAGATGTCGAGCATCGGCGCGACCGCCGGCAGGTCCTGGCTCGTCGCGAACGCCATGTTGGCGAGCAGGAACGCCAGCCCCGCGAAGCTTCCGGCGACTACGCCACGAGATACGCGTGACTCGAGTCCGTCGAGCAGTGATCGGGGACCACGCTACGGGTAGCATGATCGCTACTACCAAGGTAGTACGTCGCGTATGAAGCTGAGCGTCAGCCTCCCCGAAGACGATGTAGCCCTGCTCGATGAGTACGCGCGCACGACCGGCCTGGCCTCGCGCTCCGCGGCCGTCCAGCACGCCGTTCGCCTGCTTCGGCACTCCGACCTCGAGCAGGACTACGCCGCGGCATGGGAGGACTGGGAGTCCTCCGGGGAGCGAGCAGCTTGGGAGGGCACCGGTGGCGACGGGCTGACCGATGCGGCGCGGTGAGGTGTTCCGGTCACGAGCAACGTCAGACGCGTGTTCGGCTTTCAGGTCTCGTTGCCGTCGGGGCTCGCCGGGTTGCGCGTCGACTCCAAGGCACAGTGCGAGCAGGTGCGCGCAGTCTCGGTGCAACGGCTCGGGCCGAGTCTGGGCCGGCTCCCAGCGTCCATCATGGGCGAGGTGGACGAAGCCCTCCGCCTCCACCTGCAGCTGTGACGCTCAGGTGCGCCTAGCGGACTCCGCCCTCGAGTTCTCGGCGGTCGGATTGGGAGATGATTGGTATCGTCTTCCCAGTGGAGATCTCGATCGACTCCGTCGGGCGGATCGTCGTTCCCAAGCCGCTGCGCGACGCGCTCGCGCTCGCCCCGGGGTCGACGCTCGACATCTCGCGCTACGGCGCCGGGCTCCAGCTGCTCCCGACCGGGCGGACCGCCCGGCTGATCGAGGAGTCCGGGGCGCTTGTCGCCACTGGAGACACCACGATCGATGACGAGGTGGTCTTCGGGCTGATCGACGCGGCACGCCGTTGACCGCGCTGGGGCTGGACACCAGCGTCGCGGTCCCGCTGCTCGTGCAAACACACGCGGCGCACGCTGCCGTCGCTCGCTGGTGGGACGGTCGAGAGGTTGCGCTCAGCGGGCACGCGCTGGCGGAGACCTACTCCGTCCTCACCCGACTGCCCGGTGACCTGCGCCTGGCACCGGCCGATGCCGCCCGGCTGCTCGGCGCGCGCTGCGTCGAGCCCCTGCTGCTGGGGCGCGAGGTGGCCGGGCGCCTCCCGGACGTGCTCGGTCGGCTCGGGATCGCCGGCGGCGCGGTCTACGACGCGCTCGTCGCGCTCGCAGCCATCGAGCACGATGCGGGCCTGGCCACGCGCGACCTGCGGGCCAAGGCGACCTACGAAACGGTCGGAGCACGCGTCCTGATCGCGGGGTGACCGCCACTGGACGTGTTGCGGCCTTGACCTCGAGCGGCGTTGAGCCTGTAGCGTCTCGGCTTGTCGCAGCGAGGGCGTCCGCCCCGGACCAGCTACGGGTGAGCGACTCAGGCGACCAGCCGGACGGGCAGCCCAAGATCAGCGGCGTTGCGAGCCAATGCCCCGTCGAGCGTCCACACGACGGTCTCAAGCCGGCGGGCGAGGGAGACATAGGTGGAGTCGGTGGCATGCCGTCGGCGGAGTCGAGCCGTGATGGCGGCCGCCTGGTGACCGTCGTCGGTGAAGTCGAAGGGATGCAGGACCAGGCCCAGGGCGCCCAGGTCGTCCCAGATGTCGTCCACCCCGCTGATCTCCAGCGCGCCGTCGAAGACCAAACAGGCGAGAACATTGGCGATCTCGTAGGGCAACACGGCCGGGGCATGCAGGCCTTCGCCGGCTTCCAGCCAGCCGTCCATGTGGACGCGGGCCGAATCCTGGCGCTCGTCGGCCACGACGACGGCGACGACGAGACTGGCGTCGAGGACGACGCTCACCGGTTGGGGTCCAGCGCGACGCGAGCTTCGGCTGTCAGGCCCACGGCGTCAGCCGATGCTCGCTGCTGAGAGCGCCGCACCAGCCGATCGAGTGCA
>JBBSMR010000164.1:0-2995 GCA_038233095.1 Euzebyales bacterium
GTGGTGCTGTAGCCGAACTCGGTCAACCACACCTGCTTGTCCTGGTCGCCGTTGGCGTCCATCGTGGCCTTGACCTCCTGGATGGCCGGGAAGCTCTTCCATGACAGGCGATCCGGACTCTCCCCAACCTCGGAGCCATTCCAAGCCCACGTCGGGTCGACGCCTCCGGTGTACGGATGCACTGCGACCGCGTCGAAGTAGGGGCCGCCGCCCGCTTCGTAGACGCCTTCGAGGAACCGGTAATCGCTCTTAGAAAGCCCGCCGAGCAGCACCGTGGCGGTCGGGTCGACACTCTTGACGGCTTGGTAGCCCGCTTTGAGCATGGGCACGTAGGCGGCGGGATCGGGTCCCGACGCCCAGAACCACGGGTGGTTGGGCTCGTTCCAGATCTCGTATGTGTCTACTCTGTCGCCGAAGTGCTCCGCCACAAAACGCACGATGTCGCCGTAGTCGGCCATATCGGCCGGTTGGTAGAGACGCTTCCAGTGTCGCTTCCCGTCCGAGTCCACGTACTTGTCGGGATCGGCCGAGGCCCAGTACGGGACGCCATCTGAGACCGGCATGAGCACCTTTAGACCCGCAGCCCTGGCCCGGTCGATCGCGTAGTCGTAGTCGGCGAGAGCGCCCTGGTCGATGCGACCCTTCCCGTTGGGCTCAAGCATGTTCCAGCTCGCATTGGCGCGAACCCAGCCGACACCCGCCGCCTTCAGCATGGCGATCTCGCGGTCGACGGCACTTCGTGGCTGGCCCCAGGTGATGTCGGCCACGGCACCGACCTGCGCCGCGCCGGCAATGCTAGGGAGGAACGCGGCCGTCAAGGCGCACAAGCCGGCGAGCAGGAGCGATCTGCGTACCAGCGAGCCGATGGATGAGGACAGATTCGCCATCTGTCAACTTCCGTCGGCGCCCGGTGCGAGACGCCCGCAGGCTTGAGCCGTTACTGGACCGTTGTTCTACGTGGCGGTCAACTGGCAGATGCTGCGCCGAATCCTGGGGCCTGCGATCAGCTCAATCGGATTTCAGTGTCGCCGCTTCAGCGTCCAGCGTCGCGCCCTCCGCCCGCAACCTGCGTCGCCGTCTCCACCACTTGGCCTGGAAGCGCAAGTGACCGATGAGGTGGCGAGCAGCCATGGTTGAGACCGGGGAGGAGGCGGAACTACGTCGATAGTCGTGCACGACCTCGGCGTCGGGCACATAGACCACATCGAACCCAGCCTCGCGGATGGACAAGCACCAATCGGCGTCGTCGGGGCCGAACCAGTATCCACGGTCGATCTCGCCCGCCTTCGCCTGCGCCTCGGCTCGGAACACCTGACATGCACCGAGGACGTACTCGACCCTACGACGCCGGTCATGCGACTCGTCGGCCATGAGGTGACGACGGACCGTTCTGCCGTCCTCGAACCAACGAACGAGCGGAGGTCGGCGTAGAATCGGGAGCGTCAGAGGCGGATAGCGGCGGCAACTGAGCTGCAACTCGCCGCTGGGGTACACCAGACGGGGACCCACCAGACCGATCTTGGGCGACTCGTCGAGAGCGGTCACCAAGGTGGAAAGAGCGCCGGGGGTTAAGCGCGCATCGCTGTCGAGGAACATCCGGTGGCGGCCCGACGCTCGACGTAGGCCGTGATTGCGGGCGGGCAGACCTTCGTTGCGATCCAGTGGGATGACCTCCACCGAGGGGAACCGCTCGGTCACCGCCTCGGAGGTGCCGTCCCTCGAACCATTGTCGACGAGAACGACCTCGATCGTGAGCGGGTCCGCATGGCGCTCGATGCTTTCCAAGCAGACGAGAACCTCCTCGCGCACATCGTGGGCGATGACGATGATGGTTAGGTCGGTAGCAGGCGACGTCAGGTTCATGAATGATGCTCAGGTCCAGCGGGGGGCGATGACGTCATTTCCGCCGCGGAGCGGTCCATATCAAGGCCGGATGATAGGTCTCCGCACCAAGCTCGCGGACAGCCGCGAGTCTCAGCGCTAGTTTTCCTTGCCCGGTGCTCGACCTGCTGACCGATCTCAGAAAGGCTGCGCCTCCGGACGTCCACGCCGAGGCCCGCCACGTCGCCCGCACCGAGGAACGGCTGCTCGTCCGTGACGGCCGCGTCGACCGGGTGGATACCGAGACGACGGAGGGCATCGGCGTGCGCGTGCGTGCCAACGGCGCCTGGGGGTTCGCCGCGACGGCCGACGTGTCGAAGCGCGCCGGGGAGAAGGCCCTGGCCCGCGCACTCGCGCTGGCCGAGGCGCTCCCGCGCACCGACCAGGCACCGCTCGCAGCGCTCGGCGCGCCGACGTGCGGGCACTGGGCCTCGCCGTGTGAGCGCGACCCGTTCGCGGTCTCGCTGGAGGACAAGCTCGAGCTGCTGCTGGACGCCGAGGGCCAGCTCCGCGGCGACGCCCGGATCGCGCGCACCGAGGCGTCGTGTCTGAGCACGCGCACGCACACCGCCTTCGCCTCCACCGACGGCGCCGCCTGCACGCAGACCGTCGTCGAGTGCGGCGGCGGGATCCAGGCCTGGGCGATGGCCGATGGTGACGTCCAGGTGCGCTCCTACCCCAGCGCCCACGGCGGCAGCGTCGCCCAGGCCGGCTGGGAGCACCTCGTGAGCCTCGACCTCGCGGGCCATGCGCCCCGGGTGGCCGAGGAGGCCGTCGCGCTGCTGAGCGCACCCCGCTGCCCCAGCGGGTCCACCACGCTGATCCTGGGCTCCGAGCAGCTCGCGCTGCAGGTCCACGAGTCGATCGGCCACGCGCTGGAGCTGGACCGCATCCTGCTGGGCGAGGCCTCCTACGCGGGCACGAGCTGGGTCCAGCCCGGTGACCTCGATCCCGCCCGCCCCCTGCGCTACGGCTCCCAGCACCTGCACATCACCGCGGACGGCACCGCCGTCGGGGGCCTTGGGACCTACGGGTGGGACGACGAGGGCGTCGCCGCCACGCGCACGCCGCTGATCGAGGGCGGCGTCCTGCGCGCGGCGCTGTCAGACCGCCA
>JBBSMR010000165.1:0-2982 GCA_038233095.1 Euzebyales bacterium
CGCTTCGAGTTCAGCGCGCTCGGCTGCTGACAGATCGATGACATACGGGCTCGTGCGCGGCATGGCCTCTCCCCTCGGAGGGAGAGGCCATACGTTAGCCCATGCCTAAGTTACGTGACTGTAATTATGGAGGCAAGCACTTAGCAGCCGCTTCATCCGTTCCGTTCCTTATCCACCTGTGTCAGTTCTCACGGCACCGCAAGTTCGTGCTCACGTCCGGACACTCGTTCCGGCACCGCGAGTTCGTGCACGCCGAGCTGGTCGCCCCGACGCTGGAGTACGGCTACCTGCTGCTGCTCGACCGCCCGGTGGAGGTCGCGGCGTGACGGCCGTTGCGGAGGACCGGCGATCCGGCGTCAGCCGGGGGACGCCGCCCCCGACCGGCAGGGTCGTCCTCGCGCTCGCCCGGGTCGAGGGCGGGCGGCTGGTGCGCCACCCGCTCGTGCTGATCGGCGCCGCGATGGGCGCGTGGGCGCTGTGGTTCACCACGTGGGACTCGGCCCCGAAGTGGCCGGAGCTCTCGGTGCTCACCGGCGGCATGCTCATACCGCTGGCCGCCGCGACGCTGCTCGCCGCGAACCTCGCGGCGCTGCGTGCCCGCCGGCACGGCACGGTCGAGCTGGAGACCGCTCAGCCGGTCGAGCCCTGGCAGCGCACCGTCGAACTGCAGCTAGCCGTGCTCGGAGCGGTGCTGCTGGCGGTCGCGCTGCTGCTCGCGGTCATGGCATCCGTGGTGACTGTCCCGGCGGTCGGCACGCCGCGACCCGCCGACCTGGCCACGGGACCCGTGATTGTGTTGTTGTGCGGCATCATCGGGATCGCGCGGGCGCGGCTGCCACGCGCGGTCGCGGCTGCGGCCGCGCCGCTCGCCCTGGTCGCCCTCGCCGCCCTCGAGTACTGGCCGGCCTCGGTCGCGGTCAGCGGACCGCTGGTCGGTTGGGCCTGGCTCGTGCCATGGCGCGACCTGTGGGACACAGAGGGCTTTCTCGCGTTCCGCCCCTCTCGATGGCACCTGGTCTACCTGCTCGCGGTCACCGCCCTGGCGGGACTGGCGGCATTCCGGGGTTACCGCGGACGCCGTGTCGCTGCCGGTGTCTGCGCCCTCGCGCTCACCGTCACTGCCGCTCTCATACAGGCACGACCGCCCACGCGGTCAGCGATGAAGGAGCGACTCGCCGTCGCGACCGGCAGCGAGCGGACGCAAGTGTGCCAGCGACACGGATCCGTCCGGTACTGCGCGAACAGGGACTATCAACCGTGGACCGACTGGTGGCGCGCGCCGGTCGAGGGGGTCCTGGCCGCCGTGCCGCCGAGAGTCGCCGCCCGTGGGCTGAAGGTGCGGCAGCTCGACCTGGGCACATACTTCAGGCCTTCAGCGCCCCCTCCCGCGACCAGCCGCTGCCGGGCGGGTATTCCACGGTTGAGGCGGGCGCGCTTCTCGGGGTCGCACTGGCTGCGGCCGCCGTCGCCCGAACGCCGACAACCCGGCATGGCGGGAGTCGCGGGAGGAGCGGCCGTTCTCGTGCTGGCCTTTCTGCTCGCGAGCGGCATCCTCCAGCGCACCGGTGTGCTCAGCCGGCTGAGCGGGACGTTCGGCACGCCGGAGTGGGCGCTGGCTCACCGCCGCGGGGCGATGATCGGTGTCGTGGCGCTCGTTGTTCTGCACGCCGCCACCCGCGACCCCGCCGCGCCCCGGCTGCGCAGCTTCCTGCGCCGTCCTCGCCAGGCTCGCGGCGACGGGTCCCCATCTCAGGAACGCTCGGGCGGGCCGAGGACGTCATCGACGTCGATCACCAGCCCAGGCGCTTGAACGGTGGTGGTCACGTCACCGCGCCCATACACGACCGGCTCACCGTACCGGCCGCCGACCAAGAGATACACGAAGACCTTGTCGACCTTCAGGTCGACGAACCAATACTCGGGCACTCCGAAGCGCTCGTACGCCGCGCGCTTCTCCACCAGGTCATACCGACGCGTCGACGGCGATGAGACCTCGACGACCAGGTCCGGAGGCTCCGTCAGCGACAAACCCTCTACGGTCGCGTGCTCTGGGGTGAGGAAGACAATGTCCGGCTCCAAATGGGTGTCGGCCGCGAAGTCGACGTTCGCGCCAGGGAAGACAATCCCGCCGTGGTGCCTTGTCCACAGCCAAAAGTGGAAGCTGAGGGAGCCGACGACCCACTGATGCAGCAGGCGCGCTTGCGGGCTCACGTACAACACCCCGTCGATGAGCTCCCGCCGACGTCCGTCGTCGGGGAAGTCCCACAGATCCTCGAACGTGTACCGCCGCTCGGTGACCGACTCCATCGCCTGCCCTCCATCCCGCGTCACGCTACGCACCGATCGTAGTCCACAACCAAGATCGCCAGGACGCCCTGTGGACGGTGCCTCACCCCCGCTCGGGCGGGCCAAGGACCTCGTCGACGTCGATCACCAGACCGGGGGCCTGAGCGGTCGTGATCACGTCACCGCGCCCATACACGACCGGCTCACCGTACCGGCCGTCGACCAAGAGATACACGAAGACCTTGTCGACCTTCAGGTCGACGAACCAATACTCGGGCACTCCGAAGCGCTCGTACGCCGCGCGCTTCTCCACCAGGTCATACCGACGCGTCGACGGCGATGAGACCTCGATGACGAGATCCGGAGGCTCCGTCAGCGACAGCCCCTCTGCGAAGGAGCGTCGGGGAGTCAGAAACACGACGTCCGGCTCGAGGTGCGTGTCGATGGCCAGATCCACGTTCACGCCTGGAAAGATCTCACCACCATGCTCGTCTACCCAACCGCCAAAGCGTCGGGTGAGCACAGAGACCGCGCGCTGATGCCCAACCTGCGCCTGCGGGCTCACGTACAGCACCCCGTCGATGAGCTCCCGGCGGCGGCCGTCGTCGGGGAAGTCCCACAGATCCTCGAACGTGTACCGCCGCTGGGTGATCGACTCCATCGCCTGCCCTCCATCCCGCGTCACGTTACGCACCG
>JBBSMR010000166.1:0-2971 GCA_038233095.1 Euzebyales bacterium
GTGCTCCTATCCGCGCAGGTGGCCCGGCGCTTCGAGCGCTTCAGCGTCCTCCACGCCTAGGCCGCTACTCACGCCCACGAGCGGGGACCGCTGCCGATCCCCTACTCGTAGGGGTCACGCACCTTGTCGTCGCCAGGGGCCCCTTCATGGCTCTTCGGGGTCGTCCTGGGTCTCCGGCGCGCTCGGGACACGCGGCATGTCGGTCGCTGCCTCCCGGCCCGCGTAGCCACCCACGCCCGGAAGCGCGTCGTCGCCCGCGCTCTGCTCGTCGACGGTCTCGTCGCTCACGACGTTGGGGTTCGGCTCGTCCGCACCGAAGGGCGCCTGGGGCTCCTCGGTGCGAAGCCGTTCGATCGGCTGCGGGTTGGCAGCCGTGTCGGACTCTGGATCGCCTGACTCATTCATGCGAGAGCTCCTTTATGTGGACCGCCGCCCTGTGGCGGCGTTGGCTTGGTCATGCACGGCTTTGCAGTTCTGGTACCCGATATGCCGCTCGATGAGCCCTGGGAGCGCCCTCACGCCAGCCGGCTCGACGGGCCTCAGCGCCGTCCGGGTACACGGCCATGAGGCGGGGGCGCTCCTCATCCCGGTTTGAGGGGGTGAGCGACTCCACCCCTCAGACGTCTGGCGAACGTACGAACGCGCTGCGAGGCTTGCCTGCGAGATGACCCCGCGAGCCGAAGATGACGTTGAGAACCTCGCCGACATCGCAACTGGTCAGTATGGCAGCGTGCCAACGGGCATTCTCAGCGGGAGATCCAGGAGCGAGCGGACGGACACGCTCACGCGGCGGGAACTCGAAGTGCTCGAGCTGGTCGCCGAGGGGCTGACCAACGGCGAGATCGGGGACAGACTCGTCGTCTCAGCGCGCACGATCCAGGCGCACGTCAGGAACCTCGTCGAGAAGACGGGCACGCGCAACCGCACGGATCTCGCGGTGACCGCCGTCCGGTCGGGTATCATCGAATGACGTCGGCGCGGCCGAAGATCAGCCATCCGGCGTGTAGGATCGAGCGTCGGCGCGTGCTTGCATGCTCGTCGGCAAGGAGATCTGGGGGCAGTGGACCGTGGCCGCACTCTGTGTTGCGCGCTCGTGCCCGCCCGGGGGACAGCGACACGGAGGACGCCATCATGAAGTGGTGGATTTGCAAGAGGCAGCCTGCCACGCGCGCGGAAAGCGGCATACGTTCACGGAGCGGATCGAGAACGGACGCCTGCGGTTCAGGGAACTGCTGCCCTCCGACCAGCGCAGCGTTCGCACCGGCATAGTGGACACTCAGATACGCTGGCAACGAGCGTGTGCGTCCCGACGAGGTCCGCCTCCGCGCGGCAAGCCGGCGTTCCACACCTTTGAGCACGGCGTTCGTCCATCAATCCATCGAGGACCTGGTGCCGAGCAGGGTTGCGACTGGAGGTGCGATCGGGTTGGATGACCGGCATGGGGGTCGTTGACGGGTCGCGGTCGGCTGCCGTGAAGGCGCCGGCCGGGCCGCTACAGATGGAGCTGACGGTTGGCGAGGAACCGGGTGGCCGTGACGTCGCGGTGTCGCTCGCCCGCGATGTGATGGTCACGGAGCTCATGGCCGCGCTCGGCGAGGACGGCACGCTGCTGAACGCGCGTACGGGCGCGATCCTCGACCTGCGCGCCAGCGTGCGCGACAGCGGCCTGAGGTCGGGCGACCGTCTGGTGGCCCCGCATCTCGCCGGGTCCGGTGCGGCGCGCGGCCGGCGACCGAGGGCGCCATTTGAGGTGTGGGTGGTCGGCGGCCCAGGCGCCGGGGCGCGCCGGCCGCTCGACCAGGAGACGCTGAGCGTCGGTCGCAGTTCGTCGTGCGACCTGACGGTGGCCGACCGCTCGCTCTCCCGTCATCACCTCACGCTGCACGTCGGCCCGGAGGGCGTTGCGGTCGAGGACATGGGGTCGAGCAACGGCAGCTCGGTCGAGGGGATCGGGCTGACTCCCGCCCGGCCGAGGCCGCTGGCCACCGGAGAGCAGATCGCGCTTGGACGCACGCTTCTCAGCGTGCACCAGGTGAGACGCATGGCTCGGCACGACATCCGGGAGATCGATGCCCGCCTCGCGTTCAACCGTCCACCGCGGGTGCAGCCGGCCCACGAAGGCGGCAGGTTGCGCCTCGGTCGTGCTCCCGAGGAGCCGTCGCCAAGACGCATCCCATGGATCGTGGCCGTTGCGCCACTGGTGCTCGGCATCGGCTTCGCGGTGATCACCAAGCAGCTCGCGATGCTCGCCTTTGCGGCCCTCACGCCGGTCATGGTGCTCGGTAGCTACGTGTCCGATCGTCGCGGCAGCAGGCACGACCATGCGCGTGCGGTACAGCGCTACCGGCATGAGCTCGCCACGCTCGAGCATGATCTGGCGACCCTGCAGCTCGAGGAGATCGACGTACGGCGCCGCAGTGCCCCCGATCCAGCCACTCTCGCCTCGCGAGCGACGGAGCACGAGCCCGAGTTGTGGGAACGGCGACCCCGCGACGAAGACTTCCTCGAGCTTCGCGTCGGCGTAGCCGACCAGGTGTCGCTGACGAGGTTCGAGGTCGACCCCGGGGGAGAGGAGACGTTGCGGGCCGAGGCCGACTCCCGGCTCTCGCGCTACGCGACCGTGCCCCGGGTACCCGCGACCGTGAACCTCACCACCGCAGGCACGCTGGGGCTCAGCGGCGAGGTGTCGCGGGTCGCCAGCGTGGCGCGATGGCTCGTGATCCAGACCGCCGTCCTGCACAGCCCCGGTGACGTGGTCGTGGCGGCGGCGCTGCCGCGGCCCACAGAGAAGCAATGGTCGTGGCTCAAGTGGCTGCCCCACCTCGGAGCCGCTTCCTCGCCTCTTTCCGGAGATCATGCGGTCGTCGGAACGGCCGCCGCCTTGGAGTTGCTGCGCGCCGTCGCGGCGGTCCAGGACGGTCGGCGCGGAGAGCGAGGGCCCTTCGCGCCTCGGATCCTCCTGCTGATCCAC
>JBBSMR010000167.1:0-2967 GCA_038233095.1 Euzebyales bacterium
CCCTGTCCACCGCCACCGCACAGCGCCGCCACACCGTAGCGGGCTTGTCGTCGCGACAGCTCGCGGGCGAGCGTCAGCAGCAGCCGCAGTCCGGTCCCGCCGAGCGGGTGTCCGAGCGCGATGGCTCCGCCGTTGACGTTGACGATATCGAGCGGGACACCGAGGTCGGCGACGCTGGCCGCCACGACGCCCGCGAAAGCCTCGTTGATCTCGATGAGGTCGAGCTGCGACAAGTCAACCCCGCCGCGCTCGCAGGCGGCACGAATCGCGGCTGCTGGCTTGAGGTGGAGGGTGTTGTCGGGCCCGGCCACCTCGGCGGAGGCAACGAGTCTTACCAGCGGCGCGACGCCCATGCGGTCGGACTCATCGAGTGACGTGACGGCGCCGACGCTCGCGCCGTCGCTCATCTGGGAGGCGTTGCCGGCCGTGATAGTGCCGTCCCGGCCGAATGCCGGTCGCAGGCCTGCCAGCACCTCCGCGCTGCTCGACGGGCGAATCCCCTCGTCCGTCTTGAGGCCGTCGGTCTCCACGATCTCCCCATCTAAGCGACCCTCGTCCGTTGCGGCGGCCGCGCACTGGTGGCTGCGCAAAGCGATGGCGTCCTGAGCGGCCCGGCTGACGCCCAGTTCGCGGTTGGCACGCTCGGAAAGCTCGCCCATGCCCTCTCCGGTCAGGCCGTCCTGCAGGCCGTCGACGATCATCGTGTCGACGAGCTCCATCGGGCCTTGGCTCACGCCGTCGCGTAGCAGTGCTGCATGGGCGGCCCGGCTCATCGAGTCTCCACCGCCGACGATGTAGGACTTCCCCTCCCCGAGTCGGATGCGGCGGCTGGCGTCGCTGGCGGTCGCCAGTCCGGCGAGGCACACGTTGTTCAGCGTGGCCGCGGGCACCGTCCAAGGGATCCCGGCGGCTGCCGCGGCGAGCCGGGCGGGGTTCTGGCCATGACCGGCCTGCAGCACCTGCCCGAGCAGCACACCATCGGGGACGGCCAACGCGGGGTGGCGCTCCACCAGGGCGCCGATGGCGGTCGCCAACAGATCGCGGGTGTCGAGCCCGCTCAACGCGCCGCGGAAACGTCCGAAGGGCGTGCGGACACCGTCCAAGAGGACTGGGGTGTCGGCGTTCATGTGTGCTCTCCCAGGCCTCTACGTTGGGCGCGGCCTTCGATGTCGTTGGTAAGACGAAACTGTGGCAGGGAGTGCGTCGGATGGTGTTGCCACACCACCTCGACGGGATCGCCCACGTCCAAGTCCCGCGGGGTCAGCTCGACGATGTTGGTCAGCATGCGGGGTCCTTCCTCCAGATCAACCAACGCGACGACGTAGGGCACATCGTCGGCGAAGGCAGGGTGACCCGGGCGCTCGACAGTGGTGAAGGAGGCAACGTGGGCCCGGCCTGACGCCTCTCGCCATTCGAGTTCGTCGGCCCAGCAGTGGGGACAGCGCTTCCGCGGGTAGAAGACCCACCGCGCGCAGACCGGGCAGTGTTGGATGAGCAGCCGCTCCTCGCGGGCGGCATCCCAGAACGGTCGTGTCAGCGGGCTCGCCCGAGGTCCGGGCTTGGAGATGGTGGCGGTCATGTTCACGGACCTCCTCGCAGGACCAGGGCTGCGGCCTCGCTCATCGTCGCTCCGTTGCCGGTCACCAACGCCCACTGGGCGTCAGCGACTTGGCGGCGGTCGGCCGCGTGGCGCAGCTGGCGCACCGCCTCGACGATGTGGGACATGCCGCCCGCGAGGTCCGCCTGTCCGCACGACAACTGACCGCCGTGCGGATTGAGCGGGTACTCACCGTCGAACCGCAGATCGTGCTCAGCGAGGAACGGGCCGCCCTTTCCCTTCGGACACAGACCAGCGTCCTCGACGGTGATCGCCAGCAGGATGCTGTAGCAGTCGTACAGGCTCCATACGTCGATGTCGCCCGCCGTCACGCCGGCTTGGTCGTACGCGCGCTCGATCGACGCCTTGAGCGGGGCCACGGTCAGGTCGGGGGCGCACGACACCGCCCGGTGCGTCACCTTCTCCCCGGCGCCGGCCAGCAGCACGGGTGGGTGCGCCAGCCCGGCCGCGCGAGGGGCTGACGTGACGACGAAGGCGGCCCCGCCGGCGCACGGCATGACGATCTCGTACAGGTGGAGTGGGTCGACCACTATGGGCGAGCTCAGCACATCGTCGATGGTCAGCGGCTGGCCGTGGAAGACGGCGTCAGGGTTGCGTTGGGCGTTGTCGCGCTCAGCGACGACCGCGTGAGCCAGCTGCTCGGAAGTGGTGCCGTAGGTCGCCATGTGCCGCCGGGCGATCAGCGCGTACGACACGTTGGCGCCAGAGGCACCGAACGGCACGTCGAACTCACGGATCGGGTTCCGGTTCGGGGAACGCGGCGGGTCGGATTCGCGCGTGTTCGCCAGCACGCACAAGACAGTCTCGCACATCCCGGCCGTGATGGCCGCAGCCGCACGCCATGCCATGCCCGCGCCAGACGCCCCGCCGAGGTCGACGACGTTGCTCATGGTCGGCGCGAGCCCGAGATACTCGGCGACCGTCGCCGGGACGTGCTGCGGGGTTTCGCCTACCTGCGGGCCGACGAGCAGGCCGTCGATCGCGTCCGGTTCGAGCCCGGCGTCATGCACGGCTTCGGCGGCGACGTCGGCGATCATGCCCAGCGTGGTCGCCCCCTCGGTGTGACGTACCGGGGGGAGCTCGGCGATGCCGACGATCGCGGCACCGGGTGACCGGTTCACATCGCCTCTTTGGCCGCCGCTGCCAGCGCGTCAAGCGCGTCGGGGTTCTCCATCGACCCACGGTTGGAGACCTCTTCACCGCTCAGCACCTGCATCACCGCCTTCTCGACCTTCTTGCCCGTCAGTGTGCGGGGCACATCGGGTACTTGAACGACATGCCGCGGCACGTGACGGGGGGTGGCCTCTCGGCGCAGAGTCTGGCGGATCCGGTCAGCGAACTCCTCGTCG
>JBBSMR010000168.1:0-2940 GCA_038233095.1 Euzebyales bacterium
CTCGAGATTGCGATCTGGCGCGGCGATCGCGCGCTTGCCGTCGAGTCGATCTCGATGCTTGCGGTCCTGTTGGGCTCTCCTCGTCTCTTCGAGCTCGGGCGCATCCGCAGGATCGAAGACCAACTCGCCGCCTGCTCCGCCTAAGGCGCAGCGGCGCGGCAAGCGAAAGCAGGCTCGCGCCTCCCGGCGGCGCAACCGCTGAGGGCTCGACGTCAAGCCGACGGGTCGGCGCGAGGCCCGCGGATGATGCGGCGCGGATACGGGCGGCCACTCTCGGGCTCGTGATCCCCGTGGAGGACATCGGGGTCGAGATCGACAGGGCCGGGCCACTCGATCGTCCCGAACCGTTCCTCGACGCGAACGCTGGCAAACAGCTCCGGGTCGGAGTGGATCGCGCTGAACACACCTCCCCTCGAGGTCACAACTCCCACGTCGACCTCGTGAACGCTTCCGTCGGCGAACCACAGACGCAGCCAGTGCGGCTGCAGCGGCTTGACTCGAACGATACGAACCACGTCGGTCAGGGCAGCGGGTCGATCTTCACTACGGGCTGGTGCTCGCGCGTCCGCCGCCAGTTGGTGAGGAGCTCGTCGCGGTGCATCTCCTCCCATTGTCGCACCAGCCGCAGCGCCCGCTTCGGGAGATCTCCGGCGAGCACTGCGCCGTCACCGATCGCGATCGACGCCACCTCGCCGGCGTACTCGGCATGGAAGTGGGGCTGCGGATGGTCGGCCCAGTACATGGCGATGACGATCCCGTAGAAGCGGCTGACCTCGGGCACGTCGGCGAGGTTCCCCACCGGCGACCGCCGTGTGGGCTACGGGCGCAACGACTTCGTGACGGGAGGGCGACGATCTCGTGCGGCGCTACGCCTGCGCCAGCATCTCCCCCGCCGTCCGCCGCGCCAGCGCCATCACGCTCACCATCCGATTCACCCCCGGCGCCGTGGGAAACGCGCTCGCGTCCCCGATCCAGACGCCGCGCACGTCGTGCAGCTCGCCCCGGCCGTCCGCGACCGACGTCGAAGGGTCCGCGCCCATCCGGCACGACCCCATCTGATGCGCCGTGAAGCAGGCCACGTCGTTCGGCTCATACGACGCCGCCTCGACGCGCCCCAGGAACTCGTCGAAGTCGTCACCGACGCGCCAACGCAGCTCGTCCGCGTGCCCAGTGAACACCTCCACCGCCCCGGCGGCGCGATGCAGCCGGCAGAGCTCGAGATTCGCCCGCGTCGCCAACCGCCGATCCACCTCGTCCCCGAGACCCCAGCGCATGACCGCACACCCAAGCTCATCGAGCACCACCTCGCCCGACCCGTGATCCCGCGCCACCGTGATGAACGGCGCCTGCCAGCGCAGCGTCTGCATCAGCTCCTTGTGGGTGCGGCCGTCGCCCCAGGGGAAGATCGTGCCGGTCAGGGCCGGCTGGACGGTCGTGGCCTCGATCAGGAATCCGAAGTCCCCCTCGAGGCCCTCGTAGGCATCGCTCACCAGCGACTGCACCTGGCCGCGCCAGCCCTCGACCGGCTCGTCGTAGGTGCCCATCACGATGTAGGCCGGGTGCAGGCGCAGGTTCTTCCCGACCGCCGGCCCGCCGATCCCGCTGCGCAGCAGCAGCGCGGGCGACTCGACGCCGCCGCACGCCACCACCACCGTCGGGGCGTTCACGCGCAGCTTCGTCACACCCTTGTCCGGCCCGCACACGCTGCCCTCGACGCCGACCGCCTGCCCGTCCTCGACCAGCACCCGCTCCACCACGCAGCCCACGACCGCTGAAGCGCCGGCGTCGCTCGCCTCCTGCAGCGTGGTCTTCATAGCCGAGCGCTTGCAGCCCTGCTGGCACCCCACCGTGCAGTAGCCGCACATCTCGGGCTGGTCGTCAAGCGCGGCGTTGCGCACGATCGGGCGGTGCTCGTGGCCGAGCTCGTCGAGGCCGCGCATCAGGTTGCGATGCGTGGCGTTCTGGGTCGTCGCCTCAGCGTTGGCGGCGAGCGTCTCGAGCGCCGCGTGCACGTGGTCGGCGATGTAGGCCTCGGCGTTCTCGAGCCCGACGAGTCCGTGCCCGGCCCACTCCTCGACGATCCGCTGCGGCGTGCGGATGCAGTTCATGTAGTTGACGACGGTCCCGCCGCCGAGCGTCGAGCCCGCGAGGATCGCGATCGAGCCATCCTCGCTCGTCGCCAGGCCGCCGCCGTAGTAGAGCTCCTGGTAGCCCTGCACCTCGAGCTGGTTGAAGTCGGACTCGTTGCGGTAGCCGCCCATCTCGAGGACGAGCACCTTCTTGCCGGCGCGCGCGGCCTCGGCGGCGATCACCCCGCCGCCGGCGCCCGAGCCGACGACCACGACGTCGCACTCCAGCACCTTCTCCTCAGAGCCGGTGACGTCGATCGTCGAGATGGTCTTCGGCGCCTGCTCGGGAGACGGCGCCGGCGAGACCGGCCCCGGATCCCCGAGCGCCTCCCCGGTGGGGTTGCGCCCCTGCTCGTCGGGCAGGCCGTAGAAGAGCAGCAGCGTGAGGCCCTTCATCTGGGTTAGGCCGAGCTTGGCTCCCGCATCTGCGGCGGACATGCCGTGGACGATCTGGGTACGGCCCTCCAGTGGCACGTCAGCGGAGAAGCCCTCGCCGGCGAGGGCGTCGAGCAGCCCCGCCACCTGGGCGATCTGGTCGGGCGTCATCGCCTCGGCGAGCATCGCCTCGATCTGCGCCGGCACGTCCATGTCGGCGGCGCTTCGCGCCATGAAGGCCCGCTCGATCGGGTCGCCCGTGTCTGACTCGATCGCCGGCACGTAGGTGTCGCACAGCGCCGCGAGCGTCGCGCGCTGGGTCTCGTCGAAGACCGACGCCATCACTGCCATATCGCCCTCTCCTCCGAGCGCACGGTCTTCAACCTGACGCCGGTCGACAACAGGTTCGAGCGCCGCTTCGCCCAGTTCCTCGACC
>JBBSMR010000169.1:0-2884 GCA_038233095.1 Euzebyales bacterium
CGGTTCGGTCGCGGGAGGGGCCGGTTCGGTCGCGGGAGGGGCCGGCGCGGTCGCGGGAGGGGCCGGCGCGGTCGCGGGAGGGGCCGGCGCGGTCGCGGGAGGGGCCGGCTGGACCGACTGCTCGGGCTCGGGGCGAGACGCCTCGAGCGCCTTGAAGGCGTCGTAGGCGGGCTTGATAGTGAAGTCGCTACGCAGCAAGCCGAATTGCGCCTCGATGTCACCGACGTCTGCATCTACGGACATACGAAGCGCATACCACAGGGCCACGTGCACGTAGGGATCCTCCCGCGCCAGGCGATAGGCGTCGGTCAGGTAGTCGGCTTGGGTAAGCGAGGTCACGCCACAGGTCCCCGTGGTGGTGCTCCATCCGAACTCGGTGAACCACATCGGCTTGTCGTCGCCCCGGGCGAGCATTGAGGCCCTGATCTCGCGGTAGCCGAGGAACGAGCCGCGGCTGATGCGACCGTTCGCCGTGCGGTCGATCCGTTGGGGGCTGTAGCAGGAGTACGGGTGAGCGCCCATAATGTCGAACGAGCCCTTGGCTCCGGCGGCATACGCCTTCTCCACGAAGGCGTAGTCGTTGGTCGAAGGGCCGGCGAAGACCACCGGAGCGGTGGAGTCGGCGCGCTTGACGGCGGGGTAGGCGGCCCGTAGCAGAGCGGCGTACTCGGAGGCATCGGGGCCGGTGGACCAGAACCGCGCGAGGTTCGGCTCGTTCCAGATCTCGTAGGCGTCGATCTGCTCCCCGTATCGCTCGGCGAGGAACTCGATGAAGCGCGCGAAGTCAGCGGGATCACGCGGCGGCGCATACCGCTCGCTCCTGCCCGATGCCCACGAGGGAGTCTCACTCACCATGACGAGGATCTGCTGTCCGGCGGCCCGCGCTCGTGCGAACTCGATCGCGTAGTGCTCGAGCAACCACGGGTTGTAGACCCCAGGTTGCGGCTCGAAGTCGCGCCAGCCGACGCTCAGACGCACCCAACGCGAGCCGGAGTCCTGCAGGAATCCCGCGGTCCGCTTGTTGTCCTGCTCGCCTGGGAACCACGTCAGGTCAGTCACCAGACCCTTCTCGAGGGCATCGGCGGGCGGAGGGAGGAGCGCGCAGACCGCGAGGACGACAAGGGCGCCCAGCAGGGTCGAAACAAGCGATGAGCGACGATTGAGTGCCATGGCACTCCATCGCCTGGCCACCCCTGACCCATCAAGGGGCCGCACCTGGCACTCGATCACGTGTCCAGCCTGTAGAGAGTTTCTAGCTAGGGGCTTGCTCCGGGGTCCGGCGCGCGCGCGACCGCCTGCATACCGGGGTCGGCCGGCCCAGAGGCGGCCAGGTTGGCGATGGCACGCCGCAGCCCCCCGACTCCCCCGAGCTGGCGCAGGCCGACCGCCGCGGCAAGCGAGAGGCCGACCGCAACGCCGGCCAGGAGGCGTCCCGGGCCGGGCTCGAGCAGGGCGCGCATCAGCGCCATGGCCGACAGCGCGGGAAGGGACGCGAGCACGGCCATGCCGACACTCCCGCGCAGGAACTCGACGGTCGGGCGGCCCAGTGCCCGGCATGCCGCCGGCCACTTCAACGGGCCGAGCACTGCGCTTGTGATGAGCGTCGCTACGGCCGCACCGACCGCACCGTACGCAACCACCAGAGCGATCGACAGCACCAGGTTGGCGAGTCCCTCGGCGAGGTTGAGCCCGCCGACCAGTCGCACGCGTCCGATGCCGACCAGGATCTTGTCCGCGGGTACCGCCGAGAGGAAGAGTGTCTGCAGACTGAGCACCGCAAGGATCGCCGCAGTCTTGGCTGGAGCGGCATCGCCGAGCCACAAGTCGGTGACGTCACCGGCGAACAGCGCCAGGGCGCTCGCGACCGGCAGCGTCAGCTGCAGCGTCACCCGTGTCGCGATCACGTGACGGCGCGCCAGGTGCGCTGAATGGCCACGCGACTCCATGTCGGCAGCCATCGGCAGCAGCATGTTGAGGACCGGCAGCGTCATGGCCTGCAGACCGCTCTGCAGCTTGGCTGCCGCGGCGATCGGCGCGGCAGCGGCGGCGCCCCGCAGCGCCGCCACCACGACGGTGTCCATGCGCTGGCCGACGAAGACGGCGCTGTCCGCGAGCAGTGCGAAGGAGCTGAAGGAAAGCAGCCGCTGCTCGGACATCGCCCGCACCGGACGCAGCCGTGCCTCCGGAGCGACCAAGCGCAGCAGCACGGCGAAGAGCACGCCCCCGGCGACCAGCGCGATCGCCTGGGCCCCCGCCACCCAGAGCAAGCCGCCTCCTGTCTCGATCGCGATCACCGCCCCGGCGGTGAACCCGACGGTGACCACGGCCTGGCCGGCGCTGTAGAGGTCGTAGCGCTGGTGGCCCAGCAACGCGGCGCCGTAGGCCACAAGCGGTAGGCGGATAAGCACCGCGACGCCGAGGAGCACCATTCCCGCGCGAAACTCCTCCCGGAACTCGTTGGCTGCCAAGCCGTCGGCGGCGAACGCGATCACCACGGAGATCACGAGCGCAGCGACGCCGAGGAGCGCCATCAACAGGACGCCTGCCTGGGCGGTGCGCTCCGCGTCGGCGAGGTCCTTGCGAGCAAGCGCGCGTGCCACGAAGCGAGTGACTCCCGCCGAGAAGCCGACTTCCAACATCGTGAAGACCGTGGTGACGGTGAACATGACGCTCCACGTGCCGAAACCCGCGACGCCCAGCCCGCGGAGCAGGAAGGGCGTAAGCAGCAACGCGCTGAGCAGCAGCAGCCCGCGCTCGCCGTACGAGGTCACGGCGTTACGCAGGAACGAGCGTCCCTTCATGGGAGCTGGTAGGGCTTCAGCCAGTCGGGAGCGTGGGGAGCGCCGAAGACTTGAGAGCGAACGGTCTGCCAGACGCGGTCTCC
>JBBSMR010000170.1:0-2822 GCA_038233095.1 Euzebyales bacterium
GGAGCGTGAGCCGAGCGAAGAACGCCGAGTCTTCCCGATTGCCTGGATCGACTTGGAAGACGCGGGTACCCTCTGGTATCGCCGTGCGGATCCGCACCGCCGTCTCGACCAAGACCGCTGCAGGAGTCCCAAGACCGGCAAAGACCGTCACGGGACCACCAATGACGCGATGTGCGATCACGTCTGCCCACCCGTCGCGCCAGTCGTCCGCAAGCGCGCTCGTTCGCAGAATCCAGGCTTCTGGATTCGCGTTGACGTTGCGATGCAGGTAGATCAGGTTCACGGTTCCGAGTCGGTGGTGCTCCTCCGGTCCGGAGACGACGCCGACATCGTCCTGTGCGCCGAGCCGAGTGAGCGCCGCTGACATGCCGAGGTCGAAGTTCAGCGTCATGACGCATGCGACTGCCTGCTCGCGGAGCAGGGCCGCGGCAATGAGATATCCCTCGTTGGGTTCGGCGGAGCGGAAGCTTGGAATCGGAAGCCGCTCCACCAGGGCGCTCTGGCCACCCGTTGCGTCCACAACTGCATCAGCGAGGCAGGAGAGGTCCTCAGGGTCGGCGCACTCGCCCTCGATCAGGACGCCGTCGGCAACGAGCTGGCGGTGGGCCTCGACCGCGCATTGGCGCGAAAGTGGGAGTCCGGTGGGCGGCTCGCACGAGGCGCCGGCGCCCACCACGAGCACGACCCGTCCGCCCCCATCGTGGGCGACGGCGTGGAGCAGGTCTGCCGGGAGTGTCATCTCACAGCGGATCTGGTCTGGACAAAGACGGGCATCGCGCCATCGTCTCATGCAACGACGGGCTCGCACGCGGATGAGCAACCCCCGACGCGCTCGTCGGCAATCGTCGCGGCCTCCCCGGGCACTATGCGTGTCATGGCGCCGGACTAATCTGAGAAGCCGCCTTGGAAGTGGCCGCGCGGCTCCCGCTGTTCGTCCAAGGCGGGCAGCGCGCAGCGTCTCCGCGCAGACAACCGCTTTCACGTTGTACTCGGCATCACCGCCTCGGCCGCGCGGCGGACGAGTCTGGCGTCGAGCTGGCACGTGACGACCTCCATTGGCACGAACGCTCCTCGACCCAGGTGCAGACGACGAGCCGCCAGCCTGACCGAGCCGAGCGTGCGGCGATGGCCGAGAGCGGCTCCGGCGCGCGGAAGCCGGGATCGTCGGCGATCAGCCGGGCCGCGGCACGGTCTTGGCCGCTCGGCGTGGGGAAGCCGAACGGGTGCGTGTGCCACTCGCCGACGTAGGCGACCTTTCGCTCGGTCGCCTCGTAGATCCGCCTGCCCTGCTCGACCTGCCAGGGACCGTCCGGCTCGAACGAGCGCAGCCGGTGCCGGGCCTTCGGACCCGGCCCGAGGACAGTGGCGACGACCGCGTCAGGACCATCTCGCCAGCCGATGAGTGCTCCACCGGTCTCGCGGATCCGCCAGCGTCGGGCCTCGGCGACCAAGTCGCCCAAGGCCCGCTCGTCTATCCAGCATCGCGGCGACATACCTCGCACTCGTCATTCGGTTCGAGCTGTTCGACCGCAAACCTCCGGGTGATCGGGGTCATCGGGGCGGCGACGGAAGTTGAAGACCGCGTGATCCCAGCCGGGATCGGGGTAGCCGTCGGCGAGCATGGCCGCGGCCATGCGGCCGGCGTTGGTCACGACCTCCGACGCCTCGAAGCCCGCGCCGCTGGTCGTCGGATGAACGCAGCCCTGGGCGAAAACGGCGGTATCGGGATCCGCCTCGCCGATCAAGACCTCACGGTTCGTCTGACGCTCCGAGAAGCAACGCCCGCAGGCGGTCTCGCCAGGAACCAGCCGGGCCGCTTCCCCGGGCCCTGCTCCGCGACGACCTCTTGCGCCGCTGCGCCCGCGGGTCGACGCGCGTACTCCCAGCTCGGCAGGGCGAACGCATCCGGCGCCCGGGCGACGCGATAGACCGCCAGCTCCGTCGACGGCCTCTATGTCGAGGCTCATCCGCTGGCGAGAAACGCGCGCGCCGCGCCGATCCGCCGCGTCGAGGCCGCCGTCACCTCGGCGCCGTCGGACTGCTCGACCATCAGCGCTACCTGCAAGGCATGCCGCAGCCGCCGCTCGATCTGCGCCGAGCAGCCGCGTTCACCGCGCGCCCACTGACTCACGGCGCGCGTCTCCTTCACTGAGCCCAGGTAGGCGACCAGCTTCGCGCCGAGCAGCTCACGCAACAGCCCGACGACCTCGGCGAGGTCGATCCGCATCGCCTTCGCGTGCGCAAGCCCGGCTCGAAACGGCCTCTGGGGCGTGTTGCGCGTAGGGTGTGCGTGCGGTGGTCGTCGCCACGTGGAACCGCGAGAACACCACCCCGACGTCGTAGCCGAGCACCGCGCCCGCGCCCCGTGGTACCTGTCCAAGGCCAACCCCTCGACCGCCGACATGCTCGCCAAGCTCCGGCGCACGATCATCGCCACCCAATATCCCCCAGGACAGGGCGCAACCCCCTCACCAGCACAAATCACCCAGGTCCAGCACGCCTGGGCCGCCGCAGGCCTATGAACCGCGAAAGCCGAGTACCGTAGACGCAGCGATGTGATGTGCTGGTCGCCGACCACCGTGGCGACCGAAGTCGGTGATAGAAGGGCATGAATGGCCCCCGCTACCGGCACCGCGCTCCTCCTGATCGGCGCCTTCGTGCTGCCCGGATTCGTCACGCTGCTCCTTCGGGAGCGCGCGTACGTGGTGCCGGGGCAGGTCTCTCCGTTCGAGCGCTTGCTCACCGCTCTGGCCTATAGCGCGGTGATCTACGGCGTGCTCTTGGCTGGCGGGTGGGCTCTCGGAATCGACCGGGAAGGCATA
>JBBSMR010000171.1:0-2819 GCA_038233095.1 Euzebyales bacterium
AGCCAGCTCACTCGGGGCGCGCCCTGCCAGCAGCAGCTCCACCGCCTCACGACGGAACTCCTCAGGGTATGCGGGTCGGGTTCTCGGCACGACAGACACCATCCTTTCGCGCCTCGACGGCGCAAGCAGTCAGGTGTCCACGAAACCGGGGGAACTCCACTCCTCGACGATCGGCTTCGAGCGCGAGCACAACGCGACCCTGCGCCTCACCGACCAGGAGCGGTTCGTCTCCGAGGCGCTCGCGAAGCTCGGTCCGCAGCCTCCGAACTTCCAGGCGATCGTCGAGATCAATCGCGGCCCCCTCGTGACCGCCGGGGTCGAGGTGCTGCCGCTCGCGCCACGGCAGATCGAGCAGCAGCGCTCCGCGGGCGCGCTGGTCGTCGACGTGCGCACCGACCTGCAGTTCGACGAGGCGCACATACCCGGTGCGGTCTGCATCCCGATGCTGCGCGCCGGCTTCGGCTCCAAGCTCGCCTGGGTCGCCGATCGCGACCGCCCGATCGTGCTGGTCGGACGCGACGACGAGGACGGCCGCCACGCCGCGCAGCTCGCCGTGGCGATCGGGATGCGCAACCTCGCCGGGTTCCTCGTCGGGGGCATGACCTCGTGGCGCCAGGAGGGCTGCCCGACGGCGAGCATCGAGCGGCTGGCGGCCGAGGCGCTGCCCGACCGCCTAGCGGCCGAGCCGGAGATGCAGGTGGTCGATGTCCGTGACCAGCGCGAATGGGACGCCGGCCACCTCGTCGGCTCGCATCTGGCGACCTGGCACGACATCCCCGACGGGCTCGATCCGGCGCGGCCGATGGCGGTGCTGTGTGGCTCCGGGCAGCGAGCGGCGACGGGAGCGAGCCTGCTGGCACGCTTCGGCGCCGAGCGCGTCCTGCACGTCGTCGGGGGCGGCGTGCCGAAGCTCGGACGCCTCGGACAGCCGGTCGAGCGCGCCGACGACCCAGCCGGCTGACGTCCCGTGGGCCTTGCCCCCGAGCTGCTGGCGATCCCCTTCGGGCTGCTGATCGGCCTGGTCGTCGGGACCGTGGGCGGAGGCGGGGCGATCCTCGCGCTGCCGGTCCTCGTCTACGTCCTCGACGAGGGCGTCAGCGGCGCCTCGACCGCGTCGCTGATCGGCGATCGCGATCGCGGCCGCGATCGGTGGCGCGGCGCTCGCGCTGCGCGGCCACGTCTGCTGGCGCATCGCGCTCACCTTCACCCTGCCGGCGTCGCTGGCAACCGTCCTGGGCACCTACGCCAACGGCGCGGTCAGCGCCCGCGTGCTCATCCTCGCCTTCGTCCCCGTCATGGTCGCCGCCGCCGGGGCGACGTGGCACCGTGCCGGGGGGACGACCCGCGAGACGATCGGCGAATGCCCCCGTGCGCGCCCGGGCCGCACGCTCGTCGCGGGGTCCGGGGTCGGCCTGCTGACCGGGTTCTTCGGCGTCGGCGGCGGCTTTCTCATCGTCCCCGTGCTAACGCTCTGGCTCGGCGTCTGCTTCCGTCGTGCGGTCGCCACCTCGCTGGTCGTCATCACGCGCACCGGGCTGGTCGCCCTCACCGGCCATCTCGTGGCCGGGGTCACGATCGACGCGCCGGTCACCGCCGCCCTGGCCGGCGCGACCGCCTTCGGGGCGCTCGCGGGGACCCACGTGGCCCAGAGGCTGCCGCAGGCGATGCTCGGACGCGTGTTCGCCATCGTCGTCGGGCTCGTGGCGGTGTTCCTCCTCGTCGACACCCTCCTGCTCGGCGGGCCGCCGACACCGTAAGAACCCGTAAACAACGGCACAGTTGTGTTACGGTGCCCGATGCGCTCCACAGATCACCCGACCGACCTGAGGAGAAGTCCCTGACGCCGACGGGACGGTCCGGAAACCGGCGCCGTCGTCGACGGCACTGATCGGGCTCGGCAACGCGCCGACGCCGCATCTGCCGCTCAAAGCGGAAGCCCCCGTAATCTGCGGCCGCTCCGGCGTTCGACGCGGAACTAGTCCTGCCGCACTGGTCGCCCCGCCTCCTTCCACGCCTTGATCCCGCCGTCAAGGTGAGCGACGTTGCGATAGCCGAGATCCTGAAGCGTCGCCGCGGCCAGCGCGGAACGCCCGCCCGAAGAGCAGTGCAGCACGATACGCTTCGCGGGGTCGAACTCCGCACGGTGGGACGGGCTGCTCGGGTCGGCCCACATCTCGATCATGCCACGCGGAGCCTCTACCGCGCCGTCGATGTAGCCATCCTTCTGGCGCTCACCTGGCTCGCGGATATCCACGAGGGTCGCACCTTCCTCGACTTCCCGCGCGGCCTCGTCGACCCCCAGGTGCTCCACCTTCGCCTTCGCTGCGGCGACCATCTCGGCTGCTGTCGGCATCTTGTGTTCTCCCAGCGTCGCGGTTTACGCCGATAAACCTGCCACAACGCGTTATGCCTCGTCAACCAGCTGCAGTCACCGTGGCGTCCTCAGACTCCGGCTCGTGCAACCTGGCCAGCTCCGCTCCCGCCTGAACGCGGAACCCGCCCTGAAGGGACCGCCCCGGGGCGCTGGCTCCGGACCTCATCCGCGATGGCTGGGACGACCTCTTCCGCGTGCCCCCCCGTGCCGCGGAGAGCTCCACCACGATGAACCCAGGTAGCTCGACGGCGACTAACGCTTAGCGTTGTCTCACGCAGACTTGTGGTCGGAACCCCAGGACGCCGGACAGCGCCCGACGTGATCATCACCGACACCGGCTCCTACAGCGACATCGTCTTCGCGCTGATCACGCTGCTGGGTTTCGACTATCGCCCGCAGCTCGCCGACCTCCCCGACGCCAAGCTGTGGCGCATCCTCATCAGCG
>JBBSMR010000172.1:0-2758 GCA_038233095.1 Euzebyales bacterium
AGCATCAGAAGAGCTGGTTCTCCCCCTGGAAGAGCTCGCTCACCGATTCGTCGGTGAAGATCTTGCGGATCGTGTCGGTGAGCAGGTCCGCGCACGAGAGCACGCGGATGGTGTCGGGGGCGCCGGGGCGCAACGGGATCGTGTCGGTGACCACGATCTGCTCGAAGTCCGAGGCCGCGAGGTTCTCGTAGGCGTTGCCCGAGAGCACCGGGTGGGTGGCGGCGGCGAACACGCGGCGCGCGCCCGCGTCGACGACCGTGCGCCCGGCGGCGGTCAGCGTTCCGGCCGTGTCGATCATGTCGTCGACGATGACCGCGGTGCGGTTGCGCACGTCGCCGATCACGTAGCCGATTTCCGCGACCTGCTGGGCTGGGCGCTCCTTGTCGAGGATGGCCAGCTCGGCCCCGATCTTGGAGGCGAAACTCTTGTTGAGCTTGACGCGGCCGGCGTCGGGGGCGACCACGACGAGATCGGGCAGGTCGAGATCGGCGAAATAGCGGGTGAGCATGTTGACCGCCGTCATGTGATCGACCGGCTTGGCGAAGAACCCCTGGATCTGGCCGGCGTGCAGGTCCATCGTGACGACGCGATCCGCGCCCGCGGCCTCGAGCATCCGTGCGACCACGCGGGCGGAGATCGGCTCGCGGGGGGCGGACTTCTTGTCCTGGCGGCTATAGGCAAACCAGGGGCAGAGGGCGATCACGCGGTGGGCGGATGCGCCGACAGCCGCGTCGATGAGCAGCAGCAGCTCCATCAGCGCGTCGTTGGGCGAGATGCCCTCGTCCTCGTTGCCGCACAGCGGTTGGACGATGAAGACGTCGGAGCCTCGGATGTTCTCCTCGTAGCGGCAGTAGACCTCGCCGTTGGAGAACGTCTTGACGGTGACCGGGCCCAGGTCGACGCCCAGCTTGTCGGCGATGAGGTGGGCCAGCGGGCGGTTGGCCCGCCCCGAGAAGAGCATGAGCCGCTTGTCGTACTCGATGCCCAGGCTGGTCGACATGGGCCGGCGCCCGAGCGCGTTCATCGCGCCCGGCAGCATACGGGCGTCGGCCGACGTAACGTTCACGGCCCGGGGAGCGGTCACTCGCCCGACTCGCGCTCACGGCGCTGCGCGTAGCCCTCGACGTTGCGCTGGCGCTCGCGCGCGACGCCCAGCGCCCCGGGCGGGATGTCCTCGGTGATGACCGAGCCGGCGGCGGTGTAGGCGCCGTCGCCGAGCTCGACGGGCGCGACCAGCGTGGTGTCGACGCTCGTGCGTACGCCGGTGCCGATGGTCGTGCGGTGCTTGCGACGCCCGTCGTAGTTGGCCGTGATCGTGGCGGCGCCGAGGTTGCTGCGTGCGCCGATGTCGGCGTCGCCGACGTAGGAGAGGTGGGGCACCTTCGCTCCCTCGCCCACGTCGGAGTTCTTGATCTCCACGAAGGTGCCCGCCTTGGCGTCGTCGCGCAGGACCGCACCCGGGCGCAGGTAGGCGAACGGGCCCACGCTGACGCGGTCGTGCAGCTCGCAGTCGACGAGGTGGGAGTGCACGACGGTGACCTCGTTGCCCAGGCGCGCGGCTATGAGGGTGGAGTGCGGACCGAGGTGGCAGCCTTCGCCGGCGGTGGTGGCCCCACGCAGGACGCAGCCCGGCTCGACGACGGTGTCGGGGCCCAGGCGCACTGTCGCGTCGATGCTGACCGAGGAGGAGTCGATGAACGTCACGCCGTCCAGCGCGAGGCGCTCGAGGATGCGCTCCTGCATGACCACGCGCACAAGCCCGAGCTGGACGCGGTCGTTGACGCCCAGCGTGAGCGCCACGTCGTCGACGCGGTGCGCGGCGACGGTGTGGCCAGCCGCGCGCAGCGCGGGCACGACGTCGGGGAGGTACAGCTCGGCCTGGGCGTTGTCGGTGCGCAGCTCGTTTAGCGCCACGGTGAGCGGGCCGGCGCTGAACGCGTAGATGCCCGCGTTGACCTCGCGGATCCCCAGCTCCTGTGGCGTGGCGTCTCCGGGCGTCTTGGTCTCCACCACACGCTCGACGGTCTCGTCGGGCGCACGCACCACCCGCCCGAGGCCGGCCGGGTCGGGGAGCTCCGTGGTCAGCAGCGTCGCCGCGGCGGTCGAGGCCTCGTGCGCGGCGGCCAGCGCCTGGATCGCGCCCGCGGTGATCAACGGCACGTCGCCCGAGAGGACGATCACGGGGCCCTGCGCGTCGGCGAAGTGCGCCGCCGCAGCACGCACCGCTCCACCGGTCCCGTCGGCCACCTCCTGCACCGCGAGCTGCGCCCCCTCGGGAAGGTGCCCCTCCAGCGCCCGGTCGGGTCCGCCCACCACCACGACCTTCGCCGCCCCCGCCTCCAGCGCCGCGTGCACCGGCCACAGGCCCAGCGGCCGCCCGCACAGGTCGTGCAGCACCTTGGGCACCCGGCTGCGCATCCGCGTGCCTTTGCCCGCGGCCATGATCACGACGGTCGGCGCGTTCACCGGCGGGATGGTAGGCGGGGTGAAGCACGCAGCGCCGCCCGCCGGCCCAAAGCGCTGGCCGTCAGCCGCGGACAGACCGCTCGCGGTCCCCTTCGGGGGGCTCGATCCACCCGAACCGCTCACGGTCAGCGAAGCTGGCGAGCACGGCCAGGACGACGAGGACGAGGAAGAATGGAACGCCCTCAGGGTCGGTGACGTTGCTCAGGCCGACGAGGACCACGACGGCGACGAGGCCTGCGGCGATGGTGCGTAGAAGGCCAACCACGATCACGAGAATAGCTCCACCATCAAC
>JBBSMR010000173.1:0-2727 GCA_038233095.1 Euzebyales bacterium
TCGTTGATGGGCCGGGGTGGACTCGAACCACCGCGCGACGGATTATGAGTCGCGTATTTGCAGGGGTTTGGGGGTCTGGTTGGCTCTGGTACGGCCAGTTGGGTCGGGTTCGATCGGGTTAGATCTGCCGACTTGGGGACACGGTTCGGGACACGGGCCATGCTGTCCGTCGGCTGCGGCAATCTCTCCATCATGGGGTCGCCGACGGCAACAGCACCAGCACCCCAGTCGGATGCCCTGTTTCAGTCGTCCGCGCTTTCAGCCGCCAGCGTGCTCGCGGCGGTACCGGCGTGGTGGCGGCGACGCGCCGCCGCGGCGGGGCTTGAAGCGCCTTGGACCGATTGGCGACTAACGCTCGCGCCCGCGCCAATCGAGACTGAAGTCGTTGCTCCGTTCCCGGGGCTCGATCGCGCCTCCCCATTCGAGCTCGGGGAGGCGTATTCGAGCGCGCTGGAGGCTGGCGCCCGCTTGGACGGAGGCTGCCATTACACGCCCGACATCCTCGCCACGGCCCTATGGAGCGAGCTCTGCCAGGCCGGGGTTCCAGCCGACTCGCGAGTGTCCGACCCGGCCTGTGGAGCCGGCGCCCTGCTGATCCCCGCGGTGCGGAAGTTGCTCTCCGAGCCGACAGACACCGCTACGGCGGCAATCGCACAGGTGGAGGAGAGGCTGAGCGGTCAGGATCTCGACCCTCTGGCCGTCTGGCTTGGCAACGCGATCCTCGGCGCGGAACTGCTCCCGACATGGGCATCGCTGCCACCAGAGTGCCGCCATCCCCTGCCTCAACTGCTGACCACCGGTGACGGCCTCGCACGCTCCGAGCCACGCGCGGAGATCACGGTGATGAACCCGCCGTACGGTCGCGTGCGCTTGGCTGCCGCCGAGCGCGAGCGTTGGGCCGAGAGCCTATTTGGGCATGCGAACCGGTTCGGCCTGTTCCTGCACTCTGCGATCGAGAGGACCGCCCCCGGCGGACTGATCGGCGCAGTCGTGCCGACGAGCTTCCTGGGCGGTGCCTACTACCAGCGGCTGCGCGAATTGATTGCGAGCCAGGCTCCGCTCGTGCGGCTGGTGTTCGTGGATGAGCGATCGGGGGTCTTCGGCGGGGACGTTCTCCAGGAGACGTGCCTCGCGATCTTCCGGCGCGGTCAGCCCGCCGAGGACGTCACGTGTTCGACGCAGCACACCAACGGGCGCCGAGACCTCCGCGTCCTCGGAAGGGTTCGGCTTCCCCAGCGTCGACGCGACCTACCGTGGCTGCTTCCCCGGGCCCAGCGCGACGTGGGCCTGATCGATCACGCGGCGGGCCTTGCCGCTCGCCTCTCGGACTACGGGTGGAAGGCGAGCACTGGGCCTCTCGTCTGGAACCGCCACAAGCCTCAGATCTCGGCTGAGCCCGAGGAGGGAGCGCTTCCCATCGTCTGGGGCTCCGACCTTCGGGCCGGACGGGTTGAAGCTACTCCGGCGCGAGCGCCACAGCGGTGGATTCGGCTGCGCGAGCGAGACGAGTTCATGCGGCTGAACCAGCCGGCAGTGCTAGTCCAGCGCACGACGGCCCCGGAGCAGGATCGGCGGCTGGTCGTCTCGGTCCTCGACCGCGAAACCCTCGAGCTCACCTGGGGCGGCGACGTTGTGGTCGAGAACCACGTCAACGTCTTGCGGTGCGCCGCCCCGAACAGTCCGTTGACGCCCGAGGTGCTGGCCGCGCTGCTGTCCAGCGGTGCGGTCGACCGGCTGTACCGGTGCATGACCGGGAGCGTGGCGGTCTCCGCCTACGAGCTGGCGGCGCTCCCACTCCCCGGCGCCGAGGTGTTGCGGGACTGGCGGGGGCGCTCTACGGGGCAAGTCGTCGAGCTCGCCAACGAGTTCTACGGATGAGCATCCCCAGCCGCGAGCGATGCACCCAGCGGCTCAGACAGATCTTCCCCGAGGAGGTCGTCGACGACCGCGTCGTGTACGGCTCGCTCGCCGGCGCGGCCGTGTTCGTCTGCCTCTACGTCGGCGCCGTCGGTGGAGCGAAGAAGGTCCGGCCGAGCATGGTCCTCTGGATGTGCAACGGAGCGGCCCGCTGGCGTGCCGGAGGACGTCGCGATGCTTGGTACGACGCAGCTGCCAGCGGCCACAACGCCGTCCGAGAGCTGCTGGGCGAGCAGAGCATCGACCATCGCCCGTGGTACGCGGAGAATTCGCGCGAGACGCTCCGCGATGAGGTGTTTCGCGCTTGGAGCCGGCTCGGTGCGATCGAGCGCGACGAGGGAATCCCTACGACGTCCTCGAAGCCGGCATGGAGTCTGACCACGGACTTTGCGGCTCTCTTCGACCCTGAGCTCGGTGCCAAGCAGTTGGACAATCGGATCGAGGCTTGGCAGGACGCGAACCTCGGGCGGGTCGGCCTCACACGGCGCGCGATCAGCCGTCAACGAACGCGGGCCGGACACTCAGTGTCCGTACGACTCCCCGGCGGCGCTCAGCGAAGCCTCCGCCCGGGTGACAGCTCGCTGATACTGAAGGGTGTCATCGAGGAGCTCGCGCCTCGCGCAATGCGAGAGCCAGCCGTGCTCGCGATCAGCGAGAGCGCTCGCAAGGTGGATCTGCTCGACCAAGAGCTCTTGGGAAGCCTCGACATCACCATCACGGCGGACCGCCTGCTTCCAGACGCGCTGCTGTTCGATGCCGCGTCGGGCACGTTCTGGTTCGTCGAGGCGGTCGCGACCGACGGCGAGATCA
>JBBSMR010000174.1:0-2715 GCA_038233095.1 Euzebyales bacterium
ACCCGTGCAGCGGCGTGCGGCCGCGCACCGGGCGCTCGGCGACCCGACGCGCCTCGCGGTCGTCGACGCGCTGTGGGCGAGCGACCGCACCCCGCAGCAGTTGTGCGAGCTGACCGGTCTGGCTTCGAACCTGCTGGCGTTCCACCTGGAGGTGCTGGAGCAGGCCGGGCTGGTCTCGCGTCATCGCTCTCAGGGCGATCGGCGGCGGCGGTACGTGACGCTCGCACCGGCCGCTCTGCCGTATGTCGATGATGCCGCGCCGCTCGGCGCGGCGCCACGCCACGTGGCGTGCGTGCTGTTCGTCTGCACCCACAACGCGGCTCGTTCGCAGATGGCCGCGGCCTTGTGGCGCCGACGCACCAGCGGTGACGCGCTGAGCGCCGGGACCCGACCCGCCGATCGCATCCACCCCCATGCGGTCGCGGTGGCCGCCGCTCACGGACTGCATTTGGGCGACGCGCGGCCCCGGCACCTCGACGAGCTCGACATCGTGCCCGATCTGACCGTCTCGGTGTGCGATCGCGCGAACGAGTCCGACCTGTCCTTCGGCGTCGAGCACCGGCACTGGTCGATACGTGACCCGATGGGCCACGACCGCGCCATCTTCGAGGACACCTACGCGCGCATCGCCGACCGCGTTGAGCGCTTGGCCGCTGAGACCGCCGCCTGAATCCGACCGCTCGCCACGAACGAGGAGGCCGAACCATGAGCTCGTCACTCACCGCACCCACCGTCGAAGAGTCCCAGCTGATCAAGACCAGCAGCGCGCGTCTGCGACGCGACTTCGAAGGCATCTTCGGCGTAGAGACCATCGAACGGTTCATGGCCGACTCTTACGCGCGGCTGCTGCCGAAGGCCCGCATACAGACATGGGTCCCGGTGATGGCAGAGCGGTTCACCCGCGACCGGCTCCGCGCGGCTGCCAAGACGGAGGGAAAGATCATGTCCGACGCACCCACCGTGCTCTTCCTCTGCGTCCACAACGCGGGCCGGTCGCAGATGGCGGCGGGGTGGATGCGCCACCTCGCCGGTGACCGGGTCGACGTGCTCTCCGGCGGGTCGGATCCTGCCAGCGACGTCAACCCGGCGGCGGTCGAGGCGATGCGCGAAGTCGGGATCGACATCGGCGAGGAGTTCCCGCGTCCCTGGACGGACGAGATCGTCGGCGCGGCCGACGTCGTGGTCACGATGGGGTGCGGCGACGCGTGTCCCGTCGTGCCGGGTAAGCGCTACCTCGACTGGGAGCTCGACGATCCCGCCGGCAAGCCCGTGGAGGCCGTCCGCGGCGTCCGCGACGAGATCGGCAGCCGCGTCCGCGGCCTGCTCGACGAGCTCGATGTCACGCCGCGCTCGTGAGCGAACTCCACCCGCTGGTCATCGTCGGCGGCAGCGACGCGGGTGTCGCGGGGGGTGCGGGCGCACGAGGTGGATCCCTCCTTCGCACCGCTCGTAATCGTCGCCGACGCCTACCCGAACTTCAGTAGCTGCGGGCTGCCCTTCTACTTGAGCGGGGAGACCCCGGATTGGCGGGGCCTGGCCCATCGCGACAGGGGTGACCTCGAAGCCGCCGGACTGCGGTTGCGGTTGAACCACACCGCGACGGAGATAGACGCCGATCGCCACACCCTGACCGTACGCGACCCCGACGGCGAGGCTCAGGTCATCGGCTACGACCGCTTGATCGTCGGGACCGGGGCGGTGCCCGCACGACCGATCGAGGGCCTCGGCCTCGACGGCGTGCACGTGCTGCACTCGATGGCCCACGTGTTCGCCCTCCAGGAGCGCGTGACCGGGAAGCAAACCCGCAGGGCGATCATCGTCGGAGCGGGCTACATCGGTCTGGAACTGGCCGACGCCTTTCGTTACCGTGGGTTGTCCGTCACGGTCGTGGAGATGGTCGATCAGGTGCTGTCGACGGTCGACACCGAGCTGGCGGCACCGCTGCGGGAGACGCTCGAGGAGCATGGCGTCACGGTCGCCACTGGGGTCACTGTGCACGCCATCGAGCCCTCCGGCGATGGGCTGCGGGTGATCAGCGATGACGATGAGGAGCGTGAAGCCGACGTGGTCGTAGTGGCAGCCGGCGTCGTGCCCGAGACGGCGCTCGCACAGACGGCCGGGATGAAGCTCGGCGAATTCGGCGCGATCGTGGTCGACCGCGTCATGCGCACCGGCGTCGAGGACGTCTACGCCGCGGGGGACTGCGTCGAGACCTGGCACGCGCTGCTCTCCGAGCCGACGTACCTGCCGCTGGGCACGACGGCGCATAACCGGTCTGCGACCGCACGAGGCGCAGCACGGCTACGAAGCCCGGACCGTTGACGTTACCGTCGATGACCATAAGGCCTACTATCCCGGCGCTACGCCGCTGCGGATCCGCCTGACCGCCGCCGCCGACGGGCGGCTGCTCGGCGCGCAGCTGCTAGGCCATGTCGATGCGGAGGTGGCGAAGCGCTGCGACGTCGTCGCCACGGCGATCCACCGGCGTCTCACCGTCGGCGACCTGCTGGACCTCGACCTCACCTACACCCCACCGCTCTCGGCGCCGTGGGATCCCGTGCAGCAGGCCGCCCAGGCTTGGCAGACCAGCAGGAGCGGTCAGATGGCGGGCGCCAGCGCCGCGCGTACGGCGTCGAGCCGCTCCGCACCTATATGAACGACCCCGAGCGAGCCACACTCGCCCGCGTCGAGTACGACTACCTCGTGAACGAATTG
>JBBSMR010000175.1:0-2710 GCA_038233095.1 Euzebyales bacterium
AGCCGCCAGGCGCTCGACCAGCGCCCGCCCGTCGAGCCCGTCGAGCCCGTCGAGCCCGTCGAGCCCGTCGAGCCCGTCGAGCCCGTCGAGCCCGTCGAGCCCGTCGAGCCCGTCGAGCCCGTCGAGCCCGTCGAGGGCGCCGAGGGCGCCGAGACGGGCGTGGTGGTGCGAGGGCCGTGGCAGGAGCCGCGGCCGGTGCTGAGCGATGCGCTGGTGATCGAGGCGCACATTCTCGACGTCTGCCGCGATCGGCCGCGGTTCGGCACGCGGCGGGTGTGCGCGATGGTCCGCCGCCGCCTCGGCGGCTCGGGCGCCGCCGGAGGCGTCGTGAACCGCAAGCGGGTGCAGCGCGTCATGGCAGAGCACGGCCTGCTCGTGCCCCAGCGCAGGATCCCGCGCTCAGAGCACGCCGGGCGGATCGAGACGACCCGCAGCGACGAGGTGTGGGCCACCGATCTATCGAAGATCCCCACGCGCGAGGGCTGGCTGTGGATCGTCGGGGTGATCGACTGCCACGACCGAGACCTGATCGGTGCCCGCTGCGGCATCTCGGCCGACAGCGCGCTGTGCGCGGGCGCCCTGGCAGACGCGGTCTGGGAGCGCTTCCCCGACTCACTCGACGGCCTGCGGGCCGCCGACCTGCAGCTCTCACACGACTGGGGCTCGCAGTTCACCAGCCGCCGCTACCGGGCCGAGCTCTGCACGCTGGGCGTCACCAGCCGCCCGACGATGATCGGCTCTCCGGAGCAGAACGGGATCATGGAGCGCTTCTTCGGCTCCATGAAGGACGAGGAGGTCTGGACGACCGAGTACGAGACGCGAGCCGAGGCGATCGACGCGCTCGACGCCTGGATCGACTTCTACCGCACCGAGCGGCCACACCAGTCGCTCGGCTACCTGACCCGGCCGAGTTTCGCACCGCGGCACCCAGCTCAACCTGTGCACGAAACGCAGCCTGAAGTGTCAACCGCCGACGGGACCACTACAGTTCATCGAGTTCGCTGGCGAGGTCAACCAGGCGATGCCCTACTTCTGCGCGGACAAGATCGCCAGCGCCCTGAACGAGCACGAGAAGGCCGTCCGCGGCTCGCGGGTGGCGATCATTGGCGTGTCCTACAAGCCCAGGGTGGGGGACCTGCGCGAGTCTCGGGTGCTGAAGATCCTGCGCGACCGGGGGGCGGAGCTCGTCTACCACGACGCGCATGTCGAGGAGCTGCCCGACTTCGACCTGAAGTCAGCGTCGCTGGAGCAGGTCCTCGAAGGTGCCAACACCGCGGCGACCCTCACGGCGCATCCGGGCTTGGACGTGGAGCGGATCCTGGCGACGGCGCCGCTGGTGGTCGACTTCCGAGGGGTTACACGCGGGGTCGAGGCTCCCCAATCTCGTCCGGTTGTAGCTCGGGTTCGCCGACGGGACGGGCCGCGGCGTGACGGTGACCGCGGCAAGATCCATGGCCGAGCGAGAGCTGGGGCCTCTGCCCCCCTCAGGATGAGCCGCCGGGCTCCAAGTCCGTGACGACGGCCTCTATCTCTTGCCGCAGTGAGTGCGAGCTCAGCTCGACGGCGGCCCATACCTGGTCCAGATCGACACCCATGTACTGATGGATCAGCACGTCTCGAAGCCCCGCCAGCCGCCGCCAGGGCACGTCGGGGTGGGCAGCCCGCACCGCTTCCGACACCCGCTTCGCGGCTTCGCCGACCACCTCGAGATTGCGCATCACCGCATCCTGGACTACCGGTGAGCGCATGAAAGCATCCCGCCCGCCCTCCGTGTAGTTCGCGATCCGCTCTAGGCGATCGGCGATGTGGACGAGGTAGAGGCGGTCGTCCTTCACAGCGGCACCGCTTCAGCCAGCACTCGCTCGCGGATGTAGGAGTGGAGGGCGTTTGGGGTCACGAGGTCCACCGGCGAGCCGAGCAGATCCTCAAGGTCCTGGGAGAGCGCCACATGGTCGAGCAGGCTGCGGCCGTGCTCGAACTCGACGAGCACATCGATGTCGCCCGGTGGCGCGGATGACTCGCGCGAGGCAGAGCCGAAAACACGGATCTCACGCGCGCCGTGGAGCGCGGCGAGGCGAAGTATCTGGTCGCGCTGTGCCCGAAGGCGCTCGTCGATGGCCACCGTCCTGCAAGTCTAGGCTCGGGCTCCGACAGCCGGCGGGGGCCAGTGAACCTGCGCAGCGGCCCTGCCGATGTGGTGTCCTGAAAGCGTGCTCCTCGGCAAACCCCACAAGGCCGTTTCACGGGGATTGTCGGCCGTGGCGCTGTTGCGCTGCGCTGTTGCTGGGATGGGCTCCTCCTTCGCAGGCGGCGGAGAAGGCGATCTGGGGCCCGGCGGGAACGGTGCCCGGCCACGGATCGGCGTTCGATCTGTACCGGCGCCTGGGAGTCGACACGGTCCAGTTCCAGCTCAGCTTCGCGCAGACGGCGCCGGTGAAGCCGGCGAACCCCCGCTCGCCCGACGACCCCGCCTACCGCTGGCCCGCCCACATCGACCAGGCGGTGCAGGAAGGCCGCCGCACCGGGATCCAGGTGGCCCTGCAGGTTTCGCGGTCGCCGAAGTGGTCGAACGGTAGGCGTTCACGGGGTGTCGCGGCTGAGGCCGGAAGTCCTTTGAGTGAGTTCGCGGCCGCGTGACGGCCAGCCGGATCACGGCCCTTGGGCAGCCGCGGCGGGCAGCAGCGTCGGGGGCTGCAGGCGGTGGTGTGCG
>JBBSMR010000176.1:0-2630 GCA_038233095.1 Euzebyales bacterium
CATGACGTCTCGTCGTTGCGAGGAGAGCCTGGACTTCGGTCCGCTCCGGCACATCACGAGCAGCCTCTACGCGACAGCGCTCTTGCACCGCAAGCCGGATTACCTGGCAGCGCTGGCGCAGGCAGACGAGGCTGAGGCAGTTGGTCCTCCCAGCGACGAGATTGACGTTGCTGGCCTGATGGATCGGGTGCGTGCCGGCCGCTGAGGGCCGTCCCCGCCGCTCGGACGGGTGGTTGCCGGTCGAGCAGTGGCTTGCCAGCGACCCGGACCCTGACGTTGCCGCTGAGGTCGTCGAGGCGCTCATGGCCATCCAGGCCGACACCTGGGCGGACAAGTACGTGCACCTCGACGACGTCACACGGAAGCACGCCGTGATCATGTACGTCCGGGGCGACCCTTGTGATCGTCTGGCGCGTCATCACCGAGTACCCGCACTGGTTCCGCGTGATCGACATCGGCGACGCGCCGCACATCTAGCTCTAGCGCGGCGCCCCGCCCGTCCCCGGACCAGCGCGGCAGGCGTGGATGGTGGGGACTGGATGGCCTTGACCACCGACCTGCGCCGAGCGACCGCTTCGGCCTCGTGTGGCCGCAGGACAGAACGAGTGCAGAAGCGAGCACTGTCGTGGTCCCGGCCGACATCCGGGCTCCTTCGGCAGGTCCGAAGGTCACCCAATAGATTGATCGTCAACGGTCGAGAAGTTCAAGCGCCGCAGGCGTATTCGCACAGCGCTTGACCGTTCTTACACGACGTCTATCGGGTGACCAGTTGACTGGTCGGCTGGCCTGGTTGCGCTCCTGACCACCGCTTTTGGTTAGCCCCGACCTCGGCGCGTCCCACAGCACCTTCTTGGAGGTCGGCTGGGACGGCTGGAAGGTTCGCGACCAGCAGGGCCTCGTGTTGAGCCACGGCAGGTCGGCCACATGACGCAGCAGCACGATCGACGGCCCCGAGCTGCCACGCGCCGCCAAGAGGTTGGTGAAGTCGGAGTCGGCCGTGATCAGCACGTCGCCGTCCGCCGCAGCCTGGTCGAAGATCGTCACGTCGGACGCCCTCAGAAGACCGTTCAGCGTTTTCGGGCCGACGGCAGCAGCCCGTCGAGTATGTCGGTCGCGTTGAGCAACTCGGGCTGCGAACGCGCGCGCCAGCGCAACTGTCAGGACACCCTCGGCCATGCGGTACAGGACCGTCTTGCCGTCCACGACTGCCCGGACGTGGAATCACTCTCTATCTAGGCCTCCGGCGGCACGAACTGGCTGGCGGTGAAGGCCGCGCCGGCCGGGTCGGCGAGCACCGTGAAGCGCACCCACGGCGCGTCCTGGGGCTCGGCGAGCACCGAGCCGCCGAGCCCGCGCGCCTGCTCGGCGGCGGCGTCGGCGTCGTCCACGGCGAACGTGACGCTCCAGCGCGCCGGGCCGCCCTCGCGCGGCAGGACCGCCGCCACCACGTCGATGAACCCCTCCGGGGCGCCCATCTCCTCGAAGCTCGCGCGCGTCCCCGGGTTGATCTCCTCGAGGTGGTCGCCGTAGCCGGGCAGTGTCCACATGGGCGAGCCGACATCGATCGTCTCCCAGTCGAACACCGCGCCGTAGAACGCCTTCGCCACCTCGAGGTCGTCCGTGTGAAGGTTGTTGAAGTTCACCGCGCCGTGCTCGTTGACCGCGGCGGAGCCGCGGTTCTGCCCCGCCTGCCAGAGGCAGAAGACCGCGCCCTCGGGGTCGGCGCAGACGGCCATGCGCCCAGCGTCGGAGACGTCGAACGGCTCCGTGATCAGCTGTCCGCCCGCGTCGCGCACGCGCCCGGCGGCGTTGTCGGCGTTCTCCACGCTGATATAGGTCGTCCACACGGGAGGCTTCTTGGACGGTCCCGAGATCGCCCCGACGTCCCGGCCGCCGAGGCGCCCCATGAAGTAGTTCTGACCCGAGTCGGGCGGCATCCCGTCCTCGGTTTCCCAGCCAAAGAGTCCGGAGTAGAACGCGGCGGCCGCGGCCGCGTCGGGCTGATTGGTGTCGACCCAGCAGGGCACCCCAGCCGGGTAGTGCTCGCGCGTGCTCACGCGCGGCAACGTAGACGAGCGTTCGCGACAGCGCAAACGAGCGCCGTGTGCTCCCGCCCGGCAACCCGATCACGATCGCCGGCCAGCAGGAGGACAAGCCCAGGCTGACCTCCGCAGGCTGGGCCCGAGCGCTCGAAGCGTATTCGTCTGATCGGAGGGCGTCTTGTCGTTCAGAGGCGGGATGCGACGTAGCGGCTCACGGGGACGTCGAACCTCGCCGAGCATTCGGTGATCAGCTGGCGCAGGACGGGGCCGGGCCAGTCGGCGGGCAGGAGCTCAGCGGGCACGGAAGGTTCGTACAGCGTCGCAGAGAGCGCCGGAGAGACCGTCTCGGCGAAGAGCCGCAACTCCTCGGGTCCTTTCCGAGGTGTCTTATCGGCCAGGCACCGCTGGAGTCGGCCGATGTGTGACTGGTAGGACTCGGCGACGTCGTCGAGGTGCCAGGCGGCGCTGATCACCCGCCCTGCGTCCGAGCTCTCCATCGCGAGCCGTCCGAACAAGATCTGGGAGTGCTCCGGCTTGTCGGCCAGGTGCGCTGCGAGCTGATCGCGATAGTCGCGCGGTGCCACCAGG
>JBBSMR010000177.1:0-2593 GCA_038233095.1 Euzebyales bacterium
ACGGTCGTGTCGCTCTTCAGGGCCGCCGTGTGGTCGCTCACCCTGCGCTCGGTGGAGAGCACGGCGATCTCGCTGATCGTCTTGATCAGGGTCGTCTTGCCGGCGTCGAACGGTCCGGTGACGACCACCTTGACCTGGCGGAAGCTTCCGGAGCGGCGCACCGTGGCCCGCGGACGGGCAGGTCGCTGCAGCATGGGCTCACGCCTCCTTCACGCCGTCGATGAGCCGCAGCACGAGCGCCCGGTCGATCTCCTGGTCGCGGGTGAGCGCCTCCGACTGGGCTTCTCCGTCGACCGCCGCGGCGGTCTCGGCCCCATTACCGGACGCCGACGGCTGCGCCGCCCCGTCACCGTGATCGTCGGACGCCTCTCCGGTGCTCACCGGTCGTTCGTCGGATGGCGCATCTTCGTCAGTGCCCAGGTCAGCGAACGGGCTGGCGGCCACCGCGTGCAGCTCGGAAAAGGGCGTCGCCTGTTCGGCATGAGGGCGAAGCTCGGTCAGCGTCTCATCTGCCCGACCGCCCGCATCCAGTTCCACCAAGCCCGCTTCCAGCAGCTCAGCCAACACGCGGTAGCTCTGCTCCGGCTCGAACTCGCTCAGCGCGGCGACATCCCGGCGGCCGTCGAGGCGGGCCAGCAGCCGCCACTGGGCGGCGCTCACCGTGAGCTCCTCACGGTCGTCGGCGGCCGCGGGACGCAACACCGGGACCCCGTTGACAGGGCCGACGCGCTCGCGAAGGTGCTGCCAGGCCTCAAGGCGCCGTTGCGCCTCCGCCATGAGCTCATCGACCTCGAAGACGCCGTCAGCCCAGCCCTCGGTCTCGATCTGCGCGTCGAACGAGAATGACCCTCCGCCCTCCTCCAGCAACGCCTGGACGGCACCGGCGGCGAGCTCGCGCAGGAGCGCGTTGCCCTCCGCCTCTTCCACGGAGGAGGCGAGCGCGTGAGCGAGCACCGGCGCGGAGGCGTCCGCGAACTCTTGCGTCAGCATGTCCCGGCGGGCCCGGTCGATGACGCCGGTCGCAGCCAGCCGTTTCAGGAGCGCGGCGGGACCGGCCTCCGTGGAGGCGATGACGACGCGGCCCTCACGCAACCAGATGCGACCCTCGACCGCCGCCGTCTGGACGTGCAGCAGTCCGGTCTTGCGAGTCGAGGAGAGCAACCCGAACAGGTCTTGCAGGCTGAACTCTGCGAGCGTGCCCTTGAGCATGGCCGGTCCTTTCGAGGCGAAGGTGCGCTACTGCCACTCGCCGTAGCTGGTCATCTGTGAGCCCGCGACCACGTAGTACGGATCACCGTTCTCTCCGGCCACATGTGTCGGTTCGTAGGGCTGCGGCGCGGGCGCCTCGTGCTGGACAGGGTCGGCCGCCTCGGGCTGAGAGGCCGGGACCTCGTCATTGCCACCAAGCACCGCGCCGATGCTGTCGGCGGCGCGACGCATCTCGAAGAGGATGAACCCGATCTTCGCGGTGTGGTTCGTGACCGCCGCGAGGACCGCCTGACCGCGGGCCGACATCAGGAAGACGAAGCCGTGCTCGCCCTCGACGAAGAGCTGATGCATCTCACCTCGCCCGAGGCCATGTGCGGCTTGCTCCCCGAGGCTCAGCAGGGCAGCGGACATCGCGCCGACGCGGTCCTCGTCCATACCGTCAGGCAGGGCCGAGGCCATGGCGAGGCCGTCGAAGCTGATCACCGCAGCCGCTTCGACGTCCGGGGAGGACTGGATGAACGCGTTGAGGCTGTCGGCCAGCCTTTCAGCCTTCGTCTCGTTCATGTGAGGTTGCCCTTCGGGTCCGGTGATGTGAGCGGTCCGTGTGGACTCTTGATTGGCCATCGGCAGCGAGAGGCCGCCCCTTGAGGAGATCTTGTCTACGGTGGTGAGAAACGAGCTTCGAATCGCGCGATCAGTGGGGCGTCTGCATGCGAGCACCGGAAGAGAATGAGACCGAGCGGCTGCTGCTTCGCCGCCCGCAGGAGAGTGACGCGCCCGCGCTCTTTCGTGCGTACGGTTCGGACGCCGGCGTGACGCGCTTTCTCACCTGGCGGCCGAAGGAGCGCCCCGAGGAGATGGCGGAGTTCATCGGCGTCACGGACAACAACTGGGAGGCCGGCACGACCTTCCACTGGGTGCTGATCCCCGGTACCAGCACAACGTGCCCACCGTCTGGACACAACTGCTGGTACCAGCAAGAGTGTTCCGGGGATGAACAGAACTAAAGGGTGCTTACTGGGCAATGGGTCGCCTGTGGGAGGTGCCCGGGTCCGCTCAGGCCGGTGACCGGCCGAGGGCGCTGAGGGCGGCGGCGCGCATGACCTCGACCGGCGCCGACACCCCCGTCCAGCACGTGAACGAGTCCGCCGCCTGCGCGACCAGCAGGTCCAGGCCGTCCAAGGCCCGCGCCCCGGCGGCGCGGGCGTCGGCGACGAACGGCGTCGCGACCGCGCCGTACACCAGATCCAGCGCCACCTGGTCAGCTCCCACGTCGGCCCACGACCCCGGAAGACGTTCCCCGTGCAGCCCGAGCGAGGTGGCGTTCACGGCCAGCCGGGCACGTGCGGTGCCCGCCGGCAGCGCCCCGCACACCTCCGCCAGC
>JBBSMR010000178.1:0-2587 GCA_038233095.1 Euzebyales bacterium
CCGTGCCTGCGCGCGTACGGGAGCGGGGCGATCCGATGACTGGCATCGACGGTGCGGCGTTCTCGTTGGAGCCGCTGCTGGAGTCCTACGCCCGCGACGAGCGGGGCGACCTGCCATACCCGCCGGACTATCCGAAGATGCGGGGCGAGCCTGCCAGGGTCCAACCCTCGCGCGCTAGGCGTCTGACCAGCGAGAACAGGTGACTCGGTACGGTGTGGCGAGTGCGCACAACGCTCACTCAACCGATAACCTAGCTCCCGTGAGCGGCCGCGTGCAAGACCTGCACCGCAGTTTCGCGCGCCACCTGCGCGCCGAGGGGTGCTCCGAGCGCACGGTGACGATCTACGGCCAGGCGATCACCTTCTACACCCGCTGGCTGGTCGCGCAGGGGCGCCCAGCCACCGTCGACCAGCTCGACCGGGCCGCGATCCGCGAGTGGCTGGCCGACCTCGCCGACGTGAACGCGCCCGCCACCGTGAGGACCCGCTATCGGGGCCTGTTCCGGTTCTGCGGGTGGCTGGTCGACGAGGAGGCGCTCGACGAGCACCCGATGAGGAACCTCTCGCCGCCGCAACCGAAGGCGACACCGGTGCCGGTCCTGTCCGACGCCGAGCTGACCGCGCTGCTCAAGGCGTGCAGCGGTAAGACCTTCGCCGACCGTCGCGACGAGGCCATGATTCGCCTGCTGCTCGACTGTGGGCTGCGCGTCTCCGAGCTGTGCGGGCTCGGCGTCGACGGGCTCGACCTGGATGCCGGCATGGGTCTGGTGCGCGGCAAGGGCGACAAGGTGCGGCCGGTCTACTTCAGCGCCCGCACGGTGCGTGCGGTCGATCGCTACGTGCGGATGCGCCGCGCCCATCGCTGGGCACACCTGGGTGCCCTGTTCCTCACCCAGCGCGGCGCGCTGACCCCGGACGGCGCGCGGGAGCGGATGAAGGTACGCGGCGCCCAGGCCGGCATCTCCGACCTGCACCCGCACCGCTTCCGGCACACCTTCGCGCACGACTTCCTGATGAGCGGCGGCCAGGAGCGCGACCTCAAGAGGCTGGCCGGGTGGTCCTCCGACGTGATGTTGGAGCGCTACGGCGCCAGTGCGGCCGACGCTCGGGCGAAGGCCGCCGCCCAGCGGATGAAGCGAGGTGACCGGGTGTGAGCGAGTCATACGGCGAGCGCTTCGATCGGCGCCTCGACGAGGTGTCGAGCCTGGTGCGCCGCGACTTCCCCGCCCTGGTGGCGCTGGCCGAGCAGGTGCCCAGCCGGGCACCGGTTCGTGTGTTCACCTGCCCGCGCGGGCATGCGGCGCCGCCGGTGCAACTGTCGGTCGGCATGGACGGCGAGCTGTACCTCGACGTTGTGCCTGGCGCGCCGCCGTCAGTCGTCCAGTTGGTCAACGGCACCACCGACATCAGACGCGCAAAGCACGGTCGCGATGTGGTGTGCATCGAGCGTGGGTGCCGCAACAAGGTCAGTGGGGATGGGCGCGGCAAGCGATGCCGTCGGCACCGCAGCAGCGAGCCGCCCACCATCTACACGGGGCGCACCCGCTTCGTCTGCGGCGCGTGCCGCGACATGGGGGACCCGTGGGCGGCCACCCTCACCCTGCCCCGACTCCTAGAGCTGTACGTACATGCGGTGCGGGCCGGGCAGCAGGTCGTCAGTGTGGAGACCGGCCGGGCGAGTCGTCGCACGGGCTAACGGGCGCTGTGCTGTAGAGTGCCGGATAGCGACGTGTTGACCGTCTTGGCTATGGCCGGTTTAGCGCGTTCATCCTAGGGGTTCGAGTGGACACCCTCTCTGTGAGAGGTGTGTCCACATGTCGTCGACTACCGAGCAGTCCCTTCAAGGCAGACTTGCTGCCCACGCATCGTGGGCGGCCACGCCCAACCGCTCCGCCCGGACCGCGCCAGCCCGCGCCGCGCTTGAAGCCAAGTTCCTGGCCGAGGCCGACGGTGACCCGATCCGCGCCGAGCACCTGCGAAAGGCCCACTACGCACGGCTGGCGTTGGCGTCGGCACGCTCCCGTCGCAAGGCCCGCGAGGCCACCGCCACCGCCGAGGCCGCCGAGGCCGAGCTGAACGAGGTCGGTGGCCCCGATGCCGCCTAGTCCTGCGGCCACTCGGCCGCACCCCCAGCCCACCCCCGGGGCGAATCGGGAGATAGCCGGACAGGGCAAGTCTGCCTACCTGGCGGAAGCGGTAATCGCACGCGAAGCGGCAAAAGTCGACGCGGCGCTCAACCTCGGCCTCGGAGGCTTTCGCCTTCGCAAGCTGGTGCGCCGGTTCGTCCGCGAGGGCCGCACCGACATCGACTTCCGCACCTGGTTCCTCTGCTACGCCGACCCCACCGGCGAGACCGCAGTGCGCAACGTGCTGCGTGGCGGGGGTGCTCACGATGGCGCCGCCTGACGAGAGAGACCGCCCCGATAGGAGCGGCCCCAAGGTCTCGACGGCGATCAAGACAAGCCCCAGCATACCGCCGTCCGCCGACTTTCCCTCGCAGCTACGCGCCGGCAACCTCGTGCGAGTCGTCATCGCCCGCTCGGCCGACTGCCACTGTGTCGACTGCGGTCGCCGCTTCGACTCGACCG
>JBBSMR010000179.1:0-2436 GCA_038233095.1 Euzebyales bacterium
CGCGGCGCCCTACTCCCACAGCTTCCACGGCGCCTCCCCGATGTTCCACAGCTCCTGGAGGTGGCGCTGGTCGCGAAGTGTGTCCATCGCCTGCCAGAACCCGCGGTGCTGATAGAGGGCGAGCTGGCCGTCGCGCGCGAGGCCCTCGAGCGGCTCCTCCTCCCAAACGGTCGCGTCGTCGCCGATGTAGCGGCCGACCTCCGGCGAGAGCACGAAGAACCCGCCGTTGATCCAACCCCCGTCGCCCTGGGGCTTCTCGCGAAAGCCGCTCACCCGCCCGTCGGCGATCTCGAGCGCCCCGAAGCGCCCGGGAGGCTGAACCCCGGTCACCGTCGCCAGCGCCCCCGACCCGCGGTGGAAGTCCAGCAACGCGGGCACGTCGAGGTCGGCCACCCCGTCGCCGTAGGTAAAGCAGAACGCCTCCTCCCCCTCGAGGTAAGGCAGCACCCGCTTCAAGCGCCCGCCGGTCATCGTCCGCTCGCCCGTCTCGACCAGCGTCACCCTCCAGGGCTCAGCAGCGCTCTGGTGGATCTCCATCGAACCGGCCCCGAGGTCGAAGGTCACGTCACACGCGTGCAGGTGGTAGTTGGCGAAGTACTCCTTGACGACATAGCCCTTATAGCCCAGGCAGACCACGAAGTCGTCGACCCCATGGGCCGAGTAGCTCTTCATGATGTGCCACAGGATCGGCTTGCCGCCGATCTCGATCATGGGCTTGGGCCTGACCTCGGTCTCCTCGCTGAAGCGCGAGCCCAGGCCGCCGGCGAGGATCACCGCCTTCACGGCCGCGGACGCTAGCGCAGGGTGGCGCGCCGCGGCGATCGCGAATACGAAGTGAGGGCGACGGCGCCGAGCCGGCGAGCGAGCGCCACGCAACTGCGGTCCCCGAGAGAGAGTCTTTCGGCTCGGGTGAGGGGACGCAGACGCGCGGCGTCCAGGACCGGGCCGGCCACCTACTGTCCTGCGTCTGACTGCGCGTCCTGTCGGGCGGACTCGGCCCGACGCTCGGCCAGCAACTCCTCGACCATCGAGGTCTCGGCAGGCGCAAGGTCCGAAAGCATGCCCCGGCTCTGCTCAGCCACCGCGCGGTAAGAGCGCAGCCGCACCGACCCGTCCGGCTCGGTGCTCAACAGCATTCGCATTCCCGGCTCAAGGCCCAGCGCCGAGCGCACCGCGGCCGGTAGGACGATCCGCCCGCGATCTCCGATCATGACCTCCCGGTCTCGGTGGGCCATAGCGTGACGCTACCACTGATACAGCTATCCCACTCATGCATCTTGGCCCACGTGAGGGAGGCGGGGGCCTGTCGACGAGTCGGACCGCGCTGACCGCTCAGTCGCCCGGGAGCGCTTCCACCGTGAGATCTGTCATCGGGAAGTCACGCAGGTTTTCCGTCAACAAGATCGCGCCGTGCGCTCGCGCCGTCCCAGCGATGAGCGCGTCCGCTGTGTGGATCGTCCGCCCGCGCTTCTCGAAGGCACGCTGATAGCGGCCGGCGCGAGCGGCGGCCTCGCGGCCGGTCTCCAGGAAGCGCAGCCGCTCCAGGAGCGCAGTGGCCGCCTTGCGCTCCTTTGGCCGGATGCCTCGTTCGATCTCGGCGATGTTGACGCAGCTCGTTCCCAGCCAATGGCCTGCGCCGAGCAGGTCCAGCAGCAGGGTGGTGACCGCTCGCTCGCCGCGGAGCTGTGCGATCAGGACGGTCGTGTCGAGCAGGTAGAGACTCAGGAGGCCGCCTCGGTGCGCCGCGTCCCACGAACCCAGTCGGCCGCGGTGCGGCGGTCGCGCCATTCGGGGTGATCGCTCGCGACGTCGGCCGTCTCTTGGAGCGAAGTCGCGAGCGCGACACGCTCGAGCTTCTCACGAGCGGCTTCCTCAAGGAATCGGCTTCGAGACCGCTCGCCGACGAGGCGATCGATCTCCCGGAGGGTCTCGTCTGACATCACGACATGAGCACGCGCCATCATCAACTCCTAAGTCCCACTGTCGGTCCCACTCTACCAGCAGGCCCGATCCACGGCGGTTAGCGGGGTCTTGACAGAGAAGCGGCTTGTGGCCAGCGGCCGAGCATCCCCAAACTCCGGCCTACGCACAGGTTTGCAGGGCCCCAGGAGCGGGGCAAGAACAATTGAAGGGCACGAACGCCGCCACTTTTTGATTGCTCGGCCGTTCCTATTCCCGAGCAGGTTGTCCACCAGCCTGATTTCGCTCGACATGCCCGTTTCTCATCGACATTCCCTTCGCGCTCTGCGCCCCGTTCCCAGGCCCGTCCTGGAGGATCCCCCCACGGTTCCCGTTCTAGGGATCCCGCTCGCGCTGACCGACTACGACCGCACGATGGACTGGATGGACGAGGCGATCGCCCTGCGCCAGCCGGTGTACCTCTCGGCCGCCGCCGTCCACCTGGTGATGGTCAGCCAGGAGCGCCCCGAGGTCCAC
>JBBSMR010000180.1:0-2399 GCA_038233095.1 Euzebyales bacterium
AAGCTTCATGACCCAACTGTGCAGCAACAACTGCAGCAACGCAAGCGGACTTTCGGGCCTCAAACGACCGAATCTCCATTGCCTTCGGAGAGAGGTTCGCGTCGAGCAGGAACCTCACGCCGGGCGGGCCATCGGCACCTCGCGCTCGTTGACAATGGCGGCCGCGTACTCCAGGGCGGCAGTCACGTCCTCGCGCTCAAGGTAGGGGTAGTCCTCGAGAAGCTGTTCGCTGGCGCGACCCGCAGCGAGCTGACCGAGCACCATGCTCACGGTGACCCGCGGCCCGCGGATGCAGGGAACCCCACCCATCTGCGCGGGGTCGACCGTGATTCGCTCGAACGCCATTCCTGATAATCGCACGTCGATCGGTCAGCAAGGTCCCGGCTGATTCGGCGGACCGAAACATTTCAGGCCGACGGCGCCGACTGCAGCAGCCCGTCGAGCATGTCGGCCGCGTTGAGCAGCTCGGGCTGCGAACGTGCGCGCCAGCGCAGCTGTCAGGACGCCCTCGGCCATGAGGTACAGGACCGTCTTGCCGTCGAGCCCCCGCTGCAGGTCGACCTCTGCGGACAGGCTGTCGCCGAGGTCCACCCGGACGAGGTGACACGACGCCTACAGAGTGACCTCCTAGCTTAGCCGGTCGGCTGGGCCAGTTGTACCCCTGACCAGCGCTTGGTTAGCCCGACCTCGGCGCGTCTGCGGCACAGCGCTCGCCTGAGGGGTGGCTGTGGCTCGGCGACCAGAACAAGGGACAGCTCAAGCACGACGGCGTGGAGCAGATGAGCCGCCGCCGGGCCCGCCCGGCCGGGCTCGAAAGCGTCCACGCGCACATGTTCCGACACACCGCCGCCCACACCCGGCTCGCCCAAGGCGGACAGGAGCAGGACCTGATGCGATTGCTCGGATGGCGCTCAGGGGCGATGGTCGGCCGTTACGGCGCTTCGGCTGCCGACGAACGGGCCCGCGAACACTTGCGCAAGGCCGCGCTGGGGGACCGGCTGTGATGCAGTCCAAGTGGCCGGCCGCGGTGCTGTGGCGGGTGTTGTCCGCTGCCACCGCTCGGCTCTGGCGGCGCGTCTTGCTGAGAGGCTGCGCCCATGACAGAGGACCGACGGATCAAGTGGGAACGCACGCTCGAGTGGCCGCTGACGTTGGCCGCTGTGCTCTTCCTCGTTGCCTACGCCGTTCCCATCCTCAGGCCCGACGTGGACCCGAGCCTCCCCGATCTGATCGTCACGCTGACGTGGGCCGCCTTCGGCGTGGACTACATCGTGCGCCTCGTCCTCAGCGGCGCACGATGGCGCTTCGTCCGGCAGCATCCGCTCGACCTGCTCGTCATCGCCCTGCCGATCCTGCGACCGCTGCGCCTCCTGCGGCTCGTCGCGCTCCTGAGCGTGCTCAACCGTTACGCGAGTGGCGGCGCCCTGCGTGGTCGCGTCGTGGTCTACATCGTCGGATCGACGGCCTTGCTGATCCTCGTGTCCTCACTCGCCATCCTCGACGCCGAGCGAGGCCGCGAAGGGGCGAACATCGAGGACTACGGCGACGCCGCTTGGTGGGCGATCACGACCATGACGACGGTCGGCTACGGCGACCGCTTCCCGGTCACCGGCGCCGGACGCCTCATCGCCGCGGCGCTGATGCTCGGGGGGATCGCGCTGCTCGGCACTGTCACCGCCACGCTCGCGTCTTACCTGCTCGAACGGGTGCAGGAGGCCGAGGAGGAGGCGCAAGCCGCGACGCGCCAGGACGTCCGGGCACTCAGTGAGGAAGTAGCCGCGCTGCGCCGTGAGATGCAGAGCGGCACGTCCCGACCGTGACGGCACGTCGCCGACCTCGAGAAGCGCCATCGGGCCGGGACCGCCGCCTGCCTGGCGATGCCCGGGGGCCGGCAGGGGGCGGCAGCCGCCGTCCGACACGGTTGCCGGGTCGCGCCGTATCGTCTCTGGCCGGTCGAGCAGGGCGTTGAGCTGCTGGTAGCTCCCGGGCACACCATGCCAACACCATGCCTGACCTGCGCGTTCACCTGGTGCAGGGCTAAACCGTAGCGGGCTTACGCCGATGTGGGTACGGTAAGAAGACTGATAACAGATTCTGAAATGCGAACGATAACGACTTCCCTGGAGTGATCATGGCACCCGTCGAGCAGTTGCTGCCCGATCACCAGGAGCCATGCGAGGACCGTCGCAAGGAGTACGAGACCCTCATGTCGGCCCTGTCTGAGCTGCCGAACGAGACGCACCAGCGCATCCTGGCCGACATTGCCATGACGTCTCGTCGTTGCGAGGAGAGCCTGGACTTCGGTCCGCTCCGGCACATCACGAGCAGCCTCTACGCGACAGCGCTCTTGCACCGCAAGCCGGATTACCTGGCAGCGCTGGCGCAGGCAGACGAGGCTG
>JBBSMR010000181.1:0-2296 GCA_038233095.1 Euzebyales bacterium
CCGCACTCGAGCTCCATCAGCAGGGCGTTGACGAACTCCGGCTCGTCGCGCAGGAAGGCGAGGTCGTCCTCGTCGCGCCCCTGACCCTCGAGCCGGCCGGCATAGGTGAGCAGGCTGCGCGCCCGGCCGAGATCGTCGAGGGCGAGGTTGAGCAGCGCGACGTCCTGCTCGATCGTGGGGGACCGGGCGGCCCATTCGCACAGCCGCTGACCCAGCACGAGGGCGTCGTCGCCGAGCCGCAGGACGTATGTCGCGACGTCGAGGTCGGTGCCCCTCGTCGCTCCAGGGGGCGTCGTCACAGGTGGGTCAGCCCCTCGGGCACCTCGTAGAAGCTCGGGTGGCGGTAGGGCTTGTCGCCGGCCGGGTCGAAGAAGCTGTCCTTCTCGTCCGGGCTGCTCGCGGTCACCGCGGCGGACGGCACGACCCAGATGCTCACCCCTTCCTGCCGGCGGGTGTAGACGTCACGGGCGTTGCGCAGGGCGAGGTGGGCATCGGGGGCGTGCAGGCTGCCGACGTGGGTGTGCGCCAGGCCGCGGCGGCTGCGTACGAACACCTCCCACAGCGGCTCGGCGGTGCTCACGCCGCTACCCGCGCCGCCTGCTTGGCCGCATAGGCCGCTGCCGCCTCGCGCACCCAGGCGCCGTCGGTGTGGGCGGCGACCCGGGCCGCGAGGCGCTGCCGGTTGCACGGCCCGTCGCCGCGCATGACGGTGGCGAACTCAGACCAGTCGATCTCGCCGAAGGCGTAGTGCTCGCCGTCCTTGCGCAGCTTCGGGTCCGGGATGGTGAGGCCCAGGTGGTCGGCTTGCGGCGCGGTCGCGTCGACGAAGCGCTGGCGCAGCTCGTCGTTGCGAAACCGCTTGATGCCCCAGGCCATCGACTGCGCGCTGCGCGGGCTGTCGGCGTCCGACGGGCCGAACATCATCAGGGCCGGCCACCACCAGCGGTCGAGCGCGTCCTGCGCCATCCGACGCTGCTCGGGCGAGCCGGTCGCGAGCACCCCCATCGCCTCGAAACCCTGGCGCTGGTGGAAGCTCTCCTCCTTGCAGATGCGGCTCATCGCGCGGGCGTACGGGCCGTACGAGCAGCGGGTCAGCGGCACCTGGTTCATGATGGCGGCGCCGTCGACGAGCCAGCCGATCGCCGCGACGTCGGCCCACGAGGTCGCCGGGTAGTTGAAGATCGTGGAGTACTTCTGCCGGCCGTTGTGCAAGAGGTCGAGCAGCTCGGCGCGGCCGACGCCGAGCGTCTCGGCGGCGCTGTAGAGGTAGAGCCCGTGGCCTGCCTCGTCCTGCACCTTCGCGACGAGGATCACCTTGCGGCGCAGTGACGGCGCGCGGGTGATCCAGTTGCCTTCGGGCTGCATGCCGATGATCTCGGAGTGCGCGTGCTGGGCGATCTGGCGGATCAGCGTGGCGCGGTAGGCCTCGGGCATCGCGTCGCGGGGCTCGATGCGGTCGTCGGCGTCGATGCGGGACTGGAACTCCTGCTCCATCAAGGTGTCTCCTTTACCGAACGATCGGTCAGATAGTCTCGCGGTGTGGACGGTGATGTCAACCTCGCCAAGCGCGGCCGGCCGGCTCGCTACACCCCCGACGAGCTGCTCGACGTGGTGGTCAGCGTGTTCATTTCCCGCGGCTACGACGCGACGAGCATGGACGATCTCGCCCGGGCGACGGGGCTGACGAAGTCGTCCTTCTACCACCACGTGAGCGGCAAGGAGGAGCTCCTGCGGCGCGTGGTCGCCCGCGCGGTCGACGCCCTGTTCGCGGTCCTGGTGGAGCCGGAGAGCGTGGATGGCCGGGCGGTGGACCGACTCGAGCATGTCGTACGCCGCAGCGTCGACGTCCTGGCAGCCGAGCTGCCGTACGTCACTGTTCTGCTCCGGGTCCGGGGTAACACTGCCGCGGAGCGCTGGGCGCTGAACCGTCGACGCGAGTTCGACCGACGGCTGAGCGCGCTGGTGCGGGCGGCCATCGACGAGGGCGACGTGCGAGCCGATCTCGACCCGGCGCTGTTGACCCGCCTGCTGTTCGGGATGGTGAACGGCGTGGCCGAGTGGTATCGCCCGAATGGCGCGCATCGGTCGTCCGCCGTCGCGGATTCGCTCGTCCGGCTGGCGTTCGACGGTCTGCGCCGGCCCGGGTGAACCGCTCGACTGGGCCGGTCGAACGTCTCCACGTGGTGTCTCCCGTGCCTGGTAGCAGCATGACCACCACGGTCGAGCGCCCCCCCGAGCCGGAGGTTGCCGCGGCCCCCCGGCCGAAGGCGTTCTCGGCCGTGGCCGGGCTGGTGGC
>JBBSMR010000182.1:0-2282 GCA_038233095.1 Euzebyales bacterium
CACCACGGTGCTGGGCAGCGATGTGTCGATGCCCATCCTCGTGGCGCCCACCGCGCTACAGCGCCTGGCCCATCCCGACGGGGAGCCGGCCATGGCCCGCGCGGCCGCCGCGGCCGGGACGATCTTCACGTTGTCGACCCTCGCCACGTCGCGGCCACGCGAGGTTTGCGAGCACGCGCCTCCCGCGCCGCGCTGGTTCCAGCTCTACGCCTTCCGCGACGCCGCGGTGACCAGGGCACTGTGCGACGAGGCGGTCGAGTGCGGGTTCGACGCCATCGTGCTCACCGCCGACGCCCCGCGCGCCGGACGGCGCGAGCGCGACCTGCGCACGGGCTTCGCCGTCCCGCCCGGCGTGGACATGCCTGCGGTGCGCGCGGCGCTGGGGACGGATGCGTGCCCGACGCCCGCCGAGTTCTTCTCCCTGGTCGACGCGTCGCTGACCTGGGCCGCGGTCGAGCGCCTGGCCGGCGAACTCGACCTCCCGGTGGTGGTCAAGGGCATCCAGACCGCCCAGGACGCCGCCCTGGCCTGCGAGCACGGCGCCGCCGCCGTCGTGGTCTCCAACCACGGCGGTCGCCAGCTCGACGGCGTCGCCGCCTCGATCGACCTCCTCCCCGAGGTCGTCGACGCCGTCGGCGGGCGCCTCGAGGTCCTGATGGACGGCGGGATCCGCCGCGGGACCGACGTCGCCGTGGCCCTCGCCCTGGGCGCCCGAGCCGTCCTCGTCGGCCGCCCCACCCTCTGGGGCCTGGCCGCCGCCGGCGAGCCCGGCGCTCGCCACGTCCTGGAGCTCCTGCGCGACGAGCTCCACCTCGCTCTGCTGCTCCTCGGCTGCCCTACGCCGGCGCACGTCACGCGCGAGCACGTCTCATAGCGGAGAGGTCAGCGCCTGCGGCGCGGCGAGCTCGCCCTCCACCAGGTCCGTCCACCGTCGCTCGGGAAGCGGCGGGTACTCCGTCGCCGTCTTGCGCGCGCGACCGTCATCGCGTCCCATCGAGAGGCTCCCACGGCCAGGGTCTCATTGGTTGTCCAAGGCGGAGCGCCATCATGTCGCCCATAGGGCACGATGACCGTCGACGAAGCCCACCAACACAGCATGAGGGAGCCATGACGAACGCAGACTGGCGCTTCAGCATCAACTGGCCATTCCGCGAGGAGGCCAGTTCGGACTTCTACGCATGGACGGCGCCCGAGGCAGCGCGCTGCGGCAATCGGATCGCGCTGTACGAGGGTGGGAGGGGCAACCGCTCGTCCTTCGTGGCGATCGGTCGAATGGTCACGGACTCGGTCCGCGCGCATCAGGGCGACAAGAGACATTGGGGGTGGGTTCAGTGGGTGCTCCTCGAAAAGCCATGCTCCATGGGGGTCGTCAAGAAGCGGGTCGGATACGCCAACCTCTCGGGGCGTCACGTGAGTGTGGAGCCCAAGGTCTTCGAGCGCCTCTGGGAGCTCCTACTCGAGGACAACCCCGAGGCCGCATCGTCTGCCAACCGATGGGAGCAAGGCAAAGGCTTCCCGACCACCGACCAGCTGCCGATCAGCCACCTTTTCGACGCGAAGTGGCGGTACCGGCCACGCCACGAGGTCGCGATGTACGAGCAGATCCGTGAGCTCCTTTTCGGCGAGGGGTGCGAGGAGGCGCCGGACGAGGTGTCCACGATCTTGGGCACGCTCCGTGGCCCGACCCCGACCGAGGATCGAGAGACCAGGCTCATACCCGACCTCTGGGTGCTCGACGGGAGCACGCTTCTGCTCGTCGAGGTCAAGCGCCGTGCTCGGCATCGCCCGGACCATGACTACGATCCCGTTGACCAGGTGCGAAACTACGTGAAGGCCGCCACAGACGCCCTGCAAGGATCCGGCTACAAGCGCCTGTGCATCGAGCCGATGTTGGTAGCCGAGGAGTTCGACAGCTCCGAGCGCAAGCACGCCGCTGAGCACAGCATCCCTTGTCGGCGTCTGGTCAAGGGCGAGCTTCGCACGATCTGATGACTGGTCACCGGCGGTGAGAGGGCATCGAGCGAACACGAGCTCGAGGGTCCGCGGCAATGTCAGGTTGGGCGACGACGAGGCTGGCCGCGATACTACGCCGGCACCCACGAAAGGCTTCTAGTGCCCGAGAACAACGGCTCGGACGGCAACGCGCGACTCCGCCGGGTCCACATCCGTAACTACAAGAGCATCAGCCAGGTAACGGTCGACCTTGGGCCGCTGACGATCTTCGTGGGCGCGAACGGTGCCGGCAAGAGCAACTTCATCGACGCGCTGGCCTTCGTGAGCGA
>JBBSMR010000183.1:0-2233 GCA_038233095.1 Euzebyales bacterium
ACTTCGGCGACCGCCGGGTGCCGGGCGAGGACCTCCTCGACCTCCCGCGGATAGACGTTGAACCCGCCGCGATTCACCATGTCCTTCTTGCGGTCGACGATGGAGATGAAGCCATCGTCGTCGATGACCCCGATGTCGCCGGTGCGAAACCATCCCTCGACGATCGCTTCGGCGGTGGCCTCTGGCTGCTGCCAGTACCCGGTCATGACGTTGTGTCCGCGTACGACGACCTCGCCGACTTCGCCGCGGGGGAGCAGCTCGACCCGGTCGTCAACGTCGGCCTGCGCCACCTCCACGTCGACACCCCAGATGGGGTGGCCCACACTCCCGGGGCGGCGGCCGAAGACGGGCTGGTTGAACGTCGCGACCGGCGAGGTCTCCGAGAGGCCGTAGCCCTCGTAGATGTCGGCGCCGAACGCGTCCTTGAAGCGGTCGATCACCGCGACTGGCAGTGATGCGCCGCCGGATACCGCCACCCGCAGCGGTGCCGGACTCCCGCCGGAGCCCACCGCATCGAGCAGCCCGAGGTACATGGTGGGTACGCCCATGAACACGGTGACGGCGTGCTCGTGCATGAGGTCCAACGCCTTTGCCCCGTCGAAGCGCGGCATGAGGACGACGGTGGCTGCCGCTCGAAAGCCGGCGTTCATCGCACACGTCTGGCCGAAGGAGTGAAACAGCGGCAGGCAACCAAGGATGACGTCGTCCTGGACCAGCTGCACCACTTCCGCCGCGGACAGGTGCGCGTTGAGCGTGAGGTTGAGGTGCGACAGCACCGCGCCCTTCGACCGGCCGGTGGTGCCCGACGTGTAGAGGATGACCGCGTCGTCGGCGGCCGCGCACGGTTCGTACGTCGTCAACGGTTCGACGCCAGCCGTCATGGTCTCGAGCCGCTCGTACGGCGAATCCTTTGGCGTCAACGTCGTCAGCAGTGGGACGCCGGCCAGCTCGGCGCCCTTGGCACCGGACTCCACCAGCGGCCCGGCGGCCACCAGCAACGACGCTCCCGCGTCGCGCAGCGTTGCGGCGACCTCGTCCGCGGTGAGCAGCGCGTGCACCGGCACCACGACCGCGCCGAGAGCCAGCGCCGCGTAGTAGCAGCGCGGGAAGTCCGCCACGTTGGGGACGAGCAGAGCCACCCGGTCACCGCGCTCGATCCCGCGGTCGCGGAACACGGCCGCGTAGCGGAGCGCCTGCTGCCACAGTTCGGCGTAGGTGACCTGTTGTTCTCCCTGCACCACCGCCACCTTGTCGGGATGGCGATGAGCGGACTCGGCGAGGATGGTCGCGACGGACAAGCTCACGAATGACCTCCAAGTTCAGGCGAACGCGGACAGGCCGGTGATCTCCCGTCCCACGATGAGCGACTGCACGGTGTCGGTGCCCTCGTAGGTGTAGACCGCCTCCATGTCCGCGTGGTGGCGCGCGACGTGGTGCTCGAGCAGGATGCCGTTGCCGCCGAGGATGTCGCGGGCCTCCGCGCAGACCCGACGAGCCGCGGCCGCAGTGTGCAGTTTGGCGAGTGAGGCACGCGCAAGGGAAGCCTTGCCGCCGTCCTGGAGCTGAGCCAGGCGCAGGCACAGCAGCTGCATGCCGGTGATGTCGGCGAGCATTCGCGACAACTTGTCCTGGATCAGCTGGCGGGCAGCGATAGGCGCGCCGAACTGCTCGCGGGTGCGCGCGTAGCCGACGGCGTACTCGTACGCCGCCACCGCGTGCCCGAACGCTTCCCAGGCGACGCCCTGCCGGCTGATCGCCAGCATGCGCGAGGTGTCCGCGAACGAGCGGGCCTCGGTGAGCCGGTTGTCAGTCGGTACGCGTACGCCGTCGAGGCGGACGTCGGCTTGCCATAGCGCGCGGTTGCTGGTCTTCCCGGTGATGACGCGCGACGTGTAGCCGGGGGTGGCATCCGGCCCGTCCGGACCGTGCTCCACGACGAATCCACCGACGTCACCGTTGTCGTCGCGCGCCCACACGACGACGATGTCGGCGATGGATCCCAGACCGATCCAGCGCTTCTCGCCATGGAGCAGGTAGCCGTCGCCATCGCGCTCGGCGCGCGTTTCCAGCCGTACGACGTCGGACCCGTGCGTCGGCTCGGTCAGCGCGAACGCGCCCAACTGCTCGGCGCGCGCCATCGCGGGCAGCCAGCGCTCCTTTTGGTCGGCCGAACCGAGCACGTCGACGCAGCGCATGGCGAGCCCGCTGTGCACGCCGTGGAACGTCGCCACGC
>JBBSMR010000184.1:0-2216 GCA_038233095.1 Euzebyales bacterium
GGCGGGCGCGCTGCTCGATGAGGTCGCGGCGTTCGTCGAGGGCGGCGCGCATGTCGGGGGCGATCGGGCCGAGGGCCTCGGGGATCAAGCCGGCGATGAGCTTGGCCGGGCGGCGGACGCGGCGGGTCCCGGTGGTCTTAGTGGCGAGGGCGAGTCGGTAGCGCAAGATTGCGGCGATGCCTTGGCGACGGACGACGAGCGAGCCGTCGTCGCGGACATCGGTGACGCTCCACCGGTCGCCGTTACGGACCCAGGCTGAGCGGAGTGTGCGGAGTCGCCGGTCGTTCTTGCGGGTGATCACCCAGTCGCCACGGACGCACGTGTTCCGCCGATCAGCCGGACCTCTGGGCCCTCACGGGTCTGCCCCGTCAACAGTCGTTCGGCTCGGGCTCGGACGTTGAGTGCACGCACGGCGCATGTGTTGTCGGCGGCCAGCACACTCGATCTGCCGGCCGTAATGTCGTCGCGCCAGGCGCGGTAGGCGGCGTCCATCATCGCGTCGGTGTCGCCGTCGTAGACCCGCTTGCGGGCGAGTAGGCGTCGACTGCCTCGGGGCGCCATGGCGCAGGTCGAGAGAGGCGGTCTTCTCCCATTCGTGGGTGAAGCGGTGGATGTCGACGAGTTCGGGCGTGTCGTCGCGAGCATCGGCGAGCATCGGCGAGCATCGTGAACGCTCCTCCGGCGTCGACGGACTGGAGTTGCGCCCAGTCGCCGACGAACAGCACCTTGCCTCCAGCCTCGGCGGCGTGGGCAGTGATCCGGTCGAGGGTGAGGGTGCCGGCGAGGGTGGCTTCGTCAACGATGACGAGCTGGCCGCGGTGGAACCGGGCGCGGCGCTGTTGCTGTTGCTGTTCGTGGAGCCACTTGACGGTGTTCTCACAGCCCGATGCCGAGATCCTCGGCGAGAACCTGGGCTGCGGCGGCGCTGGGTGCGAGGCCGACGACGCTCCCTTTGCCGTGCTGCTTGGTCCATGCCCGGTGGAGCGCGCGCATGGCGGTGGTCTTGCCTGCTTCGGCGGGGCCGATGAGCAGATCAACCCGTCGGCCTGAGACCGCGATGGTGGCGATGGCTTGGGCTTGCTCGGGGCTGAGCCGGTGGCCCTTCACGGGTAGCTCCGTGACGTGGTCGACGATCTCGATGTTGACGGTCGGCGCTGTGGTCGTGGCGGCGCGTTGCAGGAGCCGGTCCTCGGCGGCGAGGAGTTGCTCGGAGGAGAACACGGTCGAGTGCTTCGGCTGGAAGGTGCTGGTGCCGTCATCTCTCGTGAACGCTTCCGGCGTCGCGGCGAGATCAGGTGGGGTGAGGCGCAGCGACCCGTGTTCGGCCGCGTCGACCACCATGCCGGTGGTCGCCTCACGGTCGGTGGTGCTGGCGAACCGCCAGCCAATGGTCTGGCGGGCCGCTTCGGCGTACAGGTTCGCGCGGCGCCAGCTGGAGCGCTTCTCCCCCACCGCAGTGACGACGGTGCGGCCGACCTCCTCGATCACGTCGAGTGGGACGTCGTCGGCACGCAGCAGCCTCCGGGGTGGGTTCGTGGTCACGTGGCTTGCCCACGCGACGGCATCGATATCGAGGTGCTCGGCCGTCCTGCGTCGCCAGGCCATGGTGAGGTCCGCGAGCGAGTGCACATGCTTCTCGGGGCGGGTTGCGATCGTGGCCTGAGCGCGGAGCTTCATGATCGTGGCCGGGCGCGGGCGGCGGCCGTGGTTGGCGACGTACCCCTCGATCAGTCGGTCGGTCTCAGTGTTGATGTCGTGGGACCGGCCGGAGAACTCCTCCACCAACGATTGCGACACCGTTGCGACCTCCCAGGCAGGGTTGCGGTCGCGGCCGCGCGGACGCCGCTCCCAGCCGACGCCGAGCGCGCGAGTGAGGCGGTCGCTGAATTCGGCTTCATGGAGCTCCGAGACAGCAACCACCCAAGCGTGCAACGGGGTGCCGTCCAGGGTGCGCCACGCGCCGTCGCTGGCGGTCATGACCCGGTTGCTGATCACGACGTGGGTGTGCAGGTGCGGGTCGTTGGCGCGGGAGTCGTAGTGATCGAACGCCGTGGCTATGACCCCCGTGACGTCGAGTTGAGCGACACCGCCCTTGGGTCCCTTGGCGCCGGCCCGGGTTGCGGTGACCGCGCTCCATGAAGTCGAGCGCTTCGGCGACCGCGGCGTGGTGCGCGTCAGCGATGATCGCCTGCGCCCCACCGTCGGCCACGGCCCAC
>JBBSMR010000185.1:0-2151 GCA_038233095.1 Euzebyales bacterium
AGGGACCTTGAGGACCTTGGAGTTCATCTTCTCGAAGCCCATCGCCCGCTCCTCCTCTACCGCTCGGCCGGCTGGATCCACACCCGGCCGGTGCCGGAGAACTGCAGGCTGAACGGTTCGCCGCTGCCCTCACCGATGAGCGACTTCCAGTTCACGCCGGTCACGAAGCCCTGCTGCAGCTGGCCCGACGAGCCGAGATAGGCCTGTGGGTCGACGGTCACCGGATACTGCCGGGAGACCTCCAGGCAGATCGCGGGGCCGTCGGACAGGATCGCGACCGCACCGTGACCAGACACCGAGGTGGTGGTCAGGCCCTGGCCGGCGGACATCCCGTGCATGCCGGCGAAGGTGACGTTGGTGGACAGGGTCGACTCGTAGGCCAGCAGCGCCGAGCTCTCGACGCTGAGCTTGTCGCCCGCGAGCGCGATCAGCTCGATGTAGGAGCCCATCTGGGCCAGGTAGACGACCCCCTGACCGACGCACTCCATCAGGTCTAGGCTCTCGCCGGTCGCCTTGCGCTTCAGGGTCTTCATCACGCCCTCGCCGCCGCCGAACGACGCCTTCTTGAACTGCACCTTGCCCTCGTAGGCGACCATCGACCCGGTCAGCGCCTTGACGCTGTCGCCGTTCAGGTGGGCCTCGGCGACCCGGTGACCGTTCGTCCGCAGCTGCGCCACCACGTAACCCCCGTCTTCCATAGCCAGGCCGGCCCCGGGGACCGTACCGTCCCGGCGGCTCGCCGGAAACGTCCTCACGTAGGTCATCTGGTGTTCGCCGGCGCTTCATGTGAAGGCCCGGTCCCCGCCGTCCCGCGTCTCTAGCGTCGGCGAAACCCCTCACCGAAAGGCGAATCATGCTCGTTTCACGCACGGGCGACGCTGCTGGTCGTCGCAGTTCTTGGGTTCCTCAGCCTCGGCGGCGCGCCCGCGTACGCCGCTGACGTCGTGCCGCTGGCCCGCGCCCACGCGCACAACGACTACTTGCACGAGCGCCCCCTGCTCGACGCTCTCGACGCGGGTTTCCAGAGCGTCGAGGTCGACGTCTGGCTGGTCGACGGCGAGCTGCTGGTGGCCCACGACCTCGAGGACGTGGTGCCCGGACGCACGCTCGAGTCGCTCTACCTGGCCCCCCTGCGGGAGCGGGTGAAGGCGAACGGCGGCAGCGTCTACTCCGGGGACGACAACAGCCTGCAGCTGCTCATCGACATCAAGTCCGACGGGCCGGCTACCTATCTGGCCGTGCACGAGGCGCTGAAGCGCTACCAGTCGATACTCGCCAAGTTCACCCCTGCCGGCGCGAAGGACGGCGCGGTCACCGCCGTCATCTCGGGCAACCGGCCGCGCGAGCTGATGCTCGACCAGAAGGTCCGCTACGCCGCGTACGACGGCCGCCTCGCCGACCTGAACTCCGCCCTCCCGGCCTCGTTTCTCCCGTTGATCAGCAACAGGTGGACGAGCATCTTCAGCTGGCGGGGTGTGGGTCCGATCCCGGCAGCGGAGGCGCAGCTGCTGCGCGACATCGTCGCCGAGGCGCACGCCGACGGCCGCCGGGTGCGGTTCTGGGCGACGCCGGACGACATCGGGACCAACCGCGGGGCGGTCGAGGCGGTGTGGGCGGAGCTGCTCGACGCGCAGGTCGACTACATCAACACCGACCAGCTCGTCGCCCTGCAGGCGTTTCTGCTCGCGAACGACTCCCAGCCGTCAACGCCGTACGTGTCGTGGTGGGAGAAGGTGCGCCGCTCCGCAGCGTGACCACCCGCTGGTGGCCTACTCGCTGATGGCAGGGTGGCCCCATGTGGGCAACGGCCTTGCGGCGGGCGCAGGGCCGGATGCCGGCAGACGGCGTGCTGTGGGCGGCCCTGTTCCTGCAACTGCTCCCGCTGCTGTTCCTTGCCCGCGTCGTGACGGTGGACGGCCCCGCGCACCTTGCGGGTGCGGCCGTGCTGCTGTCCTACGACGACCCCGGGCGGGAGGTGTTGCGCCAGCTGTACGAGGTGGATCTGCGCCCCGTGCCGAACATGCTGACCACGCTGATGCTCGCCGGGCTGCTCCAGCTCATGGGTCCGGACGCCGCGGAGCGCCTGCTCGTCGGCGCCTACGTCGTCCTGCTGACGTTGGGCCTGCGCTACGCGCTGAGGGGGGTCCATCC
>JBBSMR010000186.1:0-2049 GCA_038233095.1 Euzebyales bacterium
AGTTTCTCACGCTGATGACCAAGCACTACACGTCGTGGCGCGAGGCCCTGGACGAACTGAACGAGCTGCCGCTGACGGCGGAGGCATGTAATGAGTAAGCGCCGTTGCGGGATTGGGGGCTAAATGAGATGACCGCCTCGAGGCGAACGCCCCAACGCCAGTGTCCATGCCGACATCTGTCGCCGAGGCGCAGCGCACGTTCGGAGACACGAGAGACTTTCGAGTGAAGTGGGCGGGGCGACTGGATTCGACCCCGCCTTCACTGACGCTCCGGGGGGCAGGCCAGCGACCCCCTGCGCCCAGGGCAGGCGCGGCTACGAGGGGGGCGCCGCGGGGCTCAGGTCGCCACCCGCAGCGGTAGCCGGACGCGTAGACGTATCCACCACCCTGGTGTCGCCGACCCTGAAGAAACGTATAAATCTGGACGGGTAGTCGATGGCGGAGACCGCGGCGCTCACGCGGATCCTCGTCGCTTCTTCTGCGTGAGGTCGGCCTCGCGCTTGCGGTAGCTCTCCCCCTCAATCGGAATGATCTCGGCGTGGTGCGTGAGTCGGTCAATGAGGGCGACCGCGCACGAGGCGTTCGGGAAGACGGTGTCCCAGTGCTTGAAGAGCAAGTTCGTCGTCACGACGACCGAGCGTTGCTCGTAGCGGCGACTGATGACTTGAAACAAGAGGTCCGCCGCGTGGGCGTCGTAGGCCAGGTACCCGATCTCATCAATGGCGAGGATCTGGGGCCGCGCATAGGCGCGCAGCCGGCGCTCGAGCGCGCGCGAGGTGTCCTGGCCGCTCAGATCGAGCAGCAGGTCCGACGCCGTGATGAAGAGCGCCGAGTGGCCCGCCAGTACCGCTTGGTGCAGCAGGTTCTTGGTCAGCATGGTTTTGCCGAGCCCTTGCGCCGCGACGAGGACGACATTCTCGCCTTTGGCGACGAAGTCGAGCGAGAAGACGCGGTCGACGGTGGCGCGGTGAAGCTGCTTGGGCCAGTTCCATTCAAAGTCCGCGAGGGCCTTGAAGCGGCCGAGGCGTGCCGCCTGCAGTTGTCGTTCGAGCCGTCGGGTGGTGCGCGCCTCGAGCTCGGCCTGCACGACCGCTTCGAGGAGCACGGTCGGACTCCAGCGGGCCCGTGTCGCCCGTGCGATCAGATCGTCGAGGCCCTCGGCGGTATGGGTGAGCGCGAGGCGACGCAGATTAGCGATCAGGCTTGTCGGCGGTGTCGGGGCAACTGAGGTCATCGTAAGACTCCAAGCGATGCGGGGTGATGGTGAGGTCGCGGACGCCCGGTCGGTCGGGCAGGATCATCGGCACGGGCGGTCGCTGACCGCGGCGGCGCCGCCGCGTCTCCAGGATGTGGCTGACGGAGCCGGCCCCGAGCGCATCGCGCGCCAGGGCGAGCGCGACGGCGGCCGAGAGTTCCTGCGGTCCATAGTCCTCGAGCAATGCCTGCAGCCGAATCAGATGCGGCCGGAGCACGTCGCCGCGCGCGGCCAGACGCGCGAAGAGGGTCGTGGTGATCGGGACGGCGAGGCGGAGGCGATCGCGGGTGCTCGACGCATTCGCCTGGCGGGTGGCCGCGAGGAGGCCGTCGAGATGGGCGGGGTCCTCGATCGTGACCCCGGTGTCGTAGCTGCGCGCATGCTGCGCAATCGCGTCGGCGCCCGCGACGAGCCGGACGGTGGTCGCGGTGGCCAGGAGCGTCAGCGGTTGGCGGACGTGGGTGTGCGGAATCGAGTAGCTGTTGCGATCGAACCGGATGTACGCGAGTTTGCCGGAGACCACCGGTCGCATCAGGTCGGTCTCGAAGGGATGCGCGGGCAGCGGCAAGAGCCGCGCCTGCTCCTGCGCGAAGACCTGGGCCACCGTCTGGTCGCGCTGCTCGGGATGGAGACGCTGATGGGCGATGTCGTCCCGCCAGCGGGCAAACTGCGCATTGAGATCGTCGACATCACGAAAGGTGCGGGCCGCGAAGAAGGCGTCGCGCAGGTAGCGAATCTGGCGCTCGACCTTGCCTTTGGCGAAAGCTGTCGACTGCGATTGATCAGAGTGGTCC
>JBBSMR010000187.1:0-2013 GCA_038233095.1 Euzebyales bacterium
GGTCGTTGAGCGCAACGAGCTCGCACACAACAACTACGCCGGCTACGACCAGGAGTGGGAGGCCGGCGGCGGGAAGTTCGCCTACACCACCGACCTCACACTGGAGCGCAACTGGGCGCACGACAACGCCGGCGCGGGACTGTGGACCGACATCGACAACCGCGGCAGCCAGATCATCGAGAACCTCGTCACCGACAACACCCAGTCGGGCATCTGGCACGAGATCAGCCACGACGCCACGATCGTCGGCAACACGGCCGCCCGCAACGGCAGGGGTGATTTGCGTCTGACTTCGTGATCGCTTCGGCGGCTAGATTCAGCCGGCCAGACCGGGGGCTCGGGGTGGCCTGACCGGAGGGTCCGAGGATGGCCGAGCAGAGCAGTGGCAACGGGCGGAGACGCCGCAAGAAGTTCTTGACCGTGGAGCAGAAGTACGAGCTGTGGACGACGCTGGTGCGTGGCGACGCGACGCAGCGGGAGGCCGCGGACCGGTGGGGCGTGGACCGCTCCACCGTGGTGACGGTCGGCAAGGTCGCCAAGCACGGGGCGCTCGCCGCGCTCGCGGCGTCCAGGCCGGGACGGCGCAAGGACGTCGACCCGCGTGAGGAGGATCTGCGCGCCGCGCACGAGGAGATCGCCCGGCTGACCGAGGCGATCAAGGAGCAGGCAGTGGAGCTGGCCATGCTGCGGGGAAAACAGCGAGGGGCCTGGTAGGTCCCATCCCCGCCCGTCTCGATGCCGACGACAAGCTCTTCGTGCTGGAGCTGATCGACGACGCGCTCGCCGTCGGGTGGACGTTGAAGCGCGCCTGCAAGGTGCTTCAGATCGGGACCGGCCGAGCGCGACGCTGGCGGCGGCGGCGCGCGGCCGGCGAGACGCTCACCGACGCGCGTCCCGGCGGCGCCCCGGTGCACGGGCTGCTCGACTGGGAACAGCAGGCGATCCTGGAGCTGTTCGACGAGTTCGCAGAGATCGACGCCTCGCACCGCAAGCTCGCGCACCGCGGCTCGTATGAGAAGCGCGTGTGGGTCTCCCCGGCGACGGTCTTCCGGGTTCTCGCAGCGCACGGCAGGGTTCTGCCCGCCAGACCGCCGCCCGCGCCGACGAGGAAGAAGAAGTGGCCCGACTGGGTGGAACTGCGACCCCGGCAGGTGTGGGGTTACGACGTGACGCACTTCCCGCGCGCGAAGCGGGCCGTCATCGCGATCCTTGACCTCGTCTCGCGCCGCTGGGTCGATCACCTCGTCACGGTCGAGGAGACCTCCACCGAGGTCGAGGCCGTCTTCACCCGGGCGTTGGACGCCGAGGGGCTGCTCGTCGCCGGCCTGGCGATCACCGCCGACGGGACCGTCCCCATCGGCACCGACGACCCGCGCCGGCCGATCCTGCTCGCCGTCTCGGATAACGGCCCGCAGATGACCTCGGGCTCGACGCGGGAGTTCATGGCGCTGCACGCGATCGCGACCCACTTCGGGAGGCCGGGCACGCCCACCGACCAGGCGCCCATCGAGAGCTTCTTCGGCCACGTCAAGACCGAGTGGCCCGAGCTCACCACGATCAGTGATCCCGCCGAGCTGTCCCGCGAGCTCGACCGCGTGCGGGCGGAGTACAACGGGATTCGCTTGCACGCGGCCCTGGGATACGTCACCCCCGACGACGAGCACTACGGACGCGGACCCGCCATCCGCCGTGCGCGACACAACGGGATGAGCTGGGCCCGCCGGCGACGCATCGCATACCATCGCAAGCACAACCAGAAACCGCCGCCCTGAGCGGCCCCGGCTGGTCGGCTGAATCACCCGCCCGGAGCGGTCAAAGAGTCAGAAGCACCTCACCCGCTGCGCCGCCTACACCGGACAGACCCTGCCCGAGGGCGAGAGCTGGTTCCACGTCCGCGCCATCGACGGGGCCGGCAACGCCGGCGCGACCGGCACCTACCGACTCCGCATCGACCGCACCGCCCCCACCACCCCGACGATCACCTCCTTCTCCCACGACGACCCGAGCCCCGAC
>JBBSMR010000188.1:0-1997 GCA_038233095.1 Euzebyales bacterium
CCGGAGTCCTTGGCGGCGCAGTCGCGCTCGGTGGTCGGCCACCCGCTGACGAACGGGGGGCGTGTCGCGTTCAGCCATGGCCCCATGGTTACATGTAACGCGAGGGCGGGCCAAGATTTCGGAAGCTTGTAGCTCCCGTGTTGTACGGGCCGGAGCAGCGCGGAGTTGGGGCGGGACGCCAGCGGCGCTGGGCTCCTCCAGCCCGACATGGCAGGCTCTCGCAGGTGACCAGCAGTCCCGCTTCGGCGCAGCACCTGCGAGACCTCGCGCGGCTGCGCCGCGTTCGCGACCGAATCGACCGGGAATACCCGCAGCCGCTCGACGTCGACGCGCTCGCCCGCGGCGCGCACATGTCGGCCGGGCACCTCAGCCGCGAGTTCCGGTTCGCCTATGGCGAGTCCCCGTACGCCTATCTGATGACGCGGCGCATCGAGCGCGCGATGGCGCTGCTGCGTCGTGGTGACCTCAGCGTGACCGAGGTCTGTTTCGAGGTCGGCTGCTCGTCGTTGGGCACCTTCAGCACCCGCTTCACCGAGCTGGTCGGTGTGCCACCAAGCGTCTATCGGCGCCAGGCGGTGCGCACGACGGCGGGGATGCCGTCGTGCGTGGTGAAACAGGTGACCAGACCGATCAGGAATCGAGAAGCCCGGGTCGGCGGGCCGCGCTTAGCGTGATCGCCATGGACATCACCATTCACACGAGCTTCCTCCCACACGACGACCCGGACGCCTCCCTCGCCTTCTACCGAGACGTCCTCGGCTTCGAGGTTCGCAACGACGTCGGAAGCGGCAAGATGCGCTGGATCACGGTCGGCTCCGCCGATCAGCCCGGCACGTCCATCCTCCTGGCGCCGCCGGCCGCCGACCCTGGGGTCACTGACGACGAGCGCCGCACCATTGTCGAGATGATGGCCAAGGGCACCTACGGCTGGATCCTGTTGGCCACCAAAGACCTTGACAGCACCTTCGCGAAGCTCGAGGCCAGCGGCGCCGAGGTCGTCCAGGAGCCGACTGAGCAGCCGTACGGCGTTCGCGACTGCGCCTTCCGCGATCCGGCGGGCAACCTGATCCGCATCCAGGAGCTGCGTTGAGAACTCCGGCGCGCCCGGCGCTGAGCTGCGCATGAGCTCCGACGCCCGCTCCCGCGCTCAGCGTCGTCGCGACACGGAGCATCGGCTCACCCACGACGTCGACGTCTGGGTGGCCAGTGCCTCGGCGGACGGTGCGCCGTACCTCGTGCCGCTGTCGTTCGACTGGGACGGCGAAGCGCTGTTGATGTCCACGCTGACGGACAGCCCGACCGGCAGGAACCTGGCTACCACCCGGACCGTCCGGCTGGGGCTGGGCCACACCCGCGACGTGTCCGTGATCGAGGGCGAGGTCGAGGGCCTCGAGATCGACGCGTTGGCGCAGGAGCGAGGCGACCGCTTCGCCGCGCGCACCGGCTTCGATCCGCGTGCGCTGAGCGCGTCGTACCGTTGGTTCCGTGTCTCCCCGCGCCGCATCCAGGCATGGCGCGAGGCGAACGAGATGCTCGACCGCGAACTGATGCGCGACGGTCGCTGGCTGGTCCGATGAGCACGGGCACGAGAACGGGCAGGCAGTCGCCGGCGCTGCACAGTTCCGGCAGCCATGATCTGATCCGCGTGCAGGGCGCGCGGGTGAACAACCTCAAGGACGTCAGTGTCGAGATCCCGAAGCGCCGGTTGACGGTGTTCACCGGTGTCTCCGGCTCGGGAAAGAGCTCGCTGGTGTTCGGCACGATCGCCGCGGAGTCGCAGCGGCTGATCAACGAGACCTACAGCGCCTTCGTGCAGGGCTTCATGCCGACGCTGGCGCGGCCCGACGTCGACGTCCTCGAGGGACTGACGACGGCGATCATCGTGGACCAGGAGCGCATGGGCTCGAATCCGCGTTCCACCGTCGGCACCGCCACCGACGCCAACGCGATGCTGCGCATCCTGTTCAGCCGGCTGGGCAAACCGCACATCGGTTCCC
>JBBSMR010000189.1:0-1953 GCA_038233095.1 Euzebyales bacterium
GTCACCGGTACTGGCTCAACGGCTTCAGCGTGACCATGCGCTCACCCAGCTTCCGGACTTGGTTCTCAACGCTCCGCTGGCAGCAGCATTCGACCCCGACTCTCCACTGTCGGTGCGAGCGAGCGTCGGTCTGGCCGAAGAAGTACCGCTGGCCGTCTACGCTGGCGTCGTGAAGCCGCTGCGTGGTGTTGACACCGTGGTGCGTGCCCTGCCGCTGCTACCGGGACTCCACGTCGCGGTCGTGGTCAATGCCCCAAAAGCACCCGCGGTCAAGGCGCTGGTGTCCGCAGCCGAGAGAGCAGGCTGCGCACAGCGCCTGCACATCCTGCCCTACGTCGATCAGGACCAGGTCATAAACTACCTCCGGACGGCGGACGTCGGCCTATACCCACTGCTGCGCAGCGGGAACACGGAGTTGGCGTGGCCCACCAAGATCTTCGAGTACCTCCACGCGGGCCTGCCGATGGTGGTCAGCGACATGCCGAGCATGTCGCAGCTGGTCACCGAGCAGAGGTGGGGCGAGGTCTTCAAGGCCGACGACCATGAGAGCTTCGCCGCGGCGATGCAGCGGGTCCTCGCTCACCCCGCTGCGTACGACGTAGGGCTGCGCGACAAGGCGGTCCGCGAGCGCTTCTCGTGGGAGCGCCAGGCCCGGACGCTCGTAGACACCTACGATCGGCTGCTGCTCGACCACGGCTCCGAGGATCTCAAACGGGCGTAGACGTTCAGCAGCGTCTCCTCTTGAACCTCCCAGGCGACCGCGCGCTGGAGGGCGTCGAGGCTCTCGGCGCTGATCCACCGACCGCGCGGCCTGGTAATCAGGTCCTCGATCACCGATGCGATCGAGCGAGGGTCGCGTTCGTCGAAGGTCAGACCGACGTCGTGCTCGCACACAAACCGGCTCATGTGCGCAAGCTTCCCGACGCCCACCGGAACGCCCGCCATGACCGTGTCGAAGAGCTTGTTCGGCAGCGCGAGATCGTAGGAACGACAGACGTTTGGGATAGGGATCACGGTCGCGTCGGCGCCCTCCCGCAGTGTGGAGGGGACCTGCTCGGGCGCAATCGCGCCAAAGAGGTGGAGCCGGCGCGCGACGCCAAGCCGGCGGGCCTGAGCGATCAGCGACGCTTCAGCCTGCGTGGATGAGGCACCCAGCACGCCTGCATGCACGCTGGGCGGGAGATGCGCGAGGGCGGCAACGAGTTGCTCATGGCCGCGGCGCCACAGCACACCGCCGACATAGACGACTAGGCGATCGTCTGGCGCGAGGCCGGCTGCGGTCCGCAGGTCGAGCGCCGGCGCGAGCGACCGTGTCTGCAGCCGCGGGCTGTTGAGGATCACCGCCGGCCCGGGGATGCTGTACTTCTTCGCTAGGTCGTCGGCGATCAGCGGCGAGACGGTGATCACCGCGTGTGCTCGGCGGATCGCTTGGAGTTCCAGAACACGAGCGATCGCTCGCGTCCAGCGGGTCCAAGCCGCGTTGCGGTGCAACTCCAGTTCGTGGGCGTCGTAGATCAGCCGCGTGCCGGCATGGCGGCGCAGATGTAGCCAGGCCGCCAGGGTCGAGTCGAGATCGTGGGCATGGACGACGGCGGGCCGCAGCGCCGCAAGCGTGGCCCGTGTCGCGAGGGCCCATCCGGTGTGCCGGCTCACGGGTGAGACTGCCGCGACGATCCTCTGGCGATTTCGTGCGACCGGCTTGTGCGGCGGTACGGCGCCAGCCGGCGAGCCTTGATGAGGGTGGCGCGAGCGTGGCAGACTCAGGCCCAAGCTGGCGAGCCCGCGAGGCACGGGAAGGCGGTGGTAGGAGACCCCGCTGACGATCTCCAGCGACGGGAGGCCGCGCGCGGCGTGTCCGAGGACGTGCACGTCGTAGCCATGGGCGCTCAGGCTCTCTGCCTCCTTGCGTACGCGCGTGTCGTGCGCGATGTCGTTCTGGACGAGCATCACCAC
>JBBSMR010000190.1:0-1946 GCA_038233095.1 Euzebyales bacterium
CGACACCGCTCGTGTCGAGGCGAAGAAGGCCCGCGGCGGCCTGCCGGGCAAGCTCTGGGAGACGGTCAGCGCCTTCGCCAACAGCGGCGGGGGCGTGCTGCTGTTCGGCGTCGACGAGGCCAGCGACTTCGCCCCCGTTGGTGTCACGGATGCCGCTTCCCTGGAGACGAGTCTCGGGTCGATGCTCAGCGACCGCATGGATCCGCCTGTACGAGGGATCATCGAAACCCAGGTTCTAGAAGGTCGCTCGATCGTCGTCGCCGAGATCCCTGCCCTGCCACGGCCACTGCAGCCGTGCTTCTATCGAGGGGAGGGTCCCTATCGAGGTTCCTACATCCGGGTCGCGGACGGCGACCGCAGGCTGTCCGAGTATGAGGTGGGGCTTCTCCTCGCCGGGCGCGGTCAGCCGCGTGAGGACGAGCGGCCGGTCGAGCAGGCGGATCCCGAGGACCTATCCGGTGACCTGGTCGACGCCTATGTCGCCCGGTTGCGCCAGCGGCGTCCGCGCGCCTTCGGCGACCTGGCGCAGCAGGACGTGCTCCGACAGACCAAGGTGCTCGTCCGCGCCGCCGATGGCCGGCTCGTGCCGAGCCTCGCCGGACTGCTCAGTCTGGGAGCCTTTCCCCAGACTCATCTGCCCCAGGTTGACCTTTCGCTCGTCGTCTATCCAACCGCTGAATCAGGACAGCCCGGCCCCCGCGGCGAACGGTTCCTCGACAACGTCACCTTCGATGGGCCGATCCCGGACATCGTCGAGGATGTGCTCGAGCGGCTGCGCCTGCGCATGAGTCGGCGGTCGGTCGTCGCCGGCGCAGGACGCCGCGACGTGTGGGAGTACCCCGAGCTGGCCTTGCGGGAGGCGATCGCGAACGCGCTCGTCCACAGGGACCTGTCCTCGGGTGCGCTGGGCGCACAGGTGCAGATTGAGATGTACCCCGATCGGCTCGTGGTCCGCAGTCCCGGGGGGCTCTACGGCCCGGTGGAGATCGATCGATTGGGTCAGGGTGGTATGTCCTCCGCCCGCAACGCGCTGCTGCTGAAGCTTCTTGAGGACGTGCCGAACCGAACCGGCGGGACCGTTGTCGAGAACCGCGGCAGCGGCATTCCTGCCATGGTCCAAGCGCTGCGGGCGGCAGGTATGGCGGGGCCGACGTTCCGCGACGAGATTTCCTTCTTCGAGGTGGTCTTCCCGAACGCTGCGCTCCTCGATGACGAGACAGTCCGGTGGCTGACAGACCTCGGCGTCAGCGGCCTGACGGACTCACAGCTCCTGGCACTTGCCCGGATGCGCCGCGGGGAAGTGCTGAGGAACGTCTCGTACCGCAGCGAGCTCGGCGTCGATAGTCGTCGCGCCACGGCCGAGCTGCGAGACCTCGTCGACCGTGGCCTTGTCGACGTCGACGGAACTCGAGGCGGCGCTACGTATCAACTGCCCTCTGCGCAGCCGGCCCGGCCCACGCAGCTTCCCTTCGACGTCGACGATGCCGTGTGGGCCGTCCTGGACGAACCGAGGACGCGCCGGGAGCTGCAGGAGCTCACGCAATTGCCGCAACACGCCGTATTGCACCGGTTGCGCAAGCTCCGCGCTGAAGGTCTGGTGGAGCAGACGGGTCCCACCAGGGCGCCGAACGTGCGCTGGCGGCGTGTCGGTCACGGCCCGGCGCGATAGCAGACCTACAAGCAAAGTGCCGGTTTGCTTGTAGGTTGCCGACTGACCTACAACGTTGCTTGGGACCCAGTCGTGGCCGCCCCCGGATGACGTCGATGAGGAGCCCATGCCGCCCCGTAAGAAGGCCGCTACGGGACCGACGCCGGTCGAGGACCTGCGCCACGACGACACCCGGGCGAACATCCCGACCGGGGAGCTCGCCGGCTTCGTGCCAGACGAGCAGGCGATCCCGCCGGTCCGCTACGCCCGCGACCCCTCGCTGGACCCGCAGCTGGTC
>JBBSMR010000191.1:0-1912 GCA_038233095.1 Euzebyales bacterium
CAGATCGACTTCCTCGTGCTCTGGCCCGATGTCCGCATCGCCGTGATCGAGGTCAAGGGCGGAACGGTCTCGGCCGACGGAGAGGGTCGCTGGCAGTCGCGCCGCGGGGCGGAGACGCGTGACATTGGCAATCCCATGGAGCAGGCCGAGACGGTGCGGCACGAGCTGCACCGCGCGTGCGGAACCTCGTGGAGAACGGCTCCGGCTTCGCGCCACTGGATGCGCAGGCCGTGCCAGGTGTGGTGCGCCTGTTCGAGCAGCAGTTGCTGCCGGACGAGATGGCGGAGGTACGCGAGTACGAGCAGCGCGCGGAGCAGCTGGCGCTGCACCAGGTCGACGTCCTGGACCTGCTCGGCCTGCAGCACGGCTTCACCATCATCGGCGGCGCCGGAACCGGTAAGACGGGCTTGGCGCGCAAGCGGCTGCAGGACGCCGAGGTGTGGCAGCCGCCGGAGCTGGCCGCGGACTGATGGCAGAAAACCCGTCAGGGCGCATTGCTACCGACGGTAGTATCGCTGCAGGAGGCAGCCGTGACCGCACGAGGATCCGCCGCCAGCGGTGGCGCAGTCAGCAAGAGGGCAACAGCTCGCGCTGGATCGGCCACGACCGCGAGGCTTCGCGCCGCGACGAAGAAGGCGGCAGCGGTCCGGGTTTCCTCAGCCCCGGCACGGTCCAGCAAGATCAGCAAGGTTTCCGTCTCCATGCCCGCCGGCCTGGCCGCGTCCGTCCGAGAGCTCGCCGGGCCTGGGCGGTTCTCTGCCTACGTCGCTGATGCCGTCGAACGCAAGCTCGCTCTTGGCCGGCTCGCCGCCTACATCGTCGATGTCGAAACGCAGCTGGGTCGGCCGATCAGCGACGAGTTCATGGCCGAGGCGGAGGCCGCATGGCACGCCGAGTAGCGCCCGGCACCGGCACGGTCGTCCTCGACAGCGAAGGCTTGTCCAAGGCCGCCGCCCGGGACGAGTGGACAGCAGCGTTGATCAAGCAGGCTCTCCACGAGCAGGGCCGCGTCGTCGTCCCGGCGATCACGCTCGCCGAGGTCTTGCGTGGCGGGCAGCGCGACGCGGCGGTCCATCACGTCCTCAAGCAGTTCGAGGTCGAGGCCATCACTGCTGGCCTCGGCCGGGTCGCGGGGGAGATCCTCGGTCAAGCCGACAGCGACAAGACCGTCGACGCGGTCGTCGCTGCCGTCGCGGCGGCCCAGCGGGGACGGGTGCTCGTTCTCACCTCCGACATCGAGGACCTCACCTCGCTCACCGAGGGACACGGAGACATCCAGGTCGTCCTCGTCTGAAGCCCCGCTCAACTGATCAGCGGAGCGTCATCGCCGCCAGCACCTGCACGAACGACTCCCGCGGCCGCGCGCTCGGTAGCACCGCCGCCACCACCCGCTCCAACGCCTCCAGCGTCGCACCGAGAGCGCCTCGTACCTCCTTGTAAGCCGGCACGAGTTCTGGAGCGGCGACCAGTCCTACATCGACGTAGAGCTACGTGGCGTCGTTGGACATCGGCAGGTCACCCGATGCCTACCTCGCTGGTATGGCGCGCTCGCTGGACGCTCGACGCCCATGTAGGTAACGTACCTACATCGGAGGTTCCCATGGCTGAACTCAGTGCGCGTGAGTTCAACAAGGACGTCAGCGCGGCCAAGCGGGCCGCCGCGAAAGCGCCGGTCATCATCACCGACCGTGGCCGGCCATCCCATGTACTGCTGTCCATTGCGGACTACCGACGGCTGCTCGCAGACGACAGGTCCATCGTCGACTGGCTCAGCGTGGACGATGGCGTCGACCTCGAGACCGGCCGCCTCGAGCTCGAGCTCGAGGCGCCCGAGCTGTGACCTACCTGCTCGACACCAACGTGGTCAGTGAGTTGCGCAAGCCACGGGAACGAGCAGACCCGGGCGTGCACG
>JBBSMR010000192.1:0-1895 GCA_038233095.1 Euzebyales bacterium
CCCGGCCGGAAGCGCGCGGGTCAGCGCGTCGACGTCCGCGGTGAAGCGCTCACGGTCGTATCGACGTACGTCGTTGCCGCCGATGGCGACCGTCACCACATCGGGCTGGCGCGTCATCGTCAACAGGACCGGGAGCTGCGTCTCGAGGACGTCGCGGATCTGCGCACCAGAGGTGCTGAGGTTGACCACCTGCACGGGCCGGCCTGTGCTGTCGTGAAGTCGGCGGGCCAGCAGACCGACGTAGCCGAGGTCAGGGTCGCTGGCGCCGATGCTCTGCGCGGCGCTGTCGCCCAGCGCGATGTAGAGCAGCCTTCCGGGCTCGCCTCGCGGCTCTGACCAGAACGCGGCGTTCGCATCGACGCTGTGATGCAGCTGCACGAGCTTGCCGACCCAGACGGCGAGCAGGATCACCCCCGCTGCAACGAAAGCTGCGATTCGGCGGTGCCGCTGCGGCGACCCGCGGAGGCTACCGCCGGTGACGGTCGCGCGGGCGCGGGTCACGCCTTGCGCCGAGCGGTCTTGGTCGGCGCTGGGGAGGCGGCGTTCAGCCCGTCCAGGAGCAAGTCGAGGCTCTCGTCGAGTGCCGCAGCGCCGTCGTACCCGGCAAGCAGCGCCTTGGCCAGGCCTCGCAACCGAGGGAACTCCTTGTTCGGCAGGCGATGCAGCCCCAACCGCAGGAGGGCGTCGGTCTCCTCAGGATCGACGACCACGTCCTGCAGTTCGTTCAGGACGTGGCCGTTCAGCAGGCCCCAGTAGCTGCGGTAGATGTGCAGCGGACGTGCAGGTGTGTAGCCGGCTCCGACGAGCAGTTCGAGCATCTGCTCGAGCGGCCGTAGCGTGCCGATCGGCGCAGTGCCAAGGGGGTCGCCAAGGGGCGGGTGACAATCAGCGGGACGACGTTCGGGTGTGCCAGGGCCAGCTGCCGGAACTCGTGTGCGGTCCCGCGCAGCTGCGCCTGCCAGTCCGGGACATCAGCAGGAATGACGAGTTGGGCCAGGACGAACTCGACGACGCCGTCGAGGAGCTCGGCTCGGTTCGTGGCGTACCGGTACAGCGCCATGGGATCGCGGTCGAGCTCCTGACCGAGCCGGCGCATGGTCAAGACGTCCAGCCCGTCCTCGTCGAGGAGGCGCAAGGCTGCTTGCAGCACGATGTCCCTGCTCAGCCTCGCCCGTCGGGCTGCGCGGCCGCGGCCCTGGGTCATCCGGCCCTCCGTCCCGCGAAGTCGTCCACGATGTGAGAATCTACAGCGTAGACACAGTTTGTGGACTGCTGAGATCTCGACGCAGCGGCCGCGGCGGTCAAGGGCAGGGGCGACACCATGACGACGGCCAGCGCTGAACGCGTTGCAGCGCAGAACTGTTCAACATGTCCAGCAACCACACGCCTCGTTCCTGGAACCTGGAACAAGGCCGTCCCGGAAATCCGTCGGTCGGCGCGCTGGACCTTGAGGAGCAGTCGCTGCTCCACCGCCGCCTGGCCGGCTGCGCGCTTGTCGCGAAGAACTGCTCGTGCTCCGTTGCGTCGTCACCCGCCTCTCAGCGCTGAAGCAACCTTCAGCGGAAGTCGCGGAAGCTCTGACGGTCAGCCACGGAACGCGCCGTAGCGCAGTCCCAGCCGCGACGGCGGCGACGTCCGCCGATGCTCCGCAATCAGAGGGCGGTGCGAACTCGGCGAGGTCCGCGGTGGCGGCCTGCCACCGGAACGGTAGGAGGGGCCGGTCGTCGCGGGTGCACACGGGTGCCTGCGGTGTACCGGTCGGACCGCTGACGAACACGAGCTCGGTCAACTCGGGTAGCCGGTCGAGCAGCACGTCCTCCCACGCCAGGTAGTCCGGCCTCCCCGGGATGTCGTCGACGGCGCGGCCGGCGAGCCGGAGCAGCCCCGCGCGCGAC
>JBBSMR010000193.1:0-1889 GCA_038233095.1 Euzebyales bacterium
GGTGGCACGATAGACCGGGCGTGCTCGACACCCGCACCCCCCGCCAGCGCGTCGCGGAACTGCTCGATGATGGCGGTGCCCGCGACGAGCAGGGCGCTTCTCGCATGAAGGTCGTCGACGTAGCCGGGGAGGTAGGTGAGCGCGCTGACGTCGACCTCGCCGCCTCGCGCGAGGTACTGGCGACCAGCGCGCGTGAGCGACGGACGGTCCGTACCCCAGCTGAGGCCCCAGTGCTCGGCAGCGGCGGCATGATCGCCTGGGCGCCGGCCCGTCTCGATGTCGCGCAGGGTGGCGAGCAGCAGGGCCGGTTCGGTCGTCATCAAAGCGTCACGCCGGCTGCGTGGGCGATCTTGTCTGCGAGTTCGCGCAGCTCCTTGACCGCCGGTGCGGCGGCGGGTCCGAGGTCCTTCTTGGCGAAGGCCGCCGCGAGCTTGTCGTAGTACCAGGCGGTGTCCTCCTTGGGGGCGTTGAAGCGCTGCCAGAGTTTGTCGCCGACGCGGGCGTGGTCCGCCACGATCGACCGCGCGTTGTGCAGCTTGTCGGCTAGTGAGACGCGCCGGGCGCCGGCCGACTTGCCAGGCAGTGCACCAACGTAGGCCTCCTTGCGCTTCTTCCAAGCAGGCTTCGGCTCGATGTCGGTGTCCGTATTCGCTGCGACGATGCTGGCGACCTCCGGCCCGAACTCCCAGGCGATGCGCTTCTGCATCATCGGCCCGCCGCCGTCCTCGACCGCGTCGTGGAGCAGCGCGGCGATCGCCTCGTCCTCGCTGCCTCCGAGCTCGAGCACGATCGACGTCACGGCCATAAGGTGCGCCACGTAGGGGATGAGCGTGGCCTTGCGGAGGTGCACGCGATGGTGATCGAGCGCAAGCTGCATCGCGTCGTCGAAGCGCTTGGTCAGCAGGGGCTCGTCAGCGAACTTCTCGGCCATGTGGTGATCCTCTCATTCGTCTGCGGTGAAGCCGGCGGCGAGCGCAGCGCCGGAGCCGACCAACCGCGCCAGGCACCTCGCGAAGGCCGTGGGGTACTCCTCATCCGGACCCGGCCACCCGCCCGAGAGCTGGCGCCGCACAGCGACCAGCGCGGTGGCCGGATCGTCGGTCGGCTCGTCTCCCAGCCCGAGAACCTCGTCGATCAGCACCCAATCGCAGAGCGCCCCGCGGGGCGCCCGCATGCGCCTTACGCTCAGCTCGGCGAGGTGCCGCTCGCCCTCCGCCCACGCCGGCTCGTGTGAGGCGGAGTGGCTGACCCAGCGATAGTACGTCTCTCTCGACATACACCCTGAGTCGTTGCGCCGCAGCCGGTTCTGACGCCGCCGATGCACGCGACGGCGCCGCGTCAGGAGCGACGGCTCAGGCCGACTCGGAGTCGTGACTCTGGTGACGCACACGCTCGTGACCTCTCCACGTTCGCTTCACCGGGACTGGACGTCCTGGCAGCTCGACTACACCGACCACGTCGAAGTCCTCGGCCAGATCGCCCTGCGCGATGCGTACTACTTCCCGCCACGATGGCTGGAAGGACCGCGGGCGCGCCTGCGCGGCAGGCGGGTGATCGACGTCGACCTCGGCTTCTTCGTCGCGGAGCTCCGCCACCGCGACCTCCTGCGCCTCTGCCCGGCGCCGGGAACGTTGCGAGACGAGTCCTGGGTCGCCGACCTGCCGACGTCTGCGGCCTACGCGGTCGTCTGGCTCGAGATCTACTGAGCCGGTCTGTCAGATCCGCACCGCGATGCGCGACCCACCGGTCATGTGGCTCTTCACGCCCTCGGGCTTTCTCTCCATCGTCGCTGACCAGGAGCGCCCCGGGCACGCACTCGTTCGTGCTCGCGTGCGGGAGGATCTCGAAGCGTTCTGCGCGCGCACCGACGCGCCGGCTCCGACCGAGAC
>JBBSMR010000194.1:0-1885 GCA_038233095.1 Euzebyales bacterium
CGGAGTTCACGAAGCCGAGCAGCGCCTGCGCGCCGAAGCGCTGGACCAGTTGCTGCGCGCGCTCGGTCGCGACGGCGCCGTCGTTGGCCGTGTCCTGCGTGCGCACCTCGATGGTGTAGCCGGAGAGCTGCCCGTCGTGCTGACCCAGGTAGTACCGGAACCCGTCGTTGACGTCCTCACCGAGGGCGGCGAATGGCCCGGTGAGCGGGTTGAGGAGGCCGACCCGAAACGACGTGCTCCCCGCCCCGGCGCTGGCCGGCGCGCTTGCGGCATCTCCCGGCGTGCCCGCGTCCGCCTGGTTCTCCTCGTCGATCGCCGAGCCCGAGCACGCGACGAGCAGCACGGCGACGATGAGGCTCCAGAGCCGTCGCCGAAGCAGAGCGGACGGGGGAGCGCGCCTTGGGCTCACGGTCCTTCTCCTCGCGGCGGTTCATCGCAGAGCAGGCACGAGCGGCGGGTGCACGGGAGCGGCCCGCGTCATCCGGCATGGTTTACCGTAGCTGGCCGCCGCTCAGTCAGGAACTTCGCGCCGACGGTGCTCGGAGGTGGAGATGCCCGCGTTCATCTGCCACACCTGTGGAGTGCAGTACGCCGAGTCGCCCGCACCGCCAGATGTGTGCCGGATCTGCGCGGATCCCCGGCAATACATCGGCTGGGAGGGACAGCGGTGGACGACCCTCGACGAGCTGGCCGCGGAGGGCCACCGCACGGCGTTGCGCATGCTCGAGCCCGACCTGTACGGCATCGGCGTCGAACCGGAGCTTGCCATCGGTCAGCGCTCGTTGCTCGTCGTCACCTCCGAGGGGAATGTGCTGTGGGATGTGCCGGGCTTCGTCGACCGCGCGGCGCTGAGCCGCGTGGACGAGCTCGGCGGGCTCGCCGCGGTGTCCGCGTCACACCCTCATTTCTACGGCGTGATGGCCGAGTGGGCTGACGCCTTCGACGCGCCGCTCGTCCTCCCGGAGGCCGACGCCCGATGGCTCACCCGGCCCGCCCGCCGCGTCCGCCACTACGACGACCGCGCGGAGCTCGTCGACGGCGTCACCCTCGTGCGCGTCGGCGGGCACTTCTCGGGCAGCGCGGTCCTGCACTGGCGCGACGGCGCGCAGGGACGCGGAGCGCTGTTGTCGGGCGATTCGGTGACCGTCGCGCAGGACCGCGCATGGGTGAGCTTCATGTGGAGCTACCCCAACCTCATCCCGCTGGACGCCCGTGAGCTCGACGGCATCGCCGAGGCGCTCGACGGCCTGGCGTACGACCGGATCTACGGCGGTTGGTGGGGGAGGGTCGTGGAGCACGACGCTCAGGACGCCGTCGCCCGCTCCGTCGCCCGCTACCGGACCGCCATTACGGACACGCGCTCCCTGGAACCGTGAATGTGCTGTGGCTCTTCGGTTTGTCAGACCGCCCCAGATATCCGTTCCATCACTTTTGCACCCGTGTCGGTTCTGGCGGTGCCGTGAGAACGTGCTCACCGTCCGGACACTTCGTACGGTACCGTACGTTCGTGCCCATCTGAAGCGTCCGGTTTGGCCCGCGAGGCGTCGACGCTGTCGCGCTCGATGGCCCGCAGCCACGAGACCATGAGGCTCAAGGCGACTCCGACGTAGACGACGCCGGCCGGGACCCACATGATCGCGCCGGCGAGCTGCTGGTCCGCGAGCTGGTCGAGGCCCCATGGCGTGGTCGTCGTCGCGTAGCCGGAGTACCAGGGGGTGCGGGCGAACGTGAGGAGGACCGACAGCAGCACGCTCTGCATCGCCATGCCGAAGACGAGCAGCACACCGAGCCCCTGCGAAACGCGGCCGGCGAACCGGGCGCCGATGACCACGCGCCAGAACACCAGCCCGGTCACGAGGAAGCTCGCGTGCTCGAGCACGTGCAG
>JBBSMR010000195.1:0-1870 GCA_038233095.1 Euzebyales bacterium
GCCCATGGCCCGCACCACGAACGCGTTGAGGCGGCGGCTCAGGCTGGTGCGGGCGAGCTCCCGCTGACGCTGACGCGGATCGTCGCCATGGACGACCTCGGCGGTGCCCGTCCGCCACACCGTCCGCCGTTGCCGGCGCACCTGCACGCGTACGCGAGGATGCGCCTGCAGGTTGCGGACGTAGGCGGCGCGCAGGCCGTGCTCGGCGACGATCCAGAACGTCTCGCCGCTGAGGCCGTCGCCGACGGGCGTCTGCCGCGGCTGCCCGCTGCGCCGCCCGACCGTCTCCAGCAGCGCGTAGCCGGGCGGCACGATGCCCAGCCCGAACAGCAGCTTGATCGGCGGGTTGAGCAGGTGGCGCTGCAGCGCGCGGACGAGGCGGAGCTTCACCGGCGAGACGGTACTCTCGTCCGTGAGCCTGGTTTCGTGCTCAGCGCCCTAGCAGCGCGGCGACGTCGATGGGCGGGGCGTCGACCGGCGGGTCGATCGCCTCGCCGGGGGCGAAGCGGCGCAGGTCGTCGTAGTCGTGGGCGGTGGGGTCGCGGCGGACCACGACCTCGGCGGCCTCGATGTCCACGCGCCAGTACTCGGGCACGCGCGCGGCGGCGTAGAGGGGGACCTTGGCCTCGTCGCGCCGGCGGGTGGTGTGGGAGATCTCGACGACGAGCAGCGCAAAGGCGCGCTCGATGCGCGCGGACTCTCGGGGCACGAGCATGAGGTCGGGGGACAGGAAGCCACGTGGGACGAACAAGACGTCCTGCACGCGGACCTCCCACCGGGACGTGGCGGCCAGCGTGAAGTGCTCGTTGAGCCAGGCCACGGCTCCGCTGTGCTGTCCGCCGGGAGTGGCGATGTCGGTGAGGATGCCATCGACGAGCTCGACGCGGTCCTCGCCGGAGAGGACGCCCGCCTCCATCATCTTGAAGACGTCGTCGACGCTGAGGCGGTGGACGGGCTCGAGCACGGCGGACATGTCGGTTCAAGGGTACTCTGGCCGTCACCGGTCGTAGGCCTCGCGTCGATGCCCAAGGGTGACGACGACGACCAGGAGCACATCGTCGTCGACGGTGTAGATGACGCGGTAGTCACCGACGCGAACGCGAAGACCGGGGCGCCCTTTCAGTGCGCGGGCGGCTGGTGGACGTGGTTCCTGCGCCAATAGGGCAATCGCACCTTGCAGGCGGCGACGAACCGGCGGGTCGAGCTTGCGCAGCGCTCGGAGGGCCGCCGGCCGCAGCTCGATGCGGTACTCGCTCACATCAAGCCGAGGTCCGTCTTTGCCTGCTCCCAGGGGATGTTCGGGCCCTCCTCGGCCATCGCCGCATCGAACGCCGCGACGTCGTCGGCGTCCTCCAGAGCCGCCACCAGCTTCTCGTATCGCTCAGGGCTGACCAGCACGGCTGCCCGGCGCCCATAGCGCTCGAGGAACACCGCCTCGGTCCGAGCCAGCTCAACTGCCTCAGGCAAGTTGTCTCGCGCTGCACTGATGTTCATGGTCGCCATGCCCCGATTGTACACTCAGTGGCCCATCTCGTACAAGAACCGTGGCGGTCGGCACGGGGCCCACCGCGCGCCCCAGGTCTCGATGCGCCGTCGATGTCCCGACACAGGCACGCAGTGCGCCGGCGCCACCCGACAGCGTCTTGGGGTCGCGGCGGTACCCTGGCCCGACCTCCCATGGCCCGCCTGATCGGCATCAACCACGTCGCGCTGGAGGTCGGTGACCTGGTCGAGGCGCTGGCCTTCTACGGAAGGCTCGTCGAGTTCGAGCTGCGAGGCAGGATCGGCGACCACATGGCCTTCCTCGACGCGGGCGACCAGTTCATCGCGCTGTCCGCGCCGCGGATCCAGCCGCCCGACGACAGCCGCC
>JBBSMR010000196.1:0-1821 GCA_038233095.1 Euzebyales bacterium
ATCGACGGACGCTCAGTGCGGCCAACTCGCTGCCGAGATGCGTCCGCTCCACAGCGAGGGGTAGCCGATGACCCCACGTGGGGAGTCATCACGCGCTGGATCGCCACCGCGGGCGCGACGGACGCTCTCGCATCCACGCGAGGCTGTCGCGCAAAGCTGTGGAGGCGTTTTGTGGAGGCGCCGGCGACTGAGTTGAGCTGTCAGCGCGGGGGCGGCGGGTCCGCCGGGCAGTGGTCAGGCGAGCTGGGGGGCGGTGGTGTGCCGCCAGAGCTTGAGCAGGTTGTGCGTCGCGGTCATGAGCCGCCATTCGGTCCGTGCGGCGGCTCGGCCTCGGCGTAAGAAGCGGTCCAGGCGGCGGTTGAACTTGGTGTCAGCGAACACGGTCGACCATGTGTTGTCGCTGGCGGTAGAGCGTGCCGCCGTGTTCGGTGGCCAGGACGCTGCGCATGAAGGCTTAGGCGCCGCCGTCCCAGCCGGGTCGTGGTGCTTTTCGACGGCTGGAATCGGGCGGGATGAGTACTTGGGTGCCTCGGGCGACGATGTCTTGCATCTGGTCAAGATGCCAGTAGCCGGCGTCGGCGAGCACCGTCCCAAGCGTGTCGTTGACGCCGGCGTCGCGCAACTGGCGCTCGGCGGCCTGGATCATCGGCTCGAGGTGGCCGAAGTCGGGCGAGGCGATCATCACCTCGGCGGCGATCGATCTGCTGCTCGGTGGTGACGGCCTGGGCGTTGTAGCCCTGCAGGTGCCCGCGCATCCCCTTGACCAGCCGCGAATCGGGGTCGGTGAGGTTGATCTTGGCCTCAGGAACCGCCGGCGTGGTGTGGCGGTTGGGCGGCCGTGCGTGCGAGGACCATGTCGCGTTTCGCGTGATCGCCGCCAACCGCGCGCCGGATCACGCAACGATCGCGCGGCTGTCGAGCGCCACCAAGACGCCTTGGCCGAGCTGTTCGGCGCGGTGCTCGAGCTGTGCGCCGAGGCGGGCCTCGTTCTGGCCGGTGTCGTCGCGGTCGACGGGACGAAGGTGCACGCCAACGCCAGCCGTGACCAGACGATGGGCTATGAACAGATCGCCCGGGAGATCGTCGAGGAGGCCCAAGCCATCGATGCCGCCGAAGATGAGATCCACGGCGAGGCGCGCGGCGACGAGCTGCCGACTGAGGTGGCGACCAGCCAGGGCCGCCGCGGCTGGCTGCGCGACGCGCGTCGGCGACTTGATCAGCGCCGCGCCGAAGAGGCGCGGCCGGTCAAGCGTTCCCGCCAAGCGCGACTGCGTGAAGCCCGGCGTCGTCTGCAAGAGGACCTCGAGGTCGAGCGCCAGGCCAACGAGGCCTACGAGGCCTAGCGCGCGCGGGGTCATGAAGGACTATCCCGCGCGCGTAGGCCGGCGCTTCGGCCGGGTCGTCGCGCGCGATTGAGGCCATCGACGCGGTAGGCGCCATAGAAGGCCTGAAGGTCTAGCTCGCCAACAGCGTCAATCACAAACCACGCCAAGTGCCCTTCCGGCAACCAGTCACGAACGTCTGGCGGCAACAAAAACCCCTGCTCACGGCTCACGCGCACAATCCATGAAATTCTGCGGCATGCCCGAATCCTCTTAAGCCCACCGGACAGACCCCCTTTATGCGACAGCCTCTCCCAGAAGCAGCAGCGGAGCGAGGTCGCCCGCATCGTGCTCCGTTGCGTGGAAAGGGGCACTCTTGCTCGACTTTCGCTTCCGTAGGCAGCTGCTCGACCAGGTCGGCCGGCGCCTGCCCGCCGCCGTCTCCCAGGCCCCCGATGCTCTGAAGCAGCTAACGGGCGTGAACGCGAGGTCTTGGGCA
>JBBSMR010000197.1:0-1806 GCA_038233095.1 Euzebyales bacterium
CGGCTGGGCTGGCGCCAGGGCCGCGTGCTGCCCAACGTGCGCGAGAACCTCGAGGCGCTGTCCCAGCGCGGCGACGTGGTCAACATGCTGCTGACCGGCAACGTGGCCGCCGGCGCGCAGGCCAAGCTGCGCCACTATGGCCTGTGGGGCTTCTTCGGCGCGGGCGGCGCCTTCAGCGTCGAGGGCTCCGACCGCCCGTCCATCGCCCACCACGCCCGCGAGCTGGCGGCCGAGCACGGCGGCGAGATGCCGACCGGGGAGCAGATGGTGGTCATCGGCGACACGCCGCACGACGTGTCGTGCGGCAAGGTGATCGGGGCGCGGACCGTCGCGGTCGCGACCGGCCCGGGATACTCGCTCGAGGATCTGCTTGCGACGGAACCCTGGACAGCCCTGGCACGACTACCCGAGCCATCTGGGTTCGCGCACCTGGTGGGACTCGGACGTCAGCCGCCCTGACTGCCAATAGGTAGTGAAGCAGCCGACAGAACGGTAGCGTAGGACGGGGCATAACGGTAGGCTCCGTGCATGGCGGCCACCGACCCTAAGGCCTACCACCACCGCGTCGTCGATGCGGAGCTCGACGACCTGATGACGGGCCTCCCTGCGATCGCGCTCGAGGGCGCCAAGGGGGTGGGCAAGACGGCGACAGCGTCGCGCCGCGCAACGACGGTTCACCGACTCGACGACCCAGGGCAGCGGACCATCGGTGCGGCAGAACCGGCGCGACTGGTAAGTGGTCGACCGCCGGTGCTGATCGACGAATGGCAGCGCCTACCCGAGTCATGGGATCTCGTCCGCCGAGCGGTGGATGACGGGGCCCATCCGGGGAGCTTCCTGCTCACCGGATCGGCCTCCCCTGCCGAACTCGGGACGCACTCCGGTGCTGCGCGCATCGTGAGTGTGCGAATGCGGCCGCGTGCGCTCGCCGAGCGCAACCTCGATCCTTCGACGGTCAGCCTGCACGCTCTTCTCTCCGGCGAGCGACCGGTGATCGCAGGGACCAGCGCGCATGGCTTGGACCACTACGTCGATGAGATCCTGGCTTCGGGATTCCCGGGGCTGCGCCCGCTCTCGGGACGCGCCCTGCGCGCCCAACTCGACGGCTATCTGCTGCGGATCGTCGACCGCGACTTCCCCGATCTGGGACGCCAGGTCCGCAACCCGGCCGCCCTGCGACGGTGGATGATCGCGTATGCGGCCGCTTCCTCGACGACGACCTCCTTCGAAAAGATCCGCGACGCTGCGACAAGCGGGCTCGGAGACAAGCCCGCAAAGACGACGACGATCTCGTACCGCGATGTCCTCGAGCGGCTTTGGATCCTGGATCCCGTGTCGGCCTGGTTGCCGACACGCAGCCCGCTCTCGCGGCTGTCGGTACCGCCAAAGCATCAACTCGTCGATCCCGCGCTCGCAGCGAGGCTGCTGGGCGTCGACGCGGGAATGCTCCTCGAGGGGATGGCCGCAGTTCCGGTGGTGCCACGCGATGGCACGCTCCTCGGCGCACTGTTCGAATCACTCGTGACCCTGTCCGTGCGCGTCTACGCGCAGGCAGCCGAGACTGTGGTAAGGCATCTGCGTACCGCTCGCGGCGATCACGAGGTCGATCTCATCGTCGAGCGCGCGGACGGTCGGGTGGTCGCCGTCGAGGTCAAGCTCGCCCGTGACGTCGGCGAGGAGGATGTACGGCATCTCAAGTGGCTCGCCCGCGAGATCGGCGACGACCTCCTGGACGCGGTCGTCGTGACCACCGGCGATGAGGCCTACCGCCGGCGGGACGGCATCGCGGTCGTGCCGGCGGCCCTC
>JBBSMR010000198.1:0-1802 GCA_038233095.1 Euzebyales bacterium
ACGTCGACAACCCCGAGTTCAAGGCGCGCTACGACGCCAAGGCCCCAGGGCTGGCCGAGTACCTCCGCGACGCCACCGCTGCCTACGCCGACCAGCGGCTGAGCTGACAAGACCCCCGCGCCCGAAAGAACGGACGGGAGCGACACCGCCGGGTTCAGGGGCGGCAGATCCTGAACCCGACTCGTCGAGCCCACCGCCGTCCTTGCGAGCGCGACACCGTGCCGATCGTCCATCGCCCACCGGGCCGCGTGACCATACTGTGGTGGCGTGGAGGCAGACCGTGGAAGTGCCCTGACGTGGCGGCCGTTGGCGTCCACTGATCTGCCGATGCTCTGCGAGTGGCTGCGTGAGCCACAGGTCGCGCGGTGGTGGAACCACGACGCGACTGCGGCCGGGGTCGATCGCGATTTTGGGCCGAGCGTGCGCGGCGAGGAGCCCGGAGAGGACCTCATCGTGTTGCTCGACGGCCGGCCTGTTGGGCTGCTTCAGCGGTCGGTAATTGCCGACTACCCGGAAGACCTGGTCGAGTTCGCGACACTCGTCGAGGTGCCCGACAGCGCCGTCGAACTCGACTATCTGATTGCCGACCCCGCACTCCGCGGTCGCGGGCTCGGCGCGCGGATGATCGCCCAGGCGGTCGAGGACACATGGGAAGCCCGTCCCACCGCACCAGCCGTGCTTGTCGCCGTCGTGGCTGCCAACACAGCGTCGTGGCGCGCGCTAGAGAAGGCCGGCCTGCAGCGGATCGCTGAAGGCGCGATGTCGCCGGACAACCCGGTGGACGATCCACTGCACTACATCTACCGCGTCGACCGCCCATGACGCGACCGCCTCCGCTCGGCCCTCGGCGCCAGCGGCACGTCTCGGTAGCCGAACGATCAGCGGACGCCATCGCTGTGTTCGTTGATCTCCGAGCGGGTCGCCGGATCGTCCCGCAGAGGATCGTCTCTGCTGGGATCCGCGACGGGTTCAGGGCAGCCTGCCCACGAGCATCACGTCCGCCGGCGGCTCGTCGTCTCGCGCATGAAGCGCTCGCAACGGCTGACCCGCGAGGGCACCTTGCATGACGAGCTGTACGCCGCCTGGGCACCCTGAGCGACCCGCGAGGTCAGCCGTTTAGCGGCCAGCCTGCGGGTTCGCGCCCTCGTGTTCGGCGGCTGCAAGTTCGGTTCGTACCATCTCAGTCCAGCGCGACATCGCGGCGTCGGCCGCGGCGCGGTCGCCGGTCACAGCGACCTCGAAGAGCAGGCCGCGTGACATCGCCAGGGACTGGAGTGCCAGGGTGCGGGCGGCTGCTCGGTCCAGACCGAATCGCGTGAAGGCCTCGGTCAGGGCGTCCGTCCATCCGGCGGTCATCCAGGTGCCCAGCTGCTCGGCGTGGGGACGGCGGCGCATGACGTGCGTCGACAGCTCGAAGAACAGCGGCGCGAAGATCTCTGCGCGTTCGGCGACCTGGGACCAGAACTGGGCGCCGGCCTCGACCGGGTCGTCCGTGGCGGCGAACAAGTCAATGAGCGCGTCCCGCTCGGCGCGCTCGACTGCCTCGACGACGGCGCCGAGTAGACCTTCGCGGGAACCGAAGTGGTAGTTGAGCATCCGATGGCTGGTACCGACCTCGGCGGCCAGGGTCCGAAGGCTGGTGTCACCCACGCCGTGCTCAGCGAACCAGGCGACGGCACGACTGACGAGCTCTTCACGGGGGGTCACGTCCGGTCGGTCAGGTCCTTGGCCGTGTGCTCAAGCGCCTCCACCTCGCGTTCGACGTACCGCTTCGTCTTGCGCCCGTAGACAAGGCGCACGAG
>JBBSMR010000199.1:0-1725 GCA_038233095.1 Euzebyales bacterium
CTCCGGCCTGTCGGAGATCCGCCGCCACGTCATCGAGAACGACCTGCTCGAGGCGATCGTCGCTCTGCCCGAGCAGCTCTTCTACAACACGGGCATCGCCAGCTACGTGTGGGTCCTGACCAACCGCAAGGCGCCCGAGCGCCAGGGCTTCGTGCAGCTCATCGACGCGCGCGACCTGTGGGTGCGGATGCGCAAGTCGCTGGGCGAGAAGCGCCGCGAGATCAGCGACGGGCAGGTCGAGGAGATCACCGCGCTGCATGGCACCCTCGTCGATGGCGAGCGGGTGAAGGTGGTGCCCAATGACTTCTTCGCCTACCGACGGGTGACCGTCGACCGGCCGCTGCGCGGGCGCTGGGTGATCGATGACGAGACGTGGGCCCAGGTCGTGGTAGAGGACGGGCCGCTGGCCAAGGTGCCCGAGGCGTCGCGTGCCGCGGCCGCCGCCGCGCTGCGCGGGGTGCCGGCGGCCACCTTCGCCGACGAGGATGCGGCACGGGCGGCGCTCAAGGCGGCCTTGCTGCCGGCGCTCGGCAAGGTCGGCGCGCCGGTGCTCAAGGCGCTCGCCGCGGAGTGCTTCGTGCGCGATCAGGACGCTGAGCCGCTCACGGACAGGAAGGGCCGAGTGATCCCCGACCCAGACCTGCGCGACACCGAGACGATCCCGTGGACCGAGAACGTCTGCGCGTACCTGGAGCGTGAGGTGCTGCCTTGGGCGCCCGACGCCTACGTGGACGACCCGGAGGGGCGAAAGGGCTACGAGATCCCGCTGACCCGGCTGTTCCACAAGCCGGTCGAGCCCCGGCCGAGCGAGGAGATCAAGGCAGAGATCCGCGAGCTGGAGCGGGAGTTCCGGGCGGCGATCGAGGCGGTGCTGGGGTGACCGGTCCGCGCCTCAAGGACCTTGGCCGCTGGTTCAGCGGAGGCACGCCGCCCAGCGAGCGCGCGGAGTATTGGGATGGTGACGTCCCATGGCTGTCTGGCAAGGACTTCGATAAGACCGTCCTGCGTGAGCCGACCAAGTTCACGACCGCGGAAGGCGCGGCATTGCACTCGCGACTCGTGCCCGGCGGCCAGACCTTGCTGGTCCTTGTGCGCGGCATGGCATTGGCCCACGGGCTGCCTGTGGCCCGGCTTCCGTTCGATGCGGCGATCAACCAGGACGTTCGCGGACTTGTGCTGCGGCCCGAGTTCGACCCAGCGTTTGTCTACTACGCACTGGTCGGACGTCGCGCCGAGCTGGACGCGCACATCGATCGAGCGGCTCATGGCACCGCGCGACTGATGGAGACGGTGTACTCGTACCGGATTGCATGGATGCCGGAACTCGCGGTCCAGCGCACGATCGCTACCTTCCTCGACCGCGAGAATGAGCGCATTCGATCGGCGATTCGCGTGGCTGCTGACACTCTTACCTGCCTTGATAGCTCGGAGCGCTCAATTGCCGACGCCGTAGTGCACGGCCTTCCCCGCCTGCCCCTGAAGGCCGTCGCCACGATCCACTCCGGCGTGACCCTCAACGAAGCCAAAGCACCGGCGCATGCCGTCAGCGTCCCCTACCTACGAGTCGCGAACGTCAAAGCTGGTTGGCTCGAGTTGGAAGAGATCAAGGAGGTGCCGATCTCGCCGGGCGACATCCCGCACTACGCGTTGAAGCCGGGCGACCTCTTGCTGACCGAAGGAGGCGATCTCGACAAGCTGGGACGTGGAGCGCTATGGGCTGGAGAC
>JBBSMR010000200.1:0-1659 GCA_038233095.1 Euzebyales bacterium
GGGGCTGGTCGACGTGGTGGTCGTGTACAAAATTGACCGGCTGTCGCGCTCGCTCATGGACTTCTCGAAGCTGGTCGAGGTCTTCGACCGGTCTGGCGTCACCTTCGTCTCGGTCACCCAGTCGTTCAACACCACGACGTCGATGGGGAGGCTCACATTGAACATCCTGCTCTCGTTCGCCCAGTTCGAGCGGGAGGTCGGCGCTGAGCGGGTGCGCGACAAGATCAGGGCCTCGCGGCAGAAGGGCATCTGGATGGGCGGCAACGTGCCGTTCGGCTACCGGGTGGAGACCCGCAAGCTCGTGGTTCACGAGCCGGCTGCGGCCATTGTGCGCTCGATCTTCGACCGGTTCGTCCGGATCGGCTCGGCGACGGTGCTGGCGCGGGAGCTAAGGGACGAGGGCGTCTACGCGCCGAGCGGCAAGCCCTTCGACAAGGGCTGGCTCTACCATCTGCTGAACAACCGGACCTACCTCGGGCTCGCGGTGCACAAGGGAACGGCCTACCCGGGCGAGCATGCGGCCATCGTGACGCTGGACCTCTGGGACAAGGTGCACGCGATCCTCGCGGAGAACGCCCGCACCCGGTCGTCGCGAACTCGCGCACAGACGCCGGCGCTGTTGAAGGGGCTGCTCTTCGGCCCGACCGGAGCGGCGATGTCGCCGACGCACACCAAGAAGGGTAACCGGCTCTACCGGTACTATGTCAGCCAGGACGTGCTGAAGCGCGGGCCGGAGGCCTGTCCCGTCGGGCGGGTGCCGGCGGCCGAGATTGAGGCGGCGGTCATCGACCAGCTGCGCGGCGTCTTCCGGCAGCCGGAGATCATCGTCGGGACGTGGCGCGCGGCGCGGACCGAGCAGGACGACATCACCGAGGATGAGGCGCGGGAGGCGCTGCTGCAGCTCGACCCGCTGTGGGACGAGCTCTTTCCTGCCGAGCAGGCGCGGATCGTTCAGTTGCTGGTCGAGCGGGTGGAGATCGGCGTCGATGGCGTCAGCGTCCGGCTGCGGACCAACGGGTTGTCCAGCCTGGCGCGCGAGATGTCCGGCGCGGCGCGGAGGGCCGCAGCGTGAGCGACGAGGGCGATCGTCCGCCAACCGGTGCGTCCGCTGCCGCCTTGGGCGTGAACCCGGGCCGGCTGCAGCGCGCCGACACGTCGGGACCCGGCTCGGAAACCCGGCCCTACCGTGTGGTCATCGACGTCCGCGCCGATGGCGGCTTCAAAGTCCATTCCGATCCGGAGGTCGAGGTGATCTGCCGCTGCGCGCATCTGCCGGAGGACGATCTTGTCCGCATGGACTGCCCGGTGATCCCCGAGCGCTGGCTGAGCGGGCCGATCGGCTTCAGGGGCGATGGCTCGGTCGAAGACCTGCTGGCGGAGGTCCTGCTGGGCGGGGGAGAGTCCACATGACGCATCATCGCGACCGAACCATCGACGAAACGGCAGAGGTCATCACCATCCACATCCCGCTGACGTTCCGGAAGCGCGGCGGGCGGAAGCTGGTGGTGACGCCGGACGGAGCGCCGTGGGCGCCGCGGCCCCGGGTCGACAACGCCATGGTCAAGGCGCTGGCGCGGGCGTTTCGGTGGCGGAAGATTGTCAACGACGGAGCAAAACCAGGCCAGTCGGGCGGAGTAAAAGCAGGCCAGCTGGCCGAGA
>JBBSMR010000201.1:0-1641 GCA_038233095.1 Euzebyales bacterium
CCACGTGCCCTTGCCGGTGTGCGAGCGCCCGTGGCGGTTGTACTCGGCGCGGCGGACCTGGTCGACGGCCTTGCCGCCCAGGTAGGGTCGGCCCGCGGCGCGGTGGCGGCCTTTGGGCCGCTCCGTTTCCGCGGGCCGCCCTCCGAACCGGACGTGCGGCTTCCACCGCATCCGGCTCTCCACGGGCATGCCGGTGCTCATCTGGCGATCAGTCCTTCCAGGTGGTCCATGGCTGTGGCGTGGTCGCGCATGGCGACGTAGCCACGCGCCCACGGCGGCGGGATCCGTGCGCCCCGGTAGCGGTAGCGCTCGACGCGCACCGAAACCGGGTTGAACAGCTCCACCCCGTTGTGGGCGGGCCACCCCTCCGTGAGGTAGGTGCGGCGCAGCCAGCGCCAGTTCCGTTTGCGGTGTCGGCGGCGCAGCCAGCCGACCACTCGCCAGTAGGCGTAGTGGCGCAGGTAGCCAAACGTCGCCGATGAGACACCGTGGCGGAAGTAGGCGCACCAGCCCCGCAGCACCGCGTTGACGCGGTGGATGAGCTGGTCGGGTGCCTGGTCGGGGCCGGTGTGCTTGGTGATCTGGCGCACCTTCGCCTTGACGGCCTGGAGTGACCGCTTCGACGGGTAGGTGTGGATCACCATCCGGCCGTGACGCCCCCGGACTCGCCTGATCGCGAACCCGAGGAAGTCAAACCCCTCGTCGATCGACACGACGCGGGTCTTCTCCTGTGAGAGCCTGAGGCCGAGCGGCGCGATGACCTGCTCGACCTCTGCGACGAGCGCTTGGGCGTGGCCTTGCCCGCCCGCGACGCAGACGACGAAGTCATCCGCGTAGCGGACCAGGCGGTAGGTCGCGCCGCCGCGCCGCCGGATGGCCTCCCGCTGTCGTCGGTCTCCCATCGCCTGCCACGCCCCGGCGAAGTGCTCGTCCAGGGCCGACAGCGCGACGTTTGACAACAGCGGCGAGAGAATCCCGCCTTGTGGGGTGCCGGCGACCGTCTCCTCGAGGTCGCCCAGCTCGTTCATGATCCCGGCCTTGAGGAACGCCTTGACGAGCGCCATGACCCGCTTGTCCGCGATCCGCCGACGCACCCGGCCCAGAATGGCCGGGTGCGAGAGCGAGTCGAAGCACGCCTCGATGTCAGCCTCGAGAACCGACTCGTAGGAGTTGGTCGCGAGCATGTGTATCTCGGCGATCGCGTCATGCGCCCGGCGTCCGGGCCGGAACCCGTAGGAGCAGGGCTCGAACTGCGCCTCGAAGATCGGCTCCAGCACCGTCTTCAGAGCGGCCTGAACGACCCGGTCGCGCAGCGTCGGCACCCCGAGCCGGCGGAGCCTGCCGCCGCGCTTGGGGATCATCCGCTGCTTGACCGCCAGCGGCCGAAAGCTCCCGGACCGCAGCTCCTGACGGAGCGAGCCCAGGAACTCCTCGACGCCCAGCACCTGCTCGACATGGCGGGCGGTCTGCCCGTCCACGCCCGCTGAGCGCGACCCTCGGTTCGACCTGACCCGCTGCCACGCCACCAACAGCGTGGTCGGGTCACAGACGAGGTTGTGGAGGTCTGTGAACCTCCGGTCCCGATCGTCTGATGCCCACTTGTGCAGCTTGCGCTGAATACCGAGTACCCGCTCCCGCGCC
>JBBSMR010000202.1:0-1627 GCA_038233095.1 Euzebyales bacterium
CCGCCCGGACCGTGAACTGCCCTCCTACCCGATAGACAACCTGCGCGGCATCGACATCGAGCCCGGTGTCGTTCTCATCGCTCGCGTCACGCTGTGGATGGGCCACAAGCAGGTGGCCGACCGATACGGCGTCGCCGAGAACCCACTGCCCCTCGTCGATCTCTCCGGTATCCAGGTCGGTGACGCGCTGGCGATGCCCTGGCCGGCGGCCGACGTCATCATCGGTAACCCACCCTTCCTCGGGTCGCAACATCTGCGCGGTGCGCGCGGTGACGCCTACATCAAGTGGCTGCAGGACGCGTTCGGCGTCGGCGTCAAGGACTACTGCGTCTACTGGTTCCGCAAGGCCCACGACCACCTCCGGCCGGGACAGCGGGCCGGCCTCGTCGGCACGAACTCGGTGAGCCAGAACCGCGCCCGGGGCGCCAGCCTCGACTACGTCGTCGCGCACGGCGGCGTCCTCACCGAGGCCGTGTCCACGCAGAAGTGGCCGGGTGAGGCGAAGGTGCACGTGAGCCTCGTCAACTGGGTCAAGCGCCCTGCTACGCCGCCCACTGGATTCATCCTTGACGGCACGGCCGTCAGCGGCATCAGCGCCGAGCTGCGCTCGACCGAACGCACCACCGGTGCGGTCGTCCGCCTCCCGGCGAACCGTGGCCGCTGCTTCCAGGGGCCGATACCCGTCGGCGACGGCTTCGTCATCTCCGCCGATGAGGCGGCGGCGCTGCACGCGAGCACCGAAGCCGACTACCGCGCGGTCGTCCGCCCCTACCTCACCGGCGAGGACATCGCGCAGGACCCGCGGCAGCAGCCGCGGCGATGGGTGATCGACTTTGCGCAACTGTCCCTCGAACAGGCAATGCGCTGGCCCGCGGCGCTCGACATCGTTCGCGACCGAGTGCAGCCCATCCGGCTGCGCAACAACCGCCGGCTATACCGAGAGAGTTGGTGGATCTTTGGTGAGCCCCGTCCCGGCATGCGTCGGGCCCTAGAACCGCTATCCCGCTTTGTCGCCGCCAATCGGGTCGGTAAGCGGCTGCTCCTTACGTGGCAGCAGCCGTGGACGTGCCCCAGCGACTTGGTCAACGTCTTCACTTTCGATGACGACTATGCGATAGGTGTGCTGTCGTCATACGCGCACGCCCGCTGGGCCTGGGCCCGCTCGTCGACGCTGAAGGGCGACATCCGCTACACGCCGACCACGGTGTTCGAGACGTTCCCATGGCCGTACCCGGTCAGCGACGATCAGCGGGACCGGGTGGCCGAGGCGAGCCGTCGCGTCATCGCGCGGCGGCAGCAGATCTGCGCTGCCGGGGAGTTCGGCCTGACCAGGCTCTACAACCTCGTCGACGAAGGCGCCTACACCGACCTCGAGCGGCTGCACCGCGCGCTCGACGAGGCGGTCGTCGCGGCGTACGGCTGGCCGCGGTCGGTCGCGCAGGACGCCGATGAGCTCGTTAGTCGGCTGCTCGCTCGCCATCGCGACATCGCGTCAGGCGAGCGCGCGTACGACCCCTTCGGCGACGCCCCGCCCAGCACCTCGACACTGGGCGCCATCCGGTAGCACCCACGAGCGCACAGACGGCGCACGGCGAGCAGGGGTAAGCCCGGTGGCCGACAGCCCTTC
>JBBSMR010000203.1:0-1567 GCA_038233095.1 Euzebyales bacterium
ACACTCGCGGTCATGCTCCGACGCCTGCTCCGCGGCCGCGCCGCCCAGCCCGCCCCCGGGACGCCTGCTTTCTCATCCCCTGCCGAGGCGGTGGCGGCGCCGCGGAACCCGCGCCTCGAGCCGATCCTCACGGCCCGCCGGGACGGGGAAGGCGACGCCTCATACGTGCACCGCCTCGCCGGTCTGCACCTCGAGCCGGACATCGCCGCCCGCTGGTTCGCGCTGCTCCGCCCCGCCATCCGCCTCGCCGCAGCGCAGCCGGGACAGACGACGGTCGCGCGCCGTGGTGGCGCCCCGCTCGTCCCAGCAGACTTCACGTGGCCGGTCTGGGACGGTCACGGCCCGCTGAGCTACATCGTTGAAATCGATCTCGCCGCGCTCGCTGCCACGGACGCGGCACTCGACATCGCGCTGCCGCGCACCGGTCGGTTCCTGATGTTCTACTTCGACGGCAGCTACGACGACTTCGAGGGCATCGTGGGCACCTGGGACACCGCCTCGCTCGCCGGCCAGCGCCTCCTGCACCTGACCGACGACCCAGACCAGTGCGTGCTCATGACGGCGCCGGAGAACGTGCCCTTGTTCGGCGAGTTCCTCTTGACGGCGAGGCCGACGGTGACGTTTCCGAACTGGGAGCACCCTGCGCTGCGCGCGGAGTTCATGGAGCCGGCTCAGGACGATCGCAGCTTCATGGACCACCCGGTGAACACCGGCGACTTCGCCCACTCACTGTTCGAGATGCACGGCAACGACCCCATGCACCAGATCGGCGGCTGGGCATGGCCAGACCAGGGTCCGGTGGAGAACGAGGTCGCTGACGCCGTGCTCGACCTCGGCAACGACGGGACGGACCGGCGTCGCGCTGCGGAGGCCAAGCGCTGGACGCTGCTCGTTCAGATCGACAGCGACAACGACATGATGTGGGGCGACGTCGGGAAGCTGTACTGGCTCGCCCGGCACGACGACCTCGACCGCGGCGACCTCAGCGAGGTCTCCTTCACGTGGCAGTGCGGCTGAAGCCCTCCCGGCTGGCTGCCCCGTCCTGTCGCAGACGTTGCCCCCTGGCGCGCGGCCTCGCACAGCGACCACATCGACGGCCCCTCGAAGCCCGCTCTGGCCTGACAGGATCATCGTGAGGCCGGCGCTGACGGGGCAAGCGTCGTTCCGGACGCGCGTCGGGCCTTCGCACCGTTTGCGACGGCTGTCAGCTTGGCTCGCTCGAGGCCGGGTCCTGCGGGATTGCGTTCAGATGCGCTCGGAACGGCCGTGCTCGTCATCTTCCCCATGCGGGGAGGCGGAGGTCATCGACGTCTCCGAGCGCTGGCTGCTGGCCGACGGTTGGACCGTCGAGCGCGAGGTGGCGTATGCCGACCTGGTCGCCGAGCGGGTCGGCGGCCAGCGTCCGATCGTCGAAACCAAGGGCAACTGTCTCGTGCCGGGTTTGATGGAGACCATCAAGCCACGGAGGATCAAGGATGGCAGCACCGCGGAAGTACCCGGAGGAGCTTCGGGAGCGAGCGATCAGGTTGACGGTGGACGCGCGCAAGGACCCCGCCAGCCGCCCGAG
>JBBSMR010000204.1:0-1560 GCA_038233095.1 Euzebyales bacterium
CGCCGAGCCTACCGGGCGTGCTGGGAGGTCTGCGTGCCGCGTCGATAGGCTATCGGGCACCGCCGAGGAGAAAGCGCGACCTGGCACCATGACGACACTGTTGCTGATCCGTCACGGCGTGACCGCCGCCACCGGCGCGCGTCTGGGGGGACGGACCGAGGCGCCGCTCGACGATCGTGGCCGTGAGCAGGCGCGGGCGACCGCCGATCGGTTGGTCGGCCTGGGGGTCAAAGCGGTGTATGCGAGCCCGCTCGCGCGCACTTGGCAGACCGCGGAGCTCGTCGCCGAACCGCTGAAACTCACCCCTCAACGGTGCGACGGGCTGCTGGAGGTCGACTATGGGCGGTGGACCGACCGTCCCCTGAAGCCGCTCTTTCGCACGAAGCTCTGGTCGGTCATCCAGTCGCGGCCGTCCCTCGTCACGTTCCCCGACGGCGAGACGATCCGGGCCGCGCAGCTGCGGGCCGTGGCGGCCGTCGAGGAGCTCGTCGCCCGTCACAAGCGGGCGGCCATCATCGCGGTGAGCCACGCCGACGTGATCAAGGCCCTGGTCGCGTTCTATCTCGGTCAGCCGCTCGACCTCTTTCAACGCCTCCATGTCGATCCCGCCTCGGTGACGGCGCTCGCGCTCGGTCCCGGCGAGCGCCCGACGCTGCTGCGGATGAACGACACCGGACCGTTGCGACGCGAGGCGTTCGGCACCCCGCCGCCCCGACGCAAGAAGGACCGGGCCCGTGGGTGAGTCGCTCGCGTTCGAGCCCGTCGATTGGATCACCGCGGGAGCCGTGGGGGAGCCGGGCCGGCGCACCTTCTCCATCCAGGCCGCACGCGACGGCCGGCTCGTCTCGCTCCTGGTCGAGAAGGCGCAGGTACGCGTGCTCGCCGAGCTCGCGCAGGAGTTGCTCGGGCGGGTGGGGGTGACCGTGACGCCCGACGACCTGGACGAAGCCAGTCAGCGCTTGCGCGAGGGCGCCGAGGAGCTGTGGCGTGCCGGCTCGATGAGCCTCGGGACCGACGAGGAGGGCGAGCATTTCGTCCTCGAGGCCGAGGAGTTCGTCGAGGACGAGGACGAGCAGGAGACGGCCGGTGTCGTCCGGTTCGCGATGGCGCGCGAGCAGCTCGTCGCGCTGGCCGCCCACGCCGCCTTCGCGGTCGAAGCGGGGGCGCGTGAACGCTGTCGTTTCTGCGGTCGCCCCATCGATCCCGTCCTCGGCCACACGTGCGTCACCATGAACGGCCATGGCCCCCTCACCGTCTGACACGGTCGGGACGTTGCTGGCCACCGCCGAGCTGACGGTGCGGGGTTTCGTCGCCAACGCGAGCAACCACACGCTGCTCGTCCAGGTCGGCGCACCCGAGGACGGCACCCATGCCATCTACAAGCCGCGGCGGGGGGAGCGCCCGTTGTGGGACTTCCCGCCAGGGACGCTCTGCCAGCGCGAGGCGGAGGCCTGGGTGGTGAGCGACTTCCGCGGCTGGCAGGTGGTCCCCCGCACCATGCTGCGCGAAGGGCCGATGGGGCTCGGCTCGGTGCAGCTCTTCGTACCCCACGATCCTGAG
>JBBSMR010000205.1:0-1539 GCA_038233095.1 Euzebyales bacterium
CAACGCCGTACTTGGTGCGGTTCGGCGGAGCGAGAACCGTCCCAAGTGCCGCGTTGATCAATCAAGGGGTTCGGCGGGGTCGCGTTCCGGACGGGACCTGGACTTGGCGCGCGACGGCTGTACGCGCAGCGGCTCGCCCTCCATCTTCGGGAACTGCGGCGGGTAGGGCGCCTCGCCGTCACCTTGCCGGTCGTACATCTCGATCAAGGGCGCAAGGTCATGCGCCACGTCGTCGATCGCCGCGTGCACGTCGCCGAGTGCGGCGAAGCGCTCCCGCATCGTCCAGATGTCGAAATCGGCGATCTCGCAGTCCGGCAGTTCCGCCCAGGTGACCGGCGCCGAGACGGTCGCCTCCGTCCGCGCCCGCACGCTGTAGGCGCTCGCGATCGTCTGGTCGCGGGCCATCCGGTTGAAGTCCAGGAAGACCCGCTCCCCCCGCTCCTCCTTCCACCACTTTGCGGTCGCGAGGTCAGGGCGCCGGCGCTCCACCTCGCGCGCCACCGCGAGGGCGGCGTGGCGTAGCTCGGTGAAGGTGTGCACGGGGGCGACGCGGACGTAGACGTGCACGCCCTTGCTGCCGCTGGTCTTCGGGAAGGCCAGGTAGCCCAGCTCCTCGAAGACCGCCCGGACCTCGAGGGCGGTCTCGATCACCTCCGGCCAGCCGGTGCCGGGCATCGGGTCGAGGTCGATCCGCAGCTCGTCCGGGCTCTCCACATCGGCCCGGCGCGAGGGCCACGGGTGGAAGTCCAGGCAGCCGCTGTTCGCCGCCCAGGCGACATGGGCGACGTCGACCGGGCACAACTCGGTCGCCGACCGCCCGCTGGGGAAGGCCACGGTGACCGTCTCCAGCCACGGCGGGCGGTTGTCGGGCACCCGCTTCTGATAGATCGGCGGCGTCTCCGCCCCGCCCGGGTGGCGTTTGAGCACCGTCGGTCGCTCGCGCAGGGCGCGCACGATGCCGTCGGCGACGATGAGGTAGTACTCGACGAGGTCGAGCTTGCGGCCTCGTCCCTCCGGCAGCCCGGTGAAGTAGGTCTTCTCGGGGTTGGTCACCTTGACCGTCCGCTCGCCGGAAGGCGTATCGACCTCGAGCTCGACGAAAGGGCTCACCATCAGCTGCCCACCCTCACACCATGCGTACGTCGACGCCGAGCATGCCCGCCATGGTCGTCCTGGGTGTAGAGCGGCAGCCCGTGGACCCGCGCGGTGGCGCCGATCAGGCTTTGAGCCAACGCGTAGCGCCGACCGCGCGAGCGGCCTTCCGCACGGAGCACGGCCGACATCTGGGGCACGGCAACCTCGATCTCCATGGCAACGAAGCCCTCGACGGCCCGGCGGTAGGTCTCGCGGCGGCGAGCAGCAACGGCAGCATCTGCGCGCAGGACGCCCAGCCAGAGCTCTTCGACGGACACGACGCAGATCGACGCCTGTGCCGGCCAGCAGGGCCGGCGAAAGACGACCTTGCTCCAGACCCACCAGCACGCTGGTGTCGAGCAGGCCCGTCATCCCCAGCGGTCCCAGGCGTCGGGCCGGTCATCG
>JBBSMR010000206.1:0-1538 GCA_038233095.1 Euzebyales bacterium
CGGACAGCAGCAGGTTGCCGGCGAGCGCGGCGAGCGCGAGCAGCGCCGCGGTCGCTCCCCACAGGCCGAACACCGCGCGGTCCGAGCGATCGCCGCCGGACATGGCCTTGGCGCCGCCGGCCGCCTCGGGCAGGTTGGACAACAGGATCGAGCCGGACAGGGCGGCGACCTGCAGCGGCCCGGTCGAGATCAGCGCGACGCCCAGCGCAAGGTTCTCCGGGATGCCGTCCAAGGTGATCGCGGCGAGCAGCCCACCTCCGTTGCCGGAGCCCCAGCGCTCGTCGACGAGATAGTCGAGACCGCTGAAGGCGGCAGCCCCCACCAGCACGACAAGGAGCACCGCCCAGACCGGTGCCATTTTCGTCGCCGGTTCGATCAGTTCCAGCACGGCGGAGATCAGCAGCGCGCCGCCGGCGAGGGCGAGGAGGAAGCCCTCGGCCTCGTCCGACAGGCCGCCGTAGATCCCCAGCGCCGCGCCGGCAACGAGCGCACCGGAGACGACGACGATGACCAGGAGGGTCAGCAGCATGACCTGCCCCTTCCCGAGGGCCTCGCTCCTACGCGGTCCTCTGCCGCCAAGCGTGGTGGCGTGCCCAGCCAGGTGGAGTTCTTCGAGCGCCTCGACGTCGAAGCCGCTCCCCGCGCGCTGGTCGCGGCACCGACGAACCGCCACCCACAGCCGCCCTCAGCGCCTAACGTGGAACCACCGGATCACCTGGCGACCGCTTCACACACCACAACCGTGGCTCGACCGCCAGTCGACCTGGCAAGCCCGAATGTCCAAGCAGCGCTCCACAGCGCCTCGCAGTACCTGGACTGGCTCGACGGCGACTATGCATGGGCCGATCTGATGGGGCCAACAATGAGGACCACCTCGCCTACCTGGAGTCCTACGTTGAGGGAGCGCCCGGAGGGTCCGGCGAATCTGGCGTGGTCTCTGCCGACGTGGATGAAGACCGCCAAGCACCGGGACGAGGTGCTGGAGCGCTCGCCAGGATGTGAGCGTCACTCGTAGATGGGTGAGCCATTAGCCCGTCCCCGTCCCAGCAGCCCCGAGCAGTCGCCCGTCCGCTCATCGGCATGTGCGATCACCGACCCACTCAGCCAGAAAATCGGCTCTAAGCCGGCGGAGGCCGACCGAGGTGCTCGCACCCGCCCCGCCGTAGGCGTCCGCGGCCTGGCGGGTGCGATCACCTGGCCGGTGACCATGAGGAACGGCACCTACCCTCCGTAGCCGGGCCTCCAATCCAGTGACCTGACAGCCGACAGTTCGCCTCGCGCTACGAGTCCCATCAGCCGACGGACCTCACTGACGCCCAGCATGTGCCGGAGGCTCGCCCTCCTCGACGTTCTCCCACACCACGCGGCCTGCCCTGTAGACGCTCAGGCACCATCCGACGGGCGGCGGCGCCCGATCAGGGCGCGGCGACGATGATGTGTGCGTGACGGAGAGGAACAAGGCAGCCGCTGACGCCCGCCGCCGACGAGCTGCGGCGCCGCTGCCGATGCGGGAGGCGTTGCTCCACAACTACCGCGAG